>JAOPTQ010000074.1:0-11357 GCA_051531915.1 Colwellia sp. | reverse complement strand
TAACTGCATATTTATCCTTACTGTATTATTATGATTTAAATTAAACTGTTTAAATAGTTAAGTAACCTCACCTCACACGCTCGTCATTATTCCGACTTTCTCTTAAGCCGAGATCTGCTTACTAGAAGGTAAAGACTCTGAAGGGTCTGCTCTTGCGTTTTCTAATTAATTACTCGCCCGATTAGCACACCGCTGTTTTGATGATAATTGAGTATCAATACTACCATTCATATTATGATAGTACCAATATCATTTCAATAAAGGAGTAATAATTACTAACCTTTTTATGGCATTATTATTTTTGGTAATAACGCTACATGAATACAACTTATTCAAAGTACAAATAACACCTTACTGAGAATAAATAACCGCACCGCCATTAGCTAGCAAGTTTAGTTTTACTTTGCCATTAGCAGGTACTTTCAACGTTTGTTTTTTAGCAGTATTGTCTTGACTATTTTTACTGTCAACTAACATCACCACGGTTTTATTGGCTAACATAGGTAGATCAATGGTGATAGATTTTGCTTTCTTTTCACCATTGACCGCTGCTACATACCAATCATCCGTTTGACGACGAGCAAGTACCGCTAATTTACCGGGATAACCATCAATAAATTTAGTCTCATCCCAGACACTTGGTACTTGACGAATAAAATCAAGCACATGCTTAGGTTGTTCACCTAAGTTATTTGGCGTTAAGCCAAAATGCTGAATAGGTGATTGATAAATAACGCTGGTTGCTAATTCAAAAGCATCCGTTGTTGAACGTATAGTGCCTTGCTCTTGATTTTGCGATAATTTTTGATTTAAGAAAACAGGCGCAAAATCCATCGCTGCAACCGTATTACGAGTAAAAGGTAGTATAGTTGCATTAAAAGCATGTAAGTCTAATGACGCTTGGTTAAACACTAAGTTTTCTGAGGCTAATACGGCTTCTGAGGTAACAAAATTAGGATACATACGTTCCCAACCACGCGGTAATGTACAGCCATGGAAAGTAATACCTAAACCATAATCATTAGCGTCAGATAATATATCTTCGTACAACTTCATGGTGCTTTGCTTATCACCGGCAAAAAAGTCAACTTTTAAACCTTTCACGCCAATTTTTTGTAACCAGGTCATTTCTTTTTTACGGTCGGTAACATTATTCATAATATCTTGTGGTGTTTGTGGTGCATCATTCCACCAACCATTTGAGTTATACCACAAAATAATATCGACATTTTTAGCCGCTGCATATTGCACTAATTTTTCCATACGATCACGGCCGATATTTTTATCCCACCAGTTGTCAATGAGCACATATTCAAAATTCAGCTCAGCTGCCAAATCGATATACTTTATTTGGTCATCATAATTAATACTGTGGTCTTGCCAAACAATCCAACTCCAAGTAGCGCGCCCCATTTTATAATCAATTGACGGTTCATATAACGGTTCAACTAAATCAAAACTAACGGTAGTTTCAACAATGGGAGCTAAATCATTAGCAATAGTAATAGTGCGCCAAGGAGTTTTTGCCGGCATGATCACCGAGGCATAAGTGTTACCCATACCATCGTTTTCACCGGCTTGTGGAAATTCTAATTTGAACACGCCCTCTTTGGTACTTTCACCTAATCTTGAACCGACATAATGACTGTCTACACCGGTTTCTGAAATTAATATCCAGCCCTTTCCGGCATTATTAAAGAGCATAGGAAAAGTATAACCAACACCATTTAGCGAAGGTGTGCCAAGTGCCTGTTGGTATGTGTAAGGTTCTTCATAACTCGGTTTAGTTTTCATCCAACCGGTCATCGGTAATGCTTGCGGTGTAATGAAGCTAGTTGCATTATTCGGTAAGTTAAAACTGGTTGCTTCTTCAAAAATATTAACGCGGGTTGCGCCTTTTTTAGAGCGTAAAGCATAGCTAAAACCAAGATCATTGTCTGATACGTTAAATATCACATCCAATTCATCACCATTAGCTTTAGCAAAAGTGGTCGTTAATTGATTGGCTTTATAATTAACTTGGCTGACTTTAGCGCGATCTAATTGATAGCTGTTTTCAATGCTTTTTTTACTGTTATCAACATACTTAAGATCTTTTGAAAAATCACCTAGCGAAGTTTTTAGTCCAAGTGATGATTCCTCAATAAAAACTTTACCTTTATAGGTAACTTGATAAATAGGTTGACCATTTTTTAGATCAACTTCGACCACAAGCTGTTTATCGGGACCAAAAACTTTTGCGGGTAAATTAGCCTGTGCTTGCGTTGAAAGCAGGCTAACAAAAGAGAGTAAAATAGTTTTTTTTATTGTCATTTTATTTTCCTAAAACATGCCCTAATAAATAATTAAGAGCCTTTATTGATTAAGTTCATTGGATTTTCAGATAGCTCTTATATGTTATTACAGTAACTTGATGTATCAGATTTCAAGTAAAAATATAAAAAAATTTTTCATCATTGTCTAAAGCGGGAAAACCTTCCTGATATATTCAATGGTATTAGTATTATAATATTACCAATATACCAAGATTATAATACGAAATAAATAGTATTGAGTTGAATATAATTAAACTCAGGCTTAATTCATAATCAGAATAACGTGTGTGTTAGTTACAGTGACTAACAACAATTGAAACTTTACTTAATGATTTAGAAGAGTTTTCAAAGTGACAAAGTGTAAAATTAAGTAAAGATACTGCCATATACTTCTAACAAACAATATACTTAACAAAGAATGATGGTTTTGTTATTTCCTGCACTCATTAGTCTTATATATTAATAACATAAAAAATAATCATTCTGCTAATTTTATAAAATAATTACATCTTTAAATAACAATGATTACTATGGAGTTAATCAATATGAGTCCAATCACCATTCGCATTTTGCACCGTTACTTAGGTTTTTTTTTAGCGGGTATTATGCTTATCTATGCTTTAAGCGGTACAGTGTTGATTTATCGAACAACAGATACTTTTAAGACTAGTCAATATATTGAGACAACAATTGAGGCAAACTTGGGAGAACATGAACTTGGGCAAAAATTGCGAATAAAGAGGTTTAAAGTAGATCAAGAGGATGACACTTTTCTACATTTTAAGTTAGGAACTTACAATAAATTAACTGGGGAATTAAATTATACTAAAATGGAGCTTCCATATCTGCTCGATAAATTAAATCACTTACATAAAGCAACCACTAACTCTCCTGTTTATTGGCTGAATATTTTTTTTGCTACTGCTTTACTGTTTTTCTCGCTATCAACTTTTTGGATGTTTAAGCCTAAAAGTAAAACATTCCGTTCAGGCATTCGTTACACAATAGTAGGTATAATACTTACTTTAGTAATGCTTTTTATTCAATAAAAGTGGGCTAAATAAAGCAACTATGTATCTAAGGAAGTGATTAAGTAAACTAAATTTAAATAAGAAAATTAGATGTATCATAGTCTATAAATATAAAGTCATAGACTCTCATCAATGACTTTATATTTGTATCGTGTATTTTTTCTAATTTTATATGGGGTTAACTTATTTCCCAGGCTTAATAATCCCTTCCGATGTCATAACTATACGCTTGATAGTGCCATCGGTATTATATTCCAACTTATCTACTGCAACTGAACGACGATAGCGTCCACCGGCACCAATCGCTGAGCCATGCTGAATAGCAGCATTGTGATAAATAAAATAATCCTTTCCTTTAAATTCAATAATTGATTGATGATTTGTTTCACTATTACCGGCTAGTTCGTTTAACAAACCTTTATATTCCCATGGACCATTAATGCTTTTGCTCATCGCATAATGAATAGTTTCAGGGAAACCACTGGCGTATGAAATATAATAGTTCTCACCTTTTTTATGTACCCATAATGCTTCGGTAAAGTTTGGCAAATCTAATACTTTAATCTCACCATCAAGCTCAATCATGTTGTCCTTTAGCTTAACCACTTTTGGCACTAAGTTACCAAAAAATAGGTAAGCATCACCGTTATCTTCAATAAAAATAGCGGGGTCGATGTCATCCCAATCATTTGGCGTCTGAGTGGTCATGTCATTAGTTAATAATGCAGTACCACGAGCATCTTTAAATGGTCCGTAAGGGGTATCAGCTATGCCAACACCAATGGCAAAACCTTTTTTATCTTTTTGATAAACTGAGGTATAAAAATAAAATTTCCCGTCACGTTCAATCATATGAGCAGCCCAAGCATGCTCTTTTGCCCATTGAAAATCAGTGACTTTCATTATAGGTTTTTGCTCTTGCCAATTGACCATATCGGTTGAAGTAAATAACAACCACTCATTCATTTTATAAAATTTATTGTCTTTGTCTTCATCATGACCGGTATATAAATAAACCGTACCATCATGCACCATAGCGGCAGGATCAGCGGTAAATTTTTTGTCAGTAATCGGGTTTTTAGCTAACACAACAGTGCTAAACGTTAAGCTGGCTGTTAATAAACCAAGCATTAATTTTTTCATAATTAATTCCTAAATTTTTTATTTTATTTTTACTTTGTTAGTTACTTAATTTTTAATAAGTAAGGTTATTTTACCGAAGTGCTAATACCTTTAGAGGTCATTATAATCGGCTTTAAACTACCATCAGCACGGTATTCTAATTTATCAATAGCAACCGAACGGCGGAACTCACCACCGATACCAACGGGGGAGTTATGCTGCATTGAGCCCGTGTGATAGATAAAATAATC
This sequence comes from Colwellia sp., assembly GCA_051531915.1. Lineage (GTDB taxonomy): Bacteria > Pseudomonadota > Gammaproteobacteria > Enterobacterales > Alteromonadaceae > Colwellia. Next base: position 6,638 of record JAOPTQ010000074.1, on the reverse strand, counting down.
TTTACCTTTAAATTCAATAATTGATTGATGATTGGTATTGCTATTGCCTGCCACTTCGTTCAACAGGCCTTTATATTGCCACGGACCTTTAATACTTTTACTCATCGCATAATGAATAGTTTCAGGTAGACCGCTGGCATAAGTTAAGTAATAATTATCAGCTTTTTTATGCACATATAATGCTTCGGTAAAATGCGGTATATCAAGTACTTGAATTTCACCGTCAAATTCAATCATATTATCTTTTAGCTTCACGTACTTAGGCACTGAATTACCAAAGAACATGTAGGCATCGCCATTTTCTTCAATAAAAATGGCAGGATCAATATCGTCCCAATTATTCGAACTTTGCGTGGTCATGTCATTGGTTAATAACGGACTTCCTTTCGCATCTTTGAAAGGCCCTGTTGGGCTATCAGCTACCGCAACACCAATAGCAAAACCCGGTTTTTCTTTGGCGTCATAATATACCGAGGTATAAAAATAAAATTTACCATCACGCTCTATCATATGGGCAGCCCAAGCAGAATGTTGCGCCCATTTAAAATCAGTAGCTTTCAAAATGGCGCCGTGCTCTTGCCAGTTAACCATATCGGTTGATGAAAACACTAACCATTCATTGATAATAAAACCTACTTTACCCGGTACTTGCTCGTCATGTCCGGTATAAAGGTACACGGTATCGTTATGAACAATAGCAGCAGGATCAGCTGTAAATACTGAATCAATGATTGGGTTTTTCGCAAACGCGGCACCAGTAAAACTTATGGTGCTAACTACTAAACTTGCTGAAAGAATACCTTTCGCTAATTTTCCAATGCGGTTTTTTATTTGTTTTTTCATAGTTTACCTTTTCTTAATCAAACGATTAAAACAAAAACTGAGCTAATATCAGCTCAGTTTTTACTTGTTAATAGCTTTTATTTACTCCACTACACGTAAATAGAAATGTTGATCGATAGTATCTTTCCAGACTTGCTCGAAAATGTTAGCGCCATTATCCATCAAGGCTTTTTCTTCAATAGTGATAGCACCAGCTCTACGACCAACAAGACGAACAACACCGGTTTCTAAAAACTCTATACGCCATTCGCTTAGTTCACTTGCACAAGAACTTTGTACTAAATTACCCGGCACTTTGACTTGATCGCCCGTTTCAATCGCTAAGCAAAGTTTGCTGTCGTTAAGTGACTGAAAGCGGTAATAGCCGTTATCCGTCGGTTGTGCTTGCCATTTTTGACAAGGAGAATCAGTAAAAGAGTGCTGAATAACGTTAGCATTATCTTCAACACTACATTGGTCAACCGAAAGCACTTTACCGCTGTATGCGTTAATCATAGCAACCGTTGATACCGGCTCTATGCGCCAATCGGTACAGCTTTCTATACGGTTTGCACCTGCGGTTACTGAAGAGCCACTTGTTGTTGCACAATCTTTCACTTGTAGATTATGAATTGATTGGCCATTAGCAAAACGGAACCAACCATCACGAGAAGCGTCTATGCTAAAACGTTGACAAGTTGAAGATGTCCATGGGCCAGCAGAAACATCATTAATTGAGTCAGCTAAACAGTTTTCTTCGGTTAAGAATGAACCAAATTCAGCATTGGCAAAACGGTATAAACCATCGTTAGCAGGGTCAACTACCCATTGACTTGCTTTAGACTCACAAGCGCCAACGGTTACTTCACCGGCTTTATTAGTGGTTAAACAGGCATCACTGTTTTTATTGACGATACGGTATTGAGTACCTTGAACTTGTGCAAATAAAGGACCTTGTTCACCGCTAGGTACTGGTATTTGTTTTTTATCAGGCATTGGCTGACCAAAGTTAGGTAAACCTTTTTTGTCACCTTCTGTGTGCCAAGTAAACGGTTGTGCACGTGCAGCACGAGTACCGCTACAGCCATCCGTTGGTGAAGAGTTCCCGTGATAAATCAACCAGTCTTCACTACCATCAGGTGAGGTTAAGAAACCGTGATGACCAGGGGCAAATACGCCATTAGCTTTCTCAAAAAACGGTTCATCATATTTAGTCCAAGATTCCGCCTTTAATGGATCTTCACCGGTTAATTCAACTACGGCTAACTTATAGTCTTCGGTATTACAAAAGCTCGCAGAGTGTACAAGGAAGGTACGCCCGTCATGTTTAATAATTTCAGGGCCTTCATTAACGCGTAAACCTGAAATTTCCCAGTCATGCTCTGGTTTAGTAATAACAGTATGCTCGCCTTCTAATGTCCAAGGGTTAGTCATTTTTGCGATCAAGTTAACTTGATCAGCGCCATGCCACTCAGACCATAAAAAGAATAACTCGCCTTCATGTTTAAAGTAACTACCATCAATGTTCCAATGGTCTTTCATGGGCGTATCTTTATATTGGTAAGGCCCCATAGGGTCGCTACCGGCACTTTCTAAAATATGAGTTCTTTGTGAACCATAATCATTACCTGCTTCACCGGCAGTATAAATAACATACCATTTAACACCTTCTGGCGTATCAAACGGGAAAAATTCAAATGCCCAAAAGTTACAACAACGTGAAGGATCATCACCCGTCCAAATATTATGTGCTGGTGCATCAGCAAGGCCAGCAATAGTTGGTGATTTACGCATCACTAATTCATGGTGCCATGTTGTTGTGGTTAGGTAATAGTTACCTTGGTAATAGTGCATCCATGGATCAGCGCCGTTACGAAATAAGGGATTAGCAAAAGTGTCACTCGCTATCTGGGTTAAGCTAGCAACATCTTGCTCTGTTGAGGCACTTGTCGTTGCTGCCAGGGTACTTTCTTCAACATTACTACTTGGTTGACAAGCCATTAGCGTTAATAAACCGGCTGCTAAGCATAGCTGACCTGATTTTTTAATGAGATTAGTCATTTTTTTATTAATCATTTTATTCATTATTTTCACTCATATTTTATAAACTGTGTACAAATTTTATTTACGGAATTTATTTACTAATAGTACTGCGATAGCTATTTAAGGTATTGATATCAACCATTGGCCACTGGTCTTTATCCCAAGTAATTTCCGATAATTTTAATTTTTGCAAGCCGTTATCACTTGATTCATAAGCGTGATATACCAAATAGTCTTTACCCTTAAATTCATAAACACTGTTATGTCCTAAGCCCGGCCATGCTTTATTGCCTTTAAGTAAAATGGTTCCGCCACCTTTAGCCATGTCTTTACCGGTTTTATCAAGGTAAGGACCAGTAACACTTTTTGAGCGTCCCATGGCAATATGGTAAGTACTGTCATCACCACGACAACATAAACCGTAAGAAACAAATAAATAGTAATAGTCACCTTTTTTATAAATAAAAGGCGCTTCTATTTGTCCATTACCCGGCTCTGCTTCATCGGTAAAGACCGGACGTTCCAGTTTAGCGATAGTTGCCCATACTTCTGGCTTAGCAAGAGAAATCATATTTTCAGCTAATTTAACAATTTTTAAGCCGCCCCAAAATGAGCCAAAGCTCATCCATGGAGTACCTTGTTCATCAAAAATAATCGCAGGGTCAATGGCATTAAAAGAATCACGATGCGGCACCGATTGTAAAACAATACCTTGGTCTTGCCATTTATAGTCAGGAGAATTAGCATTTAAGGTTTTATTAACGGTAACGCCCATCGCCGAGGTGTTTTTACCAAACGCAGAGACTGAATAATAAAGATAAAACAACCCGTTATGTTCAATAATATCAGGTGCCCATAAATGACCATCAAAGGTTGAAGAAACACTTTTAGCCCAAGTAGGCTCGGTGGCAAAAGCGCGGTCAGAGTAATGCCAGTTCACTAAATCATCTGATTGATAAATAGTAATGCCAGGTCCGGTACTAAATAAATAGTATTTACTCTTTTCCCCCACACTTTTTCCGTCAATATTTTTCACTTCGATCATTACCGGATCATGAATATCTAATTGTGGCAATGTTTCAGCCTGACAACCTAAGGTAAAAACCGAAAAAATCAATAAATATACACAACGCTTAACGTTACGTTTCCACACCGATAAAAATGACAAAACAGAACTCCTGAGAATAGGTCAATTCAAATAATATTAGTAAAGTACTATTGTATGATGAATGATAGTAGCATATTATTATCCTTAAAAGGTACACCCTATTTTAAGAAACTTCATAAATTAAATATTAATGGCGTTTGTTAAGGCTCTATTTCATTAATACTAAAGGCTGGTAAATGAGTTCACATAAACTTTCAATATTAGAAAAAGTTGGCTACGGCTCAGGCGACATGGCGGTTAATGTGGTTATTTCTTCAATGATGCTAATAATCACTTTTTTTTATACTGATGTCTTTGGTTTAAAGCCCTCTGACGTTGCATTTTTACTGTTATCGGTACGTTTAATTGATGCGGTAACCGATCCTCTAATGGGAATGATAACTGACAAATACACAACTCGCTGGGGTAGATATCGACCATATTTCCTTACCATGGCCGTGCCCTTTGGTATTTCAGTATTTTTAACTTTTAGTACCCCTGATTGGGACTATAACAGTAAATTAGTGTGGGCATACGCTACTTATATACTCGTTACTATTATGTTTACCGTCGTAACTATTCCTTATATTTCTATTATTGGTGTAATGACCGATAACCCTAAAGAAAAGCTGTCTGCAAATGGCTATCGTTTATTCTTTGCAAAAGTAGCGGCATTATTAGTGACCTCTATTGTGCCTATTTTAGCCAATTACTGGGGCGGTGAGAATATCGCCTCAGGGTATCAATTTGCGATGGGATTAATGGCAATTATGGCCGCAGCATTATTTATTTTTTGCTTTTTCACTACCAAAGAGCGTATTGAACATAAAGTAGAAACTAAACCATTTATAACCCAAGTCAAATTACTGGTGAAAAATGATCAGTGGCTAATATTATGTTCTATTTGTATAGTCGGCACTATTGGTTATGTTATTCGTGGCTCAGTGGCTTTATATTACGCTAAATATTATTTAGGTGGCGATGCTGAGATGTCTGCAGCCTTTCTTTCTACTAGTGTTGCTGCCGCTATTATTGCCATGGTCGCGTCAACGTGGATCACTAAACATTATTGTAAAATAAAGTTATTTCGTTATAGCCAACTACTGGTTGGTTTATTAAGTGTAATCATGTACTTTTTCGTCGCGCCTGGCGATATGGTATTAGCCTTTGTACTTTACTTTACCTTATCTTTTGTGGTTGATTTACATGCGCCAGTATTCTGGTCAATTATCTCTGAAGCCATTGATTACGGCACGGTAAAAACTGGCAAGCGAGTGTCTGGTTTGGCCTATGGCGGCATCTCATTTTCACAAAAAGCCGGTATGGGTTTAGCCGGTTTTATTGTTGGTATGTTATTAGCTTTCTTTGACTACCAACCAGATCAAGAACAAACCGCTTATACACTTACCGGTATTGCCTTAATGCTTTCAATAATCCCCGGTGCATTTCATGCTCTTATGGGTGGATTAATGTTTAAATATAAAATTAACAATGAGAAATACGAAGAAATTAAAAACGAGTTAGCCGCTAACCATACAAATACTAGCGAGCAAGAAAGCATTCAAATTAACGCTGATGGTTCGACACCAACAGCAACTGTATAATAGTAAACCCTTAAATTGGAGTCACAAGTGACTAGACTTACCCCATTAATTGAACAACGTGCCGATCCGTACATTTATAAGCACACTGACGGCTATTATTATTTTACCGCGTCAGTACCTGCTTACGATCGTCTTGAATTACGACGTGCTAAAACTATTGAAGGCTTAGCTACTGCTGAAACTTTTGATGTTTGGCATAAACCTGATACCGGCCCTTATTCAGATTTGGTTTGGGCACCTGAAATTCATTTTAACTTCTCTAATGGACGGGGTGCTTGGTATATTTATGTTGCTATTGCGCCAAGTCGTGAAATTAAAGATGAGTTATTTCAGCATAGAATGTACGTTTTACGCTGTAATGATGACAACCCGTTAACCGGTGACTGGGAGTTTTTAGGACAGCTAGATACCGGCATAGATACTTTCTGCCTTGATGCGACAACGTTCACTCATAATGATCAGTTATATTATTTATGGGCGCAAAAAGAGAATGGCATTAGAGGCAACAGTAATCTGTATATCGCTAAAATGGATACCCCTGATAAAATTAGCTCAACACCGGTAATGTTAGCTAAACCTGAATTTGATTGGGAAACTATCGGTTTTTGGGTAAACGAAGGCCCCGCAGTATTAAAGCGTAACGGTAAAATATTTATTAGCTATTCAGCCAGTGCAACCGATGAAAACTATTGCATGGGTTTATTAACCGCTAACGATGATGCTGATTTACTTGACCCTGCTAGTTGGTCAAAAGCACAACAACCGGTATTTGCGAGTTGTTTTGAGCACGGCGTTTATGGTGCAGGCCATAACAGTTTCACTAAAGGTGAAGACGGTGATACCGATATTTTGGTTTATCATGCCAGAACTTATACTGAAATTGTTGGCGACCCATTATGGGATCCAAATCGTCATACCTACGTAAAAGAAGTGCGTTGGGATGAAGAAGGTATGCCGATGTTTGGCAAGCCTTCTTTGCAAGAGTAAATAAAGTCCTCGTATTATACCCGTTTCACTTGAAG
>JAOPTQ010000073.1:0-33963 GCA_051531915.1 Colwellia sp. | reverse complement strand
GTACGATGACATTTGCCACTCCAGTGTAAGTTACCTGAGTTTGATTATTCACAGGTATATAAAATATGACTTTATAATGTCGGCTATTTACTTAACCTACAATTACGGATTTTAACTCGCAACTTCTTTTTTATGGTTTTTAGTCTTTATGACTATAAACTATGAGATAATGATTTTAGCGACTAAATTCTTTACGAAATTTGTTTTTGTTTTATTTGAGATAATAAAGCAAGACATAAGATGAAGAATATAAAGCATAAAGAATAAAGAAAGTTATTATATTTAGTAATAACCACTTTACATGTATACATGTATACATGTAAAGTGGTTTTAAATTTTTATTTGAACTTTAATCTGGAGAGGGAATATGTTTGAGAAAAAACATAGTATTACCTTATTATTAAATGCGAGTAAAACCTACGATCGTAAAGTTATTGAAGGTATAGGTAACTATTTACAAACCTCTAAAGCTGACTGGGACTTGTATTTAGAAGAAGACTTTCTCGCCCGCTTTGACAATATTGATGAATGGGGTTGTGATGGAATTATTGCCGATTTTGATAACCCTAAAATTCAACAGGCTTTATTAAAAACTAACATACCGGTTGTTGGCGTTGGTGGCTCTTATAAAGATGCCAATGATTATCCTAATGTACCTTATGTAGCGACAGATAATTATAAACTGATAGATACTGCTTATCAGCATTTAAGACAAAAAGGAATTGAGCGTTTTGCTTTTTATGGTACACCGCAAGATGAATCACAACGCTGGTCTATTGAGCGAGAAAAAGCGGTAGTAAAAATTACCCAAGCTGATGGGTATGAATGTCAAATATACCGTGGTCATCCAATAAAGCCAGAAACTTGGCAGCATACTATTAAACGTTTATCCAATTGGTTGCAGTCATTGCCGACACCGGTAGGTATTATTGCGGTTACTGATGCTAGAGCAAGACATTTACTACAAGTTTGTGATCATGCGGGTTTATTAGTACCTGATAAAATGTGTGTTATAGGCATTGATGATGATGAAATAGCCCGCTTTCTCAGCCGTGTAAGTTTAAGCTCTGTTAGGCAAGGATGTTTTTCTATTGGTTTTCAAGCGGCAAAAAAATTGCACAAATTATTAAATGGGTTTGGTGGTAGTTCTGAGCCTTTACTCATTCCACCGGCAGGAATTGTTGAGCGTCAATCAACTGATTATAAAGCGATTAAAGACACCTATGTGATGCAAGCTATGCACTTTATCAGGCAGCAGGCATGTCGCGGCATTAAAGTTGATCAAGTACTCGATTATGTAGGGATTTCTCGTTCTAATTTAGAGCAACGTTTTAAAGTTGAGCGAGGCCATAGTATCCACCATGAAATTCACCATGAAAAATTTAGAAAATCTTGCAGTATGTTAAAAAGTACAGAGCAATCTGCGATTGAAATTGCCGGTATTTGTGGTTATCCATCGGTGCAATATATGTACGCGGTATTTAAAAAGCATTTTGGTCAAACACCTCGAGAGTATCGTGATGAGGCTAAAGGTTTTACTCAAAATGAAAAAGCATATGATGTAAGTAAAATTGCTATTGGAGACTTTTAATTTATCAAGCTAGCGTGTGTTGATTTTTCAAGTATGTTTTTGGACGAAATGGTATAATTACTTTCGCCAAAAAACAAACACGCAAAATCACCATGCTAAAAACAATTGACGCGATTCTCATTATTTATGACACCCACACAAATGTGGATTTTCAAAAATATCAAGAATCGGTGATCAAAGTTGATAAGACCTGTAGAGAGGTAAGAAAATTAATTTAGCTTGCCGTTTTTCCATGGTTATCCCTTATATCGGCATTAAAAAGTTACTTAGTTACATTTTTGCGAACAGAATCGACTAAACCGGTAATGTATGAAGATCCGATAGGCTTAATACCCGATGGATTTAAATCTTTTATTGAATAATATCCAGCAACAATATGGTCAATATTTACGGTGTCAATAATGCCCGGTAATCGCAATATTCTTTCCATATAGGCGGTTAAGTTCGGGTAGTCAGTTATTTGTTTTTTATTGGTTTTAAATAGGCCATGGTATGCGACATCAAATCTAATTAATGTCACAAAAGTTCGAATATCAGTCTCAGTTAAGCAATTACCTAGTAAATAATTTTGTTGGTGAAGACGAGCTTCCAATTCCTCTAGCATAGCAAAAACGTCATTGGTAGCCTCTTCATATGAGGATTGTTCCTTGGTAAAGCCTGCCTTGTACACGCCATTATTGAGTTTATCGTAAATCCTGAAATTAAGTTCATCAATTTCAGGTGCTAATTCATTCGGATATAACCTAACATTCGTTGCGACCATGTGTTCAAATGCAGTATCGAACATTCTTAAAATATCAGCACTTTCATTATTTACCATAACATTGCGTTTTATATCCCAAAGTACCGGTACTGTTGCTCGGCCGGTATAACTATCGTCTGCTCTAGAATATATTTCATGAAGATAGGTTGAGTTAAATAATGGGTCACTGTTTGCACTTGGATACTGTCCAAATCCCCACCCTTGAGCAGTAAGTACAGGGTTTACAACAGTAACATCAATAATATCTTCTAAGCCTTTTAACTTTCTTGCCATTAAAGTACGGGAAGCCCACGGGCAAATAAAGGCAACATATAGCCTGTAGCGACCAGCCTCCGCTTTAAACCCGCTTTCCCCGGTAGGACCAGCCCTACCGTCAGAAGTTATCCAATGACGAAATTCAGATGTTTGTCTAACAAACCGTCCTTTTTCATCAGATTTTTGTAAAGGTTTCCAGTTTTCAACCCATTTACCATTAACTAACATATTTTTATCCTCGTAATTTTAAACGCTATGAAAAACAAATGATCGCATTGACAGAGAGCCAAGCTCTATACTTTCGGTTGTGTAGAAAAGTTCATCTTTACTATCAGAGCTTCCCGCTATGGTTAATGCCGGAATATAATGCTCTAGTGTTGGGTTAGCTATAGTCAATAAATGCCCCATAGCGTTGATATCTGCAAGAGAGTGAAAATCTCTATTATTCAAACGTTGTTTTACATCACTATCAAATTCAATCGCCCAGTCATGAGGCTTACCATCAAACCTTAACGATCCTAAGTTATGAACAATATTGCCTGAGCCTAGTATTAAAACGCCTCTATCTCGTAATTCAGATAGATGCTTGCCAATATTTAAGTGCCAATTCAGGTCTTTTGTAATATCGATAGACAATTGAAATACAGGAACATCAGCATGTGGATATAAAGAATTAAGCACGCACCATGCACCATGATCTAACCCCCAGTGATTATCTTCATGTACATTAAAACCAGACAGTAAATTTACGACTTCTTTTGCTAATTCTGGATGCCCTTTAGCTTGATATTGTTGTTTATTCAACGCGGCAGGAAACCCATGAAAATCATGAATAGTACGTGGCATTGCCGAAACATCGACTAAGGTTGTTTTTTTAGTCATCCAATGAGCTGATATGACTAAAATAGCTTGTGGTTTAGGTAGCATTCGACCTAGTGTAGACCAACTTCGGCTAAATTGATTATCTTCGATAGCATTCATGGGAGTACCATGACCTAAGAATACGGTTGGCATTCTCTCAGATAACTTTAAGCGTTCTTTAAGCTGTTGAAAGGATGATAAAAGACTCATGGAATACTCCTTACTTTGAAAATTAAATAATAATTGTCTAGTTAAATTAAGCTGCCCTTCGTTGTAAGGGCGTTTAATATGTGAAAAGTATGTGCTTAAACCCTTTTCAAGTAAATGTTCTTTATATAGAATAACTACCAACAAAACGTTCTTAATAGGTGTAGCATGGACATAATTGATGGTTTGAAAGCATTTGTTGCTACCGCGCAAACAGGCTCCTTTACAGGAGCGGCAGATCAATTAGGTATGTCAAATAGGCTTACGTCAAAATATGTAGCACAACTAGAGCAGCGGTTAGGATCGCTATTACTTCAACGAACAACACGTAAAGTAGGTCTGACACCTGCCGGAGAAGAGCTACTCTTAAGAGCGCCAGCACTATTAGCAGGATTTGATGAACTACTCGGTGCCATATCGGAAGATGCACAAGGGTTAACAGGAATATTACGTATAGCTGCTCCCGTTACGTTTGGTGAAATATTTATAGGCGATATGTTAAGCCGTTTTTCTGTTACCTATCCTTCATTGTCAATTGACTTACGCTTGAGTGACTCTCATGTTGATTTAGCAAAAGATGGCTTCGACTTAGCCTTTAGAATAGGTGAGCCAGATGTTATAACTTTAAAAGCGCGTAAACTTGGTAACGTAAAAAGTACACTCGTCGCCTCGCCTGAGTATCTGTCGCAATACGGTATCCCAAAAACGCCCGATGAATTGAACAATCATCTATGTATAGTGGATACAAACAGAAGAGATGCTCACAAGTGGCTATTTAATAAAAATTCAAAAGAGTACACATTTTCTCCCACAAGAAACCTGTTAGTCAATAGTGCAAAAATAGCTAGAGATTGGGCAATTAATGGGAGGGGGGTTGCATTATGTCCCAGTTTTGTTTTACAAAAACAAATTGAGTCAAAGAGTTTAATACCACTACTTAAAGATTTTTCAATGAAAAGCCACCCGCTTTATGCAGTTTACTTATCGCATCATTTGTTACCTAAAAAAGTAAGAGCGCTCATTGATTTTTCTATTGAGGATTTTAATAAGTATATGTAAAGACAAGCAGTTAGTAATAAATCAAAAACAATTGTAAAACTTAACTCACCTAATATAAGAATAATGTTATTTACAGCTTAGTTGTATTGAACTATTGATGCCATTCTCATTTTTATGACACCTCCACATAAATCTGTGGAACTTCAGAAACTTCAAGAATAGGTGAAAAGCCCTGTAGACAGGCAAATGAATTAATTCATAATTTTTCTTGTCTATGCACTTCACTCAGGTTCGTCATTCCCGTGGTGTTAAACGGGGATCTAAGTATAAAAACACCTAGATCTTCGTATTCAGCTTTGTAGTTCCAGACCAAAGCTAAGTACCTACGTCCTGTAGGCAAATACACCTCGAAGATGACGACTACAACAGATGCCTAAGTTATCTACATAGGCATGTTATCTTTAGTGTTAAATTTCATGAGAAAATGCGTTGGTAAATTTGTCTACAATATTATTTAAGTAATTTAGGGACACTTAATCGTTGTAATCACTTAATACTAAATTGGCAGCTGCAAAGGCTGCATCTTCGCGAATTTTGTTATCAAGTTTTTCATCGGCAGCAATGGCGTCTAGCACTTTAATTGCGCAGGTGATCGCTTTTGGCACATAAGCGGCGTCTCCACTACCAATCAAATTAATAATGTTTTTTGTTTTATCACTGTATGGGTACATAGAAATATTCCTGTTATTGTTTAATTTATTTATCTCATCTACTAACTTGCTATTGTACTTATTATCCCACCTCATAATAACTTGGTTGCAATAATTAAATCAGATTAAAAATTAAAAGTTGAGCAAACTCACCAAAAATTCAATCTTTCGATATAACTATATTAACTTGAAACAAACCGGTCGGTTTGTTATTCTTGTTCACAGATGTTTGTATAAAGCAAGAACTTAAATTATGGTAGATGCAGTAGATACTCGCCAAAAAATACTGGCCGTCTCGGCAGATGAAATTCATCAAAATGGTTTTCAAGCAACGAGTTTGTCTGTCATTCTTAAGCGGTGTGGTATTTCTAAAGGTGCTTTATATTATCATTTTTCAAGTAAAATAGAACTTGGTTATGCGGTATTTGAAGAAAGTTTTATCCCGATGATTCTTGAAACCTGGCAACCCGCTTTAATTGCAGAGGATCCTATTGAAGGCTTGTGTGAATTTTTCACTGCTATGTGTAATGAAATGACCGGTTGTAAAACTGTTTGTGGCTGCCCAATGAATAACCTTTGTGAAGAAATGGCCAATGTTGATGAAGGCTTTCGTTTGCGCATACTTGCTATGCAAGAGAAGTTAAATCAGATGATTATTGATGCTTTCAAGCGCATTGAAGCAGATTTACGACCAAACTTAAAATATAGTCAGGTTGCTTATTTTATTGTTGCTACTTTCCATGGTTCTACAACCTTGAGTAAAAGTTCACGTAATAAAGTGCTATTTCAGCAAGTAGTCGCTGAGCTTTGTCAGTATATACGCGCATTAAAAAAATAATTCTTATTCCCTTTTTGTCTTAGATAAACCTTTTTTTATTCAGTTAATTGTTTGCATACCGGTCGGTCGGTGTTATTATCTTTTATAGTTTATACCGCTCGGTCGGTTTGTTTTTGTTTGCGTTGTTATTTTATACAACACATAGGGATTGTTTACATGAAAAAACTTTCATCTTTAACGCTTTGGTTTTTATCCTTTTCGTTTTTCTCCTTTTCAATAATGTTAACTAATGTTGCGCAGGCAAAAACTATTGAAGTGAAAGACACTTCTCCTTATGTTGTATTAGATAAAGTGGGTAATAAGTTATTTTCTCGTATTTCTGCTAGTCAACAAGAAATAAAGAAATTTCCAGCATTAATGAGAATTATTGTAGATGAAGAGTTAATGCCTTCTATTGATTACAAATATATCAGTTATCGCATTTTAGGAAAAAATCTTAAAACAACAACGAAAGATCAGCGTGCAGACTTTGTTAATTCAATGCGTAACTATCTTGTGCGTACCTATGCAAACGCGTTAATGCAGTATAAAAATCAACAAGTTGTTTTTGAACAAGAAAAAGCAACAAAAGGTAAAAGAATTGTTGGTATAAAAGCGCAAATAATTGCAAGGGATAACCCAACCATTGATTTGACTTTTAAATTGAGAAAAAATAAGAAAACAGGGCAATGGAAAATTTTTGACATGGTTGTTGAAGGGATTTCATTACTTGATAGCAAGCAAGCCGAGCTAAATAGTCGGATTGCTAAACAAGGGCTTGATCAAGTTACTATTGAACTAACAGCATTAACAAAAGGGTAATGAATTACCCTTTTGTCGTCGCGATTATTATCTAGTATTAAAACCCACCATAAAAGTCTTTCGATAAAACCCAAAGTAAAAACTTCGTAAAAATTAACGGGCAATACTTTGTAGCACTTCAATGGCGACTAAATTATTAATTTGAGTTTTTATTTCGTTTAACGTTTCTGTGCCAATTAATAAACCTTGCTCATCTATCGTGATATATTTTTGATCTCGCATGGTTGATATCAGTGTTGCTTGTGCTTTTTTGTCAATAAATTCAGGTGCATTAATATTGTTCAACACCGAAAGACGTTTGGCAATCGCCACCACTTTTTCTTCTAAATTACGTTTGCTAATGGGTCCAAGGCGACTGGCTAATGAAGTGATAATGGCTATACGCTGTAAGCTTTCGTCAATACATTCGCCCATTAAAAGAAGATGATTAAGCGATTGAGTATTATCGGTTAGTGACCAAAAACCGGCTTTACTTTGTTTTGTTATATCCATTTCAGTTAAGAAATTAAGTACGTTATCCACTTGCGAGGCTATTTTTTTAGCATCTTGCCATAAAAATAAATCATCTTTTAATAAAACTAACAAGCGTTGTACTTGTTCAGTAAGTTGTTGGTGGTTAATTTTGCTGTTGCACGTTAATAATCGACAAACTAAAGAAGCAAGCATATAAGTATGTAAAATGTTATTTCGATAATAACTCATTTCTAAACTGGCAGAATCACTTAAAGAAACGATAGTGCCAAAGCTATCATCGCTTAAGGTAACTTTATTTAATGAAATAACATGCGCTAATAATTCACGGCCTGTTTCTGTTGGAATGGTGAGTTCTTTACTGTAAGGCGCTTGTCTCTGCATATTTAAGAAAAAATCAAGTTGATTTTCAAGATCAAGTTTAGCAAGTGCTTTGTTTTTACTGGCGTGTAAAATAAGGGCGATTAAGGAAACCCCATTTAGTGCCGCACTTTGATTAATGCTTCGCATGACTTTGTCGGCTAATACATTCACCGTAGGTGTTAACCAGTTTGGTTTTTGTGGGTCAATAGCATCAATCGCATCTTTCCAGTCAGGTACTTGTTTATTTAAAAAGTCATTCACATTGATAGGGTTACCAAAGTTGATATAGCCATTACCATAGTTACGCAAACTTTTAATTGCCTTTAGTACACCAAAAATAGATTCTTTTTTCTTTTGACTACCACTAAGCTCTTTGTGATAAGTGCCTACTTCCATAACATGCTCATAACCTAAGTAAACAGGGACTAAGGTTAGTGGTCTATCAATACCACGTAATAAACTTTGAATGGTCATGGCTAACATACCGGTTTTAGGGGCAAGTAATCTTCCAGTTCTGCTACGGCCACCTTCGGTATAATATTTAACAGAGTAGCCACGCTCAAAAAGTAAACTCAGATATTCTCTAAAAATAGTTGAATATAAACGATTGCCACCAAAACTTCGGCGAATAAAAAATGCCCCGCCTTTTCTAAAAATAGTCCCCGCAGGCCAAAAATTTAGGTTGATTCCGGCAGCAATGCGCGGCATTACAATGCCTTCTTGTAATATAACCGAGGAAAGTAGCAGGTAATCCATATGGCTGCGATGACAGGGAACATAAATAATTTCATGTCCGTCTTGTGCGAGTTTTCTTAATACTTTGGCGTTATTTACTTTGATGTCGCTGTATAAACGCTTCCAAAGCCAGTGCAAAATTCGCTCGCCTAAACGTATCCAAGAAACACTAAAATCACCGGCAATTTCATTCATCATTGCCAGTGCTTGTTTTTTTACTTTGTCTTCGCTAATACTTTTATTTTTTGCTTCGTCACTGATAATACGTTTCACTGAAGGGTTAGCAAATAAAGCGGTAAACATTTGCTGACGATGCATTAAGCGCGGCCCCTTCGTGGTAATAGTTTGTTTATGAAAGTGAAAACGCGCAACACGCAATAATTTACGAGCAGTGACTTCATCATTGCCATGGTTGTCAGACATCATTCTTATTGATAAAGGCTCACTAAATCGTACAAAAGTATCGCGCCCTGAAAATAAAACGATGAAAAATTTACGTAACCAATTAGGTGATTCTTGGTCAGCAAGTAAGGTACCAACATTGGTATTATTTTGCTCTTTCGTTGGCGAGCGCCCCCAAATTAAATTGGCAGGAATTAATTGCATATCAAGCTTGTGATCAAGTGTATGTTGATTTAATAAATCAAGCCCTTGATTAAGGGCAGATGTTTGTTTTATTTTACGCCAAGGGAAAATTGAGCTTGGTTTAGCTAAGCAAATAGTACGATTAAAAGACTGACCATTAATCTCCACTTGACTTAATGGGTTAGGTAAATTTTGTTGTTTACAGGCATATTGTAACGTTAATAAATCACTTGCCGATTGATGGCGAACAATATAACAAATAGGCTGCGCTTTTTTATCTGTTTCTATTTGCCCATCAAGTACAGTTTTGCTCCGTACTAGCAATAAAACCGGATATTTTAATAATAGATAAAAAAAGGAACGCAGTGTTGTTAGCATTTTATTTCGCATAAGGCATAAAAAGGCGAAGTTTAGCATTATCGCTAAATGAATTCAAAATACCGGTGCTTTTCTTTGATGATTTTAATTATATTAAATTAGACTTTTTGTCGTACTAAAGTACGTCATACATGAGGTAGTAGTGAACTAAGTCCACTTGCTGTTAACTAATTAAGCACACACGCAGCGATTTCTGCCGGTATTTTTGGCTTGATATAAGGCAACATCGGCTTGTTGAAATAACGTTTTCCAATCAGGTACATTATTATTTTGCGCAACGCCGATAGAAACCGATATTGGCGGTAAGTAGGTTTTAGACTCTCGCTGCATTAATTTCATTTTAGTAATAGAGAGACGGATTTTTTCTGCCACTTTTTCGGCTTCTGTTATTGGCTTATTCACCATAACCACAACAAACTCTTCGCCACCATAACGCACAGCTAAATCATGTTCGTTAATATTGTCTTTAATGGCTTTGGCAATATATTGAATAACTTTGTCACCAATAAAATGACCATACTTGTCATTAATAATTTTAAAGTGATCAATATCTATGGCTAATGATGAGTGAGTATCCTTGTGGCTGAGATTTTTTAATTTTTCGTCACACCCTCTGCGGTTGAGTAGTCCCGTTAAAGCATCAACTAAAGCATCTTGCCTTGAGGATGCGAGCTTTTCTTTTAGTTGACAAATTTCTTGTTGAGTCTCAGATAACTCTTGCAATAACGCTTGGTGTTGTATTTGTGATGTATTGATAGTATTTAAAATATATTCAGCAATTTTATCCAAAGAGTCGCTATGTTTATTATTCGTTAACACTTTTTCGAGTTTACTCAAACTAGCCGTGGTTTTATTTTCATATCCCGCTTGCAGGCTAATTCTTTCTATGGTTTTAGTGATAATGTTCTCAAAAGGTGTCATTATTGTTTTTTCAATTTTTTGGTTCAAATCAACAAATTGACCAAATAACTGAGTGATATAATTATCAGAAATTGATTCTCGCATTTTTATTTTTTGATCAATAGCTGTCGTTAATTTAGGATTTTCTTTGGTAATATAGAGGTAAATAACCGTATAATTGATGGGTGTTGGCGCAATAAAATGAGCCGATAAAAAGTGATGAGTTTGCTTGCTATAGTCAGCCGCTATTTGAAGGCTTTTGTCTAAAATCATTCTTTGTCCATTAAGAAATTCATTTTTGTTATTATTTTTTTATGTAATCTATCTTAACGCTAGAAATTATGGGTAACAAGTAAAAGGACTGATTTTTAATCAAATTGTATTAATAAATATCATTAAAGAAGATAAGGCTAAGGGAGTAAATTTTGACTAAAATAGGCGTTTTTGTTGACGTACAGAATATTTATTACACTACGCGTGACGTTTATCAACGTCAATTTAATTACAAAATGCTGTGGCAAGAGTTAATGGCTCAAGGCGATATTACCGTGGCTAATGCCTATGCCATTCAACGCAGTGATGATCAACAGCATAAATTTCAAAAAGCACTGAAACATATCGGTTTTGAGGTAAAACTTAAACCCTTTATTCAGCGTAAAGATGGCTCTGCAAAAGGTGATTGGGATGTTGGCATAACGATTGACATTATGGAAGCAGCAAAAAATGTTGATATTATTGTTTTACTCTCAGGTGATGGTGATTTTGACCGGTTACTTAGGCACGTTAAAGAAAAACAGGGTGTTAAAACGATAGTTTATGGGGTTGCCAACTTAACCGCCAATTCATTAATTAACGCGACCGATGTTTATCATAAAATCGAACAGAGCTTATTATTATAAATAGTAAGCTTATTTGAGTTTATTTGTTGCAAATTGTGCAATGATTGAGTTGAGCTGAAAATTTCAGTAGATTAGAAACAAGACATTACTTGATCAATTGAACAGTTATGTACACTAAAACAATCACTTTTTTTATCACTCTTTGTTTATCCTTCCTTTTATGCGCTCATGCGCAATCATTAAAAATTGCCTCATGGAATATTGCATGGCTAGGCTCGCATAAACTAAATACTCGCACGGTTAAAGATTATATCCAATTAGCGCTATATGCTAAAAAACTAGATGCAGACATTATTGCTTTACAAGAAGTTGAAAATGCTGATTATGCGCGTAAAGTTTTTGGTGAAAACTATGATTATTATTTTTCAACTGAAAACTGGGTGCAAAGAATTGGCGTAGCGGTTAAAAAATCCTTGGGCTATTCAGTGAAAGCAGTGGAATATAAAGCGTTGAATATCGGTAAAGTTCGCCCAGGAATGGATATTACTTTAGTAAAAGGCAATGAAAGATTACGCTTATTAGCGGTTCATTTAAAGTCAGGATGCTTTAGCGCTAAGCTTGATGAAAAATCAGTGACTAAAATGAAAGAAGCATCAAAGAGCGATAATTATAAAAAAGTTTCATGTACTAAATTAAGTCAGCAAAAAGAGCCACTAGAGCAGTGGATAGATGCTAGAGCCTCAGAAAATGTGCCTTTTATTGTATTGGGTGATTTTAATCGACAATTTTCTCAAGATATCAATAATAAGCGTGGTGAAACAGAAGGGCTTTGGCAAGTGATTGACGATGAAGGCAATGAACACTTATGGTCGCCAACGTTATCTAAAAACTCTGAATGTTGGGGAGGGTTCTATAAAAACTATATTGATTATATTGTCTTAAGCCCTCGTGCAAAACTGAAATATATTGATGGCTCGTTTAATCAATTGTTGTTTGAGGGTAAGTTTTCAAGAAAACGCGCCGATGCATTAAGTGATCATTGCCCTATATCCGTTGTATTGAATTTATAATTGCCCTAGAAATAAACGCTAAGAGACTTGTTATTATTAAAATACTGTATACAATAACAGTCACACTGTGAAAAAATACAGGCTTTTATGATGACAGTAAATTCAATGACTGAGTTGCGTCCTTTAACCAACAGGCAACAACAAATATTTGATTTAATTAAAGAAAAAATAAGTGATACCGGTATGCCGCCAACGCGTGCGGAAATTGCGAATTTTTTTGGTTTTAAATCAGCCAACGCCGCAGAAGAACATTTAAAAGCGTTAGCAAAAAAAGGTTACATAGAAATGTTGCCCGGTACCTCCCGTGGTATCCGCTTGGCTGAGCAATTTCTAGAAGAAGAAGGCTTACCTCTTATTGGTCGCGTTGCCGCCGGCGAACCTATTTTGGCTGAAGAACATGTTGAAGACCACTATAAAATGGATGGTAATTTGTTTCATCCACCCGCCAACTATTTACTTCGTGTAAACGGCGATAGTATGAAAGATATAGGTATTTTAGATGGAGATTTATTAGCTGTTCACCAAACGACAGATGTTCAAAACGGACAAGTGATTGTTGCTCGAATTGAAAATGATGTTACCGTCAAGCGCTTCAAACGTGAAGGTAATGTTGTTTATTTACATGCTGAAAATGAAAATTTTTCACCAATCAAAGTAGATTTGTCTGCACAAGAATTTACTATTGAAGGTATTGCTGTTGGCGTTATTCGCAACGGTAGCTGGATGTAATTTTTCACAAGGTAGCGATCTATTGAAAAAAATAGCTACCTTAATTCATAATCTATCCTGACTATGCAATGGCTCAAAAAAAGTTCTGTTTTCACTCTCGGGGGTAATTTATTGCCCTTTTTGGGACTAAAGCCCACCCTAACCAAGTTATAAACTTCTTAATTTTACGATTTTCCTGAGTAAAACCCATACCCATATTCTTGATCATAACGATTGTTTTTATTGCCAATATTACCAAAGATTAATATTCGTACAGCCCTTTCCCTTAAAGAGTCTTATCAGCCTTAGAGTTGTTACTCTATTGTAATTCCTAGCATTTATTTCTTTTGCATCGTAATTATTGTTTGATCTAGATCAAGTTCTGAGTAATTATAGGGTGGAAATTGAACAATAAATAATTTTCAGCCTAACTGAATTGTTACTACTTTTTAGGTATAAAAAAATAAAAGACGTTAATGTGCTAATTCAATATCACATTATTTTTGCCATTCAACGTCCGGTAAACCAACAGAAACATAGCCTAATGACCTGAAATTTACATAGCTATATTTTTGTTACTATTTTTATAAAATGGGGAGATGTTGAGTGAGCAGACGTAACCAAAATTGGTTGGTGGTAGTTTGGGTGTTTTTAGGGAGCCTACTTTCCAGTTCAGCTTGGGCTGATACCCAGCTAAACCTGACAAAAGGTGTAACGGCAGTTAGTAGAGAAGTGTATGATTTGCATATGCTAGCGCTCTACATTTGTATTGCTATTGGTCTAGTGGTTTTTGGCGCAATGTTTTGGTCAATAATTTTTCATCGAAAGTCTAAAGGTGCAAAAGCCGCAGATTTTCACGAAAGTACCAAGATTGAAATACTTTGGACTGCAATTCCTATCGTTATTCTTATCGCCATTGCTATTCCAGCAACAAGTACCTTAATTGATATGGAAAATAATGACGACTCAGAGGTTACTATTCAAGTCACTGGCTCGCAATGGAAATGGCATTATAAATATTTTGATCAAAATATTGAATATTACTCCGTGCTTTCTACACCACGTGAACAATATGAAAATCAAGATGGTAGCTTTGAGGGGAATGGAGCCGAAAAAGGGCAAAATTATTTACTTGAAGTTGACAAACCTTTAGTCATTCCCGCCAATAAAAAAGTTCGTTTTTTAATTACCTCTGATGATGTTATTCATTCTTGGTGGGTTCCTGAGTTTGCTGTTAAACAAGATGCCAATCCGGGTTTTATTAATGAAGCATGGACAAAAGTTGATGTGCCGGGAGTTTATCGGGGTCAATGTGCAGAGCTATGTGGTAAAGATCATGGCTTTATGCCTATTGTTGTCGAAGTTAAGTCGGTTGAAGATTATGAAATATGGCTAAATGAGCAGCAGCAACTTGTTTCTAACGCTGCTGATGCAGAAAAAGCATCTTTAAGTGCATCGATGTCTAAAGCTGAATTAATGCAATTAGGAGAAGCAACGTATATGGCTTATTGCGCCGCATGTCATCAACCTACAGGTTTAGGTTTACCGCCAGCATTCCCAGCATTAAAAGGTAGTGCGATAGCAACCACAGGATCAATTAAAGAGCATATTAATATTGTTTTCAATGGCCGAGCAGGTACAGGGATGCAAGGATATGGCAAGCAACTGAGCTTAAAAGAAATTGCCGCAGTAGTTACGTATGAGCGAAATGCTTGGGGTAATGATACCGGTGATTTAGTGCAAAGTGCTGATGTTAAAGCGGCGAGCGGAGAATAGATTATGACTACAGATATTACTAATGAATCAGTTAATGGATCTGTTAATGATTCGCACAGTGACGATCATCATGACTACCATGAAAAAATGACCGGCATTAAACGCTGGTTATATACCACTAACCATAAAGATATAGGCACCTTATATTTATGGTTCTCTTTTATCATGTTATTAACCGGTGGTGCATTGGCTATGGTGATTCGCGCTGAACTATTTCAGCCGGGTTTACAAATAGTTGAGCCGGATTTTTTTAATCAGTTAACTACCGTTCATGGTTTGATTATGGTGTTTGGCGCAATTATGCCCGCATTTACTGGCTTTGCTAACTGGATGTTACCGATGATGATTGGTGCGCCAGATATGGCTTTACCAAGAATGAATAACTGGAGTTTTTGGATTTTACCTTTTGCTTTTGCCATTTTAATTTCTTCATTTTTTATGGAAAGTGGCGCGCCTAACTTCGGTTGGACATTCTATGCACCGTTATCAACAACCTATTCAAATGGTAGTACCGCATTTTTTGTTTTTGCCGTTCATATTATGGGCATATCTTCAATTATGGGCGCAATTAACATTGTAGTAACCATCATGAATTTACGTGCACCCGGGATGACGTACATGAAAATGCCTTTATTTGTTTGGACATTTTTCATTACCGCATATTTGTTGATTGCCGTAATGCCTGTACTGGCAGGTGTAGTGACTATGCTACTAACCGACACTTACTTCGGCACAAGCTTTTTTGATGCGGCAGGTGGTGGCGACCCAGTAATGTTCCAGCATATTTTTTGGTTCTTTGGTCATCCTGAAGTGTACATTATGATTTTACCCGCTTTTGGCATTGTTTCTACTATTATTCCAGCATTTTCTCGTAAGAAATTGTTCGGTTATAGCTCAATGGTTTATGCAACAGCATCTATTGCCTTGTTGTCATTTATTGTTTGGGCGCATCATATGTTTACTACCGGTATGCCGTTATTTGGCGAACTATTCTTTATGTATTGCACCATGTTAATTGCCGTACCAACGGGTGTTAAGGTGTTTAACTGGGTAGCAACAATGTGGCGTGGATCATTAACATTTGAAATGCCGATGTTGTTTTCAATTGCTTTTGTGGTTTTATTTACTATTGGTGGTTTTTCAGGGTTAATGTTGGCATTAACCCCAGTTGATTTTCAGTATCACGATACTTATTTTGTTGTTGCTCATTTTCATTATGTATTGGTAACAGGATCGTTATTCTCGATCTATGCCGGTGCTTATTATTGGTTACCTAAATGGACCGGAAATATGTACAGCGATAGCTTAAGTAAATGGCATTTTTGGTGTTCACTAATTTCTGTTAATTTACTGTTTTTCCCCATGCATTTCTTAGGGTTGGCAGGTATGCCGCGTCGTATTCCTGATTATGCTTTGCAATTTGCTGATTTTAATAAATGGGTCAGTATTGGTGGTTTTGCTTTTGGTTTATCACAATTAATCTTTTTAGCGGTAGTGATTAAATGTATTAAAGGCGGCGAAAAAGCGCCGGCTAAACCATGGGATGGTGCAGAAGGCTTAGAGTGGACAGTGGCTAGCCCTGCGCCATATCACACCTTTAGCACACCGCCAGAAATTAAAGAAGAACGTTGATATGGATAAAGGCGCTAAGCAGACAAGGAAAGCTGAGAAACAAACGGATGTTAACAACAATACTAGGGTGCTTAAAAAGCTTGTCTTAGTGGTATTTGCAATGTTTGGTTTTGGTTTTGCTTTAGTGCCTTTATATGATGTGTTTTGCGATATTACAGGTTTAAATGGTAAAACGAATGGCGAAGCTGTTGTGTATAGCGCAGACGGTATAGACACTTCGCGTACCGTTACCGTGCAATTTATTACGCGAACAGCTAAAGGTATTCCTTGGCAATTTAAGCCGGTAATTAATGAAATAACTGTACATCCGGGTGAAATGAAATTTGTAAATTTTTACGCCAAAAATGAATCAGATAAAGATATTGTGGGACAAGCGGTGCCTTCCGTATCACCAGGACTAGCGGCAAGTTATTTTCAAAAAATTGAGTGTTTCTGCTTTACCCAACAACCACTAAAAAGTGGAGAAGAAGTGGAGATGGGTTTGCAGTTTTATGTTGACCTTGAATTACCGAGTGATATTTCCACCTTAACATTGTCGTATACCTTATACGATATTACCGATAAAGCAGACTCGTAAGTACGGTTTTAGCCTTAGTAAATATAAAGAATAAGGGAACAAAAATGACAACAAAAGAATATGAAAGTTATTATGTACCAGCCCAAAGTCACTGGCCAATAGTTGGCGCGGTGGCATTATTTATGATTGCCTTGGGTGCAGGTCATTATGTTACTGATATCAAAAATGATGAGAGTGGCTATGGCGGTTATTTATTGTTAGCTGGTATTGCTTTAGTCATATACATGCTATTTGGTTGGTTCAATAATGTAATTACTGAATCAATGTCAGGAAAATATAGTCACCAAATGGACAATTCATTTCGCCAAGGTATGAGTTGGTTCATTTTTTCTGAAGTGATGTTTTTTGCCGCTTTTTTTGGTGCTTTGTTTTATGTGCGTAATTTTGCCGTTCCTTGGTTAGATGGCGCCGGCAACAATGTGGAAACTGCGGCGGTTTTATGGCCTGAATTTACCGCAAGTTGGCCCTTATTAAAAACCCCCGATGGCACAGAAACACAAAGTATGGGTTGGTATGGTTTACCGTTAATTAATACCGTTTTATTACTGACCTCATCCATTACTGCACATTTTGCACATGTGGCTTTAGAGCAAAATAAGCGTCCACAATTAAAAGCATGGCTAACACTTACCGTTGTTTTGGGCTTAGCATTCTTATATTTTCAAGTGCTTGAATATTCACATGGTTACTCAGAAGAAATGCAACTTTACCTAACCAGTGGTATATACGGTAATACTTTTTATATGCTAACAGGCTTTCATGGTATGCACGTGACCTTGGGTACAATAATGTTAATCGTAATGTTGCTCAGGGTGCTTAAAGGGCATTTTACGCCAGAAAATCACTTTGCTTTTCAAGCGGCTAGCTGGTACTGGCATTTTGTTGATGTGGTGTGGGTTATACTTTTTGTATTCGTTTACATTCTTTAGTGAAATTCGCTAGATTTTGAATATTAATAAGGTCGTGGGTTTGGCGTGATTACTCCGGTAAGTAAACCAATAAGTAACAGTATTATAAGGGCAACGGAAACCATTAACCGACGACCAATAAATTTTGACATTGATGGCTTATTAGGGTCATTTTTGTTCATTAATACCAAGGCATAAAACAAGTTGTAAACCATGAAAATTAGCAGGGCGACGATAATTATTTTAAATAACAAAACAAGCTCCAGATGACTTTATATACCCGTAAATACGTAGTAAATTTTAAGTGCCAAGTAGTAATATAACCATGCAACAAAGTGAAAAAACAGCTTTATCATTGAAAGTAGCATTAAAAAACCAGATAGAAAAAATAAATTTATTGTGGTTTATTATTACTGTGCTAGTTTTTTCTGGATTAGTAAAGCTTGGATTTTGGCAAAGCGCTCGGGCATTAGAAAAAGAACAACGCTTAATTCGTATCGAAGCCTTTAATCAACAAGCCCCGCTTTCACTTAAGCAATTATCATTACTTGATGACAGTGAAAATATTAATGACTTTCCGGTAATCATTGAAGGCACTTTCAATAAGTTCAACAAAGAGGCTGTTTTTTTACTCGACAATCAAGTCAATGGTGGTCAGTTAGGTTATCGAGTATTGCAGGTAGTTAACAGTGGTGAAAATGCGGTATTGGTCAACTTAGGCTGGGTGCAAGGCTCTATTAATCGACAAGAGTTACCTGACATCTCTCCGTTGCAAGGACTGCATAGTTTTCGGGGTAATGTGCGCTTAGTTGAAGTGGGCATTGTGTTAATGGAACAAAATTTTGATAATGCAAAATGGCCATTACGCGTGCAAAATATTGAATTAGATAAGTTCTCAACACTATTGCATCAAACGTTATTACCTTTTATTGTTTATGTTGACGTTAATGAGCGTTTAGGATTTAAAAAAAATTGGCAGCCAATCGTTATGCCACCTGAAAAACATAGAGCCTATGCTTTTCAGTGGTTTAGTCTAGCCTTTGCTTGGTTAGTGTTAATGATTTGGGCGGCGATAAAATCAGCTAAAAGCTCTAATAATACTTATAATGAAAAAGAGGCGCGGTAGTATGAACGCTATGAATTTGTCTGAAAAAAAAGCAAGCTTGCCCAAAAATGAACAAAAAAAGAATCGTCGTAGCTTGTTAATGGTTTTTGCTATTTTTGCCTTACCAATTATATTGGCTAAGTTTGCTTTAGAGCAGCAATGGTTAACATTAGGGGTAACCAATAAAGGCACCTTGTTAGAAAATGAATTAACACTAGCGCAATTAGGTATTAATAAGGCTGATTATGCACAGCAATGGTTAATTTTATATAGCCTACCAAAACAATGTGATATGGATTGTGAGAAAACATTAGAAGCGGTTCACAATACTTATGTTGCTTTAGGAAAGTATATGCCAAGAGTAACTCCGGTGGCTATGTATCAAACCCCATTCTCTACTGAGCAAACCGCGCAAATAGTTAAAAGTCAGTGGCAGTTGTTAGCAATGCCTAGACAAGCAAAGCAAATTATCAGCCAATCTCAAGTTTTTATTGTTGATCCACTGGGTAATATTTTTTTAAGCCATCAACTACCCAAAAACATTGCGCAACTACCAAAACTTGGCAAACAAATTTTGGCAGATATGAAAACTGTTTTGAAGCTTTCAAAGGTTGGTTAATATGGATGATCAACAGCTGTACACCAAGCATAATCGTCTTACTCGAAAGTTAGTGCTGCTCAGTATTTTACTTGCTTTAATTGTTGTCAGTTTAGGCGCGTATACTCGTTTAACTCATGCGGGCTTAGGCTGTCCTGATTGGCCGGGATGTTATGGCTTGATTGATGTGCCACAAACAACTGAGCAAATAGCACAAGCTGAGTTAGATTTTCCTGATCGCCAAGTAGAGCCGGCTAAAGCATGGAATGAAATGATCCATCGCTATTTTGCCGGCGCATTAGGCTTACTTATTCTAGCCATTGCTTTTTTATCTTATCGGCAACGGCGTCATGGCACACCATTAGGTTTGCCGCTGCTTATTCTCGCGATTGTTATTTTTCAAGCCGCCTTAGGTATGTGGACGGTTACGATGAAATTAATGCCTATTGTGGTTATGGGGCATTTGTTGGGTGGTTTTACTACCTTGTGTTTATTGTTCTTATTACATTTACGCTTAAGGCCAAGTCGAACCATTAGCGGTGACTGGCAACTTAAAAAGTATGGTCGTTATGCCTTGTTAGGCATTGTTATTTTAACGGGACAAATTGCGCTTGGGGGTTGGACATCTTCTAATTATGCGGCATTAAGCTGTGTTGAATTACCTATTTGTCAGTCAGGTTGGGTCGATGAAATAACATTTGCAGAGTCATTTAACATTATTCCTCCGCCTAGAGAGAGTTATGAATTTGGTCATTTAACGCATGCGCAAAGAGTTACGGTTCATGTTGTGCATCGCCTTGGCGCGGTTGTAACCTCCCTTTATATTATTTGGTTAATTGTTATGATCATTTTAAAAGCACAGGCTCGTGTTTTTCGATCGTCAGCATTAGCCGTTGGTTTAGCGCTTGTTGTGCAAGTTAGCTTAGGCATTAGTAATATTTGGTTTTCACTACCTTTAGCAGTTGCGGTAGGCCACAATATTATTGCGGCTTGTTTAATGTTAACCCTGATCGCGTTAACTTATCGATTGCGCCGAAAAATTTAAGGAATACCTTTTATGAGTAAAGCTATGAGTAACGTTATGAATAAAACGATGAGCAAAGTTATGAGTAAAACCATCAATGAAGCGGTGATAACACCGAAGGTAGAACTTCCTATCAATGCCGAAATGATCGCTAAATGGCGGGCTTATTATGATATTACTAAGCCAAGAGTAGTTGCATTACTTGTGCTTACCGCCGTTGTTGGTATGAGTTTATCTGTACCCGGCGGTTTGCCGTGGCAGTTATTTATTCCTGCGATGTTAGGCATTGCTTTACTCTCCTCTGCGGCAGCGGCTATTAATCATATTGTTGATGAAAAAATAGATGCCATCATGGGGCGCACCCATAATAGACCATTACCCGAAGGCCGAATTTCTGTCAATAATGCTATTGTGTTTGCGTTCTCTATTGCCTTATTGGGCTTTGTCTTGCTCTATGCTTTTGTTAATCCATTAACCGCTTACTTAACCTTGTCTGGATTAGTGGGTTACAGCTTTGTTTATACGTTATATTTAAAGCGAGCAACACCACAAAACATCACCATTGGCGGTTTAGCCGGCGCAATTCCCCCCCTGCTTGGTTGGACAGCAATGACTAATGAAATTGCCCCGAATGCGTTGTTATTAGTGTTATTGATTTTCACCTGGACACCGCCACATTTTTGGGCGTTGGCTATTCATCGTAAAAATGAATATGCCAAGGTAAATATTCCTATGTTGCCCGTAACGCACGGAGTTGATTTTACTAAAACGCAAATATTACTGTATACGGTATTACTTTTTGTGGTTGGTTTATTACCTTACTTGGTGGGCATGAGTAATTGGTTATATTTATTGGGAGCAATTGCTTTAAATTTAGTGTTTTTTGGTTATGCTTGGAAACTTAAATTTAATGCGGATGAAAATACAGCAATGGACACCTTTAAGTTTTCTATTGTGCATTTGATGTTGTTATTTGTGATTTTACTGCTTGATCATTATTTGTTGCCTATTACTTTGTAGGTCGATACGAGCGCAGCGAGGCTCGATATTTGCCAGTTTCAGACCTGTTGTCGAGGCAAGCATCGACCTACCAAGCTATCCTGAATCATCTACATCGGCATCTACATGTTAAATAAAATAGAGTTGAGCGTTTAATAATGAATAAACTAATTTTTGGCTTAATTGCTTTTATTGCAGCGATTGTTGGCGTTTTATTCTTTCAACAAATTTATCAATTGCCGCTACCTGAACATGCTTTGTATTATCAACAGCCAAGAATCATTAATGACTTTGAATTAACCGATCAGCAAGGAAACTCTTTTAATAAAACTCAATTAGTGGATAAATGGTCACTGGTATTTTTTGGTTATACTTCTTGTCCTGATGTTTGCCCCACCACCTTGCAAAATTTAAGTTTCATTTATGATGATTTGAAAAAAACGGCCAACAATAGTCAAGTATTGCTAGTTTCGGTTGATCCAAAACGAGATAGCCAAGAAAAACTAGCGCTGTATATTAATTACTTTAATAGTGAGTTTAAAGCTCTGCGCGCAGAGCATGATGTACTCTTTCCTTTTGCACGACACTTAGGCTTGATGTACGCCATTTCATCGCCAGAAAGTGCTAATAAAAACCCAAATGATAGCAGCAATCATTATTTAGTTGATCATAGTGCATCAATAGTACTGATTAACCCTGTAGGAAAAATTGTGGCTATTTTCAGGCCAGAACAGGTTGTAGGACAAGTTCCAAGTATTGACAGTGATAAA
Source organism: Colwellia sp. (assembly GCA_051531915.1). Classification (GTDB taxonomy): domain Bacteria; phylum Pseudomonadota; class Gammaproteobacteria; order Enterobacterales; family Alteromonadaceae; genus Colwellia. The sequence goes on along the minus strand of JAOPTQ010000073.1, from coordinate 11,500 downwards.
CTGCTGAGTGACTTTCAAAAAATAGTGGCGCTGTATTAATACTTAAACTCGGAGAAACACCTAAATTCAAAGAATAAGTGAGAATCCCTCAGCTTTAAAAGTGTGCAATCACGCCGATAAAAGCACCTTTAAACTCAAGATCGGTATATAAATTATCTAAATCTTCAAATTCCATTTTCACGACACGATATCCTAAGGTCAGATTTAAATCCACTTTACGACTATCAACTAAGTCGTAACTTAAGCCAACTTGATAGTCATAAAGTGAATGGTCATCTATCAATGAAAAATCACCTTGGCCAAATACACTTAGCCCCCTTAACGGTAAGCTAATGTTTGTGGCAACATACAACATAGGCACAATTTCGTTAGTTTTTATTTTACCCTTAGGAGTATAAGAACTTATTGGTGTTGTTATACAATGATTAGGGACATCTGTTGGAATACATTCACCACCTGTAATTGTTGGCCCTATCACAGTGACATCACCATTAAAATATCTAGCCGTTAAACCTAAATCAAATGAAAATAAGCGGTGATCAAGTAATTGATAATATAAGGTGTAATCGACATAATTGATGTTAAAACTGGCATTAATATCGTCATCAATTAAAAAAGTTTCATCACCGAAGCTAAATTCTTGCGTTAAAGTCGTTTTACCAGTGGTGTCGAGCGCGGTACTTGAAATGCGTACATTAGGGAGCAAAGGATAAGGGTGTTCAACGGCAATAAAGTAGTTAATTTGCTGTTCTTTTTTTAAATTAAAGTCAATTAGCGTATTTTTTTCACCAAAAGTACCACTTGCATCACTTTGCCAGATTTGACCGCCCAGATATAAACCAACCGAATTTGCTTGTGGCGTATAAGTAAAAAACGGGGTAGCTTGTATGTTAACAGTTAAAAGTACAGCGAATGTTACTGCAAAAGCCTTTTTTTTCATCTAGTTACTATCCTTGTTTACCAATGGGCATATTCCATGTTTTAACTACTCGACCAAAACCCCTACTTTTCTTCATAACTCAAAACTTATAAGTGATACCACTCACCACCGGTTTTTAAAATAAACCAAGGTTTAGAGTACCAATAATAACGACCAGGATTACTAATACTTGCTGCGGTGCAGTTACAGCGCACTCTACCCACCGGTAAATCATTGCTAAAGTTAATGGTGAAACTGTTGTCATCTTGCCAATGTATTTTTTGTTTGCCGATGCCAGAAATATAGCAGTTCAGTTGTGACTTATAAAAATCGTCAGATTCTATGGTAAAAGTAACACTTTTATTTTGTTGGTATTCAAAAATAGTTTCGGCTTGTTCATCCGGTAAATTAATTGTAAAAGGCAGTGAATTTAGTTTATCGCGTAAGCCTGAAATTTTGTCATAAGGCATTGATGCAGGAAATCGAGGTATGGTTGTTAAATCGGTATTTATGCCAACAGCACCTGATTGCTGTGAAAAAGCAACAAAGTTATTTTGCTTAATCCATGCTTGAATTGTTGGGCTATATTCACCATAAGGATAAGCAAAGTAATGCCAGCTTTGCCCGGTTTTTTCTTTAATTATTTGCTCGCTTTTCATTAATAATTCAGTTTGTTTTATTAACCATTGTGCTTGATTTTCATTGCCGGTGATACGCGTTACTGAATCATGCTCAAAGCCATGATTGGCAATAACAACCCCTTCATCTGCTAGTGTTTTTAATTGCGCCCATGAAAGGTACGGTGAATTTTTACGCGATTCATTTTTGTTGATGATAGAAGGGTTAACAAAAATAGTGTAAGGGAAGTCAAACTGATTTAATAATGGCTTGCCGTGGGTGAATACATCTTGATAAGCATCATCAAAAGTAATAGCGACTGTTTTGTCTGCAATGGCTTGTTGATTTTTGATTTTGTTAATCAACTGAGATAAAGGTATCACAGTAAAATGATGATCTTTTAAATATTGTAAATGTATTTTAAATTGTTCAGGGGAAATACTAGTGCTTTTAGGGGCGCTGTTACTTACATGATGATATTGTAATATTACCGCACTCAAGCTTACGCCATGAAAAAACAAAAAGAGTAAGGCAAATAAGTAATGTTTCATGGGGTTTTCTCTTCTGTTGACGATAGGGTAAAATAACACTTTTAGTGTATACCCAAAACTAGTCTATTAGGACACTTTCTTGATAAAAATTACCGATATAGATCAACATAAGCAGTTATTGCTACTTGCGCTACCTATGATCTTATCAAATATCACTGTGCCACTTTTAGGTTTAGTTGATACCGCTGTGGTTGGTCACTTATCTCATGCGTATTTTCTGGGTGGTAGCACTATTGGAGCCATGGTCATTACTTCAATTGTGTGGCTGTGTGGCTTTTTACGTATGTCTACTACAGGGCTTAGTGCTCAGGCATTTGGCTTTAATCATATCACTCAAAATATATTGATTTTATTACGAGGTGTCGCTGTAGCCTTTATGATTGGCCTCGTATTTATACTCTTACAAACGCCTTTTATTGAAGGTGCTTTATCGCTGGCGGGTGGCTCAGAGCAAGTACAGTTTTATGCGAAGCAATACAGTGACATTCGAATTTGGGGATTGCCTGCGGCATTAGCTAATTTGGTGATTTTAGGTTGGTTACTGGGAAATCATCAAGCCAAAACAGTGATGTGGATTGTTATTGCCACCAATTTAATTAATGTTTGTTTAGATTTACTGTTTGTTTTTGTTTTTCAATGGCAAGTACAAGGTGTGGCATTGGCAACGCTTATTGCCGAGTACTCAGGGATGATTTTCGGCTTAAGCGTTATTTTTGTTCGCTATAAAACGACACTTAATAAACTCTTTATGAACATTACATCCTTGTGGCTATCACTTTTTGAACGCACAAGTTTGTTAGCCTATTTCAAACTTAATAGAGATATTTTAATTCGCACCTTATGCTTAGAGGTTTGTTTTATTTTTATCACTTTTCAAGGGGCTCGGTTAGGCGATAATGTGGTCGCTGCCAATGCCATATTGTTGAACTTTTTATTATTGATCTCTTTTGGCTTAGACGGCATCGCAAATGCGGCAGAAGCTATGGTAGGTAAAGCTCAAGGTGAAAATGATAGAAGTAAATTAATAAAAATCATTCAAGTTGCCTTATTATGGACAGGCATTTTTGCACTGCTATATTCACTGTTATTTGCTTTCGGTGGCGAATGGTTGTTAACGCTAATTTCTGATATTCCACCGGTTGTGGCTTTTGCGAAAAATTATTTGATTTGGATGATATTATTGCCCGTTGTTGCTTGTTGGTGTTATTTATTTGATGGTGTTTATGTCGGATTAATGCAGGCTAAAGCGATGCGAAATAGTATGATTATTTCTACTTTTGGCATTTTTTTTCCTCTATGGTTTTTATTGCAGCACTATGGAAATCACGGTTTGTGGGCGGCATTTTCATTATTTATGTTAGTCAGAGGGGGAACTTTAGCATGGCATTTTAACTACAGAATTTTAACCATCACTCAACAAAAAAATTAGTCATTGTCGGGTTTTAAATCAGGAATACTGGTATTACCCATGGCATTAAAAACAATCCCTAAGGCAAAACAAATAAACGTACACGCGCCTAATGAGGCCTTATACACTTCACTAATTTCATCAATATAAAGCATAATTAATACCACACCAATAGCAGCAGAAAGAAAGCTTAATTTACCGATCACCGATGAAATTTTTTGCCAGAAGTGTTTTTTATTGTGTTTAGCGGGTTGCATAAATAAAGTATCACCTTAGTAGCTTGTAATTTGTAACTTAGCGCCTTAGCGCAAAAAAAGTTTAACCGTAATAATACTGCTTGCATTACTATTTGTGGCTTTGTTGTTAATCAACGGTAGAGGCGAGTTTATTCGCCTGATCGCTTAGTTTGTTCTATTTTTGGCGATTGAAATCGCCCCTACAAATTGACATTGAAAATCAGCCAGTTAAAAATGTAACAACAATTAACGGGAACATAGCCTTATTTGTTATTTGTTATTTGTTTTTTTCGCATTGAAATAGTTAAGTAGTGTTGCCAAAGCAATCCCCAATAAAACACCTAAGCTATTTGCTAATAGATCTAACCATTCACCGTAACGATTTACATAAGGCTGTATTAACTCAATAATACCACTAAAAGCAATAAATCCAATAGCCACAAGTAGCCAATACTTAGGTTTTCTCAATGCCACGGGCAACATTAATACCGCATAAGCGATGAAGTGGTGAGTCTTATCGGTGCCGGGAAATTCAGGTAAATAGGCTGCCGGCCAAAGCGATAAAGTGGCAATGCCAATGAGCATAATTAATGTAATTATGCTCCAATAGGTTTTTATAAGGTTAGTTATCATTAAATAAATCTTTAGCGGTTTTATTGGATTTGCGACGGTTTAAAATGTGAAACCAACGATTAGCAAAAATACCTAAATATCCCCAAGCCGCAATAAAGCATGCACAAACAAGTACAACCACGCCAAGCACTTGCCATAAATAGTGATTAAAATAACCCATGGCAATAAAGATACCCCCTAAAACAAAAAGACCAAGACCCCGTAAAAAAATAGCTAAACTACGTCGTGGGTTTTGACCTAATCTTTCAAGTAAGGTGTTCATTAATAATAAGAGTGATCACCATGTTGATGCTCTGTAACATCTTTAACCCCTTTTATTTCATCGCCCATTTGTTCAAGCAATTGCTTTTCAATACCGCCCTTTACTGTCACATCTATTTGACTACAACCATTACAGCCACCGCCAAATTGTAAAACCACGTAACCATCATCGGTTATTTCTATTAAAGTACACTCGCCACCATGGCCGGCTAATTGCGGATTAACTTCTGCTTGTAAAAAATAGTGTACTCGTTCAAACAACGGTGCATCTTCAGAAACTTTACGTAATTTTGCATTGGGCGCTTTTAAAGTAAGTTGAGAACCCATTTGGTCAGTGGTGAAATCTATTTCAGCATCTTCTAAGAAACTTTTACTATCGCCATCAATCATGGCAGAAAAACCATTAAAGGATAATTTTACATCTTCAGGCTCTACCGCATCGGGTGGACAATATGAAACACCACATTCGGCTTTGGCCGTTCCTGGATTAACCACAAAGACTCTAATATGAGTACCTTCTGCTTGCTGCGATAATAGTTTTACAAAGTGCTCTTGAGCCGTGTCTGAAATAGTAATCATGATCTGTAACTCTCTTTGCTGAAAATTTTTAATAAATATCTATTACGATTTTATTAATTATACTTTGAATAATAATGGGTATATACAATGGATATACTTGAGTGATTTACTCAAGTATGCATATTTTACTCTGCTATTTACTTATGTGCTAATGATTTTTTAGCTTTTATTTGCTATTTTAGAAAAGTCTAATAAAAGGAAAACGTTAATGCTGTTTCGTCGTATTGTCATTTTACTATTTCTAATTTCTCAACCGTTAGTTTTACACGCAACCTCTGTGCGTGATTATTTGCCTGCACAAGTTCTATTCAATCCTAATATAGCGACGCCTAGTAGCGTTTTAGGTTTTGAGGTTGGGCAAAAACATCTCAGACATGATCAACTTAAACAATACTTTTATCATTTAGCTAAGCAAGCCGATAACGTTAAACTGACCAACATTGGTTATACCGCGCAACAGCGTGAGCAATTTCTTGTCACCATATCGTCAACTGAAAATTTGGCTAATTTAGATGGTATTTTAGCAAAGCGACATATTCCTAACGGCTCAAAAGAGGATGATTTGGCAAATGAGCCTTTAGTTATTTGGCTAGGTTATAGTGTGCATGGCGATGAAATGAGTGGTGCAAATGCGGCGATGATAGTGGCTTATTATTTGGCGGCGAGTAAAGAACAATCAATTAAAGATTTACTTGCCAATACCATTATTGTGTTGGAGCCAAGCATTAATCCTGATGGCATGGACAGATTTGTAAATTGGGTAACAACTTACCAAAATACAACGGCAAATAGTGATGCTAATCATATTGAGCATCATCAACGTTGGGTTAGTGGTCGAACTAATCATTATTGGTTTGATTTAAATAGAGACTGGTTACTGTTATCACAACAAGAAAGTCAGCACAGATTAAAATATTACCATCGTTATCAGCCTAATGTGTTGGGCGATTTTCATGAAATGGGACCAAATAGCAGTTATTTTTTTCAACCTGGCGTTAACGCTCGAACTCACCCACTCACCCCGATAAAAAACATTGAATTAACCAAAGAACTCGCCACTTTTCATGCTAAAGCCTTAGATCAAAAACAACGACTCTATTACAGCGAAGAAAGCTTTGATGACTTTTATTATGGCAAAGGGTCAACGTACCCTGACATTAACGGCGCGGTGGGAATTTTATTTGAGCAAGCAAGTGCCCGAGGCATGCAACAACAAACGGTTAACGGTTTGCTCACGTTTGAATACGGCATTCAAAACCACGTATTAACATCGCTATCAACAATAAAAGGCGCTTGGCATAATCGTGATCAATTAAAAAATTATCGACATGATTTTTATCAACAGTCATTAAAACAGGCGGAAAAAGAAAAGTTTAGTGGTTATTTAATACGAGAAACCAAAGATAAATATCGGCTAACGCGTTTTTTAGATACCTTAACTCAGCATCAAATTAAGGTTTACCCACTAAAAGATAACTATAAGTTACAAGGCGAAGTATTTAACAAATCCAATAGTTATTACATACCCATCGTTCAACCGCAATATCGAGTAATACAGGCCTTATTTAACCAACAAACCCATTTTAAAGATAATACTTTTTATGATGTGTCTGGTTGGACTATGCCATTGGCAATGAATATAGAATTTCATCAAATAGATCGAAATTGGGGCTTAACATTAGCAGATAAACCGTGGGCTAAGGCTAATAACCCTCTATTTGTTGATCTTGATAATTTCGTTGAACTTGATAAAAATTCCTATGCTTACGCCTTTGAATGGCATGATTTTCTTGCGCCAAAACTGTTGAACAAACTGCTCAGCAATAATATAAAAGTACGGGTGGCGACTAAAACTTTTTCTAGTATTGTCTCAGGAAAAGCAAAGCACTTTGCTACAGGCAGCCTCATTATTCCTGTTGGTATTCAAACGCAAAGTCATTGGCGAAAGCTACTTGTTGAGGCGAGTATTGATGCCAATATTCCGTTAGCAAATATTAATACTGGGTTAACGATAAAAGGGGTAGATTTAGGCAGTAATTCATTTGTCGCGCTTAAACCCGTAAAAGTACTTATGCTAGGAGGGCAAGGTATTTCTCAGTATGAAGCGGGTGAAATACGCTATTATTTGGATAAAACCCTTAACATACCACTTTCGGTTATTGACCATGCGCGGTTAGGCAATGTTGATTTATCATCATATAGTCATATTATTTTGGTTGATGGTCGTTACAATAATATTGCTGAAAACGTAACTGATAAAGTTAAAGCTTGGGTTAAGCAAGGCGGTGTTATTATTGGTCAAAAACGTGCCACTAAATGGTTAGCAAAACAAAAAATATTATCGGTAAAATTTGTCACTCAAAATCAAATGGACTCCTTATTTGATATTGAGCAACTAAGTTATCAAGATAAAAATGCGCTTGCTGCTCGTCAGCATATCTCGGGCGCAATATTTGCAACGGAACTGGATACATCACACCCGCTTACTTTTGGTTACCGCAACACAAGTTTGCCTCTTTTTCGCAATAGCACCATTATGATGGAGCTATTGCGACAGCCGTTTATTACGGTAGCTAAATATACCGCAACCCCTTTAATAAGCGGTTATACCGATAATAATTTAGTAGATCGTTTGGCGCATAGCCCTGCCATTGTTGCTCATAATGTTGGTCAAGGTCGAGTGATTGCAACAACTGATGTGCTTGCTTTTCGAGGATATTGGTTAGGCAGTGCTAAGTTATTAGCGAACAGTTTGTTTTTTGCAAAAATCTTTTCAACACCGGTAAAAAGCCAAAGTGATTAAACGCAGTACACATTGATGAATTGCGTTTTCATCATCTTTAGCAATTCATTTAAAATATTATATTTATATCTTAGGCAATGTTAAGCACACCGCGATGACCGTTACCTTTTCTACTCCTGACTTTTTTAATAATTGACTGATTTCACTTGCGGTACTACCCGTTGTGACAACATCATCAATTAACAGTACGTGCTTTTTATTTAATGACAAAGTTGACAAAAAGTCAGGTGATAAAGCAAAATTGTTCTGCAAATTAGCACGCCGCATAGCGCCAGTTTGCCCAACCTGACTATTATTTTTTTTAACCCGTATCAGCGCAGATGCTTGGTAAGGTAATTGTCGCTTTTTCGCAAATAGTTTGGCAATTAAGTGCGCTTGATTATAACCTCGTAATTGCCATTTACTATGATGTAACGGCACCGACAGTACTACGTTTGCGGGCATTGTTATAAAGCGGCTATCCCATTGTTGAACAATAAGCTCGGCAAACAGTGACGCTAGTTCAAAACGTCCTTGATATTTAAACTGTGGCAGCCATTGAGTAAATGGCGTTAGGTAGGGAGAGATACAAAATAAATGATCAAAATAAATATTAGGTAAGGCCTTGTTAATTGCTGGCCAATTAAGCAAATCGCCTTGAATATTTTCTTGGTTGAAAAGCGGTAAATCCTGTAAACAAGCCGAGCAAATTAAGGCATGCTCGTGCACCGAATTACCGCATAAATCACAACAACTAAACGTATGTAAAAACTGTAAATAGTAATTTTTACATTTAAAAATAGTACGCTGTTCAAATAACGAAAGATTTTTTAAAAGTCGCGCCCATTCCATTGTTGCTAACCTTTTTGTAAACTACCGTGTTGCAATAACTTACACGAGTATAGATTCATAAGCATGGCAGAAACTTTAGTATTTTCCAGTAAAGGGCAAGGTGTGCCACTGGTATTCATTCATGGTTGGGGTTTAAATTCAGGTGTTTGGCAGCCACTCATTGAAAAAATGAGTGCTTGTTCAACCAATAACTTTGAGCTTATCAGCCTTGATCTACCCGGCTTTGGATTCAATAGCGATTGCATTATTACCCCGTATTCATTAGCAAACATTTGTCATTTAATAAATAAAGCCATTAATAAGCCGGCTATTTATCTAGGGTGGTCACTGGGAGGCTTAATTGCCACAGAAATGGCTTTAACCTTTCCTGATAAAGTACTCGGCTTAATTACCGTTGCAAGTTCCCCTTGTTTTATTGAATGTGATCAGAAAAAAAATCAAAAACTCGGTTGGCCGGGTATTAAGCCATCCGTGCTGAAAAACTTTCATCAACAATTAAAAGAAGATAGCCAAAAAACAATTGATGGCTTTTTAAAAATACAGGCAATGGGTAGCCCTCATATTCGCCAAGACATAAAACAAATCAGAAATTTAGTAAAGCGCTATCCAGTGCCAAGTAAAAAAACATTAGACCAATCTTTAAATTTATTAGAAACGAGTGACTACACCGAACAGCTCCGTTTAATACAGCAACCCTTTTTACGTTTGTACGGTAATTCTGACAGTTTAATTCCTATAATCGTGGCTAATTTAGTTTCGCAACGGATAAAAAACAGTGATCAACATATTTTTGACAAAGCTTCCCACGCACCGTTTATTTCACATCCTGATGATTTTTATCAAGTATTAGTTTCTTGGTTGAATAAAAAATTTAGCACTTAAATTTAGCACTTAAATTTAGCACTTAAATTTTGCCTGATTTTTGCTTGGTTATATGCAGATATAACTGAGCGAAACTAAAAATCTTATTTACTTTCGCCCCATTTTGGTTAATAATTAGACAGTGTAAATAAAGTAAAATAAGAGGAAACCCTATGGAAATTCAATCAGCATTTAATTCTGGGGTGCAAGGCTTTCAAAAAGCGACCGAAGAAGCTAACCGAGCGGCTGAAAATATAGTTGCGAGTACGGCAAAGCGCAGTAATGAGAATGTTACCGCAGAAACACAATTGGCTAGTGATGCTTCCGGTAATTTGGCTAGCAGTATTTCTAGTAATGTTGCCAGTGATACGACAATTAATAAAGTACCCGATTTAAATCAATCAATTGTTGATTTAAAAGTGGCTGAATTTCAAGCAAAAGCATCGACACAAGTGATAAAAAGCGCCGATGAAAGCTTAGGCACTCTGCTTGATGTAACAGCATAGTTATTTTTTAATACGACTATTTTAGGTTAACCGAAACCTTAGTTGCTACTTTTTAAATAAACATATTATGAATATTGCACCGCACGCGCCAAGTTTATCTATTCCTACGGTAAGTAACTTATCGACGGAAACTCTGCGCCGTGAAAATAATCAACGTGAAGTTATTGCACAACCGGCAGCAGCGAGTCAATCAGCGGCAGAAAAAGGTGTCGCTTCAGATAAAGAGCGTGGTAGAACACCAGCACAAAATAATGAACAAATAGATTTTGTTAGTTTAAAAGACAAAGCCGAAAAAGAAAGTAAAAGCATTTCTGAACAATCTTCCGGTGAAAATTCAGATCAAAACCAAGAGAAAAACCAAGAACAGAAACCTGAGCAAAGCGCTTTATCAAAATCACCAGGCACAGCGACTAACGCTAATGAGCAAGAAAAAGGTGATGCAGCGGCCGAAGCAAAAGCTCATTTTGATGAAGTTCAGCAAGAACAAGTTATTAATGAGTTACAACATCGAGATAGAGAAGTTAGAAACCATGAATTAGCGCATGCTTCGGTTGGTGGTGCTTCTACAGGCTCACCTTCATATACTTTTCAAATAGGCCCAGACGGAAAAAAATATGCGGTAGGTGGCGAAGTCTCTGTTGACTTGTCTACGGTAAGTGGTGACCCTAAAGCAACCATTGCTAAAATGCAGAAAGTACACGCCGCTGCATTAGCGCCGGCAAACCCTTCAACACAAGATACGCGTGTTGCGGCATCAGCAACGCAAATTATTTTACAGGCACAGTCTGAATTGCTCTCAATGCAAGAAGGTGAATCGGCTGAAATTGACTCTGTTAACGCAAGGTTCGCTAATACCAATGAAGTATTAGCGAGTGAACAGCAAATTGGTAATGAGAGTAAAGAAAGTGACTTTGATGCTTTTATTAATCAAACGCTTAAAGCTCAAGATAATATTATTCAGTCAGAACACACTGAACACAATAAAAACGCCCCACAAAATACCTTACAGACACCATCACAAAGTGTTGAGGTTTTACAACGAGCAGGGCGTATTGAACATTTTTATGCAGATATTACCCATGCCCATAACAAACAAGCTAACTATCAATTTGAATTAACGGCTTAAAAAATTATAATTTTTTAAATACCAAAGTCTTGCCTATATTTATTAATGCTCGCTAAACTACTTTCAAGTTCAGGTTCATTGATAAGTCGCTCTTCAAGATAGCTAACAATGTCAGCCAAGGTTACAATTGAAATAACTTGGGTATTAAAGTCACGCTCAACTTCTTGA
>JAOPTQ010000072.1:0-12038 GCA_051531915.1 Colwellia sp. | reverse complement strand
GTACGATGACATTTGCCACTCCTGTTTGAACTTAGCTAATTTAAGTTTGTATATAACTAATAAAAATAATTGCCTTATAATGATGCTTACTTGGCAAAGCCACAATTATGGATTTTCACTCGCTTTTTCTTTTTTTTCTTTTTTTTACGAAATTAGTACCAATGTTTAAAAAATATTAAGTTTATAGGCATAAAAACTCATTGTTGTTGTGCTTGCGCAACAACATTAAAAAACAACAGAGCTTTTATAATAAATGCATGAAGACTTTTGGTATTGAGGAGAACAGGAACGTTGAGGTTTGATTCTTATGGAAATGCTGATAGGTTGAATCGTTAGCGCAGGGAGTAACCTCTCTGCGCGCTACGGTTTATTTTGGGGAAACTTCATTACCATTGATAACGTAAACTTCTTTACCTTTGATTACACCGGTACATTGGGTGTTAGGTATAGTACACCAAGTGTCTATTACATGTAATTCATCGTTAGCTTTGACAATATAACGCCAGCCATATAAGGTTTGTTCTTTCTTTTGAGCGGCTTTTCTTGCGCCTATTAACCCGCCAGCAATTTTTGCAGCATCTTTACCACTACCAGAACCAAATGCCGAACCAATACCGACACCAACGGCAGCACTTAGCAAAGGTTTTCCATTTTTTCCTACTTTAGTGGTGATCACTTCTGACTTTTCAATAACCCCTTCAAAAACTGTTGATGCAGCAATACTTTGGCTTGATAGCAGTGTAATAAAGAGTATGCCCAGTAATTTTTTCATTATATTTTCAATCCTAATTTTTTAATTTATTCGATTACGTTTGTAAACAAAGTGTATCTTAAATTTATATTTTTCTCTGGATGATAATGATAAAGTTTGTAATAACTTGTACGGCGTTATTTTTAATAGGATTAACTATGCTAGCAAAATATGAATGGCGAAAAAAAGAAAAGAAAATTTATATTCCTAAAAATAAACCTGAGGTAATTGAAATACCTGAGTATAAGTTTATTACTATCTCGGCTAAAGGAAGCCCCGCCGATAAGCTATTTACCGATTGTATTACTGCGCTTTATTCTGTTTCTTATGCGCTAAAAATGGCGCCGAAAAGGATGGAAAAAAAACCAAAAGGTTATTTCGATTATACGGTATACCCTTTAGAGGGCGTGTGGGATATTAATGACGAAGCGAAAAAAACATTTACGGGCATAATCAATAAAGAGGATTTGGTTTATACATTGATGATTCGGCAACCGGAGTTTGTCGAGCAAGACTTCTTTAATGATATGTTAGCGCTAGTTGGTGAAAAAAAACCTCAAGTTTTATTAGAGAAATTAAAATTTGAGAGAATTACTGAAGGGCAATGTATACAAATGTTACATGTAGGTAAATATGAAGATGAGCCTATCAGTTTTGCTCAAATGGAAGCCTTTGCTGAGAATTCAGGTTTTACGCGTACGTCAAAAGTACACCGAGAAATTTATTTATCTGACGTAAGAAAAGTAGCGCCTGAAAAATTAAAAACTGTACTTCGATTTACTGTTTTGTAGGCTTTAATCTGAATGGGGTAATTCCCCGCCGATTGCGGCGCATTGTAGGTTGGGTTTTAGCCCATCAATTTGACGGCATAAATTCCGACCTACATTTAGTTCATAATAGGCCTCTCTTTGCTAAGCTAGAAGCCTTGGCGCGAGGTTATTAATTAACAGGGGCATAGTAATTTTATTGCTGAAGTCTATTTTTTAAAAATTCATAAAAACATTGTAGCCTAATGCTGTGTTTTAAATCTTTGTGATAAACAAACCAAATAGCTTCTTTGGAGATCGGTAAGTCTAATGGAACTTCTACCAATGAAGCATTTAAGCTAGCTAAATGGTTTTCTAGCGGACCAATTCCCATGCCAGCGATTACTGCCTGACTAACATCAGGAAAATGATTACTTTGAAAAACAATATTTTTTTTATCAATTTTATCTGTAACGTAGCGAACAAAAGGGATGCGGTACTTGTTTGGGGTTGGCAATACCCAGGCATGCGCATTTAATTCGTTGATTGATTGAGGTAATCCAAATTCTTGCACGTAATTTTTGTCAGCATAATAAGAAGTATGAATCTGTGTTAATTCTTTTGCAATAAGATCGACACCATCAGGTTTTGGACCAATACGTAAAGAAACATGGGTAACACCGGAATCTAACGAAATAATATCATCTGTAGAGATAAGTTTAATGCGAATATCAGGGTATGCTTTTATAAAAGCACTCAATGCTGGTGCTAATGCGGGTGTGTAGGTACTCACTGTGGTTATTCTAAGTTCACCACTAATATTTCCTTCAACATTTTTAAGGTTATTTTCTAAGGTGGCAAACTTCACAAACAAATCAGGCATCTCATCGAGTAATAAATAGCCCGCATCGGTAAGCTTATATCCACGTTGATGGCGAATAAAAAGTTTTATTTCTAGTGCTGACTCTAATTGGTTTATCCGTCTTAATACCGTGGCATGGTTGATCCCTAATGATTTTCCTGCTTGACTTAAGCTGCCATCTACCGCTACTTGGTAGGCTATTTTGTAATCATCCCATGAGATGTTTTTCATTCACCAAACTCGTGTTGTGCAAATATGCACAATAGTTTCTCATTTATTTCTGTTTTTTAATAGTTAAATAGCGATTAATATAGCAACATCAAGTTTGAAAAGAGTTAAACAGATAAATAGTAACGAGGGTTGACATGTTAAAAAATTCACATAAAGCTTATGGTTGGGTTGCAATCGCGCTACATTGGTTTATGGCTATTGTTATTTTTGCACTATTTGCTTTGGGCTTATACATGGTAGAGCTAACCTATTACGATACTTGGTATAGAGGCTCATTAGATTTACATAAAAGTGTTGGTATATCGTTGGCGGTAATTTTAATACTACGTATTGTATGGCGTATTATTAATGTGGCACCAAAAAGTGCGGTTATAAATGCCAGTCAACGAGATATTAAGTTTGCGCATTATGCTCATCTTATACTGTATGGTTTTATGATTATCTTAATGCTTAGCGGTTATTTAATTTCAACGGCGGATGGTCGTGCTATCGATATATTTGGTGTTTTATCTATTTCGGCTTTACCTTTTTCTATTGAAAACCAAGAAGATATTGCCGGCAATATTCACGAAATTTTAGCGTGGGGATTAGTACTGCTTTCTTTAGGGCATGGCTTAATGGCAATAAAACATCATTTTATTAACAAAAATAATACGTTATTACGTATGTTAAAAACAAACACATAAAAAATTCATTAACAAACATAAGGAAACAAAATGAAAAATAAATTACTGATCACGGGCTTAATGGCCGGTTCATTACTGCTGAGTTCACTCGCTAATCTAGCACAAGCTGAAAATTATAAAGTTGATGTAAAAGGCGCGCATGCTTCTATTCAATTTAAAATTAAACATCTAGGCTACAGCTGGTTATTAGGTCGTTTTAATCATTTTGACGGTGACTTCTCATATGATGCAAAGCAACCGGATCAAGCTAAAATTACGATTGAAATTGATACCACCAGTTTAGACTCTAATCATGCAGAGCGAGATAAACATTTAAAAGGTAAAGATTTTTTAAATACTAATAATCACCCTAAAGCCAGTTTTGTTAGTCAATCTATTAAATTTTCAGATGAAACCAATGCTGTAGTTACGGGTGATTTCACCCTTAAAGGCGTCACTAAAAGTATTTCTTTTCCGATCACTAAAATTGGTGAAGGCAAAGATCCGTGGGGCGGTTATCGTGTTGGTTTTGAAGGGTTAGCAACTTTAAAATTAGCAGATTTTAATATTACTTATAATTTAGGTCCTGCATCGACTCATGTTGATTTGATACTTAATATTGAAGGGATAAAGTTATAAAAACAGATGGTTATAACAACAAATCAGTCGTGATTGACTGGTTTGTTGTTATTTTCGTCTACTTGATTAGTACAAGCTAAAATACCATCACAAATATATAAACATCCCTTTGTTTTTTCTAGAATTTCAATCATCTTCAAGTAATACAGATAATAGGTATGAATATTTATGACTAAACAGATATTTCAATACGTGGTTGTGCCTCTTCATCGCTATCTATTTTAGGCGTACACAGTAACAAACGTGCAGAGTCAATTTTTCCGTGTTCAATTAAATAAGACTTTAACGCGTGTTCTCGTTGTTCGGCAATAGCTTTTAGTTGGCTAATAGCTTTTTCATCTGTTATCTCTTGGCCTGAGCTTTGGCTAGCGCTATTACTTAAACTAGTCTCTAAATCTTTAGGGGTACTAATCGCGCAAAGTTTTACTCTTGTGTCTTCTTTATTTTGCATTAAAGCGATAAATGATTGTAAATAAGCTTGCTGATTTTCATTCGGGGCTATTTGTTTAGCTTGATAGGGTAAATCATCAAAACGAAGTTTTAATGCTAATTCACCCACTGTCATCGCAACAGAAACAATATTGGCATAAGGTACAAATGTTTTCATTAAATAGTCTTGAGTTGCACTCCAAATAACTTTTTGAGTTATCAAGGTAACAATACTACTCAGACCAAATTGAGGATCTGAAGTTGAGCCCGACAGGGGCACACCCAGTTCAACATTACCGTCGCTATCTTTAAGTATATTTATCGCCATATTTAAGGGTAATGCCCCTTGATCAATGAGTGAGTCAACTTCTGGGTTGTCAGCAATGGCAGTTTCAAGCCCATGTAATTTTAATACCACATCACCACTGACTTTATCGCCTGTTAAAGTCGCATTTAAGTCAGTACCAAATTGACCGCTTTTTAACTCAAGCTTCATGGCTTGGGTATAACTTGAAATAGCCGGTAAAGAGACTTCTTTTAAAAAACCCTCTATGTGATGTGTAGGTATGCTAGTAAAAGGTTGAGTGAAGCCATGAAAATTAAAATTTGCATATTTGTTACTGCGACCAATAATTTCAAAAGGTGTTTTCTGTGCTTTTATTGCATTACTTAAGGTGCCAAGGTGTAACTTATCAATGAATAAAAAACGCTTATACACCGGTGTTACACTGTTATCAATAAAGGATGTTTTACTGCCATTCACCAATGATATTTCTTTGACAGAGAAGCTCATGTCGCTAGCTGCTTCGTTCTCCGCTTTGCGACCTTTAGGCGTACCTGATCTAGTTAGTGTTTTAGTTGACGGTGACTGAGGTGATGTTGCTTGAGTTGAGGTGGATTGAGCAGATATTCTTTCTAACATCTTCTTTTTATTTACAATGATATTACTTTCCAAAGTGTCTATCAGTATAGTGCCAAGGGCTATTTGTTTTTCATTGACTAAAATATCACTCATGCTGAACTGCTGCAATTGTGCTAAAGGCGCTAAATTTAGAGCCTCATTTTTAGACGCTGAAATATTATCAATGACCAAACTTGCAATTTTTATTGTGGGGTACTCTTTCAGATGAAAACTAATGTCGTTAACCGAAAACTGTTGAAAAGCAGCCCCTATTTGGCTTGTATCTTTCGGTTGCAGGCTCGCTTGATTAAGCTCTAATTGACTTGTTCCGCTTATCTTGGTTATGGTGTCTTTTTCAATTGTTAGCATTAAATCGGTGATAGTTTGTTGCAAATTTTCTAAGGTTAAAATCTGTTGTTGGTGTTCAACCATTAACGCTTTATTGCTCATTTTAGCGTTCTTTACATGTACACTTAATTGCGCGGGTGATAACGATATTTTTTGTTCACTAGAAAATGAAAATAAACCGCTAAGTGCTGATAACTGCTTTACATAAGGTGTTAACTTATTTAGAGGGTAATTTTTTATAGCAAGCTTACTGTTAATATCACCTTCGCCTTGTACAAGTTTTAAGTCGGCATTGAGTGTTATCGGACTGCTATCAACATGAGTTTGTAAACTCAGTTGCGCTTGTTGCGCTTGTTCACTAGCGATTAGGTTTTCAACAACCAATGAATTGATTTTTAGGTGATGAGGTATAGTATTCGTGCTTATATCAATATCTATTTGGCTGAAATCTAACTCCGGAAGTATTACTTGATAAGCGAAAGAACTTGAATTTTTTTCTGCATCATCTTCTGCCTCATATTCGGTATCGTTCTTTGCATTTTTTTCACTGTTTTGTGTATTTTTATTATCTTTTTTATTTAGATCAATACCGGCAATAATTAGTTGTTCTGATGTATGTTTAACGTTGAGAAAACCACCATCTAAAGAAAATTGACTAATGAAAATTTCATCAAAAATCAAACGAATTAAAGTTAAACGAATTACAGCCTTGTTTATTTCAAAGACTTTTTCTTTATGCTCATTATGGGTGTATAAAGCCAAATCAGTCACTGTAAGTTGACTAAGAAAAGGATTGAAAGTTAACGAGGTTTCTTTAGATAACGTAAGTCCTTGCTTAGCGAGTTCAGGTTCAATGAAATACTTACTGACAGGTGATGAGATAGCCCAAATAATAAGAAAAACACCTAAATAAATACTTAGTAATATAGACAATATCTTTTTTAAAAGAGGTTTCTTTTTTGTAAGAAAGGGAGATTTCATTGTGTGATTAACAACTTTTTGTTTATAAGATAACCTAATGATAACAACTTTTTGTTTATAAGATAACCTAATGATAACGGCTAATTTTATTGGGGTAATACTCTAAAAGTTTATTTTATTGCTATTAGTTATAAAGCACTGGTTGCTAGCTTAAAATCATGCTTTAATAGCTGTGTTTATTTACAGTGATTTTTTATGGGTTAAGCTTGATATCAGCATAAGCAGCATAAACAACATAAGTAATGCAACCAACCTAAACAATCTAGGCAACTTAACAGAGCTGATTAATTAATGATTTTACCCGTTAACCAAGAACATTTATTATTAATATCACTGGGCGTAATCAGTGTGTTTTTTCTCCTGTTGTTATTAATATGGCTTCGTTTATCGCAAATAAAATCAAGTGTTAAAGTCAGTGTTAATGAAGTCTTGTTGCAACATAATATTACCCTACAAGAGAGTAACAAAAATTTATTTCAGCAATTTTTTTCTGAGCAGCAAGAAAAAATTCAACAGCATGCTCAGCAAGAAAATAGTAAACAACAATTACAATTAGCTAATTTATTTGAACAGCAAATAGCTGATTTGCGCATTAAATTATTACGTCAATTTAGCGAGCAAAAAGATCAGTTAAATAGCAACCAATTACAATTATTAGATCAACTGATTAGTCATTTAAATAAAGCAACGCAAGCAAGCCGTGAAGAATTAGCGAAAACACTTGCTCAAAGTAGTGAGCAAATGACAAAACGCATTGATGCCTTGACACTCTCTACCGATAAACGTTTACAAGAAATTAGTGGTCAAGTTGAAAAACGCTTAACTGAGGGCTTTGAAAAAACCACGAAAACTTTCAGTGATATTTTACAGCGTTTAGCGCTTATTGATGATGCACAGAAAAAAATTACCGAGCTGTCAACTAATGTGGTTAGCTTACAAGAAATATTAGCCGATAAACGTTCTCGTGGTGCCTTTGGTGAAGTGCAGCTTAATGGGCTAATTCGCAATGTATTACCGGAAAAAAGCTTTAAATTGCAGCATACTTTGTCTAATGGAAAAATTGCTGATTGTGTATTATTTCTACCAAAACCAACCGGCAACGTGGTGGTCGACTCAAAATTTCCATTAGAAAGTTATCGTAAAATGACGGATAACGAATTGGGTGAGTTAGACCGTAAAATGGCATTGCGCCAATTTAAAGTTGATATTAAAAAGCATATTAATGATATTAGTGATAAATACCTTATTGAAAATGAAACTGCCGATGGTGCTATTATGTTTATTCCAGCAGAAGCTATATTTGCAGAAATTCACGGTCATCAAAGTGAATTGGTAGATTATGCGAATAAGAAGCGGGTTTGGTTAGCTTCACCAACCACATTAATGGCAATTTTAACCACGGCGAGATCCGTTTTAAAAGACGAAGCAACACGTCAGCAAATTCATATTATTCAAGCTCACTTGTCTGATTTAGCACAAGACTTTAGTCGCTTTAAAGGTCGATTTGCTAATTTAGCGAAACATATTGATCAAGCGGCAACCGATGTAAAACAAATTCATACCTCAGCAAATAAAATATCCACTCGCTTTGAAAAAATAGAGCAAGTTGAATTGCAAGAAGAAACCTCTGAAATGACAATATCTTCACCTTAGCTAATAATTCGACCTTTACCTTGTTTTTTTGCTAAACAGAGTGCTTTTTCAGCTTGAATCATTAAGCTTTCAAGTTGGTCATGGTTTTTTGATCTACTACTAACACCAATGCTAATACTACAAGAAAAGTTAATATTATCTGTTGTTGTTAAGCTGCAGTTTTTTACTGAATCTAATATACGCTCTGCAATTATGTTGGCTTCTTGTTGTGTGGTGTCAGGTAAAGCAATAACAAATTCATCACCGCCAATACGAGCAAAATAGTCTGGCTCTCGACAAAGTTGTTTGATATTTTTACTTATTTCAATTAAGGCTAAATTACCCGTGCGCTGACCGTATGAGTCATTTATGTTTTTAAAGTGATCTAAGTCTAATAATATAATACTAAATGGACGCTTCATTTCATTTGCCATTGCTAGGGCTGTTTTTCCTAGTTCAAAAAAATGATGCCGATTATAAATATTAGTTAATGAGTCTGTTGTTGCTTGTTTGGTTAGTTTTAATTCATTTATTTTCATTTGATTCGCAAAAATGGTTAAAACAAAAATAACCTCTATCATATTAAAGAAAAAAACAGACTGGTATATTAAATGATTCATTCTATTATCTAATTCAATTAATGGGGTTAGGTTAACTGTATTTTCACAATAAAAAAATAATAGAGTGGCAATAATACTTAGCGTTATTTTTTCAAACTTTTCATTTAATTCAAAAAGTAAAAAAGCACCGGTAGGAACAAGAAAAAAGTATAAATGAAAGCCGGTTTTGTTAGTAACATAAATATTAGTACAAACCACTAGGTGTAGCATTAGGATACTAAAAAACCAAACTTTACTGGCTTTATGAGCATTGAAGTGATTAAACGTTAAGGTAAGAGCGTAAGCTAAAGTAAATAGGGAATTAATAAAAGCAACTAAAGGTTCGCTTAATACAAAAATATAATTCACTGTGTAAATCGCGGAAATAAGAATAGTGAATAGCGCTACAATATTGGTAGTTTTTATTCGGCTTACAACCTTAAATGGTTGGTGCTGCGTACCTAAATTAATTAATTTCTTTAACAATACTTAACCCTGTTTCACTTGAAGATGTTCGTTACCATTGAAAGTTCACTCTGAAATGTTGAATGATAACGGCTATAGACTAACTAATAAAGGCGACATTAACAAAAACAATACTCAATAAAGCAGGGCAGACAAAGCGTAAATAAAAACCAAATACCTTCAATTTTGTATTGCTATTTATTAATGATAATTGAGTTAGTTTGTTGCCTCGTTGCCATAGCCAACCAACAACTATAAAATAAAACAGTGACATAAGTGGCTGTAAAATAGTGGTTAATAGTTGAATAACTAAACCAAATAAAACATCAAAGAAAACTATTAAGGTGGTACTTGCAACTAATACAATCAGTGACACTAGCCATGTTGCACGATTACGAGTCATATTTTTATCTTCAACTAAGTAGGCTACAGGGACTTCAGTTGATGAAATAGTTGAGGTTAAAGCGGCAATAGAGAGTAGGGCAAAAAAAGCAAAGGAAACGATTAAGCCAACAGTGCCCATAGCGTTAAATAATGCCGGTAATATTTGAAAAATAAGCTGTCCTTCGCCAATTAAATGCCCACCAACAAACACTTCTTGACCTGCGTGTTGAGCAACAAATAACGCAGGAATAATTAATAAGCCAGCCATAAAGGCAATAAAAGTATCAAGCGCAGCAATCGATAATACTAACTTGCCAATATCTTGATCTTTTTTCATATAAGAGCCGTAAACCATCATGCCACCAACGCCAATAGATAAAGAAAAAAAGGCTTGTCCCATGGCTGAAATGATCAGTTTAGGATTAGTAATTTGAGTAAAATCAGGAATTAGATATAAGACTAAGCCTTGTTGAGCGCCTTTTTGCTGCAAAATATAAACAATCAATCCTATTAACATGAGTAATAAAAGGGGCATTAATCGTGTTGACCAACGTTCAATACCGGTGTGAACGCCTTGATGGATAATTGCAGCACCCAAAAAAATAAAAACAGGCGTAAATAGTAGGTTGCGCAGGGTGCTTGAGGTTGCAAGCCAAATGGAAATATTGTTATAACCGAGTAATTCAAATAATGCGGATAAGGCATGCGCTAGCATCCAACCGGCGACAATAGTATAAAAGCTTAGCATCATTATTGCGCCAATTAAGCCAATAATGCCGGCACTATAACCTATTTTTTTAAAACGTTTACCACAAGCATTTGCTAAGGCCGCAACCGGATTTTTTTGTGCTTGGTTACCAATATAAACCTCAGCATAAAGCGCAGGAATAGCAAGTAATACGGTGACTACAAGATATACTAATAAAAATGCCCCGCCACCATTATTAGCGGCTTGAGTTGGAAAGCCCCAAATATTACCTAAGCCAATTGCTGAGCCTGCAGCGGCTAGAACAAAACCAAGTCGAGAATGAAATGAATCACGAGAAGTAGAAGGAGATGACATATCTGTTTTTATTTTTGAATGATCGCTGTTTAATAAGTCAGATCTTACCGAGATAAAGCGTGCAGGGGAAGTATTAAGTTTTTTATGGCGGTAGTGACTAGTACTTATGTTATAGTTGCCTTCTTGTTTTTAAATCTTTATACGCTGTAAATTATGTCTAAATCCACGCTTCATTTTGAAATAATCCCCGTTACGCCTTTTCAACAAAATTGCACGCTATTTTGGTGTGATGAAACCAAGCAAGCAGCTGTTATTGACCCCGGGGGAGATATTGAAAAAATTATTACGGCAATCAATAAGCATGGTTTAACGCTAGCTAAAGTGTTACTAACGCATGCCCATATTGATCATGCGGGAGCGACTAACGCTTTGGCAACACATTTTCAAGTAGAGATTGAAGGACCACATAAAGAAGATCAGTTTTGGATTGATTTAATTGAAGAGCAAAAAGAGCGCTTTGGTTTTGCGCAGGCAGAAAAATTTTATCCTGATCGTTTTTTAAACCAAGGTGACAGTGTAACTTTTGGAAATATTATTTTAGAAGTTTATTTTTGTCCGGGGCATACCCCAGGACATATCGTGTTTTTTCATCGTGAATCAAAACTTGCACAAGTGGGTGATGTTTTGTTTCAAGGCTCTATTGGCCGTACCGATTTTCCACGGGGCGATCATGCAACATTAATTAGCTCTATTCGTAATAACTTATTTTTATTGGGTGACGATGTGCGTTTTATTCCCGGTCATGGCCCAATGAGCACCTTTGGACAAGAGCGCCGTAATAATCCTTTTGTTAGTGACTCTGCGGTAAGCGCGTAGCTGTGGTCTATCGTTCATCGCTTTTGCTCTTTTGCCAAGCTCTGTTGGTAACGAGTTATTATACTGTCTAGGTGATTGGCAAAAGCTTGACGATCACTTTGACTCAGCGCTGGTGGACCACCCGTATTAACACCACTTGCACGCATTGTGTCCATAAAATCTCGAATATTTAAGCGAGATTTTATATTCTCTTTGGTATATAGCTCGCCGCGTGGACTTAACGCTAAGGCATCTTTATCAATCACTTCACTAGCAAGAGGAATGTCGCTAGTAATAACCAAATCATTCTCATTAATGCGCTTAACTATTTCATCATCCGCAACATCAAAGCCACTGGTCACTTGCATAAAACGAATAACTTGTGAGGGCGGAATTCGAATGTGATGATTAGCAACTAGCGTGGTTTCAATTTTTGTTCGCTCGGCTGCTTTAAACAATATTTCTTTAATGACAACAGGACAAGCATCAGCATCAACCCAAATTTTCATAAATTTTCTTCTTTGATTTTAATCTCTTGGGGGTTTAA
>JAOPTQ010000071.1:0-26579 GCA_051531915.1 Colwellia sp. | reverse complement strand
ATAAATTCGCCTCTACAGTTGAATAACAACAGAGCTTTCACTTTTACTTTTACTTTCCAAGAACAAAAAAAAGCTCGCTGAAATTAATCAACAAGCCTTTATATACTACATAATCGTTACTAGCTTTAGCGTTTTACTCTTATAATTTTAGTTAAGAGAAATTCATAACGTATTTACGGCTGACATTCTTGAATAACCAAATTACCCACACGAAAGCCTTTGGCTGGATTATCTTCATTTAAGGTTAACAAAACGCTATAACTCCCGGCAGGTAAACTGGCTTTATTATTGTCTGTGCCTGCACCTTCATAAGCAATATTATAGCTAACCCCTACCGTTAAATTATCAGGGTTTATAGCGTTACTTCCTGACGCTGTAGCCCAAAGTTGGGTATCCCAACTACCATCATCAGACGCTAATTTAAAGTTAATATCACCATCAAAGTCGGCAACCGCTTGATATGTGTTATCGCCTTTGTAATGTAAACGATAAGCTTCTTCAGGATTCCAACCAGAATGATCTCCACGAACGTATAATTCACCACCGCCAGTAATATTAAATGGAATTGGATCTGTTGAATCAACTAATGCATTACAATCTATCGTGGGCGATTTACCGATAATGGTTAACACCGGAGTTGTTCCCGAAGCATCTAAAGTGAAGCTATAAGTACCATCTGCATCAGCGGTAAACGTCATATCATCCGCAGTATCAGTAACAGTAATTGAACTAGCAGCAATTTGCACATCGCTAAAGCCTAAACTAACCGTTGTTGAATCATCTGAAGTAATGGCAAACGTTTGTACGCCTGCGGTTAAGGTATAATCGACACTATAAACGCCACTGCCATCATAAGTAAAACTATCGGCTGACTCAAAACTGCCGGTATTCATTGAACCTACTAAGAAAATAGTTGTATTGCCATAAGGCGCAATGTCTGGCGCATCGCGAGTAACACCCGCCGCTAAACCAGCACCTTGGCTTGCACCTTGCGCTTTAATAAAGACTGCAGTAGTTAATGCCGGTACGGTAAAAGTACCGCTATTGGCAGCCCCTACAAAGCTAGCCATTTGTACGGTAGTATCTACCGATGCTTGTTGTACACTATGCAAAGTAAATCCACTGGCAGTTAATACCGTATGTGATTGCTCACTATCACTACCATTAATAACCACAACAATAGCGTCAACATTGGCATCTAAATCCGCTAGTTCTGGATCATGACCCGTGCCATCGTCAATACTCATTACAATCAAGCCTTTGGTTTGATTAGTACCGGTATTATGGAAGCCAACACGATTATAAACCTCTTGTGCTGTCGTTAATCTAAATAATTTACTGCTATTACGAATGGTTAAAAACTCTTTAAAGACTTCACCGGCAAAGTCAATATTATTTGCTTGTACTGCTGTTTCACTATTTGCAATAAGTCCTGCAACAATTGACCAAGAATCTTCATTATCTTGCGCTAACGGTAAACCTACATTCCAGTTGTTACTATTTTTAGTAAAATCAACAAAGTTAAACCAATCACCTGAATCATAGCTATTTCTATCCATTGATTTAGAGCGAATTAAGTCTCCACCAATTTGTAAAAATGGAATGCCTTGACTCAAAATAGGCATCGTAATAGCAATATTTTGCACGCGTACTCTGTCATCAACTGACATATCCGTTGCTAAATCAGCCTGCAGTTTATCCCATAAGGTTTCGCCATCATGCTTAGAAACATAATTAATAATATCTGCGGGATCTTTAGCATAAGCCGATTGTGAATAATTAACACCTGACTTGATTGTGCCGCTATTATCTTGTAATTGATAATCTTGCAACGTACCTGCCAAGCCTAAACGCATAATGTCTTGGTCATTCAATCCGGCCGTTGCATTAAATAAGGATGCACGGCGAATAATATCTCGTGGTCTGTCATTAAAAGTACCAACTTGGGTACCGGCCATTTGATATTGAGCTGCTTGCTCATAGCCTTGATCTGAACGGCTCCAACCTTCACCATAAAAATAACTATCTGAGTCAACCGCTAACACAGCATCACGAGCAGCAATAATTGATTGTTTTGAGTGACTACCCATAATATCAAAGCGGAAGGCATCAAATTTGTACTCTTTTGCCCACAGCACTAATGAATCACTCATCAGTTTGTCCATCATTTTATGTTCAGTTTCAGTGTCTTGACAGCATGTTTCATTTCGAACATTACCGCTGATTAAATCACGACGATAGTAATAACCTGGCACCATTTTATCTAATACTGAGTTATCATATAAACCCGCCGAATTGGTATGATTATAAACCACATCTAACGAAGTTCTTAAGCCCATTTCATGTAATGCTTGGTTCATTGCACGCATTTCTAAAATACGGTTAGCGCCATCAGCATCAGAAGCAAAACTTCCTTCTGGGGTATTAAAGTGTTTAGGATCATAACCAAAATTATAACCATCTAAACCACGTAATGACTCTACTAATGCTTGTGCGTCACTTGTGCTCGCATCGTAACTTGCAAACACTGACAACAAAGTACCCGCGTTATCTTCAACACCACATACCGGTGCATCAGCGTTAGCAGCGCATAATTCTGCAACAGTATTATCAAGATTTATTTGTTTAGAAAAGTCTTCTTCAACACTCACCATATCATTTGCAGGTAGTACTTGAAAATGCGTTAAGCCAGCTTGCGCTAAAGATTTTAAATGTAAAACGGGGACAGAATTTTCTTCCGTAAAAGCTAAATACTTACCACGATTTTGGGCACTGGTACTTTCATCACGAATACTAAAGTCGCGAATATTACCTTCATAAATAACCGCATCTTCAAAATTATTAATCTCTGGAATGGTATGTGAATCCCAATTAGTTGGCTTTAAGTCAGCGTCATTTAAATTAACAAACTGAGAATACTCACCATTGGTTGATAATGAAACCGAGTAAGGATCTGTTGACCAAATTGTTTCAAAGCGGGTATTTTGATGATGATAAACGGTCAGTTCAAAACGATAAAACAAACGATCATTAGTGATAGGTGTTACAAACGACCAAATACCTGTTGCACTATCAACCGTCATTGTTTCTGTTGATTGTAAGGTTTTACTGGCGTCATAAATTTTTAATGAGACTTGTTGCGCGGTTGGCGCCCAAACACTCGCGGTTATATCACTATCGGTGTAAGTTAAACCAAGTGTTGCTTCATCAGCGTCATCAATACCTGCGGTGTACAAAGCATCAATAACCCGTGGCGTTTGTACATAAGTTGCTACAAGCACACTGTCATCACTCGCATAAGCAATGGCTAATAATTTTCCGGTTAGCATTTGTTTCGCTTTGTCGCTATCAGGCGCAGAGGCTTCAAACGTTGACAAAGCAATATAACGCGGCATTCCTAGCGCATTGGCCGTATTAGAAACTGGCGCAAACTCAATAAAGTTATTGCCACTAATACCGGTTTCACCATCAAAACCTAAATTGTCAATGGCAGCGCTATATACTCTAATTTTGCTAACCCCTGTAGCACCAGTACTCCAAAACACGGTATCTAATGTCGCCCAATGTGCAGCAACATCATTAATCAAAACACCTGAGGGAAATAACGTTGCTTCGGTATATATTTCATTAATACCATCAAGTAACCAAATCATGCGTTCGCCAGATAATACCGCTTGTTGATCATCGCCATTTGGCGCTTTGTCATCCCCTTTATGCATAATATAATTAACACAATCACTACTAGCATAATCAGCTTTTAAGCTAACGACCCAATAAGCACCATAATTAGGATCATCACCTGTTTTTACCGCAGGTGATGCCCACTCTATGGCAGGACCGTCGTAAGCGTCACAAGCATCATTAGCCCATAAATGTAATCCCCAACCGGTATAATTATCATCAGCACGATTGTAAAAAATAACTAACTCATTTTCACCCGCCGTAACAACAGGATCGGGCAAAGAGGTATCAGCCGTTGCCGTAACTGCTACCTCTTGACTGGCAGAATCATTACTGGTATCTACTACCGTTAAGTTAGCAGTATAATCACCACCGACAGGATAAGTTACCGTTGTTGATGTTGTTGCTTTACAATCGGTAATAGCAACATTATCAACACCATCACCTGGGTTTAACACACAAGCTAAATCATCGTTGTCAACATCGGCAACCGACCATGAAAAAGTAACATTTAAAAAGGCACTAGTATCTACAGCAAAGCTTGTGATCGTTGGTGCATTGTTAGGCTCCTCAACCGTAACGGCAACATCTTGATTATTGGAAGCGTTACTAGGATCAGAAACTTTCAAGTTAGCGGTGTAACTACCGCCAGTAGGATAGGTAATGGTTGCTGACGTGGTACTTTTACAGTCACTAATAGTAACACTGGCAACACCACCATTGGGTGTTAATACACAAGATAGGGCATCACCATCGGCATCGGCAACTGTCCATGAAAAAGTAACGGCTAAAGAGGTTGTATTACTGACGGTAAAACTACTAACCGTCGGTGTTTTATTGGTTGGGGTAGTTCCACCATCACTATCACCACCACCGCCGCCACAGGCAACTAAACCAGTAGATAACGCGGTGTATATAAATATTTTTTTGAGGCTTGTTGGTAACATTAGAATATTATCCTATTTTTATACAATTACCTCATGCTAAAGCTTTGTTGGTATTTTGAATAGTGATTACATACGTATTCAATGGCATAAAAACAAAATAAATCGTTTAATAATTAAACAAATTTGTTTGAATAAGAATTCATCTTCTATTTGTTTTTTCTAAACGTTAAAATAATAAAAAGAAATGATATTAACCAAACCAAACTTCCGCCAGAACTGTTGTTAGGCGTCGTAACATTTTTCTCTTTTACAGTAAGAGTCATTGTATCTGTCGCTACTTGCTGATCATTATCTGTTACCGTAAGTGTGATGTCATAATGACCTGCTTGAGAATAAAGTGACGAGGGCGTTACTCCTGTTAAACCGTTAGACCAATGATAAGAAATAATATCACCGTCTGCATCACTTGAAAGGCTAGCATTAAAATGTGCCGTTTCACCAACAGTAATTTCTATATCAACGCCGGCATTTGCAATAGGTGCCATTAAAGGCTCCGTGTGTTTAACCACAGAATAGTTTTCTGTTGCTGCATCAAAGGTAATAACATATTCACCAAAGCCATCATTAAATAAAATATTTGCACCGTCTAACTCTACGTGACCATCGCCATCATCATCACCAAAGTTTTTACTCCAATCAGCAAAAATATCAAATTTAAAACGAGGCTCGCCATCAGCATTGGTCGCTTCATCATTAACAACGTTAATTGTCCAAATATTGGTTTCAATTTCAGTCATTAAGCTTGTGCCCCATTGATTAGTAACACCGCGATAATAAACCGTATCATAGCGCGAATAATTATTTCCTATGGCTTTGGCAACAGCATTAGAACGAGTTTCATACCAATTATTACCCGTTGAAAAATCAAATAATCGATAATCACTTTGATTACCCCAATAAGCGGGTCTATCTTGAATAATTTCATTATCACCAGTAACATTTACAACATCATCTTTAATAGACAAATGCACTTTTTGAATCCAGTCAACGGCATAATTTTCTACCATTAAATTGTCTTGCGTAACAAGCATTTCAATGTAGTCTTTATACTGTTGTAAATACGGTTCAATAGACAAGATTTTACTGACAAGTAATGGTGTATTCTCAGTACTCGCAAAATTAATAGGATCTTGCTTTCCTGAATCAGCAACAATTAACGAAGTGCCCAAAGCATTATCAGTATCGTAAGGGATAAAATGCATGACTTGTGATTCATCAAAATAGACAAAATAATTATTACCGTTTCCCCAAAAACCATCCCAATGGCCTAATACAGCTTCAGAAGCTAAGCCTCTTAAAAATAACGGAATATTAATATGTTCTTGCGCATAAGTTTCAAATTCACTGCCTTCTAATTGAGTTATATTTTGAGCAAAATCAACCAACTGAGCATGTGCTTTATCATATTTTGAACCTTTACTTTTATACTCAAAACTGGCTTCGTCAAAATCTCCCACTCCGCCCCAGTCTGCTGTTATTCGAGAAAAGTGTGCTGGCCCCCAACTTTTATAATTGCCTTGCCAGAGAAAACCACCGTCATTATCTGTGCCAAACCGCTTATCTAAATATTCACGTCTATTAACACTTTCATTAATTCTATAAACTCCGTAATACGCAGTTGCTCTATTGCCAATAGAAATATTAAGCTTAATATAAGTTGAAGAGTGAGCGGTAAAGACCTCAAAATTTTGCATAATATGATTACTTAAAGGCTCATGCACATAAGTGTTGTCATTATGAAAACGTTTTAATTTTAGTGCTGAAATACCACTCAAGGTTTGTTTATCGACAAACTCATCAAAATCTAGCGTAAAATTAGCTTGTATATAAGGGTCATTAGCTGACTCAGGTAAAGTAAAGCTAGTATTGCCACTAACCTTAATACCAATATTATCAAGCTGATAGTTTTGATTGTTCTTAAAATAGATTAACGACCCGCTGACTTCTTCACGATTATCTTGAGTTGACGTTAATAACTGTTGCCATTGCTCTTCTGCAAACACCAATTCCATGGTTGGTACATCTTCAATATCAAACCAAAATTGATGCTCGGCTTCATTTAAAAAATCAGTGTTATTAATAGCAAAAGTATTTGATAAAACACTACTTAACAAAAAAAGTAGTATCGCAATAATAAGGTTGTAATATTTAGACATATTTTATTCACTTTGATTTTTTTGATTACTTTATACCCATATATATTACACCTGTACATTATTAGTAAACAGTAATTACATACGTATTCAAAATGAAAAAATCACCGCTATTTTTTTGTCGTTTGCAACTTTAAATGAGCTTTAATTTTAGGCAGTGCATTGTTAGCCGTAGAGTTTTTTGGATCTAACTGCAATACTGATTCTAAATAAGGTAATGCTTGTGATAGCTTGCCTTGCTCAATATAGGCGTGACTTATAGCCAAGCGGCTATTGATATTTTTACTGTCATACTTAATCGCTCGCCTAAGATAGCGAGGTGCTTGTTCAGGCTGCTTAAACTGAATTAAAGCAACACCTGCACGGTAGTTATGTTTAGCATTAAATGGCATAGCATCGGCGAGCAATTTGGCAGATTTAACATAGACTACTGCATTTTTATTTTTGGCGTGTTTAAGGTTTTCTGTGGCAATAGTTAACCACGTTGCTTGTTTTTTATATGCCGCCAATCCTAATTTGTCACTCCAATTGTTAACTGCTGGTAAGTTAACTTTTTCTGGTTTGTCGGTAAATGGATAATCAGCCATTAAGCCTGCAATTTTTGCTTTGCCCCAATAAATTTCAGCTGCAAAAATAGGTAGATCTTTTTGCGCTTGTGCTGCTGAAATAGTGACGGGAAAATCTCCTAATATTTTTGTTTGCTTAAGTACCTGATAAAAACTATCCGCTATCGCAAAGTACCCTTTTATAGTTGGATGTAAATGTTCTAACATTAACGACTTACCTATAATATTATGTTCAGCAATTTGCTCAAGCGCCTTATTAGCATCAACAAAATAAACCTGTTGTTTGGTGGCTAATTCTGCAATTAGTTGATTCATGTCACTTGGCGCTCTGAAACGCAATAAATCATGATCTCTCGCTAAAATAAAGGCCTGTTTTGCTTGCGTATATTGTTCTTTTTCTACAAAGGTTTTTCCTGCTTGATAATAAAGATCTGCACTGTTATTTTGCTTGGCTATTTGCAACAGTTCATCTACAGCGTCATCAGATATTTCATGCATATTGGTGGTGGTATATTTTTCGGTTAAAACCTTCGCAAGTTTTGTTGGTAATTTCTGTGAAGAAAATGGCTTTTGATCGGCTAAATTACTACCGACAGAACTTAAAAGAACCGGTATACCTGCTGCTTGATATTTAGCGATAACTAACGAAATATTGGTTTCGAATTGCACCAACCCTTGTTTATAAAGATCAGATCCTAAAGGAATATTTTTATGTTTTGCCACCTTAGCCATAAAAGTTCTAGCCTGTTTATTCGCTAACGGAGCATTGTCGGAGGTACTTACTTTGGTAAACTGCCAGTAAGCATTTTGTAATAACTGAAAAATTCGCAACTCTTTTAATTTTAAATACAATAAAGTTGCGGCTTGTGAGTTGGCAGCAGTATAAGCAGAGCCAACACCTAAAATCCCTAAATATTCATTATGACCGGCATAAATTAAAACCGCATCAGGCTGCTGAGCAATAATCTCATCGGTAAAATCTAAAATAGTGTAACTATTTACCGCAGCTAATGCGGTATTAATCACTTCAACCGACCGTTCAGGAAAAGTCTGCTTTAAACGATAATCTAACATTCCGGCAATAGAAGCGCCGTAACCAAAAGGGAAGCCTGCGGCTGTGGAGCCGCCTTGAACAAAAATTCTTACAGCGGATCCATTTTGGGTCGGAGCCGGCTTTTCTTTTAGGAAGAAATTGGTTTCAATAGTCACCGAAGGCACAGGAGAGTCTTTGGGGAAATAGCGTTTTACCACGTCAGGTCGAGGTAACAAATATTGTGGCGCCGCAGGGTTTTCCATAAATAATGCTACGGTACGGCCATAATCAAAAAAGCGCAAACCACCTTCAAGCAAAGCAAAAAAAGCAAAAGGAATAGCAATAGCTATTAATTGATAAATTCTAACTTTTTTCATGCTAATTCTCTTATTACTATTTTATTATTTATGTGTTTATGTAGATAACTCAGAAAAATTTTGTAGGTCGATGCTTGCCTCGACAAAAGGCATGAAGCTGGCAAATATCGAACCTCGCTACGCTCGTGTCGACCTACAAAAAAATCACCCCTTTTTTACAGTTTTCCTGAGTCAAGTGCATAAGCAGGCTTTGATACTTTTGCTTTCGATAATTGCGCTAAGGCTTTTTTAACACTGTTTATATAGGTTGAAATTTGCTGTTTTTGCTGAGAAGAATCAGGCGTTAACGCTTGCGCTTTTTGCAAGAAAGTTAAGCACATAGGCAATTTTTTCATGAAAAAATAATCTTGTGCTAAAGCAAGTAAATAAGTCACATTATCCGCTTGTGTTTTCACCGCTTTACGATGATAAAAACTCGCCAATTGCCAATCTTTTAATTGCTGATAAAGTTGCCCTGCTACATATGATGCTTGATGATTATCAATCATCGCAGTACTCACAGAGCCCGCTATCTTAGCCGCTTCAAAAATTTCCTTTTTTTGCTGATATTTGATCAATAAATCTTGTTGTATTTCCAACCAATTGCCCTTATTAATGCGCTTTATTAAAGCTTGCTTTTCAAAGACTCTAACATCCGGTAAATCAACCGATTTTTTGACATCTGTGAACGGAAAGTCATTGATTAATTTATCAATAATAAAATCACCATACAGTTTATCTACTCGGCTAACAGGAATATCTGCATGCGCTTTAATGCGACTATAATACTGCGATTTTATGCCTAAAAGTTGCTTGTTATTGATCATGTTCACATACGATTCTGCCAATAAAAAGTAACCGTCAATGGTTGGATGTAAATGCTCTAAAATAAGTTTATTATCAATAATTCCCTGCGGTGAATTAGCGGTAAAATCGGCTTGATTATCCACAAATAAAGCCTCATATTTTTTCGCTAAACTTTCAATAATCGCGTTAAATTCACTTGGCGCTCGAAAGCGCAATAAATCGTAATCTTTTGCTAAAAAAAAGGCATTTTTTGCCTTACTATTTTGTTGTAAAAGTTGAAAGTTTAACGCTAATTTAAAGTAATTTTCTGCCGTTTTTTCTTGCGCTAATGCTTGTTGTAAATGCGCAATTTTTTTCGGTGCTAAGCTTACAGATAAGTTGTTTTTGTATGTTGCCCAGTCAATTTCTCCAATCGTTGAAAATGGTAATTGCCCACTTTCATTGCTGACTAAATTTCCGATAATAACGGGGATATTCCTGGCTTGATATTTTTGTAATATCAACGACATATTTTCACTAAACTGCACAATACCTTGCTGATAAAGCGCACTGTCAACGCTTATTTCTTTTTCTCTGGCCACTTGAGCCATCAAGGTTTTGTCTGACTTAACCGCATTATTATCCGGTGACATTACCGCATAATAGAGAGATTGCATTAATTGATATAGTCGCCAATTTTTAAACTTTAAGTGCAACAATGTTGCTAATCTACCCCCTTTAGTCGCAAACGCACTACCAACCCCCATAATACCTAAATATTCGTTATGCCCCGCATAAATAAGAATTAAATCAGGTTGTTGAGCTATAATTTCATCAACAAAATCTAATAGCGTATAACTATTAACCGCCGCCATAGCCGTATTAATAATTTCAATCTCTTTATCAGGATAAAGTCGTTTAAAGCGCTGTTCAATCAACCCTTGCAGTGATCCCCAACGCCCATAGGGAAATCCGGCGGCGGTAGATCCCCCTTGAATAAAAATTCTAAAACTATTTTTACTTTTGTATTTTTTGAAAAAAACAGTATCTGGGCTAACTTTAGGCGCTAATTTTTCATCCGCAAAATAACGATTTATCACTTTAGGGTTCGGTTGTAAATAAACAGCCGATTTTGAGTTTTTAACCTCTTTAACATCAACAAATAATGGATACTCATGACCAAATGAACAGAGTCGTAAAATCAACTCAATCAGGAGCAAAATAATAAAAGGCAAAGCTATTAAAACGAGGTAAAAACTCGCTTTTTTTAAAGAGTTTATTTGCAAAATATTTTCATCCTAAACGCTACATTTTTTAATAATATGTTCTCTGTCAATAATGCCACCTAACCCCCGACAAAACTAGCTTTTTCATAGCTTTTACCTGTATAATTTATCTTGATATTTTTCGATAAAAAAAAGATAAAACCAAGCGATAAAAACAGGTCATTTATGAGCAAAAAAATATTAGGTATTTCGGCATTTTATCATGACAGTGCTGCCGCTATAATTATTGATGGAGAAATTATTTGTGCCGCACAAGAAGAGCGTTTTTCTCGAATAAAACATGATCCTGAATTTCCAGCACAAGCCATAAAATTTTGCTTACAACAAGCTAATTGTCAGCTTAATGAAATAGACAATATTATTTTTTATGACAAGCCGTTGTTAAAGTTTGAGCGCTTACTAGAAACCTACTTTGCTCATGCTCCCCGAGGTATACGTTCATTTATTCGCGCCATGCCTATTTGGTTAAAAGAAAAGCTCTATTTAAAAAGTGTATTAAGACGTGAATTACGCTTGATGGCTGATTTAGATAAAAAAGCAAAACTACCACCCTTACTTTTTAGCGAGCACCATTTGTCACATGCTGGCTCTGCTTTTTTCCCAAGCCCCTACACAGATGCTGCTGTATTATGTTTAGATGGTGTAGGCGAATGGGCAACATCTTCTGCATGGCAAGGCGAAAATGACAAACTAATACCATTATGGGAAATTCAATTTCCTCATTCTTTAGGTTTATTATATTCCGCATTTACTTACTACGCTGGTTTTAAAGTTAATTCGGGAGAGTATAAGTTAATGGGCTTAGCGCCTTTTGGAGAGCCTAAATACGTTGATTTAATTTTTAAGCATTTAGTTGATGTTAAAGAAGATGGCAGCTTTATTCTTGATATGTCTTATTTTGATTTTGCCGTTGGTAGCACTATGACCAACGATAAGTTTCATCAACTTTTTGGTGGTAAGCCCAGAACGGGTGAATCTGACATGGCGCAAAAAGAAATGGATTTGGCGCGCTCTATTCAAGTGGTTACTGAAGAAATAGTCTTAAAAATAGTACATCATTTATCCACATTAACCACTAGCAAAAACTTATGTCTGGCTGGTGGTGTGGCGTTAAACTGTGTAGCTAATGGCCGAATTTTACGCGAAGGCCCTTTTGAAAATATTTGGATACAACCCGCCGCAGGAGATGCCGGTGGTGCATTAGGTGCAGCACTGGTTGCTTGGCATCACTATTTTGATGGTAATAGGTTTGATGGTAAAAGCTTTAATAATAGGCTTGAAGGTAAAAACGACGACAAAAAATCCGAGACTCAACAAACAAAATCGAACAATGAAAATATTTGTCGAGGCAAGCATCGACCTACAACTAAAAAACAAAATGATATTACTAAGGATTTAATGCAAGGTAGTTATTTAGGTCCTGCTTTTACCACCAGTGAAATTAAACAATATTTACAAAAACAAAACCTGCCTTTTATTGAGCTTGCTGATACCGACTTATTCCAACAAATCGCTCAATTACTTAATAACGGCAATGTGATTGGTTGGTTTCAAGGAAGAATGGAATTTGGTCCAAGAGCCTTGGGTAATCGGTCAATTTTAGGTGATGCCCGTAATAAAGAAATGCAATCGGTGATGAATTTAAAAATAAAATACCGAGAGTCTTTTCGCCCGTTTGCCCCCATTGTTTTAGCTGAAGATGTCAGTGATTATTTTCAGCACCAAGGGGCTAGCCCGTATATGCTGATTGTCGCCGATATTAATGATGAGTTGAAATTACCACTAACAGAAAATTTGCAAGGTATTGAAAAACTAAATCAAACTCGCTCAACACTACCGGCCATTACGCATGTAGATTACACCGCAAGATTGCAAACGGTGCATAAAGAAACAAACCCTAAATTACACCAATTAATGACAGCGTTTAAAGGCATCACTCAAAGCAGTGTCTTAATTAATACTTCATTTAATGTTCGCGGAGAACCTCCCGTTTGTACTCCAGAAGATGCTGTTCGATGTTTTTTAAACACTGAAATGGATTACCTAGTGATGGAAAATATTCTGCTACGTAAATCTGAACAACCAGAGTCAGCGATAGCAACAGCCAAACAAAACCAATTCGAGTTAGACTAATGACCACTAAAAACCCATTAAAAATAAGCAAACATGATCATGTTGCATTAAAAAAATTCGCTTTTATGATGGCATGGGCATTCCCTTTATTTATCGGTGTTATTGCACCACTATTACTTGGAAAAACATTACAATGGTGGACATTAATTGTCAGTATTGTTTTTGTTTTATTCGCCTTTATTGCCCCAACATTAATCTACTACCCTTATCGAATATGGATGTTTATTGGTGGCATAATCGGTTTTATTAACACCCGACTCATATTAGGATTTACCTTTTTTTTATTAATATTTCCTATTGGGCTAGTATTAAGAGCGCTGAATAAATTGCAATACAAATCTCGTGGTAACGCTAGTAATAACTCAAACTATGTGCTGCGAAAAGACAAAATAGAAAAGAAACAATTGGAGCATCCTTTTTAATGATTGAATTTATTACCGACCTTTGGGCATTTTTAAAACAGCGTAAAAAAATGTGGTTATTGCCCATCATTGTTATTTTAAGTTTACTAGGCGGTTTAGTGGTAGCTTCACAACAATCTGCATTAGCAACTTTTATTTATACTTTGTTTTAAGACGTTTGCATTCTTTGTCGTGACTCGCGTTGCTCGTGACGACCTACAAATGCGAATAGAGTTTTTTACTTGTTAATAGAAGCGATCTCAGCAATTTTTTGTAGGTTGATGCTTGCCTCAACACCTAATTGTGTCTATTTTTAAAGTAACAACCTCGTGAAGGAAATTTGCTATGTCATGGAATGACTTAAGAAAAGGACGTTACAGCCAAAAAAATTCAATCTACTTCATCACTTTTGTTGTTAATAAAAGACAAAATATCTTTGATGATTTCTATGCTGCCCAACGTTTCTGCCAATTATTGAAGAATAATGAAAGTAAAAACAACTGCAAATGGCTAACTTGGGTTTTAATGCCCGATCATTTTCATGGTTTATTGCAATTAAGTAACACTTCATCTTTACCCTCAATTATTCGACAGCTGAAATCAAAATCTGCCATAAGTGTTAATGGTTATCTCAATCAAAAAGGTGCTTTTTGGCAACATGCTTATTTTGATCATGCTATTCGTAAAGAAGAAAATATAAAATCTATATCAAAATATATTGTTGCCAATCCATTACGCGCAAAACTTGTAAATAGCGTTAGTCATTATCCTTTTTGGAATAGCGTTTATTTATAAATTGCCATGTTTTCTTTGTCGTGACTCGCGTTGCTCGTGACGACCTACAAGGTTCAAGGATTCTTACCTTATTAGGTAAAAAAAAGCCCTGTTATATCAACAGGGCTTTTTAGGTTTTTACTTTGTTTTATTTTATATTACAAAGCTAATTACTCTTTTAAAGTAACCGTTATTGTTTTTGTAACACTATCTTCGAATGAGAAGATATAAGTACCTGCCGGAATATCAAGTTTGATGTTGTTATTAGAATTCACTAACGGTAAAGCAACACCTAATTCAACTGCTGTATCAGCAACTTCAACACCGTAGTTGTAATTAAAATTACCGCCCCAGTCTCCATCCGCCACTTTAAACTCAGCAGCGCCACCGCCATAATTCACTTCTAAAGAGTAAATGTGCGAAGCTGAAGATGAATTTCCTGGCGTAGTAGGAACAAACATTAATTGGTTGCCATCATCAGCGCCCCAACCAGTACCGGTAATACCACCACGTAAATAAAGCGGTGCTTCTTGTACCATCACTGTTGGTTCATCAGTTAAGTAAGAAATAGAGAACTGATAAGAAGTCGATTTAGCTGGTGTTACTGCAATATTACCATCACCTGAAAGTGGTAAGCCATTTTCAGAGAAGGTTAATTGATCAGCGCCTATATCATACTTAGCACCATCCCAAGCTTGACTTGCAAACTTAAACTGTTGCTCAACATTCGCTTCTAAACCATAAATAACACTATAACTTCTATTGTCAGCATTCCAAAGAATTTCATCATCCTCTGTAGCAGGGTCACCCCAACCGCTTACCGTACCACGAATGTAAACCTTGTCTGTACCAAAAGGTAAGGCGGGTTTAATGGTAAGCATAGGCTCGGCTTCATTAAAATCTAAAACAAAATCATATTCTGCGGCTGAATCTGGTGTAAAGCTAAGCGCTTCGGTTCCATCAACAACAAGTGAATACGGTGTATCTAATTCAATAACATTATTATCAGCTGCACCTAAAGCAAATTCAGCATCCGGATCGGCAATGGTAAAGCTATGAGTTTCTGCAGTAAGTGTCATGCGTTTAACATATTGATTATTACCGGCATAAACTAATTCAACACTTTCATCGCCAATCATTAACATTGGAAAAGCAGCCACTGGCACATCATTAATGGTTAACGTAACTGATGTAGGATCCGCCGCATTGACTAAAAATTGATAAATTTTATCGTTGTCCATGCTAGCCGCAAAATCAACCGACATGTTTTGACCAACACCTGAGCCAACCGTCATGGTAATTGTTTTACCAACACCGGCAGTATCACCACCTAAAATGCCACCAAAACTGCTTGGTTCTAGCCACTCTTTGTCTGCCACTTTAAACTGTTGGGCAACAACACAATCTTCACCTTCAACCGCTTCAACACCGTCAGACGCTTCTACTGGGTCAACCAAAACACAATCACTTGTCGTTGTGTGATTTAAGCGATATTGTCCACCACTAACATAGGTAAAAGTAGAATTAGGATCATTATCACCATCCCAACCATTGAAACCGCCTCGAATTAATAATCCCGTTGTTGCAGGGTCAAATATGCCAACACATTTAGAAGCAATATCAACAGTACCAACGCCAACAGCAACATAACCATCAGGACATTCTAAAGCTTGACCTAAACAAAATTCACCAAGTTCATCTATCGACGTACCCCAACCACAAGATTTTGTTCCACCCGATGCGCTAGCACCAAAAAATGGATGTTGGTTAGTCACTA
The DNA here is from genome assembly GCA_051531915.1 of Colwellia sp. GTDB lineage: Bacteria > Pseudomonadota > Gammaproteobacteria > Enterobacterales > Alteromonadaceae > Colwellia. The sequence goes on along the minus strand of JAOPTQ010000071.1, from coordinate 10,686 downwards.
ACATGCCATCAAATGAGTTCGTAGGGAAATCATCATGAGCATAAGAATTTTTATCTAAATTATGAAAAGCAATATCATCTGAACCGCCTAAAGGCATAACTAAATCAGTTTGAGAAATTTTCTTGCCTGTTTTAGTATCATTATAGATAATATTGCCACATTTAGTGGCATCGTCTAGTGTTTTCAATACCCAATACCAACCATAGTTATCATCGTAACCATTCTCATTTTGGGCATCTGAGGAGTTAAAGCCCCAAGCTGAAATACTGGTTTCTTGGTAAGCAATACAATCATTTTCATTGAAAGTGTGAATGACGATATTTTTGTAAAGCTCTCTGTTAGCCGCTATTTCACCTTCAACATGATCTGTATGACGATAATAAGCAACCGCTTCATTGGCACCAGCTAACCTTACTGGCTCAGGCGCATCAAGAATAGGATTTAAGAGAGGAACAATACAACTCTCTGCACCTGAAATATCAACTTCCATATAGTTAGGGCAAGAAACTGGTGGCGTGTAACAAATTTCACTGCCATTCATTTCAGGTGTTGTGCCATTAACTGATTTAACCAAACGTGTTGATGAACCTAAATAATCAATGGCTGGAACATTGTCAAACCAGTCATCAAACCATTGGTCGAAGTCATCACCAAAAATAATATCTTGGCCTTGTTCAATTTTAAAAGCTCGCGCATCTTCTTTAGCAATAACTTGGCGTTCTTTTTCTTCGAGTGTTAGGTCAAAAATATTATAAAAATTGAATGTTGCTATCCAAACAGTTTCATCCCAGTCATCCCCAGCTTCTACTTGAGCTGCATCACGAGCTGTATCATAAGCAGATTGTTCTTCTGTGTTTAACGGGTAAAAGTCTGGGCTTGCAATCTGCACTATATCAGGGCTTTTACACCATAAACCGTCATCTTTATAAACATCAACTTTTTCAGGTAACGCATCATCTCCGCCACAACCGGTAAGGGATGCACTCACTGCTACAATAGCACTAAGTATGAGCGGCTTAAATTTAAATTTCATGAGTATATAACTCCATTAACTATATGTTATTAGTTTATGTGTATATAAAACCATTTAATAAACTCTTGTTTATTTTAAGATATTAAAAAAAATCTAAAAAAAACTCACTTCGCTGCTTAAGTAGAGTTTAAAAAACTTGTTACTTTTATTCCGAAAATTAATTTATTAGTAACGGTGTAAAAACTACACTAGCTTCAGTGTGGTGTATATATTTTCAGCTGTCAAATGCCCCTAAATATCTATGAATACGTATGCATATAACTAATACTTGTTTTTTGACAAAGTTGACTTACACTTATACACGCTGCTCTAAAAAACATAAAACCAATTAAATAATAGTGTATATAGAAAAACCTAATTCCGATAAATAAAGATAACAATTACTGCGATAATGTAGCTTGCATAGAACAAGTCGTTACGCAAAAAATTCAAATTGTCTTGAGGAATACACATGAAAAAATTTAAACCTAGTGCGCTCTCTGTAGCCTTGGTACTAGGGGGATTACAACTAGCATCTATGCCTAATTTTGCATTTGCAGAAGAATCTCTTGATACCGAAAAAGCACAAGAAACAAAATCTATAAAAAAAGACCACGTTGAAGTCATTGAAGTAACCGGTTTTAGAGGTAGTATCATTAAATCTCTAAATACTAAGCGTTTTTCAGACACCGTTGTTGATGCTATTTCAGCAGATGACATTGGTGGTTTACCTGACGTGTCAATAGCCGATGCATTAACACGTTTACCTGGCGTTACCTCTATTCGTCTTGATGGTCAGTCAAGTGAATTAAACATACGTGGTTTATCAGGAAACTTTGTTTTTTCTACCTTAAATGGTCGTGAGCAAGTCTCTTCTGCGGGTGGTCGTTCAGTACAGTTTGACCAATTCCCATCAGAATTAATTTCTCAAGCGCAAGTGTATAAATCACAAAAAGCGTCACTTATTGAAGGTGGCGTAGCTGGTTCGGTTGAATTAAAAACAGCTAATGCATTAGATATGGAAGAAGATCATTCATTCCGTTTTTCTGCTCATGGTAATTATAATGAAGCTTCTGCCGATAATGAAGATTCTGACACTTTTGGCCGTCGACTAACCGCATCTTATAAAGGTAAGTTTTTTGATGACACCGTTGGCGTTGCCCTTGGTGCGTCAAGTATGTTCCAACCAACAGTTTCTAGCCGTTTTGTTAATTACGAATTTGATGATATATCAATCACTTATGATCAATCACCAGAAGAATTATTAGTTTCTAATGGCTTTGAAATTAATGAACGTGGTGGTGAAGATGAGCGTAATGCTTTTGTACTAGCCTTAAACTGGAATCCAAGTGACGAGGTTCGCTTCCAATTTGATGCTTTTCACTCTAAGTTTGATTCAAACAAGTGGGATCGAGGTCTACTCGTTAAAGGTTTAAATAACTTAGAAAATGCAGGCACTTCTATTTGGCTTGACAATCCCATTCTTTCTCCCGGTGAAGGTGACGAGTTAGACAGTTTAGTGGGTGGTACTTTCTATCGTGATGTTGACGATACAGTGATTGCGCCTCCTAATGATAAATCGATGCAAGATTTAAACGTTCAAACCCAAGCGGATGATAACACCACAAATAGTAAAATTTCTTCACTTGGTTTAAATGCGGAGTGGGATATCAGTGATGACTTAACGATGTCTGTTGATATTGCTCATTCTGAGGGTGATGAAACCTATAAAGATCAAGTAATGCGTTTAGCTTATTTTGAAGATTCAAGCGCTGCAGTGCCAGTGATTGATGACAATATAATTCTCAGTTATGAACTTAATGGTTTAGATCTACCAAACATTCAGTTTAATCAAGATTTTACTGATTTAAACCACATGATGGTAACCAGTGTAGAATCTTATCCTCATGTTGAGTCAAATTCTTCTGATGCAATAAAAATTGATTTTATTTACCAATTAGACAATGACTTTTTTAGCTCAATTGAAGCCGGAATACGAGTTTCTACGCGTGACTATGAAGTAAGTCGCGGTCGTTTTGTTTATGGTACAACTGATGGTGCTATGCGTAATGGCGCATATGTTTCAAAAACCCCCAATGATGGTTGTGAATCTTTTGAAGACGAGGGCGAAACTTATTACAGCTGTACGCCATTTCAATTAACCTCAGAATACGCAACTACCACAACGATTGGTGGTGACTTATCATACTTGCCTGGATTTTTATCAGTAAATAACGATAAAATTATAGATGCTTGGATCCCTAATGTTGATCGTACACCATTAAGTACTTGGGAGCATGGCTGGACCATGACTCAAGGTAACAAAGTAAAAGAAGATGTTACCGCTATTTACTTACAAGCTAACATTTATACCGAGTTATTTACTATTCCGTTAACCGGTAATATCGGTATTCGCGCGGTAGAAACTGAGCAGTCAAGTACTGGTTTACTGAATGTGGGTGCCGGTAATGGTGATGCAATGACTGATGACGCTGGCGTAGTAAGTGATGAATGGATAATGGGTACAGAAGGAGTTACTTACACTGATTACCTGCCTTCATTAAACTTGAACTTTCAAATTACTGATAATGACCAACTCCGTTTTGCTTATGCTAAAGTAATGGCACGCCCTGAAATGCCTACAATGGCTAATAGTGGTGCATGGTCATTTGATGTGAATCGAGATGGCGATGGTCGTAATTATGTTGGCTTAAATAGTTCTACAAGCCCTTTATTACGTCCTTTTTACGCTAATCAAATTGATATCTCATACGAGCATTACTTCACTGAAACCGATGGTGCCTTTATTTTCGCTATTTGGAATAAAGATATCAAAAATATGGTTTCCGAAAGCTCTGACAAAAACTTTGATTTTGAAGCTGCTGGCCTCAGCATACCAAATACCCCTACTGATAAAGTGGAAGATGATGACGGTAATGTATTACTGTGGGAAAACGGTACTTATGATCATGCTGAAAATAATGGCGATGGCGGTTATATTCGCGGTGTAGAAATTGCTTACACACAAACCTTTGGCTTTTTACCCGGCGCTTGGTCTGGTTTAGGCGCTAACATTAACTTCTCTTACACTGAGAGTGAAATTCTGGTTCCTTCAAAAGTACCCGGCGAAGAAGGTGAACCTGGTCCTTTAGAAGGTTTATCTCCTAGAGTTTACAGTGCAACGCTGTTCTACACTGGTTTAGATGAAAAGTTAGATATGCGTGTTAGTGCTCGTCATCGTGCTGAATATTTAAGTGAACAACTTGCTATTGGTGAAGAGCAATCAGCTTATTTTGCCGATGAAACTATTATTTCAGCACAAGCATCGTATAGATTCACTGATAATCTACAAGCCGTTATTTCTGTAGATAACTTAACCGATGAACCTAACATTTCTTACTTTGGTAGCCAAGCACGTACTGGTACTATTCAGTACTTTGGTCGCACAATTTACTTTGGTGTAAACTACACCATGTAATTCAAAGTAAAAAGTAACTTGAAGTAAAAAAGTTAAGAGCAACATCTAGATAATCTATAGATGTTGCTTTTTTTTACGTTACATTTGTATAATAATCTGACATGCCTATGTAGATAACTCTGGCATCAGTTGTAATCGCCATCTCCGAGGTACGAAGATCTAGGTGCTTTTATACTTAGATTCCCGTTTAAGACACCACGGGAATGACGAACCTAAGTGAGGTGCATAGGCACGTAACCTGATGTTATAATAATAAACGTCTCTCACTCTAACCAACAAGAATATAATATGCAAAATACACTTTTAGGTTCATCTGGTTTATCGTCAAGTCGCCTTATTTATGGCTGTATGCGAATTGCAGGTGATAACTCTCCTGCCGATAACGAAAAAGGAAAGCTAGCGATAAGAGCTGCTATTGATAACGGTTATAATCACTTTGACCATGCTGATATTTATGGCGGTGGCCATTGTGAACGTTTATTTGGCGAGGTTTTAACAGAAAGTCCAAGCTTACGTGAGCAGCTCATTATTACTTCTAAAGCTGGAATTCGCGTTGCGAATGAGCACAGCTCTCAGCGGTATGATTTTTCTCATGATTATATTACTCAATGCGTTGAAGGCTCGTTAAAACGCTTGAATACAGATCATTTAGATTTATTTTTATTGCATCGTCCTGACTACTTATTTAATGCCCAAGAGGTTGCGCAAACGTTCAATCAATTAAAAGCAAGCGGCAAGGTAAAACATTTTGGTGTGAGTAATTTTAGCCCTTCACAAGTTAATTTATTACAATCAGTTTTAGATGAACCCTTATTGGTTAATCAAATAGAAATCAATATTCACAATATTAATAGCTTAATTGACGGCACTTTAGATCAATGCCAACAGTTAGGTATTACCCCCATAGCATGGTGCCCATTAGGTGGCGTGGTCTATCCTGCTTGGGGAAATACATTTTCAAATGAAGATGAAAAGCGTATAGAAACTGAATTATCACAACAAGCACAGCGTTATAATTGCCAACCTTGGCAAGTAATTTTAGCGTGGTTATTAAAACACCCTGCTAATATTTCCCCTATTATTGGCTCTACCACACCAGAGCGTATTATTGCTGCCAAACAGGCCTTATCATTAAATTACAGTCATGAAGATTGGTATCAATTATTAGAAGCAAGAAATGGCGCACCGGTACCTTAAAGGTACATAAAATACAGATAAAGCTATGGTCACTAACTTACGGGTATAAGGCTTTAATGCGACATTTATCACGAGTTCATGTAGGCCGAAATTTATGTAGGCGTACTTTAGTGCGCCAAAGATCAATTATCAACAGAATATCAACGAGGTAAACTTGCTAAAGCATTAAGCCGTGCAGTTTCAATTTTCTCAACATTATCTGCGTAATGAGCAAAACTAGGAAAAACCGCATAGGCAATGATTTTCCCACAGGATTATAATGATACCAAAGCAACATTGAAAAATTGCCCTTGCTGCTTTGGTCTTCACATAACGTCACTGTATTCTCTTTATTATATATATGCTCCCCCCTATTTAAAAACTACTTGACAGATTAGATTACAAGTGTAATCCTAATAGCTAGGATTACACTTGTAATTCATAATAACTACTAAAGAGAATACTATGACCGATATCAGCAATGCAGAATTTGAAGTGCTTGAAGCACTATGGCAACACTACCCTGCCAGTGCCAATGATATTATTTGTCGGTTAAATCAACACAAACAATGGCACGACAAAACGGTTAAAACCTTACTCAACCGTTTAGTAAAAAAGCAAGCCATAAGTTTTGAAAAGCAGCAACGTCATTACCTTTACTCTCCGCTTTTAGAACGTGAAGCTTATACGCAAAAAGAAAGTAAAAATTTAATTGAACGTATGTTCAGTGGCAAAATAACACCGCTTGTTGCCGGGTTTGCCAAACAAAACGATCTCAATAAAGAAGATATTAACGAACTTAAATCGCTAATATCGGCATGGGAGAAAAACAATGATTAATTGGCTATTCGCTTCTTTATTACCGTTAACCTTGCTACTCAGTATTTTATTATTAGTACGAAAACCATTAAGCAAAGTAACCGATGCCACCACAATTTACCGTTTATGGTTACTTATTCCGCTGAGTTTACTTGTTTATACGCTACCACTTCCTTGGCAGTATGTTAGTGAGCTTAACAATGTCAATATTGAAACCTACCTTGTTAAACCGACACAAAATATAAGCCATCAACTTATCACTAATAGTTATGTTGGCATTGGGCTTTCATCTTTATGGTTTATAGGCTTTGTGATGTTGATTTTATATTGGCTAAACAGCCACAGAAAATATTATAAACATTTGAATATGCAACCATTAATGAATAAAGACAATGAGCCAACTAACAATATTCCTACTCAACTTATGGTTAAGCAAAGCTGTCATATTTACAGCCCTCTTTTAATCGGTTTATTTACACAAACTTTAGTTATTCCTGAGGATTTTGACCAACTTTATAGCAAAAAACAGCAAAAGCTGATTATTGCTCATGAGGTTTGTCATTTTTCTCACCACCATATGTGGACAAATCAATTAGCGTTATTGCTCTTAGCGCTTTTTTGGTTTCATCCGCTAGCTTGGCGAGCTTATGCTGTTTTTCGCCAAGATCAAGAGCACTCCTGTGATCAAGTTGTTCTGGCGCGCAGACATACCCAAAGCAGGATCCAATACTGTAAAGCATTAGTGTTAGCGGCTGAAACCTCACCGCCTAATGCTTTTACATTAATGAGTTTTAAACACAATGGAGAGCAAAATTTCATGTTAAATAGAATTAAACAAATAAAAAACCTATCAAAAACAAGCGGTATAAATTTATCAATTGTCGCTGTAGTGTCGGCTTCATTACTCGTTGGCGTTAGCTATGCTGGTAATCATTTACAAGAGTCTGCAATAATAGAGCAGGCACAAGAAAATGCTCAGCCTGTTTACCGTATTGAACCCAAATATCCAATTAAGGCGGCCAATGAAAAAATTGAGGGATCTGTCGTTTTAAAATTTGATATAAAAGGCGATGGATCTGTCACTAATGTAGGTGTTGTTACGGCTAAACCTGTAGAAATTTTCAATAAAGAGTCTATTAGAGCGTTAAAGCAGTGGCGTTATCAAGCAACAGGACAAGCGGTAAAAGATCTGGTGGTACAATTAGATTTTATGATGGACAGTTCAATAGGTGATCCGAGTAAATCACCTAGACCACTGATTGAAAAAATAAAAGTTACTCAATAATGTTTAGCGTAATTTTTTAAAATGAAGCTTTAAAGTACTCTTTTAAAATAGGGTTAAAAATAAGAAGGCACAACATAATCAACGCTGTTGTCTTCTTCATTTTTATTGCATTAACCATTTTAAAGCATTAGGAAAACGTTTAGCCCAAGCCGACTCTGTGTGTTTGGCTTTTTTATCAACCACCCACATCAACTCATTTTGATAACCCTGCTGTTTTAATGCCAATAACATTTCATCAATACCCGGCTGCAATTGCAATTCTAGTCCTAGACCACCATTGTCTATATACACTTTTAAGTCTTTTTTCTCACCTTGATAATTAATTACCGGTGTTACGACATCAAATTCATCAATTTTAAATGCCGGTGACATGCATAGCGCTTTAGAGAAAACATCATCATATTGCCATAACAGCATAAAAGAGATAATACCACCCATTGACGAACCACCTATTAACGTATGCTCTCTGGTTACTTTAGTACGATAGGTTTTATCAATTAAAGGTTTTACTGTTTCTACCACAAAACGCATATACGCTTGCCCTGCTTTACCCGGAGAATACTCAGGAGTACGGTTAGCGGTGCTGTTCATACCAACCACTATCATTGGCGGTATTTCACCCGATTGAATTAAGCGAGTTAACGCTTCATCAACAGACCAATCGACTTTAAATGAAGACGTATTTGGGTCAATAATATTTTGACCATCATGCATATACAACACAGGGTACTGTTCATCGGTATTGCGATCATAACTAGGTGGCAACCAAACAATAACATCTCGTGGCAAAATGTCTTGCCCCGTTAATTGACGATGATATTTAACCGTGCCAGTAATTTGCCCTAACACCGGAAGCTCTGCAGTTGTACGCCAATTTTCAACTTGAGTCGATAACGTTTGCTCACGAGTCACTGTTAAATAATTATTTTCTAATGGTAGACCTTGTTGATTAGCGCCTTCATTTGCCCAACTCCCTTGAGTAAACTTATATTCAAGAATTTCACCTTTATCAAAAGAAAGTTGCTTTTGCCAACGATGCAGCCCTTCACTATTACCTAAATAAAGCATTTTAACTTGATCAGGCTGCCAATCACCTAGCTTGATATGATTGCCAACAAGGAAAACATCATTAACTGCGCCTACACTTGAAGAAGACAAAACAAAAGTAATGTTAATTTGATCTTCATTCGATAAATGTAAACTAGCAATAAAGGCAACTACAACAACAAAAACTAATATCAAATTTTTAATTTTATTCATATATATCCCTATCTAAGGCAATAACAGTAATATAACTTAATGCATAACAAATATATAACGATTTTATAACAAATAATTGTTTGAATACGTATGCAAAAGATTGTTGCCATGATCAGATAAGCGTAACTTTTAAGGTTAGTATTTACTTAAATTTAATGTTAGCGAGAAGCTCTATGTTACCCATGCAACAAAACCTAACCAAAACCTTTTATGTGATGCTGAGCTTGCCAGCTACCGCAATGGGTTTTGCTTTATCAGTACAAATATCAGCTTTAAGTTGGATTTTAACCACTCAGTATGGTTTAGATATACACGAAGTTGGCTTAGTGTGGGCGGCAGGCCCATTAGCCGGAATTTTAGGGCAAGTGATTGTTGGCGTTATTAGTGACAATGTTTGGCTGTGGCAAGGTAGACGTCGCCCCTTTATTTTAGTGGGCGGTACGCTTGCCGGCATGATGCTATTGGCATTACCCAACATTGATATTGTTTCAACAACGTTAGGTATGTCTGGTTTGCTAGGGGTTGCGATTACTGTTGCTTTAACACTTGATTTATCAATTAATGTTAGTTTTAATCCAACACGCGCCATAATTGCCGATGTTACTCCTGAAGGGGAAGAACGCACCAAAGGTTATACATGGATGCAAACAGTGTCAGGCTCATTTGGTGTTTTAGCTTATGCCATTGGCGCCTACTGGGGCAATTATGTCCTTATCTATTTTGGCGCAGTTTTAGTGTTCGTTTTATCGCTTTTACCACCTTTTTTCATCACAGAACCGCGCGAGCTTACCCGTTCAATTGATATAAATAATGAAACAAAAGACAATAAAAAGATCAAAGAAAAAGTTGCCTTTACTGATATTATATTCAATATCAAGCCGTTATGGGGTTTTATAGTTTACGATATATACGCTATGGGATTGCAGCTTTCAGGTATAAAAACAGACCATTATTGGGCTGAAATAATTGCCGCTATTATCACTCTATTTTTTGTACTGCAAACATTACTAACGAAAGAGCAAGGGCTGGGGAAATCACAGGCGGGACTCGTTGGCTTCAGAAAAGTATTAGCAGCGCATTCTTTTAGTTGGATTGGCGTTCAAACAATGTTCGTCTTCATTTTTGCTTTCTTACAAGACAAATTACCTTCGATTAGCGCTGATGATTTAGGCAAAATAATAGCAACAAGCTTTTTAATTCTCAGTGCCGTGTCTGCAATTTTACCAGCTTTAGTATTAGAACCACTCGCCAAGCGCATCGGTAGAGTAAAAACCCATACTTATTGTTTAGCAACCATGACCTTAGGCTACGCTTTAGTGGCTTTATTTGGTAGTAATACCAATACACTTTATATCCTTATGGCATTATTAGGGATTGGATGGTCAGCAATTATCAGCTTACCTTTTGCTATTATTTCTGAAAAAGTAGAGCAGTCTCAAATGGGCTTGTATATGGGTTTATTTAACTTGTCGGTCGTATTACCTCAGTTATTAGTTAGCATGGGTATTGGTCTATTTATTAACCGTGTTGCCGATAAAGGCTTAGTATTTCAAATTAGCGCTGTCGCTTTAGCGATTTCAACGCTAGCATGGACATTAGTTAAAGATGATGATAAAAGCTAGCATTGTTACCTGATTAACCTGAATTCGGGATAAA
>JAOPTQ010000070.1:0-26515 GCA_051531915.1 Colwellia sp. | reverse complement strand
AGCCGATCTCAGGTTAAATAGGTCTTTATCAAATCTGACAGTCGCAAAAGCCATAGCGGTCGTTGAGATAATTGCATTGATATGACTTAAAGTATCAGCAATTGAATATCACTAGATGAAATAAATTGCTCTGCCCCTGAGGTATCACACGAAATTATCAATAAAATCAGCAGTATAAATATTCTCCAGAAAAAAGTGGAACTTTCATAGTGTTCTGTGATCTGAGCAATCGCCAAAAATCACAAACCAGGTGAACACCATGAAAGTAAAAACTATCTTAAATGATTTCCTTGTTGAGAACATCCCGTCAATTCATAAAACAAGGCAGATCACTTAGCGAGAATTAAAAGACTTAGAGGCCTTCTGCTAGGCAGAGGTTATGTTTCAGTATTTAGAACAATTAAATGTTAATTTACTCTAAATTCATCCGCGTTTTTTACTGCAATCTAACTTAGCTCCTGTATTATATCTTAACTCCTAAAACAAAAGGAATAACAAGACAATAGTGGAGCTTAGGCTTGCAGATGAGTGAACGTTTATTTAACTTTAACGATGTGATATTAGCAATAACCCTAGGTGAATGTTTATTGTTAGTACTCTTGCATCAAATTTTACCGCTTGGCAGAAAAGTTGATACCAAAATATTAAGTGCTTTCCTCTTTTCTATCGCCTTAACCTGTACTGCTACTTTAATTGTCTGGAATGAAAGCCTTGCCTTATCTCCACACAACCAGTGGTTTCCATTATTGTATGTTTTGGCATTTTTAGCGCGAGGGCCATTACTCTATCTCTACGTAGTATCCATTACCGACAGGTGTTTCCGTTTTAACAGACAAACAGCTGTTCATACATTGCCAACATTAATAGGATTATGTTTGGCGTATATGATTGAATTAAATTTTTCAGATATGCGTTTACGCGGTATAGAGACGTCTTTAGATGCCTGTTGGTATTATGTTAAAATCACCTCTATTGCTTACGCATTTGCCGCGATTTACCAGGTAATAGGCTATAAAAATAGCTTAAGAAATAATTACTCTAGTTTTTCTTCATCAAACAGTACTTGGTTATTACTGCTGTGTATTAGTTTTACTCTGCATTGGTTATGGGTACTTTTTATATATATCCACTCAGCGCTAGTCGGCGGCGCCTTATCTGAAACCTTTGGCGCGATCCATAACTATATTATGTTTACTCTGATCAATACCTTATTTATTTATAGTGTTCGTGGAGCAAAACATTTACCCAATAGTAATCCAGCCAGCTCTCAGCAGAGACAAACCAAGGCGAGTGAGCCTAGCTCTACACAGCCAATACAAGCTAGACTCAATGCTGCAGATATCGCTAAAGTCAAAAAATCCATGCTTGAAGATAAACTTTATTTACAGCACAACCTCAATATAGCGCAATTATCACTTGCAATACATTTATCGGGCAAGACAATCTCGCGCATTATTAATCAAGAATTTAATATGAATTTTTTTGAATTTATTAATACTTACCGTGTAGAAGAAGCGAAGAAACATCTAACAGATAAGAAGCTTGCTAAGCAGTCAATTTTAGATATTTTGCTGCTATCAGGCTTTAATAGTAAATCAGCATTCCACCGCTCATTTCAAAAACGGGTTAATATGTCTCCTAGTGAATATAGGATAAAAGCTAAGGTCCAGGGAGAGTAAACCTTAGCATTACACCATTGAAGCACTGGCGAATAATTACTATTTCGTCCCTGATTGCGCTTCAAACTCCAATTTTTTCTTACGGTAATACTCTTGCAAGATAAAGTAGGCTAACTTTTTATCACCCTCTGGCGTCATTAAGCCTTTACGGTTAAAATTATCTTGTATGCCGCTTAATATTCGCCTCGGTGAGCGAAAGTCCATTAATATCCAAGGTGATGTACCGACATAACCGTCAATTTTTTCCAGCATTTTCACTGTTTTGCTATAAATTGCTTCTTGATATTCTTCTGTCCAACGATCGGTGTATTTACCATGTAAACCATATTTAGCACCGCCACCAAACTCACTAATAAACACGGGTTTGTTATAAGGAATTGACCAACTCACGCGATCTATTTTTTCTGGTAAACCATCATACCAACCAAAATATTGGTTAAAACTGATAATATCGACGTAGTCAGATAAAGGGTCTTCAACAATTGCTGTCAGTTCATTTTCAGCGCTTGAGTGCTTTTCCATGGCTGCGCTAATCAAACGAGTGCTATCTAGTCTTCTCAATTGTTTAGCAAGCTTAGCTAAAAATGTTGTTCTCGCTTTAGTCACAGGCGTTTCATTGGCGATGGACCAAATAATAATCGAGGCGCGATTTTTATCTCGCTCAACCATAGTTAATAACTGTGTTTCTGCATTTTGATAAGTCCCAGGGTTTTGCCAATCGATGGTCCAATAAACAGGTACTTCTGACCAAACTAACAAACCGAGTTCATCGGCAATACGCAACATATATTCATTATGAGGATAATGAGCTAAGCGTACAAAATTACAATTAAGTGCTTTTGCACGCTCTAACACTAAGCGTGCATCTTGCTCATTGGTTATACGGCCACCACCGTTTTGCGCTAGCTCTTCATGAATTGAGATACCACGTAAAAAAACCTCTTCGCCATTTAATAATAATTTTTTTCCTGACGTTTCAATAGTACGTAAACCAATTTTATCTTTAAGCGTATCCTGCTCTGTACTTATGGTTAGCGCATACAGTTTCGGTTGCTCTGGCGACCATAATTGATAGTTTGGCAAGCTAATATCCATTTCAACCAGACTTTGGGCGACTTGTTTTGCTGATAACTGTAAGGTTCTTGTTAACTTTAACTCAGGAATTTCAATACTGAGTTTATTGCCCTGATTGGGGTTAACAAGGCGAATTTTAATCTTCAAGTTGTTGTTACTTCGATCAAATTCCATACTGTAATCACGAATATGTGTTTGTGGCGTAACAATTAAATCAACGTCGCGAGTAATACCGCCGTAATTCCACCAATCGGTGTTTACCGTCGGCACTGCTTCGGCGTGTCGACTATTATCAACTTTAACGATTAAAGAGTTCTTTGCGCTACTAAGATGCTTTGAAATATCAAAAAAAAACGGTGTAAAACCACCAATATGTGTTCCTAACTTACGACCATTTAAATAAACATCTGATTTATAATTCACTGCGCCAAAACGTAAATAGACCTTTTCGTCATTTGAAATATTTGGTGAGTCAAAGGTGCGGCGATACCAAACACTGCCTTCATAATAAAATAAGTTTTCGCGCTGAGTATTCCAATCTCCGGGAACCTCTAACGACTCAGCTAAATCAAAATTGTATTCGATAAGATCCGAGGGCGTTTTCATTTTGGAGTCAGTAAAAAATGCATTTACATGCGCAGGGTACTCTTGATCAAAGGCTTCATGTCGGTAGCTGTAATAGCCATTCTCATAAGGGTCGACAATTGCTTTCCATTGACCATTTAAACTAATTGTTTCTCTATGGTAACTGTCCATACTGAACTCGTCAGTAGCACTAGCAAGATTAAAAAAAGTAAAGGCTATAAATAATATTGTGCTAATAATAGATCTTGCCAATATAATTGGAAAACTTTTATTCTTTGTGTTCATAATGGTCCTTGATTCAGGTTTAGGTGGTAAATTGTAGATAAATAACTTATTGCCATAAGTCATCTCCCCACAGTAAACCTAACCAAACGAACTAAGTCGTCCCACCTTCGACAAATACGCAAAGTGGGACACAAAAGATAACCAGAATCTAATTATTTCATAGACAGCGATAAGTTAACCCAATTGGTTTATCAACTTTAAATAAACAATACAAAAACAGAGCTACTTCCTTATTTAGGCTAAATCACCTTTATTTCGGCTCTGTTCCATAATACTGTTGTCTACCCGTAAGCAGCTATCCTAAAGGTGTATTAGTCTTGTTATTAAAGGTTCTTAAGCAATCCTGCAACGATATATTTGTATTCATTGCTATTACCTTCAATAAGTTAGACTCATTTATAAGTAGAGACAACAATTAGCTACAACAGAGCCTTTATTTCACTAATGAAAAGTCGAAATAATCTAAATTAAAATCACCTTCTTTTTCAATATAAACAGTCATCACATTCGCCCCTTTCGCTAAGTTAACATTGGCTAATTGAGGCAAAAAATTCCAATGATGCCATTGACGCCAACTTACAGGGTCATCCGCATCAAATGTTGTTGGGATAGCGAGATCTTTTGTTTTATTATTGTCGAAAGCAAGTCGAATACTGCCGCCACGATTAGAGGTATACATAAGCCCAATGTTATATTCGCCCGCTTGTTCAACTTCAATGGTATATTTCAACCATTCACCCGGCTCAGTCCAACCCACATACAGTTGATTTTCTTCAACCTCGACTAAGTTAAACGCTGAGTTATCAGTATTTCTGTCATATTTTGTATATGAAATATCTACCGACTCATTCTCCCTAAACCGACTCAAATAGTCATTAGCTTTATTTAGGCCACCACTACCACTGTTTTTTACATCAACGTCATGATAACTAACTCCTTCTCCACCAAAATCATAGTTTTCGCATTCGACTTTTCCTGGTATATGTTGTGCTTTCATTGTTAAAGTGCCGTCGGAATAGGCTTGTCCTTGATAAGCCGCTTTAGCAAACGCCTGAGGTGAGTTTATTATGGCGCAACTTGCTACAGCGAAACTGAATACTGCTAGATAACAAAATGATTTCACGGTTCTCTCTCTCATATTTTCTATTATATAAAACTATAGGTTAACCTTACCGTTAACTCCATTCTGGAAATTGTGTTGTTTTTAAATCTAAACGGCTAATTGCCTGCATATCACTATCACTGAGTTTGAAATCAAAAATAGCTAAATTCTCTTTCATATGAGCAACCTGACTACTTCTTGGTATCGCAATAATGCCGCGTTGATAATGCCATCTTAGACTTACTTGAGCATTTGACTTACCATACTTTTGACCAATACTGGCAAGTACCGAGTTAGTGAAATGATTATTGCGACCACTGGCTAGCGGTGACCATGCCTGAGTTTTCACACCTAATGCCGTTAATTGCTGTGGTAACTCCATATGCTGATAAAAAGCATGAGTTTCTATTTGATTAATAACAGGAATAACTTTGGCGTAACTCATGAGTTCTTGCAGCTGAGCCTGATCAAAATTACTGATACCTATCGCTTTAATCTTTCCTTGTGCATATAACGACTCCATCGCTCGCCATGCACCACGAATATCACCACGTGGGCGGTGCAGTAAATATAGATCAAGGTAGTTGGTTTGTAACTTATTTAATGAAGTATTAAAAGCTTGTAAGGTCTTTTCATAACCGTAGTCATCAACCCAAAGTTTTGAAGTAAGGAATAAAGAGCTTCTATTAACACCGCTTTTTTTAATCCCTTGACCTACTGCCTCTTCGTTACCATAAATTGTTGCGGTATCAATTAAACGATAACCTAATGCAATCGCATTAGCGACACAGCTTATACCTTGTTCATCATTCAAGCTCAATGTGCCAAAGCCAAGCATCGGCATTTTAAGACCATTATTTAATGGTAATTGAGGTATAGTAACAATTTCTGGTGATTTATTTTCTCTACCAATAATATTTCCACTTACAGGCATCACCAACGATGCTGCTAATGTTGCTCCTGCACGAAGAAAATTCCTACGATTCATTCCATTCTTTTTTATCATTTCAATCTACTCAATATAAATTTAGTTTTAACTCGTCTCTTTATATACATTTTGTTCATTTTTGTTCATTTTGTTCATTTTGTTCATTTTATTATCATAGCAACGTAAACAGTGCTTTTCAAGGCAGTTGTCGCCTAGATTGTCAGGGCAGAGCAAACGGGCAAAAAGTAAGCAGCCATACCAGGGCAATCGCATTAAAATATTTGTAGTACTTTTAGTAAGTAGTGTGGCGCTGATCAGGAAGTTATATTTATGTGGGTCTAAATCTGACCAGTCAACTAGGATAAGGGGCGTAGAGCCTACTGGGATCTACTTTTTACAAACAGCGCCATAATGTTCAATATAGCTTTGTGACTCTATACGTTTCACTCGTTCTAAACAGGGACTAGCACTCAAATTGATTTTTTCAGCTAAATCAACATTAGAGATTCTGGCATCTCTTTGCAACGTTGCTAAAATAGTCATATCAATTCGGTCTAATGGCTTTATTTTGCTATTTGTCATCTATTCACTAGTTTATTTTGATTGCTTGAAATCATGCCACAGAATTTGATAAAAAAAAGTAAGGGGAAGACTAGTTGCGAGTGAAGAAAATACTTGCTGGGATTAGTTTCGAGCAAGTAAATTTACAAGTGGCTAAAATACTGTACATTAGCTCAAACCTGAATTGACACTTTTGGTAAATAGGCCTGTATCAAATCTGACAGTCATGAAAGACAACATAGCCGTCAGCCACGAAGTTGAATTGGGATGACTTCAAAGTGCGCAAAGCGGAAGTTAATTTTAAAATTTTTGCCATATATTTTCTAATGAAAAGTTTTGTTATTATACTGATAAATATCCACAATTGACCGTTATAGCTTGGCATCAAAAATTCTTATTTAAAGGTATAAAATGTCTGAATTTATTTATAAGTATCGAAAGTATGAAGATAGAGCTCTGGATATTTTACGAAAAAAAGAATTGTGGCTAGCAACACCTGAAAGTTTAAATGATCCATTTGATTGTCAAATTGAATACGCTGAGTTGTTTGATGCCGCTATAAGTAAATTACAAATATCAA
Source organism: Colwellia sp. (assembly GCA_051531915.1). GTDB lineage: Bacteria > Pseudomonadota > Gammaproteobacteria > Enterobacterales > Alteromonadaceae > Colwellia. The sequence continues at coordinate 19,721 of JAOPTQ010000070.1, read as the reverse complement.
GCAAAGCAATACAATCATTCAAAAGTGCAGCTTTAGAAGTTGTGAGCGACCTTAGGGTTTTAAGTTTATCTAGAGGTGAATTAAATCCATTGTTATGGGCTCATTATTCAGACCGTCATAAAGGATTTTGCTTGGGTTTTGATGAATACCAGTTAGGTATGTCTGAAAGGTTAAGACCTCAAGAGGTTGAGTATACTGATGAACTGCCATTTTTGGCGTTTTCTGAACGTTTACTAAAGTCGAATTTTAAAGATAAATCACATCGGATTGAACTTATAAGTACTCTTGAAAATTTTACTTATAAGGTGGCACTTACGAAACCCAAAGAGTGGGTAGTAGAAAATGAATTTAGGATAGTGCATAAACACCCTATGCAAGGCAATGTTAGAAAATTTGGCCGTTTGGCTTTGAAGGAGGTAATTTTTGGGTTAAATATGGATGAACCTAATCAAGATGAAATTATAGAAATTCTTTCAATAGATGAATGGAAGCATGTTAAATTATTTAAAATAGAGAAAGGTCTTGGTAGTTTTAACCTAACTAAAAGGCAAATCTATAGAAAGTAGATTGTAACCAATCATTGTCTATGTACAAAAACTAATCTAAATCCATATTCAACGATAATACTTAACGTCTGCAAAGTTGTAGAAGTCAGCATTTCGATATGATTTACCAACGGCAGCAATGAGCTTATTGCTGCCTGTCAGATTTAGTTAAGCTCTTATATCTAAAAAGTGTCAGATCAAGTTTTAGCTACTACAAATACTTGTTGTGACTTGTCTTCGTTACTATTTAACTCGCTACTCTAATCTATTTAACTCGTAACTAATGCTCTAAAATTCTTCTTCCTCAACCATGGTCATTAACGAGGTATTACCTCCTGATGCGGTGGTATCAATGCTAATTGTTTTTTCTGTTAATAAACGTTGAATCAAGTTATCAAAATATTCAGAACTAATCACCGGGAGAATTGCGCCTTGACGTTCTGATAATTTTTCACTGATATAATGTTTACTATCGCTATTACTGTCAACAACAACACCTGCCAATTTAGGATGTGCTAGCATTGTCGCTAAGTGGCACAATTTAGCCACTTGAAAAACACCTTTATTGGCACCCGTTGCAATAAATTTATCTCTAAAAGCAAGTGCTTCCTCATAAAACAAATCAGACACAACCGAGATCACAGTATTACCCGTCGCTAATGCAGTAACAACCGACAACACCCAAAAGTGAAAGCTCACCTTTTCATCGGCAAAACAGATAATATTACCTCTGTTTTCCAAATAAATAATATTTGATTCCCCGGTTGGCCCCGGTAATACCTCTGGTTTTTTCATCCGTTTTTCAATACTCATCAATTGAGATCGCGCAGCGGCTAATGTGTGGTTTAAATCATCGGCTAAATTGTCCACAATATCTACATTCGCTATTTTCGCGAGTAATTGACGCACCGATGAAACGCGTGTATTTAAATCTTGTGCTCGCCATAATTTTTCAGCAATGTTTGCCTTATCCATAAACGCTATTGCGGCTTTATTGGTATTATCATCGCCAACTAAAGCATCCGCTTGTGATGGTAAAAAATTAAAGCTATTTTCATCCGGTGTTGATTTTTCTTTAACTAAACGCGTTAAATAATTGGGTCCGCCCGCTTTTGGCCCTGTTCCCGAAAGACCACGACCACCAAAGGGCTGTACACCAACAACAGCGCCAATCATATTACGATTAATATAAATATTGCCAGCACGTGACAGTTTAGCTAAATCGACGGCTCGTTGTTCAATACGGGTGTGAATTCCCATGGTCAGCCCAAAACCAGTACCATTAATTTTATCAATAACTTGCTCTATTTCATTACCTTTAAAACGCACGATATGTACACAAGGTCCGAAAACTTCACCTTTTAAAACACTAATATCACTAATTTCATATAAACGAGGTGCAAAGAAGAAATGATCGTTTTTATCGACTTCTTTCGAAATTTGACATTGATACAAAAGCTGCCCCTGAGTTTTCAGGTAATTGGCATGTGCATTGAGCGCATCAAGCGCTTTTTTATCGATAACAGGGCCAACATCGGTACTGAGTTTTGCCGGATCACCCACATGCAATTCGGCTAATGCACCTTTAAGCATAACAATAACGTTATCTGCTATATCTTCTTGTAAAAATAACACCCGTAAAGCCGAACAGCGCTGCCCTGCACTTTGAAATCCTGAAGAAATAACATCATCAACAACTTGCTCTGGCAGTGCTGTTGAGTCAACAATCATACAATTTTGTCCACCGGTTTCAGCAATTAAAGGCACCTGATCGCCACCACGCATCGCTAAGGTTTGTGAAATGCGCGTACCGGTTTCAGTAGAGCCGGTAAACATAACAGTACTGATTCTGGGATCAGGTATAATAACGCTGCCCACTTGGCTGCCACGAGCCATAACCGCTTGAACTACGTGTTTTGGTAATCCCACAGACTCCATTAACTCAATGGTACGCACAGCAATTAAACCGGTTTGTTCTGCGGGCTTTGCCAGTACGGTGTTACCTGTGGCAATCGCAGCCGCTACTTGGCCTAAAAATATGGCTAAGGGAAAGTTCCATGGACTTATACATAACACTACGCCACGCGGCTCTATTCGATCATCTTTTGCCAGTTCAACCGCTTGTGCTGCATAATAACGACAAAAATCAACCGCTTCTCTTACTTCATCAATACCATCTTGAGCAACCTTACCCGCTTCTTTTATACATAAAGCGATAAGCTCAGCCATATGACGCTCTAAAATATCGGCAATACATGCTAATAATGCCGCTCGCTCTGTTACCTTAGTTTTTGACCACGTAGTAAAAGCGGCTTGTGCATTGTCAAGCATCGTTAACATGTCATCTTTATTATGATGACGATGAAAACCTATTATTTCACTGTGATTTGCTGGATTTTTTACCGCAATATTATTCTCAGGAATATCATTTTGATGAAGTAAATTATTAACAAACCAAGTATCTAGCGATGACTTTAATGCCGTTATCGTATTAATATCACTAAGATCTAATCCTTTAGAATTATCTCTGCCTTGGCCATTTTTATCTTGGTAAAGTGCTATCGGCTTAATTATTTGTTTATTGTATTTTTCTTTTAGCCGTTGGGTTTTCTCTACTGGGTCTTCAAGTAACGATTCAACCGGTTGAGATTCATCAACAATGGCATTAACAAATGATGAGTTAGCGCCATTTTCTAATAAACGCCGCACTAAATAAGCAAGTAAGTCTTCGTGGTGTCCAACAGGCGCATAGATACGACATTGAATTCCTTCTTCACGCACAATTTGATCATATAAAGAATCACCCATGCCATGTAAACATTGAAATTCAAAACCCTCTTTGTCATCACCTGCCAGTTCAACAATGGTGGCGGCTGTATAAGCATTATGCGTCGCAAATTGTGGAAAAATAGTATCACGATAATCTAATAGTTTATTGGCACAGGCATGATAGGAAACATCGGTAGAAAATTTACGTGTAAACACAGGAAAGTCGATTAAGCCCTCTTTTTGAGCATTTTTTATTTCAGCGTCCCAATAAGCGCCTTTAACCAAACGTACCATCATTTTTCGCTTAGTACGTAAAGTAATGTCACGCAACCAGTCGACCACAAAAATAGCGCGCTTTTGGTACGACTGTAATGCCATACCAAAGCCTTGCCAGTTACCTAAGTCTTTATCGGTAAATACGGCTTCAATAACATCAAGCGAAATATCTAAACGTTCTGACTCTTCGGCATCAACCGTTAAACCTATATTATAAGTTTTTGCTTGTAAGCAAAGCATTTTGAGTTTCGGCACTACTTCTGCCATTACTCTTTCTTTATGAGTAAATTCATAACGAGGGTGAATAGCCGACAGCTTCACTGAAATGCCCGGCACTTTTCGTGGATCATTATGACAAGTATTAAGCGCTACCTGACCAATAACATCAATAGCCTCTTGATATGATTTAAGGTAACGATCGGCGTCAGCCATAGTACGAGCACCTTCACCGAGCATATCGTACGAGTATACATAGCCTTGTTTTTCTTTTATTAAAGAACGCTCTGTTGCCTCAATAATGGTTTCGCCCATAACAAACTGTTTGCCCATAATTTTCATGGCAAAGTTCATTGATTTACGAATAACAGGCTCACCTAAACGACCAATAGTTTTTTTCAATAAGCCGAATCGATCCTGCTTACGTTTATCGGTGTAACCCACCACAGAGCCTGTGATAAGTAATCCCCATGAAGAAGCATTGACAAATAATGAGTCACTACTTCCTAAATGAGCGCTCCATTGACCTTGAGAGATTTTATCGCGAATAAGTGCATCTTGGGTATGTTTGTCTGGCACACGCAATAGAGCTTCCGCCAAACACATTAACACCACGCCTTCTTCAGAAGAAAGTGAGTATTCATTTAACAAAGCATCAATTGCGCCATTACCTTCTTGGTCTTTGCGTATCTGCAAAACCATTTTCCGTGCGCGCTCCCAGGCGCGACTGCGTGCACTCATATTAACTTCTGCTGCGGGCAGAATATAATTGATGGCAACATTTTCATCAACACGATAAAACTCACGAATTTTCTGTCTAATAGGGCAACCGGTGACAAGTGAATAATTAAAAAGCATAATTTCATCCTCAAATTAACCAAACAGAACACTATGACTATTTTTTAGGTACTTTTATTAGATACTACTTATTAGTTATAGTCGTAATATAATTTATTATTGAATTTATCGTTAAATTTTAAATTGAATTTTAAATTGAATTAAACAGAATGTGCTAGTTATTATGATATTTACACGGTTTTTTATAGGGAATTAATAATTTTAGCCATATATTATATGGCTAATGGTTTGATAGAAAACTTAAAAAGACAGTTTAAAAAAGACAGAATGCATGGTTTTATAATTGATCACTAATATATTGTTCCATTTTACTGATCGGCATTGGTTTGGCAAAATAATAACCTTGCCCGTATAAACAGTCCATCTGCTGCAGAAACTGAGCATCGGCCATATTTTCTATACCTTCACCAACGGTTGCCATTTTCAAATTAGTGGCTAAATCGATAATCGTTTTAATGATAGCTTTGTTACTAGAGTGTTCGTGAACATTGGTGATAAAAGATCGATCAATTTTTAACACATCAATAGGAAAACGATGCAAATAGCTTAAACTTGAATAACCTGTACCAAAATCATCAAGCAATATTTTAACGCCCATTTGCTTTAACGCCTTCATATTCGTTAATACAATTTCTGTATTTTCTAATAAAGCACGCTCGGTGAGCTCAACACGTAAATTTTTCGGCGCTAAGCCTGTATTAATTAGAATTGTTTGAATATCATCAGGTAATGTTGTACTAAAAAATTGATTACAAAACAAATTACAACTCACGTATAAATCATCAATTGAAAACTTTTCTTGCCATATTTTCAACTGCCTACAAGATTTTTCTAAAATTTGCAAATCAATGGCTTGCACTAAATTTGTTTCTTCTGCTAAAGGAATAAACTCATCAGGATAGACAAAACCACGCTTAGTGCTTGGCCATCGAGCCAGCGCTTCAAAACCCTTTAATTTTTTACTACTTAACTTAATAATAGGTTGAAAATAAGGTTCAAATTCATGCCAATCTATCGCTTCTCTAATATCCGCTTCTAAACTCAATGCATTTTGTACTTTGTTATGCATGCTATCGTCAAAGACTTCATAACGACCTTTACCGCTATATTTAGCGTGATACATTGCAGTATCAGCATCCCTTAACATGGTATCAGCATTATGGTAGCGCTTGTCACTAAATAAAATACCAATACTAGTACCAGTGAAGACTAATTGATTATCAATAGTAAAAGGCTGTTTCAAAAAATCGGTAATACGTTGAGCTATTTCAAACGCTTCATTATTTGACACTAAATCTTCAATTAAAATAACAAACTCGTCGCCACCTAAACGGGCAACCACATCTTTACCGCGCACAATAGCTGACAGTTCTTGTGCAATTATTTTTAACAACATATCACCTGCATGGTGACCTAGGCTGTCATTAACCACCTTAAACCGATCTAAATCTAAAAATAAAATAGCAAAAGCTAACTCTGGCTTTCGCTTGTTACAGGCAATAGCATGGTTAAGTAAATCAATAAATACCGCTCTATTAGGCAGCCCGGTTAAACTATCATGTGATGCAGTATGTTTAAGTTGTTTTTCTGCTTGTTTTCGTTGGTTTATTTCTTCTTCTAAAGCTGCCGTTCTTAACTTTACTTGTTGTTCTAATAGCTCATGATTTTCACGTTCAAAATCAGCTCTTTCTCTACGCTTAATTGCAGTAGAGACATGATGAGAAACAAAATTTAATAGCTCTGCATCTTGCTGATTATAAATGGTTCTCTTATCATAACTTTGAATTACCATCACACCAATGACAGTACTATCATGTAGTAAAGGAACTCCTAACCATGAATACTCTCCTGCTGTTGGCGCTCGGGTTTCACCGGCATTATATAAATTTTTCATGTCTTGCTGATTGAGTAAAACTGTTTTACCGCGTCGAATAACTAGCTCTGAATATTGATTAGATAATTTTCTTGGCTTAAAGTAGTTATTAGCGGTACTAGAAAGCTCTTCATCTATCACATATATATATTCTAAACTTTCACTTTCTGGGTAATATTTGGCAATAAAAAAATTGGTAGAATTAATTAACTGACCAATAATGTTATGAACTTTGGCATAGAAAGTATCAATATTAAAACTAATATCATTAGTTAATTCTGAAATTCTATATAAAGACTTTTGCAATAGTTCAGCTTTTTCTCGATCACGAATTTGTACCATTAACTCTTTGGTTCTGGCGTTTACTGCATTTTGAAGGCGTTCTTGATCTTGTAAACGAAGCATAGCACCAACAACATGTTGAGCCGCAAAAGTAAGTAGGTTTAAATCTTGTTCTACATAACGAGTTGATTCGCTATAACTTTGTACCACCATAACACCAATAACTAAACCATCTTGCAGCAAGGGCACACCTAGCCAATCAGTACCCGTGGTGCCATATTTTTTTATTTTTTGGTTATCATTTAGTTGTTTTTCTATTGCCGGTGTTACTAACAAAGGTTGCATCGATTCAATCACTAAATGAGTAAATGAACCTTCACTGTTTTTATAATCGATGATGCCTGTTGGTTTTTTATCTTTTTCATCCACATAATAGACAAACTCAATGGTTGAAAAAGTTTGCTCATAATTAACAATATAAAAATTTTTCGCGGTCATTAATGTGGCAATAGTACGATGAACTTGTGGATAAAAATCAGTTAAGTTGTCACAGTCTTGTGACAACTGGTTAAGCTGAAACAATGCTTTATATCGAGCCTGTAGATCTTGGTTTTGTTGTTCCCTAGCTTGCAATTTATCGCATAAAGCTTCTTTTGAAAGCTTCAAAAAATCATTTTTTGGGTGATGCTTTACCTCAAAATCTCTATGTAAATTAGAATCGGTCATAATAATTTTTTACTATCGTCATTAAAAAACAATTTAGGCCTGAAAATAAATTGCAATATATTTAAGTAATGTGAATCGTTGAGTATAGATAATTTAGCACTAAACGACACACTTTTTAAATTTATAACCATGTTATCCAAATAAAGCTTATTTTCTTTTTTCTGTTAACTCTTCTTTAGCGGTTGCAGTTATTTCTTTAATTTTATGCTTGTTGCCGCAAATTGCTGGTTGACGAGCATCACGATAATAACGAATATCAATACAATCAGTTTGGTAGCGACGCTCTAATTCAGTACGTATTAGTGGTTTTCCTTTTGCATTAGTAATTTGACGCTGTAATACTTGGCATTGTTGAATTTGCTCTGATGCTAAAGTGACATCCTCACAGACATCAGATGAGCTAGAACAACTTGCTAAAATAACACTCGCAAGTAAAGCTAATAAAGAAGATTTATTCATGGTTATTGTTCACTTAGGTAGTTTAATGACTTTTATTATATACCTAAATCACTTTATGATGCACCACAACCTTTTGTTAAAAATTTAAAAGAAACACGCTTTACTTTCTCCTACCTTTAACGTGTTATCTAACACAAATGAACCAATAGCGATGCGATGCAATGCCATAACAGGGTTCCTAAAACGACCAAACATGCGTTTTATTTGATGATAACGTCCCTCAGTTAAAATAACTTCGGCTTGATACGTTGAAAGAATGGTCAATTTTACCGGTTGAGTGGTTATTTTTTCATAATCAAAATACATTCCCTGAGCAAAAGCATCAATATATTCAGCAGTAAGTGGATTTTTCAAGGTAACAAGATAACGCTTTTCTACTTTGTGCTGCGGCGAGGTTAGCTGTTCAGACCATCGACTGTCATTTGTTAATAACACTAAGCCCGAAGTATTTAAGTCTAAACGTCCAACAATATGTAAATCATCTTTATGTTGACAATGCAGCAAGTCAATAACGGTTTTATGCTGTTTATCTTTGGTGGCACAAACCACACCAACAGGTTTATGCAACATAATATATGTCGGTTTATTCGCTTGTAATATTTCGTCATCCAATTGAATGTGCGAGAACTTATCAATAGGTTGTGCGATATTTTCAGCAACAATACCATCAACCAAAATACGTTTTTGAGCCAATAGTAATCTCACCGCTTTACGCGGAAGATTACTTTGTTGACTGATGAAACGGTCGAGCCGACTACGGCTTATAGACATATACCTTCACTCTTTAAGCGGTACTAAATTAATGAAAGCTTTAGTTGTTGAGCAATAAGGTTAAGTACTTTTCTCATTTTGATTTCAAGGTAATTCGCTAATAGTTTTTTTTCTAATAATAATAATTTTTGCTCAGAAGCCGTGATCGCAATATAAGTTTCTATTTGTTGCTTATTAATAGCATGGTAACTAAAAACGTCATCGGAAAAATGATAGAGCTTATCGGTATTTTTATCTTTTTGCTTATTTTGGTATAAATCCTTTTGCTCAATAAAGTCATCTTCCATCACTAAAAATAAGCGGATTAATAAGATATTATCTTCATTTTCATACCAACTAGCCGTTAAGGTATGAAAGTTAAATAATGCCTCAAGTTTGTTAGTCACCGAATTTATATTGATAAACTGAATCACCAGTTCTTCACTCGACTGAATAGAGATAGGCAATATCTCATTCTCATGATTAGCAATATCACCTACATTGATCATACTCACCTATTACCTCAAGGGACTTTTTTTATAACTAACTTATTGGCTTGCATCTTCAAGTGGTACGGGGATAACTACTGACCCGCAATTTGCATTTCATCAATAAGTATTGAGCCGGTTCTAATACTGCCATGCATATCAACATCAGAGCCAACGGCAACTATGCCTTTAAACATTTGTTGTAAATTTCCAGCAATAGTAATTTCACTAACCGGATAAGCAATTTCACCGTTTTCGACCCAAAAGCCGGCAGCGCCACGTGAATAATCACCATTAACCACATTAACACCTTGACCCATTAACTCAGTAACTAAAAGCCCTGTACCTAGCGTTTTCAGCATGGCATCAAAATCACCACTGCAATTATTTTGCGCTGACTTTTCTACATTGACCAGCCAATTATGAATTCCGCCCGCATGTCCCGTTGTAGTAAGTCCTAACTTACGAGCAGAATAACTGGTTAATAAATACGTTTGTAATGCGCCTTTAGTAATGATATCTCTATCTTGCGTTAAGACACCTTCACTATCAAAAGCACCACTTGCCAGTGCTTTAGCAATATGAGGTCTTTCTTGAATCGTTAAAAATTCAGGAAAAACATCATCACCTAAAGCGTCAAGTAAAAATGAGGATTTACGATACAAATTTCCGCCACTTATTGCCGCAATAAAATGTCCCCATAGGGTATTAGCAATATCAGCACGAAACAACACTGGTACTTTTGTGGTGGCTAATTTTTGCGGATTTAAGCGCGACAACACTTCTTTTGAAGCCCTAGCACCTATTGTTTTTCCACTTTCTAACAGTGAAAAATCACGATTCACATCATAAGCATAATCACGCTGCATTTCATCGTTATGGCTTGCAATCATTACGCAACTTAAACTATGGCGCGAGCTTGGATAACCCACCAGTTGTCCGTGACTATTGCCATAAACTTTAAAACCTGAAAAACAATCTAAGCTAGCACCGTCTGAATTAGTAATACGTTTATCATAGTCAAGTGCGCTTTGTTCACATTCTTTTGCTATTTCTATCGCTTTTTCGGTGCTCAATACTTTGGGATGATACAAATCTAAATCAAGCGGATTCATTGCTAAGTGTTTTTTATCAGCTAACCCTGAACAGTCATCTACCGAGGTATATTTAGCAATATTGACCGCCGCTTGTACTGTTTGCATTAGTGCACTTTCAGATAAATCTGCGGTTGAAGCACTGCCTTTACGACCTTCTCTGTAAACAGTAATGCCTAGTGCGCCATCATTGGTAAATTCAACATTTTCTACTTCACCTAAACGTGTACCAACACTTAAGCCCTCTTGACGACTCATCGCAACTTCTGCACCATCGGCACCTAAAGATTTAGCTAATTCAAGTACTTTAGCAACTCGGTTTTTTACTTGTTCAAGCTGCTCGGTAAGTGGGTCAAAAGATACTGCTGTTCGATTCATAGGTTTCTATCTGCTTAAGTTTATCGGTTTAATATAATCAACTTTACAACCAAATTTAGTAACCGCTAAATTTAATGGTATAATAAAGTTAAGTATTATTTAATGTATCAACTATTATGCCCCACTCTGCCAACGATATCGACGACTTAACGCAAGAATTAAAAAGTAAAACCGAAATAAAAAAAGAAATGCATCAACTGCAAGATTTTGCTCAATCGTTGGTAGAAATGTCTAAGCATCAACGTAGCCGTTTACCTCTTACGGAAGAGCTAAAAGACGCCATGGTTGTCGCAGATAAAATTCTCAACAAACATGAGGCGCTACGACGCCATATTCGTCATATTGCTAAAATATTAGTTGAAACAGATCTTGCCCCTATCCATCAAGCGATTGATGTGATGGCAAATAAACATCAACAAGAAACGGCTAAATTTGTGCGTTTAGAAACACTTAGAGATGAATTAATAGACAACGGCAATGATGCAGCAGAAGCATTATTGATTGAGTTTAGCAAAATGGATAGACAAAAACTTAAACAGCTAATTCGCCAAGCCGCCAAAGAGAAAAAAGCAGAAAAACTAGGCAAGCATTACAAAAATTTATTTGCTTACCTAAAAGAGAATAGTTAAATACAGTTGCAAAGTGAAGTTACAAGCAAAGAAAGTTTCGAGTTTCGAGTTTCGAAAAAAAGAAAAGCCCGGAGTTGGCATTAGTCAATGAATACTGTATGACACCTTAATAGCGTCATACAGTAGCAAAATGGATAGTTACAACATGAATAGCTACAAATTATTTATTACAACTTCTGGGCTAACATCAGCCTCATAATCAACACCATCAATGCCAAAACCAAACAGCTTTAAAAACTCTTGATGATAGCCAACATAATCAGTTAACTCGTCAATAGTATCGGTATCAACCGTATTCCAAATATCGGTAACACGTTGTTGAACAGAGTCTTCAAGCTCTTTGTAGTTTTGACGAAAACGATCTTTTTCGTCTAACCGTGGGGTATCACTGTATATATTTTCTTTAAACAAGTTACTGATTTGTTCAATACAGCCTTCATAGGTGCCATCTGCTTTCATCACTTTAAACATGGCAGAAATATAAAGTGGCATAATTGGAATTGCAGAGCTTGCTTGCGTAACAACAGCATTTAGCGAAGTAACACGTGCTTTACCCTGAATCGCTGAGGTAGCTAAATTGATAGCGGCGGCGGCTCTATCTAAATCTTCTTTGGCTTTACCAATGGTTGCTTTACCATATATAGGCCAGGTTAATTCTTTGCCAATATAAGTATACGCAACGGTTTGAACACCTTCGGCTAATACGCCAGCGTCATTTAATGCCGCTAACCATAGTTCCCAATCAGCGCCGCCCATCACATCAACAGTACCTTGAATTTCTTCATCATTAGCCGCCTCAACTGACACTGAATCAATAATGCGCTTTGAAGTATTCAAGTTTTTAGTGGTAACACTTTGACCAATAGGTTTTAAGGTTGAAGAGTATACTTCACCTGTATCGGGATCAGTTCTACGTGGAGAAGCAAGTGAATAGATCACTAAATCAATTTTCCCCATATCCGCTTTAATCGCTTCAATGGCTTGCGCTTTTATGGCATGAGAAAAAGCATCACCATTGATATTCTTTGAATAAATACCAGCATCATCAGCGGCTTTTTGAAAAGCGGCGGTATTATACCAACCGGCTGAGCCGGTTTTTTTTATCGTCGGTGGCTTTTCGAAAAAAATCCCTAACGTACTTGCACCACTACCAAAAGTAGCGGTGATACGAGAAGCTAAACCATACCCTGTAGAAGCGCCAATCACTAACACATTTTTCGGCCCTAACGTAATGCCTTGCGCTTTAACATAAGAAATTTGCTCATTAACATGAGCTTCACAGCCTACAGGATGTGCGTTTGTACAAATAAAACCACGGATTTTCGGTTTAATAACCATAAGAAAGCCTTCTTTATAAGCTGAATAATTATACGAATGTTAGAATATTCTCTAGAGAATTTCCGCTAGTGTACCTTGCTTTCACAATAAAGAGGTACGACCAATAAAGCATGAGTTACAAGAAGCTTGTCGAACGAAATATCAACGTCAACTCTATTCAACGCATACTCGTCACTTAATACCCATATGTATCTATTCCCCGCCCCCTAAACAATTAGGCGACAATGGGTTGTTATCTGCATAATAATTACACCATTCTTTTTCTGTATAAGTGTGTAGTGCTAACGCATGTATTTTCTCAGCCAACTCTTCAGCTAAAATAGTATTCACTGCACGATGACGTTTTATCAAACGTTCACCTTCAAAATCTTTGGTCACAATTGTCACTTTAAAATGTGACTCACTACCTGCTGGCACATTATGTTGATGACTCTCATTAACAACTTCTAAATGTAAAGGAGAAAAAGCGGCAAGTAATTTTTTTTCTATCATGGCTTCAATGCTCATATAAGTTCTCTTGATAAAAGGTTTATTGAAAAAAGTGGTCTATTGAAAAGGAGCCTTTTGAAAAACATTCTGAAATATACCTAAAAAATAGCGGGTGAAGCAACAAAAATAAATCAAATATGTCACAATAGCGCAATATTTTTTGCCTCTATTTGCAAGTACTTTAACAATGCTCAGCCCATTTATCATTAATGATCGAAATCTTTTTTTAACGCGTTTTCCTATTGTACAGGTAAACCGAAGCTTACAAGCTTGGGATGCCAGTGACGAATATTTGATAAATCATGCTAATGACAATAAGTTAATAAACAATAATTCATCCGTATTAATTTTTAATGACACTTTTGGTGCAATAACGGTTAATTTTTGTGGTAATAAGACCGAGGAACAAGTTAGCCCAACCGTATATTGCATTAATGACTCATATATTAGTGAAAAAGGTATTCAACACAACATTGAACAAAACAACTTAAATAACGGCAAAATCAATCAATTAACTAGCTTAGATGAACTACCTGATAATATTGACATTATTTTATTTAAGATACCTAAAAGTAAATCACTACTGATTGAACAATTAATTCAAATAAACAATAAGTACGCAGCAAGCACGGTGTTTATTGCAGGTGATCGCGCTAAAGAAATTCACAGCTCAACGTTAAAATTATTTGAAAAATATCTTGGCGAAACCACAACCTCATTAGCGGTTAAAAAAGCACGCTTGGTTTTTTGTAAACTGGCATCGCAACATAAATCTAAACAAAACTTGAAATCACCTTTTCCTACGATTTGGTCATTTACTAACAAAACCGTAAAACGTGATTTTTCTATAAGTAATCACGCCAATGTATACGCAAGAGAAAAACTTGATATTGGCGCTCGCTATTTCATGGAGAACTTACCTAACATAGCGCCAGAAAGCCAAGTTATTGATTTAGGTTGTGGTAACGGCGTTATTGGTTTGAGTGTATTAGCTAGCCAACCTACCGCCAATGTACAGTTTATTGATGAGTCAGTTATGGCAATTGAGTCCGCTAAAATAAACCTTAAAAACAACTTGCCGGAACAAATATCACAAGGTCAGTTTCATCTCAATGATTGCTTAACTGATGTAGATAGTAATAGTGTTGATGTGATTTTATGCAACCCACCTTTTCATCAAAATACCGCAACAACAGACCATATTGCCTGGCAAATGTTTAAAGACAGTTATAGAGTATTAAAAAAAGGTGGAGAATTGCGCATCATCGGCAACCGGCAACTGGCTTATCATATCAAACTAAAGCGTATTTTTGGTAATGAAAAGTTAATTGCTAGCAATGACAAATTTGTTACTCAATCCGCTGTTAAACGATAACATTTGACGATTCTTCACCGTTATTCGTCACAGCTATTAACTAACCTTAAAATCAACATGACAACCAATATTATGACTATAAAAAAAACGCTTCTAATTACCTTGTTACTTGCTTTAAGCGCTTGTACTAGCACACCTACACACGTCATTATTGCTCCAGACATGATAGTTAAACCAAGTAATATCTACTTGAATACCCAAGCTAATCTTGTTGTAATCGACATGCGTACCAGTAATCATGTTGTGCAAATTTTACAAGCGGGTGAGGCTGCAACGCTTGTATCCTCTCAACAATCTTTAGATTCGATCATTGAAAAGACTTTATCGACTTATTGGCCAAAACAAGGTTTAGAACTCAACAATAGCAGCCATAACAAAATTGAAGTATCAATAGAAAAAGCGGTTGTGAGTGTAGAACAAAAACTCATGAGCTATAAAACCAACAGCGAAATTGTTATACAAGTAAAAGTCACTAAAAATAAGCAAACATTAACAAGCTCATTTAAAAGTAAAGGCAATAGTGAAGGCCCAGTACAAGCAGATATAGCGGTATTAGAAAGAGATTTTAACCAACAATTTGCAATCTTATTACAACAAATTTTGACCAGTAAAGATATTTCAACTTTTTTAATTAATACCTAATAGGGTATCAAACAACTTTAGAAGAACAACAATGAACAAATTAATTAGCACTATTTTTCAATGTCTTTTATTAATGACTATGCTGACGGTAAGCTTTACTAGCTCAGCGATTGACCCCACTAATATTTACCCTAAAGTCAAACTAGAAACCTCTATGGGTATCATTATTGTTGAGCTTGATCGAGTAAAAGCTCCGATAACGGTTGATAATTTTTTAAATTACGTCGTTACAGGAGAGTATAACAACACTATTTTTCACCGTATTGTTGAAGATTTTGTTGTTCAAGGCGGCGGTTATGATGCAGATTTTACCGCAAAAAAACTCAACAAAGACATAGTAAATGAATCAGGAAACGGACTAAAAAATGAAACCGGCACCATTGCGATGGCAAAAGAAAATAGACCACACACAGCTAACAGACAATTCTTTTTCAATGTGGGTGATAATACAAATTTAGATCCCGGTCGTCGTTGGGGCTATGCAGTATTTGGTGCTATTGTTGAAGGTGATGAAGTACTAGAGGCTATGGCGAAAGTAAAAACAGACTACAATGATGCACTAGCATGGGAAAACGTTCCTTTAGACCCAGTTATGTTAATTAAAGCGACGCTATTACCTGCTGAATGAATACCGGCTAAATAAGGTCCTGCCACTCATATAAAGCTTTCTGTAGCCACTCCACTTGAAAATTCACTATTCTCTAGAGACTCAAGTGGTGCAGTACATTATTTCTATTTACAGTTAACCCCCTAAAAATTAACAAAGTTCTTACAATGTGCACTTTACTACAAAAAAAGTTCATACTTTTTTTTGACAAAACACCATTTATAAACGATAAATAGGGTAAGACTAAGGTCTTATATACTATTTTTTTACCTATCTAAGTGAATCCTAATTAGTATAATTATTTTATGTTGTAGCTTGTAGTTTCTAGCTTTAAATTATTGTAAAAGTTCGCTCCTGCATTTTTCAACTCAGTACTTTTAACTCAGTGCTTCAACTTAGCAGTCTGAAATTTCAATTTTCAGTACTTTATAGTCAGAAAGTTAATTTTCTGGAGGGGGTCGTCATTATTATTGAACGATTTATTAATGAGAAGATTACGCAAATAACAACTTATGTGCATGCTGTTATTGATGAAAGCCTTCACTATACTGAGTTAGATAAATTTATTATTGATACCATGGAAGAGTGGGCGTCTTTAAGTGTCACTGATGAAACCCCAAGTAGCGCTCAAGAACGTGTTTTTTGGCATTTAGTCCATGAAATTAGTTTGCAAGGTGCTCAAGCATTAAATCATGATTTATTTTTTAAAAGTGAAATGAATACCTGCTTAGACTTTTTTAAAGGTGTTGGCAGTTACCCTATTGATTGCATCGGCTGGAGACCTATTGCTTAGTAATGCCTATTTCACTAAAATTATTCTTCTGCTAAATACAAGTCTCTGATAGTCTTAGTCATATATCCAAACCACTCCATATTGAGCAAACCATAATGACCTCAGCCTCTTTTAAACAGGCCATTTTAAATAAACGTATGCTGATTTGTATTTTTACCGGGTTTAGTTCAGGTTTACCGTTATTTATACTTTATCAATTAGTGCCTGGTTGGTTACGCTCTGAAGGTGTCAGCTTAGCCGAAATAGGCTTATTCTCATTAATAGGCATTCCCTATGTTTGGAAGTTTTTATGGTCTCCTTTGATAGACCGATACTCACTCGGTGGTCTGGGAAGAAGACGTAGTTGGATGTTAATAACACAAGTTTTATTGTTATTTTCCATTGCGGCATTTGGCTTTATTAATCCAGCAATAGATATTTGGTCTGTTGCCTATTTAGCAGCAGCTGTTGCTTTTTTTAGTGCAAGCCAAGATATAGTACTTGATGCCTATAGACGTGAATTACTGCCTGATAATGAACTTGGCCTAGGTAATTCAATTCATGTACAAGCCTATCGACTATCAGGTTTAGTACCCGGCTCATTAGCCTTTATTTTAGCCGATCATATCAGCTGGCAATCTGTATTTCTCATTGTTGCTGCTTTTATGTTAGTCGGTATTGTACTTACGGTCACTATCAAAGAAATAGAAACTGAGCACTTAGCGCCAAAATCGCTACAAGAAGCCGTTGTTTTGCCCTTTAAAGACTTTATTCAAAGTAACAGTCTTAAATCAGCAGCCTATATTCTAGTCTTTCTCTTTTTATATAAACTGGGCGATAGCATGGCAACCGCATTACAAACGCCTTTTTTTATAGATATGGGCTTTAGTAAAACAGAAATTGGGGTTGTTGCTAAAACCGCCTCCTTAATTGCCATGACGATTGGTTTAGCTGTTGGCGGTATTGTAATGATCAAACTGAGTATTAATAAAGCCTTGTGGCTTTTTGGCTTTGTGCAAATTATTAGTATATTAGGTTTCGCAGCCCTTGCTGAAATTGGTCACAATAGTTATGCTTTAGCCTTTGCCATGGGTTTTGAATACCTTGGTGTTGGCTTGGGTACAGCCGCATTTACGGCTTTTATAGCCAGAGCAACTAACCCCGCATTTGCGGCAACACAGTTTGCTTTATTTACCGCATTAACGGCACTTCCAAGAACATTTGCTAATGCCACAACCGGTATTATTGTTGAACAAATAGGTTGGACTAATTTTTATTTTTTATGTACTGCTTTAGCGGTACCAGGCATGTTAATGTTATTTAAAGTGGCTCCTTGGCATGAGCATAATAAAACCAAAGCAATAGGATAAAAACATGATTAAACTTTTCTTTTTATTACCCATAATCATGTGTGTTATTTGGTGGTGGTACCTTAATAATAGAGGCTACAGTTTAAAAGAAGGCTTAAAAGGTTTTATTTATATTTTATCCTTCAATAGTATTATTGTGCTGTTTTTTGTTGGCATGCTTTGGTTAACGCATTAGTTTTTAGCGATCATAACTAAAATATCTTATAGTTAATAAGATTGGGATACAAAAGAGAAAAACCTATGTTAATTGTTGATCAACGTGTATTAGATGATATCAGTCGTGGTTTTTCAGTGCCCGCTCAGCCAAAATTATTATTAAAGTTACTAAGATTAATGGCTGAGCCTCAACCTGATGTCGGTGCAATAGCAGAAGCTATCAGTAAAGATATTGCGGTTAGTGCTGCTATTTTAAAAACAATAAACTCACCTTTATATGGGTTAGATAGAACCGTCACTGACATTAGAATGTCAGTCAATTATATTGGCATTTACGGTGTTGTCATGTTGGTTACTGGTAGTCTTTTGAAAAAAAGCTTTGATCCAAAAAACTGTAGTATCGACTTAGAAGATTTTTGGAAATTAACGGGCGATGTTGCTACCGTAGCAACGGCCATAAACAAGAAGCTGCAACTTGCTTTACCGACGGACAAAATTTTTAGCTTAGGCTTATTCCATGGCTGTGGTGTTCCGGTTATGGCTATGAAGTTTGATAATTATCAAACTATTATTGACGAAGCATTAATGACACCCGAACGGGCATTACCTGAAATTGAAGAACAACATTATCGGGCTAATCATGCAACCATTGGATATTTTGTTGCAACGTCTTGGCGGCTGCCTAAAGATGTCTGCCAAATAATTTTACAACACCACGATCGCGCTTTTTTAGACAGATTAGATAACACCAACGAACATTCTCTATATGCGGTATTAAAGCTTGCTGAACATATTACTTCATTAAAATATTTAGAAAGAGATTCATCAGACTGGCGTTATGTACAAACGGCTGTTTTATCGGTATTAAAACTGAATATAGAGGCACTACCTAAACTAATAGAAGAGATTATTAATTCACTTTAGAAAAAGGTCAGGCAACACTCGTTATACCAAATTCATCAGGTTAAGCCGGTAAATTATTAGTAAACTGTACTATTAGTAATCTGTATTATTAGTGAACTTTGCCCAAGAAAGTAAAAGCGATCGAAAATCATCAATACCACAGCTAGCACTTTCATTTTGATCATAATGAATATGATCCGTGGCTAATATTTCTGGCAGTGCTTCTTCACCATTCAAACTCACGTTAGTTTGTACTTCAACATCACCTTGGCTAATAGCCACCGAATATTCATGACCCGAAATAATAACTTCTGTTTGCTGACCTTTTTCTATTTGATCTATGGCGGTTAATAACTGAGTCAGTTTTTCATTGCTATAACCTAGTTCAACTTCAATCCAAGGACCAATAATTTCATGCCCTAAGGAGAATCTTGCTCTGGCTTCACCCGTAGTGGCGTCATGTATGAATTCATATTCCATCGCGTTATCACCTGTTTATAAAGTTAGTTACTCTCCCCCTATTATTATAGCAAAGCTTTCCTTTTTTAATGACTAAAAGGGCAACTATACCAAATTGATTAAGTTCTTTCCCACTCAGCGAGAATTAAAAGACTTAGAGGCAAGGCATTGATTGAAGAGAATGGTTCATCTATTGTCGAAATCAATAACGTAGTCTGTAAGCCTTTTAAACTCACCCTTCGGGAGTTTGTCAGCGATTCGATAACC
>JAOPTQ010000069.1:0-2757 GCA_051531915.1 Colwellia sp. | reverse complement strand
CCACGTTCTTTTTCCATTTCCATCCAGTCAGATTTTGCATGTTGACCTGACTTTTTACCTTTTACCGTCCCTGCTTTTTGCAAAGCTTGACCAAAAAGTAATACTTTTTCAGTAATGGTGGTTTTACCCGCATCTGGGTGAGAAATGATAGCGAAGGTGCGACGTAAATCGACTTCCTGCTGTTGAACCGACATGCAAATTACCCGTTTAAAAAAGAAAAAGTAGTGCTAATATTTATCGCATCGTACGAGAAGGGCGATAAAACTAACCATCATACATTTTAAAGCGCGCTATTATAACGAAATCTAATACTAAAAGTAATGGTTAAAAACGTCACATATAGGAAGAAACGGATTTAAGCTGATTTTTAATCTAACCTGGCTTTATTTAATGTGTACCCGTACCACCTGAAAATGCAGTTTCAGAGTTAAGCGAAGTAATGCACTGACTTTTTTCTCCATGTAAAGTCTAAGTACCGACATTCATGTCGGCAACGCTGGACTGGTTTTCTCGGTTTGCTGAAATTTGTACCTTCAAGTGAAACGGGTATAAATACTAATTAATTTGTATTTAAGTGATGTTGTGCTTCAAGCGAAGGCTTGCTTCTGTTAAAATCGCGAGCAACAAAAAACGAGTCTACTTTTATTAAGTGTAAATAGTAGGCGTAAAGTAAGAGACAAAGATGTTAGAAAATATTCGAGAAAGTTCACAGGGACTAACAGCCAAAATTATTCTTGGTTTAATCATATTAACTTTTGCTGTGGCGGGTATTGGTAGTTATACCAATTCTGTTGATACTTCGGTAGCCACGGTTAACGGTGAAAAAATCAGTCAACAAGCTTTTAATAAAGCATACCAAGCACAGCGTAATAGAATGGCGCAACAGTTTGGTGAAATGTTTGACACCTTATCAAATGACAGTAGTTATATGGCAAACTTTCGCCAAGGTGTATTAGACAATTTAATTAATGAAACGTTAATTGATCAAAGCACTAATGATTTAGCGATCAGAGTGTCAGATGAACATTTGAAAAAAACAATTCGTCAAATGCCTGAATTTCAAGTTGATGGGGCGTTTGATAACAACCGATATTTAGCTATTATAAACCAATCTGGTTTTTTCCAGTCGTCAGACTTTAGAGATTATTTACGCGTAGAAATGACTCGTCGTCAATTAAGCCAAGCGCTAGTCGGCACTGAATTTAATTTACCATATCAAGAAAAACTACAACTTGCTTTGCAAAACCAAACGCGTGATATACGTTTTGCGACTATTTCAGCAGAGCAATTTAAAGCTAATATTGACATAAGCGCTGAAGAAATAAAAAACTATTATTTGGCCAATCAAGTGCGTTTTGAAAATAAAGAACAAGTAAAAGTTGATTACATTAGTTTAAATGTTACTGATATTGCGAAAGACATTAATGTAAGTGATGAAGATGTTGCTACCTATTACCAAAGTAACATCGACAGTTTTCGCCAAGCTGAGCAGCGTCGTATCGCGCATATTTTAATTGAATTTAAAGATGATGAAACTGCAGCACAAACTCAAGCTGAAGCTATATTAACGCGTCTTAATCAAGGAGAAGATTTTGCAACATTAGCCAAAGAATTATCGCATGATACGTTTAGTGGCGAAAATGGTGGTGATTTAGATTGGCTTGATGTGGGAACCATGGAGCCAAACTTTGATGAAGCGGCACTTGCTTTAGCTAATATTGGTGATATTACGTCATTGGTAAAAACAAGTTTTGGTTATCACATTATAAAATTAACGGATTTTAAAGCAGAAATTGTACAAAGCTTAGAAGATGTTAAGGTTGAGTTACACACCAAAGTAAGTAATGAGAAAGCACAAGATAAATTTTATGCACTACAGCAAGAACTTGCCCGTGTTAGTTTTGAATTTCCTGACAGTTTGGATGATGCGGCGAATGAAGTGAATGCAAAAATTCAAACATCGGCTTGGTTGTCAAAAGTTGGTAATGTTGCTCCTTTTAATCAAACGAGTGTTATCGAAGCGGCATTTTCTGATTTAGTTCTACAAGACAATATGAATTCAGATATTATTGAAGTAAATGACAATCTTGCTATTGTTTTACGTTTGAATACTTATCAAGAAGCTAAGGTAAAACCTTTAACCGAAGTTGAAGCGCAAATCAGCGCATTATTAATTGCCCAAAAAGCCACTGAAAAGGCACAAACTACCGTTGAAGAGTTACTCACGCAATTTAAAACAGGCACTGATATTAGTGGGCAATTAACTATGCTTAATGCCACGTTTATTACAAAAGAAAAAGCTGCTCGCTACGGCGCTGATTTAGATCAAAGTATTAGCCGTGCCGCTTTTGTATTACCACACCCGGTTGAAGGTGCTGTTTCAGCGTCAACAGTAGCGTTAAGTAATGGTGATTTAGCTTTAATTGAAGTTCAAGCTGTTTATGTTGAAGAGGGTGAAAGTAACCCTAAATTAGCGGAACAACAAACATCACAGTTAGCACAATCAGCTTATCAAAGTTATGTTGATTCTTTAAAAGTAGACGCTAAAATTACTAAAAGGGCATTAGCGGAGCCAACGGCTAATTACTAAAGCCAAACTAAAGAACAAAATAAACTGAGTAGTTAACCGTGTAGGTGAGCATTTGTACTTGTTTTGTCAGGAAAGTTCTCAACTACTATACTCAAACAACTTCAAACTGCATGATTCAGTTGGAATTAGAAACGTATTAGGCAAGGCATTGATTGCAGAGAATGGTT
>JAOPTQ010000068.1:0-3966 GCA_051531915.1 Colwellia sp. | reverse complement strand
CTTGTTTAACAGCTTGTTAGTTGCTTAATAGTTAAACACATTTCTCCAACCAAAAACACTAAAAATTAATGTGTGGAAGTGAGAACTAAAAAATACCCCGCAACTTAGCCGCCCAACGTGAATTTGAGCCGTTTACGCTTTTGCTGATTGTTTAACTCAGCAAAATTTAGGCGAAAACTGATCTTCAAAAAACACAAAACTTTTTTAAGCCTAGAAAATCACCACAATAAAGAATGAAAAAAGAGCCAAACTTTTAGATCAAAAACCAAACCTTGCCACTTTATTTTAAAGAACAAGTTGCGGCCACTAACGCCTTGTTAAGAGGCTTTTTGCCGTTGGCTAAAATGTGAAGCGAAGCGGAACCTAGCCAACTGTAAAAAGTCCTGCTTTAACAACTTGTTATACGTACTTTTTTAATGTGTCCATAAGTTCTTCTTTAAATTCAGCAGATTCGAATGACTCAGTGGTAAAAATTAAAGCTAGAACTTTGTCCACGAACACATAAATAGAACCATTTACTTCTTCAACCTGCTCCACTACATCCCAGTTATAAAAGTTATAACCATATGGATGGACTTCTTTAATACCATCTGAACTAATTTCAAACTCTTTAGGGCCGATCATAATTCCATTTTGATTTGGGGTGAAGCATTTGGTGAGTTTTATTGCCATTAACTTTCCAAGAGCTATATATATAAAAAATGGAATCGATATTACCAAAGTTGCAAAAAATAATTTATTGTCTATATTGCCAGATTGAAACTGAAAAAAAGACATAAAAATAACACCAATGACTATCCAAAGAACAACATTTTTAAGTATGGGTATCCAAGCAAAAGGTTTTAAAAGTTTAGATGCTGTGTAAGCATAAAAAGCGTCATAATCAGCTTTAGTTGTTTCTACTTTAAGTTTCAAAAGATTCTCCATACTCTGAGGTACGTATAACGCCGCATTAAGCGGAAAAATATAGCTGGCTAAAATGTTGAACGGAGTGAAAACAGCCAGCTGTATTTTTTCCGTTTGAATGCCTTGTTATATGCCAATTACAGCCTTTTTAGTTATCTTTAGCTATACACTAGAATCGGTAACTAATACCTGTATTAAATCCTTTAATATCTATATGTTCCCCTAAATTCAATACTTCATAACCAGCTTTGATCCCTATTCCATTATCAAATTGATACATCCAACCAAAAGAGAAACCAAAATCATTTCCATCTTCGTTATAAACAACTTCATCGTCATCAATTACATCGTAATCATATTGAAGTGCATTCACCTCAACGTACAAATAATTTCGCTTTGATATTGGATAATTTGCTGTAGCTGAAAGCAAGATTGCGTTGTAATCAATTTTAGAATCAGTAAAAATATCAACTATTATACCATCAGAATTACTACTATCTCCTTTCAAGTAACTAAGACCAATCAAAATATGCTCTGCCACCTTGTATTGATATGAAAAAGAATAATGTGAAGTCAATAAATCATTTAAATCAGATGTCATTTCAGAAGAGTCATTATTTATATCTGAATAGCTATAATCAAGTTCTATTATATGAGTTGTTTCGTTTGCGAAAACGATAGAACTCATAAAAAAACTTAGAATAATCAGTCGTAACATTTTGTATCCCTACAGGTTAATGTAAATGCCAATTTTGGCATATAACGCCCCATTAAGCGGCAAATGATAGTTGGCTAAAATAGCGAGGTACGAGCAAAAGCCAACTGTTATTTGTCCGACTTTAATGACTTGTTAGAATTTTTAAAGCACCACATTTGATGTAGCATTTATTAATTCATTTTTTATAGCTTTATTATTAATACAACCTGACTTTATATCAAAATTATCATAAAAATTAGGTACGGATACGCAAGCTTTTACATTTGCACCAAAAAAGGAACTTGATTGTTCGGCTGAAGATAATACATTTTTGGCTCCATTAGGTCCTGGCGAGGTAGATAAAAATATAACTAGCTTACCTTGGTATAATTTTTTATCTATCCGAGAACACCAATCGAATATATTTTTGTATGCTACGCTATAATGACCATTATGCTCAGCGAATGAGATAACAATAATGTCATTTGAGCCAATTTTATTAAAAAAATCCATTGCTAAAGGAGGGCAACCAATTTCAGCTTCTTTATCTTCACTAAACAGCGGAAGCTCATAATCATTTAAATCTAAAACTTCTACAGTTGCTCCCTGAATAAGCCCAGCTGTGTATGTTGCTAACATCTTATTAATAGATGTTTTACTGCTGCTTGCTCCAAATGCTAATACTTTCATATTTAACCTCTTATTTTTTATTTATTCATTGATTCTATCATGTGGCTAATAGTATACCCCAGATATTATTCATACACAGAAAGAACCTTGATAGCTAAAAATTCTAACGCCCCATTAAGAGGCTTTTAATTGTTGGTTAAAATGTGAAGCGAAGCGGAACCTAACCAACTGTTAAAAGTCCTGCTTGAATGGCTTGTTATGTGGCTTTTGCACCAAAGTAATTATAATAATTTACTTTGCTACCACCAATTGTAGTTGTACATGACACCTCGGAGCTCACTAATTTAAATGAGTTTACCAAGTCACTAAGTTCCTTAGGAGTACGGTGCTTCATTGATACACCAATATTGCTATCTATTAATTGCCCAGCTTTGCTACAAAACTCAACCAAGTGGATAATACCATTTGGTTTTAAGGCTCGATTCAATTCTGTAATTATAAGGTTGCATTCAGCGTCATCAGTAATACAAGTAAATACCGCACATACCAAGATAAAATCAAAGTGATTTTCAGGATATGAAAGCTTATCGGTAGCGTTGTATGCTAAATGTAAATTTGGGTAATCCTTTTTTCCTCTATTTATCATCCCTATAGAAGAATCCACACCAATCACATTACTAAAACCTGCTGTGGTCAATATATTACTATTTCTTCCGTACCCACAACCGAAATCTAAAATCTTTGAATTTAAAGGTATAGCACTCAATATTTTTTTAATATCAATTTCCAAATTAAAATCGATATGATGGGCTACTTTATTCCACGCTTCAAACTGCATACTCATCCTTGCCACATAACGCCCTTGTTAACAGGTTGAAAATAGTAGGCTAAAATCGAGCGAAGCGAGGTAGCCTGCTGTTTTTAATCCTGTTGAACAGCTTGTTATATGTTCTAGCTTGACCTCAACTTGTTGAAGCTCAGTTTCAAAAGCCACAGCATAATTTGTAATAAACGATACAAAAAATATAAAGCACAAACAGGGCCTGCGAACAAGACCAATAATCCAGTTGGTGCAAGTACAGCATTCCAATTTACACCATAGTTATGACAACCACTTACAAAAGCAAATGGTGCATCTAAAAACTCACAGCCTGACGCACTAATTACAGCAAACCATAACCAACAAAGAAGAGCGATTAAAATATAAAATTTGTCACGTTTTTTCATTTGAACAATACACTATGATAAACATATAACAGCTTATTATGAGTACTTCTCAGTAATGTCGCACCCATAAATTTTATTTATTGAATAATAATATCCCATATTTTCAATGGATTAGAAAGTAACTAATAATTTGTTTTTGTTTTTAATGAACATTACTGAGAAATCAATATAACCCCAACTTGTACCAGAGCAGAATAAAGACATATTTTTCAATTAGATACTGGTTTTATATAACTAATAGCACCGACATTATTCCCATTACTTTGATATCGTAGTAATACTCGAACATTTGATTTATTTAGAATTTAAAACTATAACTGTATAAATAAACAGTTACAAGGAGGGTTGCTTTGTCCACATCACCATTTCTTGAAAGTATTCGCCATGTTATGCGAGTAAAACACTATAGTATTCAAACTGAAAAGACCTATCTCCTCTGGATTAAACGGTTTATTTTATTCAATAATAAGCGCCACCCAAAGGAAATCTGTCTCTTGATCACATTT
>JAOPTQ010000067.1:0-23564 GCA_051531915.1 Colwellia sp. | reverse complement strand
TTTTTATCCCGAATTCAGGTTAGTTATTATCGTGTGGAAGAAGCCAAGTTTTTGCTCTGTAAACACCCTGAATTATCCATTAAGGAAGTTATGGATAATTCAGGCTTTAGAAGTAAAGCTGCTTTCAATCGCTTTTTTTTAAAATACGCATTTGAAACCCCATCAGATTTTAGAAAAAATAAGTTAATATAATCAATGTACTATCAGGTTTGTTTTCTAAAGTGGTACAAGGTTTTTCCAAAGTGATACTTATTGATATCACCATCAAATCTTTTTAGTGGTATCACTATGCAAAATGTAAGTACCACCTTAAGAAAAGCACTAGTGTGTTGAACCTGCCTTAGATATTCTTGATAACGAATTTTCATTTATTGTTTACCGCCGTGGTACATAGGATCGCAAATAGGTAGAGAATTGGTTAAAGAATAAAATAAGGTATGACTTTTAATAAGAAAAACAGTTAATTTTTTTATCTTTTAATGACAGCGCTGTCAGTTTATGACCCTGCTGTTAGTTATGCCAATGAAAAATTCTAAAATTACAATATAACACTGAATTAGGGGTTAAAAAGTATGACTATAAAATGTAAAAAAAATAGGATCTATCTTGCTGTTTGTGGTGCGTTTTTAAGTATCGTATCAAATAGTACATTTTCACAAGAACAGCAAACACAAGCTGATGAGAAAGAAATTGAGGTGATTGAAATACGCGGCATGCGCGGTAGTATTGCCGGCTCTCAAGAAATTAAACGCTTAGCTGATACAGTTAAAGATGTAATCACGTCTAAAGATATTGGTGCACTGCCAGATAAAAGTGTAACCGAAGCATTACAACGAATACCGGGGGTTACTATTGAACGTTTTGAATCGGCCACTGACTCAAATCATTTTTCATCTGAAGGATCAGGGGTTGTTGT
Organism: Colwellia sp.; assembly: GCA_051531915.1. GTDB lineage: Bacteria > Pseudomonadota > Gammaproteobacteria > Enterobacterales > Alteromonadaceae > Colwellia. The sequence goes on along the minus strand of JAOPTQ010000067.1, from coordinate 22,648 downwards.
TCGTGGTTTAAAACGTATTCGTAGTGAAATTAATGGTCGTGATGCCTTTAGCTCAAGTTCTTATGGTGGCGGTTTAAGTTATGCTGATATTCCGGGGGAGTTATTAGGTCGTATTGAAGTTGTAAAAAATACCACGGCTGATCTTATTTCTGGTGGTGTTGCCGGTACGGTTAACTTAGTTACGCGCAAACCCTTTGACTCGGAAGATATGACTATTTACGGTCAAATTAAAGGATCATATGGCGATCACCGTGAAGAGTGGACTCCTGCGGCAACCTTTATGTTTAGTAATGTTTGGGAAAGTGATCATGGTAAATTTGGCTTCTTAATTGGTGGTACTAGCTCTGAACATAAAGATCGTGGTGATGGTGTTGGTGTTGAAAGTTTTTATGAACGTAGTTTAACAGCAGCAGAAACCGAATACTTTGGTGATCAAGGAACTGCAATTCCTGGTCATGAAGATGAAACCTTATACAGCCCCCCCGGTATTGCTATTCGACGTGCTGACTCAGATCGAACTCGTGATGGAATTGTTTCATCCCTACAATGGACGAACCCAAGTGAAACGATTGAAATAACAGCAGAATATATTTTGTCTGATGCCTCAATAGCGTGGGATGAACGAGCTGTACAATATGGTGAACAAGGCTATAAAGTAAATCCTAATGTCATTGGTGTGGTTAGTGGCGAATTTGGTGATGATGGTTTTATGACCGCCGGTGAGGTTAATACTGACTGGTTATACATTCAAAGTCGTTGGAATAAAGTTGCTACTAAAGTTGAGGATATGAGTTTACATGCTAAGTATACCCCAACAGAAAATTTAGAATTAAATTTTGATTATCAACATATTGACTCTACAAATTCAGTAAGAGATTGGACATATAGCAGCATAATTAATCCTACAATGGGAAGTTGGTACAGTAACGATGGTATTACTCGACCTGATACGGTTATTAATGATACTGGAGTTGAATTTGACTTAACAGGCGATGTGCCGAGTGGTGTAAATTACACTGGTGATGTGTTGAACCCAACCTATCCTGAACAAGGATATTTACGCTCTAAAATGGATCATGAAGAAGACAACGAAGCCGATGCGGATACGTTAGCTTTTGATTTACAGTATCACCTTGAGGGGAGTTGGATTACTTCAGTCAAGGCGGGCGCTTATGCTTCGAAGAAAACTCAATTGTCTCGCAATTCAGCATGGAATTGGGCAGAAGTTAATAGTGCTTGGACAGCAAACCCATATGAATCAACCTATTTAAAACATCCTGAATTATTTGAACAATTTACCTATGATGCCAATGACTTTTTTGGTGGTGGTGTATTAAAAGGTGATCAGTCTTTTTGGTTTCCTAAAACCGAAGATGTTCATAATTTTGGTGACTTTGGCGATATGCCCGCGGAGCAAGGTATTTCTGCGGGGGCTCCTAACCTTGATCAACGTGAAGGTGCTACTGGCAGTTATTTAGATTCAGAAATCACCGAAACGACAGAAGATCGTTTTGAGGTATATTTACAAGCTAATTATGAATTTGATGACTTGGATATGCCCATTAAAGGTAATTTTGGTTTGAGGTATATTAGTTGGCAAGTAGAGTCAAACGGCGGGTTATTATTTCCAACTCAATTTGGTTGGGATGCTCAAGGAACATCAGCGATTATTGCCGCAGAATATCCTGATGAGTATGCCTTTGCTTATCCAACGGAAGGCGAAAGAGTAACCGTTAAAGGGGACAAATATACACGTGTTTTACCCAGTTTTAACTTAAGTATGGAGGTAACAGAAGAGCATATTCTTCGTTTTGCTGTTTCAGAAAATGTTTACTTCCCTGTTTTTGCAAATTTTCAAAATTACAAAAATATTACCGCGAGCCGTGTGTATGATTTTTACGCAGAGCCAGGAGAGCCTAGTGTAACTTCGGTTGATTTCTCAGGTATGACAGGTAACCCTGATATTAAGCCTGAAGAAGCTATTAACTTTGATTTAAGCTTTGAGTGGTATTTCTCAGATACAGGTTCACTAACGACTAGTGTATTTGTTAAAGAATTAGATAACGTAATACATAAACGTTTATACACAGAAAATGTGACAAACCCAGAGCCTAACCCCGCTGTCGCTGATAACTATCCAAATGGGGTTACACAACCGGTAGCATTTCAAACCGACACCAATGAAGGTGGTGGAACTATTAGCGGTATTGAATTCTCATACGTTCAATTTTATGATTTTTTACCGGGCATATGGAGTGGCTTTGGCTTGTCTGCTAACTATACCTATATTGATCAATCTGGTCTTGAAGATGAAGTAGGTTTTGGTGAAGGTAGCGCCGGTGAAGGTGGCCGTAATAGTTATCGTGCATTTAATAACTTAGATCTAGAGGGGTATTCAGAAAATACTTTTAACACGGCATTAATGTATGAAAAATATGATATCTCGGCACGTTTAGCCTATAGCTGGCGATCAGAGTACTTATTAACGCGTCGTGATGCGGATCAATTTGCTCCGGTTGTTGCCCTTGATACGGGTCAATTAGATGCTTCTATTTCCTATCAAATAAATGAACAATTTAAAATTGGTTTGGAAGCATCCAACTTACTTGATGAAGTGATCAAAACTGAAATTATATATAATCAGGAAGGTATGCAAACACCTCGTAGCCATTTTAAAACAGATAGACGTTATGGTGTTTATCTTAGTGCATCGTTTTAAGCGCTAATATATTTAAGGCGGTTGATTGTATTTGTTGAATCAGTTAGTTTTTATCAATATGTTGCAATCAACCATTTTTAAATAAAGGTTGAAGGTTTACTAAGGTGTAGTCAATATACTGATATTGTGTAGCCAAAGCCAAAAAAATTAAATTACATTAAATTATGAAAAAATACTATATCGCTTTATTGCCATTACTTGTCTTTTTACAAAAAAGTTATGCGGGTGAAAAATACCAAGTATCAGATTGGGTAACCGATAAGGTTTTTACGCAAGGCATAGAGGGACCAGCCATTGATAAAAACGGTAATTTGTATGCTGTTAACTTTGGTCATGAAGGCACCATAGGTATTATTAATAATTCAGGGCAGGCAAAGCTCTATTTAACCTTACCCAAGGGAAGTACCGGCAATAGTATTCGTTTTAATCAAACTGGTGATATGTTTATTGCGGATTACACCGGACATAATATTTTAAAAGTTGCTGCTAATAGTACGGTTGTTAGCGTGTATGCGCACAATGACAAAATGAGTCAACCAAATGATATTGCCATCATGAAATCAGGCGTGTTGTTTGCGAGTGATCCTAATTGGGCAAACAGTAGTGGTCAACTTTGGCGTATTGATCTTGACGGTAGCACTAGGTTAATAGAAGAAAATATGGGCACCACTAACGGTATTGAAGTGTCTCAAGATCAAAAGCATTTATATGTTAACGAAAGCGTACAACGTAAAGTGTGGGTTTATGATATTAATGCAAATAACAATTTAACGAACAAACGCTTACTTATTGAGTTTAGCGATTTTGGTTTAGATGGTATGCATGCCGATACAGAGGGTAATATTTATATTGCCCGGTATGGAAAAGGCGTTATTGCTAAGGTATCGCCAACCGGTAAGTTACTAAAAGAAATTGTTTTAAAAGGACAATATCCAACCAACATTACTTTGGATAATAAAAAGCATCCGCAAGCTTATGTCACTATGCAAAAACGTGGTGCTATTGAAACATTTTCTATTGGGGAACAACCCCGAGTAGTAGGTTATATTCCTACTTTTAAAGGACTTACTGCGGGTATAGAACAAACTGATTTAACTAAAGTTACTCATTTAAATATTGCTTTTTTAAACCCTAATAGTAATGGTGATTTATTAGTAGATGGTCGCTTAGCTTGTATGCCTAATGGGAAAGAAAGTCAGACATTAACTAGTGAATTGCATTACGCAGTTAAGCGTGCTCATCAAGCCGGTGTAAAGGTTTTAGCTTCCATGGCTGGCGGTGTAATACCAAGTTGCTCAGGTGATTGGTCAACATTATTACAAGCTAAAAATAGAACCAAACTAGTGAATATTATTATTAATTTTATTGATGAGTTTGAGCTTGACGGTATCGATATAGATATAGAGGGAGTGATACTGACCGATATTGATAACCATGGTAATTACACACCTTTTATTAGAGCATTATCCAATAAATTAAAACCACAAAACAAGCTACTTACTTGCGCTACAGCATCTTATGTTGGCGGCATGATTCCTGTTTCTTCAATTGAGTATTTCGATTTTGTTACCTTGATGTCTTACGATGCTATAGGTCCTTCTTGGGGAAAATCTGGCAGTGAACATTCTACTTATCAGCAAGCTGTTGAACATGTTGATTTATGGAAAAAACGCGGTTTAAGCAAAGAAAAACTAGTACTGGGTTTACCTTTTTATGGCTATGGTTTCGGTAGTTATGCACCAAATTACTCTTTTAAAGAAGTTGTTGATCAATTTGGCGAACAAGTAATTAAAAACGATATTATTGGCAAAGTTTGTGAAAATTGTAACTACATAACTTATAACGGATTATCAACTATCAAAGTTAAAACTCAGCTCGCTTTAAAAGAAGGTTCAGGGGTAATGATTTGGGAACTAACCCATGACATTGATGGACCATATAGTGTATTAACTACTATTAATAAAGAAATTCAACATATTAGTGATTCTTCTCAATAACAATCACCTATAAAAATACATGTATATCTTTAAGGGATCTTATGAAACAGTGCATAATTTTATTACTAACATTTATTTTATCGGCATGTGGCAGTAGTGGTGGCTCTAATAAAATTCAGGAGCTTGCACTAGTACCAGCTCCTGAACCTGACTCTACAGCTGATATTTGTGGTCCTGCTGATCAAGAAGTTGCTATTACTGAAGGTGGCGATTGGACATTGGTATGGTCCGATGAATTTGATGGAGAAGTCATTGATACTAGCAAATGGCAGCATGAAGTAAATTGTGCCGGTGGTGGTAATGATGAATTGCAATGTTATGTTGATGATAGAAAAAATTCATTTATTGAAAATGGTAATTTACATATTAAAGCTTTAAATGAAGTGATTTCAGGCGACGCTGGTTGGTCAGGAAATTCTGGTGACATTGTTGAACGAGATTATAGTTCAGCAAGAGTGCGTACAGTACATCAAGGTGATTGGCGTTATGGCCGTATTGAAACTCGCGCTAAGCTACCCTACGGACAAGGAATATGGCCGGCTATATGGACGTTACCCACAGAGAATGTCTATGGCAATTGGCCTTATAGCGGCGAAATAGACATAATGGAAGTTGTTAATTTAGAAACGGGTGCTGACGATAATCATTTATTTGCTACGTTGCATTATACTAACGAAGATGGAAACCTTAAATCATCAGGTAATGGTATTTACCCAGAAACTAGCATGTCACAGCAATTTCATATTTATACTATTGAATGGGAAGCGGGTGAAATTCGTTGGTATATTGACGATACACATTATGCAACTCAACGCCAAACAGGTTGGATGACTTGTGGAGGAGCAATTAAAGAAGGATTTACTAAAACAGATAGCGCTCCTTTTGATCAAAAAGTACATTTAATATTAAATTTAGCAATTGGCGGAAATTGGCCCGGTGATCCTAATAGCAGCACTATTTTTCCTCAAGAAATGTTGATTGATTATGTGCGTGTTTATGAGTGTAGTGTTGACCCTATGAATGGTCATGGCTGTGCTACGGTTGATCCTAACGCTGAGTTAGTCAGGTAATATTTTATTGATTTACTTTATATACAGATATAAAGACAGAAAATTTAAGCTGTATTTTTAACCATAGTCAAGGCTAAAATTTTCTGTTACCTCACCATGATAAAGGGTTAGGCATAAATCGGCGAGTAAAACAAACGCATCAAATTCACTACTGGTTTTACTGATTAAATCAAGCTGTGCTAATCGAGACATTGCTCGCTTGGTATTATCGAGGCTAATGTGTGTTAATGCGTGTTGATATAACGGCTTGCGTTTATCCCAAATTCTATATTGTTTGAATATGTCGGTTAACTTTTCACCTTGCGCCAATTGACTTAACATGGCGTAAAGCTGTTTTATTTCTTTATGAAATACCCAAATAAGCTGTCCTGCAGCAGTGCCTTCTTGTTTGAGTTGATCTAGCATGGCAATACACTTGTCACAATGCCCTAATAACAAAGCATCGATAATTTGAAAAGGATTAAACTTTGCTTGTTTAATTAGCTGCTGCTCAGCATCGGCCAGGGTAATTTGTTGCTGACCAAAAAGCAGTGATAATTTTTGTAACTCTTGCTCTAATGCCAGTAAATTACCTTCAAATAATTCAAGTAGTAAATGTTTTAAGTCAGGGGCTAAATTGACATTTAATACGCGGGCTTGGTTTTGTAACCATTGTGGTAGCGCTTTATGGTCAATATCATATAAAGGTAAATAACAACCTTGTTTCGTTAAGGTTTTAAACCACTTTCTGTTCGCACTTGGCGCATCAACTTTGGCGCCATGAAAAATAAATATAACATCTTGAGTCTCATTTTTTACTAACATTTCGCTTAATGTTAATAACGCTTTACTCCCTGAGTCACCAATTTTAATACTAGTTAATTCAACTTCAATGATACGCTGACTGGCAAATAAACTCATGGATTGATATTCATCAATCACTTGTTGCCAATCAAATTTATTATCAGCACTAAAGCGAATAAGTTCGCTAAAGCCTTGCTGTTGGGCGTGAGATTTAATCGTTGTTAAACTATTGTTTTTTTGCCAAGGCTCATCACCAAAAACCAACCATACGCCTGTAAAGCCTTGCTGCAATGTTTGACGTAATTGATTATGATAAATTTTCATTTAAGCCTATTTAAGCCGGTTTAAGTCAATTTTTTTGTGGAAATTGAATCTACTAGCTATCGTTGAATTCTAGCCATGTCACGTAAAATTTTATCTGCGGCAGAGGTTCTCATTTCACTCAGTAGTAATGATAATTCTCTACTTTTTGCGAGTGCAAAATTAGGATCGTCTTGATAATCTCTATTTAACTCAAAACGGAAGTCTAGCGGCTCTTGATTTGCAAAACGTAATTGATAATGAACAGCATAAATTAATTCATATTCAGCTACTTGACCATTTTGAAATACCGACAATGTTCTTCTGTCTAGTTTATCTGAAATAATACGAAGTTCAGGAGCATTTTGCGTTGAAGCGCTAAGTACTTTTACTTGATTACGACCTAAATGCTGTTTTACTAAACGCGTTAGCTCACCGTGAATATCACTAGAGCTAACATATAACGTTTGTAATTCATCACTGAGTAAGTAATCGCCACGCAATTGAAAACCGCAAGACGATAACGCGCTAATCATTAACGTTGCCATTAACAAGGCTCTTACTTTTACCGGCAAGTTATTGTAGATGGCGCGGTTAACGCGCTTTATGTTAATGATGAATTTTTTTAGCATATTAATTTGCAACAATATTAAGTAACTTGCCCGGAATATAAATAACTTTACGTATTGTTTTTCCGTTGGTAAATTTAAGGACGTTTTCGTCGGCTAGACCTTTAACTTCAATCGCCTCTTTACTGATATCAGCAGCAACGGTTATTTTAGCTCTAAGCTTGCCATTAACTTGCACAACAATGAGTTTTTCATCTTCAATTAAAGCACTTTCATCAACCGATGGCCAAACAGCATCTTCAACTGAAACATCATTATTGCTTATGTTTTGCCATAAATGATGACACATATGCGGCGTAATGGGCGTTAACATTAAAACAACTGCGCGCAATGCTTCTTGCATTACTGCTTGGTCTTCTTTGCTGCTAATAGCGGCTTTAGTTAAATGATTCATTAACTCCATAATTGCTGCAATTGCGGTGTTAAAGGTATTACGACGACCAATATCGTCACTGACTTTAGCAATCGTTTTATGCAGTTCTCGACGAAGTTTTTTCTGCGTTGAATTTAAGGTTAAACCGTTAAGCTCAATAGACTCGCTACCAACAGCCTCAATAAAATCATGACTTAGTTTATAAACACGTTTGACAAAACGATGTGCGCCTTCAACACCGGCGTCAGACCATTCTAGTGTTTGCTCAGGTGGCGAAGTAAACATAATAAATAAACGCACCGTATCTGCGCCATATTTTTCGATAACTTGTTGAGGATCAATACCGTTATTTTTTGATTTCGACATTTTACTCATGCCGGCAGAAATAACAGCATTACCGTCAATTTTACTCGTTGCTTTGGTTACCAGACCTTTGTCGTCGCGTTCAACGTTAACATCACTTGGCGCTATCCAGTCTTGAGCGCCATTATCGGCTTCGCGATAATAAGTATCGGCTAATACCATGCCTTGACATAATAGTTTTTTATAAGGTTCGTCACAGCTAACTAAGCCTACATCACGCAATAATTTATGGAAAAAACGTGAATAAAGTAAATGTAAAATAGCGTGTTCTATCCCGCCAATATATTGATCAACCGGTAGCCAGTAATTAGCTTTGGCAGGATCAATCATTTGTGAGTCATCATTGGGAGAGCAGTAGCGCGCGTAATACCAAGAAGACTCCATAAAGGTGTCGAAGGTATCAGTTTCACGTAAGGCTGTTTCACCGTTATAGGTGATTTTTGCCCACTGCGGATCATCTTTAATAGGAGACGTTGTGCCGTTCATTACAACATCTTCAGGTAAGATTACCGGTAATTCGCTTTCGGGAACGGGTACTGACTCGCCATTAGCAAGGTTAACCATTGGAATAGGTGTACCCCAATAGCGTTGACGAGAAACGCCCCAGTCACGTAAGCGATAATTAGTGGTTATTTTTCCTTTATTTTCGCTAATTAACTGCTCGCTAATTGCTTTGAAGGCTTGGTCGAAATCAAGGCCGTTAAACTCGCCCGAATTAATTAATAAGCCTTTTTCGGTAATCGCTGCTTTGCTGATATCGGTAATAGTACCGTCTTCACTGGCTTGAGCAGCAATAACTTGAGTAATGTCTAAACCGTATTTTTCGGCGAATTCATAATCACGCTGATCGTGTCCTGGTACCGACATAACAGCGCCTGAGCCATAATCCATCAATACAAAGTTAGCCGTCCAAATAGGTACTAATTTACCGGTAATGGGGTGAATGGCTTTAAGGCCAGTATCAACACCTTTTTTCTCCATCGTCGCCATATCAGCTTCGGTGGTTTGATTGCTTTTACATTCTTCAATAAAACTCGCTAATGCTGAATTTGTTTTTGCCGCGTCAAGCGCTAAAGGATGTTGAGCGGCTAGGGCAACATAAGTAACCCCCATTAATGTGTCTGGACGCGTAGTGTAAATATCAAAACTTTCGCTTGATTTTTCAACATCGAAAGTCATTTCTACACCTTGCGAACGACCAATCCAGTTACGCTGCATGGTTTTTACTTGTTCAGGCCAATCGGTAAGTTGGTCTAAATCATCTAATAATTCTTCTGCGTAATCAGTAATTTTTATAAACCACTGCGGTATTTCTTTTTTCTCAACAATAGCGCCTGAACGCCAACCACGACCGTCAATAACTTGCTCATTGGCTAACACGGTTTGATCAACTGGATCCCAATTTACCGTGGCATTTTTCTTATATACTAAGCCTTTTTCGTAAAGTTTAGTGAAAAACCATTGTTCCCAGCGGTAATAATCGGGCTTACATGTGGCTAATTCTCGACTCCAATCATAGCCAAAACCTAACGATTTTAGTTGATTGCGCATGTAATCAATATTTTGATATGTCCAGTTACCCGGTGCAGTTTTATTTTTAATTGCAGCATTTTCTGCGGGTAAACCAAAAGCATCCCAACCCATAGGCTGCATAACATTTTTGCCTAACATACGCTGATAACGAGAAATCACATCACCTAAACTATAATTGCGCACATGACCCATATGTAAACGACCACTTGGGTAGGGGAACATGGCTAAGCAATAAAATTTTTCTTTATCAGGATTTTCTACAGCTTTAAAGGTGTTGTTATCAGTCCAAAATTTTTGTACTGTTGCTTCAATAGCTTGGGGATTATAAATGGCTTCCATTAACGGTTCTCAAACACTTATTTGGGTGGTGTTAAACATTACTTTAAGCGGTCTCTTTAGGTGAAAACTTTAGTGTTTTCACCTTTGGCTTTACCGCGAAAATTTTCCTAAAATAAAGTTCAACACACAGAATTTAAATTATCGCGATAGAATACCTTATCTAGGCAACTAACAACAAGCTTATTTGATGCATATTATTGATGATTATTGTCTATACTGAGTGTAAATAAGAACGAAAAATCAAGTGTAAATAAGCTTATTTTTAAAGTAGCCAGTGTTAATTGATTTTAAGGAGTTTGCTATCATGAAAAAAGATGATTATTTTGTTGAGGTTTATCAAAATCTCAGTGCATGGCTTGAAGAAGCAAAAGCGTTACAAAAACCTAAAATTAATGAGTTACTAAAACAGGCAAAATTATACGCTAAAACGATAGAAAACATGACCGAAGATAAGTTAAAACAGTTTACGGATAATTTAAAATATGATTTGCATGATTTTTATCAGCAAAACCAATCACAGGCTCAGCACTCTGTTTATTTAGGTTTGTTGAATGAAACGTTATGGTCAAACCTTGCGCAGTTAACCGATAAGTCACAAGTTGAATGGGCTGAATTAGTGGATGATTTTGAACATGATGGCTTATATCAATGTGGTGATGTTATTGGTTTTGGTGAATTAGAATGTCGACAATGTCATGAAACGATCACTATCGTTCACCCAAGTGAAGTGGCTAACTGTGCGAAGTGCGGTAATGATAAATTTACCCGTTTACCACTTCAACCCTAATGTTATCAATAACTTTATATTGTTAGCGCAAGACATACTGAGTACACTTACCTATTCAAAGTGATACGGGTATAAAGTTACCTGTATAAATTGTTGTTGCTCAAAGGATATACATGACTAAAGCTATTGTTTCAATTGCTGACCAAACGCGCCTTACCGTTGAATCTCTTAGTTCAACTTTATCACCGCAATTATTCACACAAACTAAACCGGCGAGTGAAATAACCCAAGATTTTGTTGGCCATGAGCGAGCTAAAGAAGCGTTAGATTTTGGTTTGTCGATGACCGCAACGGGTTTTAATGTTTTTGCTATGGGTGAACACGGCACTGGCAGACAAACGTTAATAAAACAGATGCTTAGTGCGTTAGCTAAAAAGGAAACAACGCCCGTAGAGTGGTGTTACATCAACAATTTTGATGAAAACCATACACCTTCTAAACTTTACGTTAATCCGGGTGATGGCAAACAATTACTGTTGCGCATGAATAAATTTATAGATGAGTTGTTAGATTTATTTCCTGAAATTTTTGACAACCCAAGTTATCAGCGTCAAAAGTCAGCCGTTGATCGTGAATTTAATAAAAAATACGACCAAGCAATTGCCAAAGTTGAAGAAATAGCCTTTAAAAAGAATGTTGCTTTATATGAAGAAAATGGTGAAGTGGGCTTTTCTCCGTTAGTTGATGGTAAGCCGTTAGACGATAAAGAGTTTTCCAAACTTGATGAACAACAACGCTCAACATTTTATCAATTGTTAGCAGAGTTAGAAAATGTATTAACAGAAGAATTGTTAGAGTTGCCTCAATGGAAGCGGCTTTCATCTGATAAATTACGACAGTTAAAATATGAAACGGCCGAGCAAGCCATAAAACCCTATTTAGCAGAGCTTGAACATGAATTTGCGAGTTATGAAGGTGTACTTAAATATTTAGAGAAAGTTAAAGCCCATATTGTTGATGCCGTATTAGAAATTTTAGTTAATGATAATGAAGAAAATCAAAACGATAAAGATTTACGTAAATTAATGGTTGAGCGGTTTTTACCTAATTTATTGGTTACTCGTGAGCGCGGCGAAGGTGCTCCGGTTGTGTATGAGCAAAACCCAACCTATCAAAATTTATTTGGTCATGTTGATTACGCCAGTTTTCAAGGTAGCAGTTATACCAGTTACCGTTTAATACGTGCCGGAGCTCTGCATAAAGCCAATGGCGGATATTTATTACTTGATGCCGATAAAGTATTGAGCCAGCCTTTGGTGTGGTCAAAGTTAAAATTAGCGTTAAAAACGCAACAAATTACCATTGAAAATCCTTATTCAGAAGGAAATCAGTCAGGCGCCTACAGTTTACAGCCAGAAAAAATTGCCTTAAAGGTTAAGGTGGTTTTATTAGGTGATGCCGATATTTATTACACCTTACAAGATTATGATCAAGAATTTACCGAGCTGTTTCGAGTACTGGCCGATTTTGATCGTTATCTTGATAAAAATGAGAAAAATTTAATTGCCTTTGGTAATTTAATTCGTCAACGCGCCTACAAAAATAATTACCCTGAGGTTGCTGATGATGCCGTTTTAGAACTTGCTCGTTATGCGTTAAGGCGTAGTGAACATCAACAAAAAATTTCAGCGAATATAGTGCAAGTGAATGATTTGTTAGACGAAGCTAATTATTGTTGGCATAAGCAAGGAGCCAAAGGAAAGTTAACAGCACAGCACATTGCAATGGCCTTATCTGCCAAGCAAAGGCGTGTTGGTCGCATCAGTGAAACTTGGCTTAGTGAAATAAAAGAGCAACAAGTATTAATAAGTACAGATGGAAAATTTGTTGGCAAAGTTAATGGTTTAACGGTATTAGAAATTGGCGATAGTGTTTTTGGTACACCGGCGCGTATAACAGCAACCGTTTATGCCGGCAGTGAAGGCGTTACTGATATTGAAGGTGAAGTCGACTTGGGTAAGTCTATTCATTCAAAAGGCGTGTTGCTATTAACGGGGTATTTAGGACATAAATACGGGCAATGTTTTCCTGTGGCTATTTCAGCAAACATTGCTATTGAGCAATCTTATGGTCATATCGACGGAGATAGCGCCTCAATGGCTGAACTTTGTGCGTTAATTTCGGCAATCACCTTGCTACCTATTGATCAAAGTCTTGCCATTACCGGTTCCATAAATCAGCATGGCGAAGTACAGTCTATTGGTGGCGTTAATGAAAAAATTGAAGGTTATTTTCAATTATGTCAAGACAAAGGGTTAACCGGTAGGCAAGGGGTTATTATTCCTAAAACCAATGTCATTAATTTAATGTTAAATAGTGAAGTTATTGCTGCAGTAGAGCGGGGTGAATTTGCGATTTATGCTGTTGAAACTATTGATCAATCGTTAGAATTACTGATGCATACCCAAGCGGGCACTATGAACAGTACCGGTCGTTATCCTCGAAAATCAATTCATAACTTAGCCTTAGGTAAATTATCAACCTTTGCAGATATACTGACCGGTGAGGAAGAGTAATTAACCGGTATTTACGCGCTCCACTTTACAGTGCTGAAATCTGTATTTTGAAGTGGGCTATTCATTACTCCACTTTATATTATTCCAATTGGCATTAATCAATTGGCTATGTTCCCGTTAATTGTTGTTACATTTTCAACGGGCTGATTTACATTGAAAATCTGTAGGGGCGATTTCAATCGCCAAAANNAGTTAAGTACAACAGAGCCAATCAATTAAAATTATAGTCAGTGACTATTGGCTCGCGTCCTAGCGTTTTATCATTAAAGTATTCGTAAAAGGATAATCCCATAAAACCACCTGAAACATTATATACGTCATTAAAACCACGTTGTTGCAACACTAAAGTGGCATTATAACTGCGTTGACCACTACGACAATGTAAGTATAAAGGTTGATCTTTAGGGAGCTCATCAGCGCGTTCTCGTATTTGACTCAATGGTATGTTTACCGCGCCTTTTATATGGCTTCGCTCATATTCAGCAACCTCACGCACATCAACAATATAAGCGTCTGCTTCATAGAGTGGACGAATGTCACTACTGTGCACTTGTTTAAAGTCACCATGCATTAAATTGGTTGCCACATAACCGGCAAAATTAACCACGTCTTTTGCGGTGCCAAAAGGTGGCGCGTAGCAAAGCTCTAAATCTTTAAGATCATAAATAGTACCGCCAAATTTGATTACCGTAGCAATAACATCAATGCGTTTATCAACATTACCTTTACCAATGGCTTGGGCGCCAAGAATTTTTCCTGTAGGTACTTCGTAATGTAATTTGAAATGAACTTGACTGCCAAAAGGCATTAAACCCACTTTGTCATTAGGAATGATTTTTACCGTTTCATAGGAAATGTTCATTTTAGTGGCTTTAATAAAGCCTTCCGTTAAGCCTGTAGATGCCGCATTGTAATCGAATACTTTAATGACCGATGAACCAATATAACCTCGATTATCAATAGCCATACCATTAATATGATCAGCCACCGCACGGGCTTGTTTTTGAGCCGGTCCAGCCAAAGGTAGCTTGAAATAGTCGTTAAATAAATATCCATATACCTCAATGACATCACCAACAGCATATATGCTTTTATCATTTGTGCAGTAGTTTTGATCAACCTTCATCGCACCCGTTTTTCCTAGCGTCAATCCTGCTTGTTTCGCTAAATCTGTTTCTGGCGTGACACCAATGGCCATAATAACTATTTCAGCTTCAATCACCTTGCCAGATGAAAGTATGATTTTATTGGTGTCAAAAGCCTCAACTTTATCACTTACAATTAAATTAACACCGTGGTCTATCAGTTCTTTATGAAGAATTTGAACCATGCCGTAATCGAATGGACGCATAATTTGCTCCATTGCTTCAATTAATGTGACTTGATAACCTGCTTCTTTTAAATTTTCAGCACATTCAACACCAATAAACCCACCACCAATAACGGCTATGTTTTGTGGTTTAGTGCCTTTAATTGATTTATTTAAACGGTCAATGTCAACAACATTTCTTACCGAGAAAATATTAACTTTATCAATACCGGGAATAGGTGGGATAATGGGTTTAGCGCCAGGGGAGAGTATTAATTTATCGTATTTTTCAGTATAAGCTTCGCCCGTTAATACATTTTTTACTGTAATAAACTTCTCATCTTTATTTATTTCAATAACTTCATCATTAACACGAGCAGTAATGTTATATTGTTTAGCAAATTTCTCTGGCGTCATAAGCACAAGTTGGTCTGCATTTTCTACTACACCACTTAAATGATAAGGCAAACAGCAATTTGAAAAGGAAACATGAGGGCCTTTTTCAAACATAATAATTTCATCTTCCTCGCTAAGTCGTCGTAAACGAGCGGCAACTGAAGCTCCTCCAGCAACCCCCCCAATAACTAAAATTTTTTTACTCATGAATTATTACTCCAAGCTTTTGAAACTGTTTTAAATTATATGGCTAGTAGGGTGTACTTTAGTGCGACAAAAGGGCAATAAATTACCCCCTACAGGCATTTTAATGTTCCCTGACTAAAATACATAGGCAAGTTAAATTATTTATATATCTTAACAAAAGTTATTGGCATATGCTAATAATTGTGTATAATTTATCTCAAAGTGGGTTACTAAAGAAATGAGAGTTTAACAATGGTTAGACCAAAGTTACCGAGAAAAATCTGTGGAAAACCTGCTTGTAGCTATTTTAAACCTAACGGTAAGCCGTTAAGAGAATTAGAGGTGATAAGCCTTGAACATGATGAATTTGAAGCATTACGGTTAGTTGATAATGTCGGTTTACAGCAAATTGAAGCGGCAAAAAAATTAGGTGTGTCTAGACAAACATTAGCCAATATCGTCAAATTGGCTCGTTTTAAAGTTTCAACATGTTTGATAGAAGGTAAAGCATTATTTATGAATAATAGTCAAAGAGGAGAAAAAAATGATCACAGCAATGATGATGACGAATGATAAAATATCGAACCATTTTACTAAAGCAGAATATCTACTCTTAGTAAATGAAAGTGGCCAAGTGGTTAAAAATTATCCAAATCCCGTTATCTTGGGTGGGGAGGGTTGCGCTATGAAAGACAAATTACTAGCGTTGATTGTTACTCAAGCAAATCGGGTCGTTGTAAGTAATATAGGGCAACGATTTTTAAAAAAATTGCTTGATAAATCACTGCAAGTAGTAAAAACCCAAAAAAATAAATTGAGCCTTGAAGAAGTCATGCTTTCGATTACCCAAATGGAAAATATAACAAATGTTGCTCAAGGGAGAGACTCGGTAAATTATAATAAGAAACAACAGGAAGGCGGTTGTCGTTGTAGCCATAACAACACAGAAAATCAAACCAACAAGTCAGCAACAGGAGGTTGTCATGGCAAGAATAATGATAACATTCAGCATAAACCCTGCTGTGAAAAGTAAGTTTGGTTTACAACAGGGTTTAAATATAGCTTGTGTTAATGGTTATTCTCTGTATAATGCGCGCCTCGATAAAGATATGTTTGTTTTTTAATCAAAACGAATAATTAACGCTAAAAAGAGGGTTAATACATTTACTGCGAGAGCGTAGTAAATATATCTCGAAAATATATCGAAATGAGTGGGGTTAAATACCGCCCAATAGACTTGCCCAGCTAATTATCCTAAAATTAGCAAGAAATATAGCGTAAGAATACGCTGTGCGCTTTAAGTCTTCCTGGTGGCTTCCTCGTATATGTACGCAGGTTAAGACTTAGTTTCAAACTAGTTAAAACACACAGTATCTACTCGCCTTGTCGCTGAATGAGATAATTTATGTGTCAAAAGTACTTATTGACTATCATCAATTTTGTGCTTTTTTCTTTAAATTTAACCGTTTAGCTAAACGTTGAGCGACTACTGACAATGACACAATGATAAACAAAAGCTTTTATTATTGTGACTCGTTTTAATTATTTGAATCGTTCAAACCTGCCTTGAGAAGATGAAATATTAATATGACTGATCAAACCAATGCCTCTGTAGGCTTTGACGCTTTAGGCTTGCCTGAAAATTTATTATCTGCTGTAAATTCATTAGGATTTACTTCTGCTACTGCGATTCAAGCGCAAACTATTCCACCATTACTAGCAGGTAAAGATGTTTTAGGTGAAGCACAAACAGGTACTGGTAAAACCGCCGCTTTTGGTTTACCTGCCCTTGCAAAAATAGATACCGCCATTAAAAAGCCGCAATTAATGGTATTAGCACCCACACGTGAATTAGCGATGCAAGTTGCCGAAGCGATAGAAACTTTCGGCAAAAATATGAAAGGACTGCGTGTTGCTACTTTATATGGTGGTCAATCTTACGGACCACAATTTCAACAATTAGAGCGTGGCGCTCAAGTTGTTGTGGGTACTCCGGGTCGTCTAATGGACCACTTACGTCGTAAAAGCTTAAAATTAGCTGACTTAAAAGTGTGTGTACTTGATGAAGCCGATGAAATGTTAAATATGGGCTTTTTAGAAGATATTCAATGGATTTTGGACCACTTACCTGAAACAACACAAATGTGTTTGTTTTCAGCTACCATGCCACAGGCTATTCGTAAAATAGCCAATCGCTTTTTAAAAGAGCCTGAGCATATAAAAGTTGCCGCGGTTAAACAAGCCAAAGCTAATATTACTCAATATGCATGGAAAGTGAGTGGTATTAGAAAAATGACGGCTTTAGAGCGTATTGCCGAAGTTGTTGATTTTGATGCGATGATCGTTTTTGTGCGTACACGTAGTGATACTGTTGATGTTGCAGAGCAATTAGAGCGCGCGGGTTATCCTGCACTTGCTTTAAATGGCGATATGAACCAAGCACAACGAGAACGTTGTATCGAACAAATGAAATCAGGAAAGTCTTCTATTTTAGTGGCAACTGATGTGGTTGCTCGTGGTTTAGATATTCCACGTATTTCGTTAGTTATAAACTATGATTTACCCGGTGATCATGAAGCTTATGTTCACCGTATTGGTCGTACCGGTCGTGCTGGTCGTGAAGGTATGTCAATTGCTTTTGTTCGTCCGCGTGAAATGTACTCATTACGTCATTATGAGCGTTTAACCTCTGGCAAGGTCGAAATGTATGAGCTGCCTAGTATTCAAGAAATTGGTAAAGCGCGTATTGAACGTACTCGTGTTGAAATGGCCTCAATTGTTAGTGATAAAGACATCGCAAGTATGCGCGAAATTGTTGAACAAATGGCGAGTGAGTCAGAGCTTTCAATGGTTGACTTAGCTGCGGCGTTATTATTCCAAAAACAATTAAAACAACCTTTACAGCCTAAAGAAGATCCTAAACCTCGTCGTGACTCTCGTGATAGTAATAATCGTGATCGTAATGAACGTGGTGGTAGAGATGCTCGTAATTCTCGCAGTGATTCTCGTCGTGACTCTCGCAGTGATTCTCGCGGCGAAGGTCGTGGTAATCGTGGTTCACGTGATGAAAGACCACGTAAATCAAAAGTTGCGCGTAATGATATCGATTGGCAAACTTACCGTTTAGAAGTGGGTAAAGACCATGGTGCTCGACCAGGCGATATTGTTGGTGCTATTGCCAATGAAATTTCGTTAGATAGTAGTTATATTGGTGCAATTAACTTGCATGAAAAGCATAGTTTTGTGCAGTTGCCTAAAGGAATTCCTGCGGCATCATTTAAGCAATTAAAAGGTGTGCGTGTTCGTCGTCAACCATTAGCAATATCAGTATCTGATGCGCAAGTGGCTAGCCAACAACCACGCCGTCGCAATGAACGTTCACAACGTCATAATTAATTGTTATACGGATTAATAGTACTCATTGTATAAATATAAAAAAGGCGCTTTTAAGCGCCTTTTTTGTTTATGTAAATAGCTTTTAATACAGTGCGTTATAAAAAGAACTCATCATTAAGTACCTAATAAATACCTAGTGGTCGCACAATGATTGATTAATTTAGTACCAAAAGTTTATCCTGGTAACTTTAACGTTAAAAAAAATAGTACCAAAATATTAAAATCTGGTTCTGAACTGAAGGTGAATTTGGTACTAAAACGCGAAAAGTACGTAATAATGGTTACGTACTTTGTTTATTCGACACTGAACGAAAAAAAGTCAACTTACTCAAGTACCCGCAAATTATCAAAAGAGCAAAAGCCAATTATTTTTGTCCCTGTTCATATGTGTTATGTGTTATGTGTTTACTTTAACACCAAGCTGAAATTGTTTGCACCGTTATTTTGGTACGTAGTTTTTATTGGAGCCACTCGCTAAAATTTGAACCTAAATTAATGCTTGCCACCTTTGAAAAAGGTATACAAGGCAAAGTTTATTAGTGAGTAAATCTAACCAAGTTTGGCGAAAATCACACGCAGTACCTAAAAAAACAAGTTTTGAGCACTTCAATAAAACAAGCTCAAAATTAATTTTACAATATTAAGAAAAATACCAACGCCCCATTAACGGGCAAAAAATGGTTGGCTAAAATAGCGACGCAGGAGCAAAAGCCAACTTTTTTGTCCCTGTTCAATGGCTGTTAGCCGGATTTAGCTCTGTAGAAGAAACCGTCTAAGATCACGCTCTTGCCTCATGACATGCAAGATATAGACTTGATTATCATCTACCTTATAAAATATACGGCAAGGGTTAACAATAACTTCTCTATAGTTTAAATTTTTCAGCTCAATTGGAACCTTTCCAGATTCAGGGTGAGCCTCTAACCTTGTGATTTTATCAAATATTTTCTGTGTTAAATGTTTAGCTGCCGGCAAGTTAGTTAAAGCAATATATTCAGCTATTTCATTTAAATCGCTAAGAGCTGGAGCTGTCCATATTATTTTAGCCATTTACACATTTTCTCTTTAGCTTTGTCATTAGAAAATACATCGCCATTTTTAATAGCTTGCTCGCCTCGTGCAACACCCTCAAGAATTTCCATTCGGTGTTGCATAAACTCATAATCCTGTACATCAACTAAATAAGCTGAAGGCTGACCATGCTCAGTAATAAGTACTGGTTCTTTTGATGAATGAAGGTCAGCTAATATTCTGGTTGCTTGACGTTTAAGTGTTGTGACAAGTTCGACTCTCATAATAACCCTAGTTTTAGAAATAAAATTGTATCACTATAGTATCACAAATTACCACCATTTCAATATACGGCTAATGCCCTGTTAACAGGCAAAAAATGGTTGGCTAAAATAAGCGACGAAGGAGATGTATGGACTCCTCCCCCTAGCGGGAGTTTTGCTCTGAACATATAGAATGTCGTGAAGGAGAATAGGCATGAAGGTGCGAATACATCAAAGTGGCCGAGATAGCTTCTCATTATGAGCCCGAATATAAGCACGCATCTAAAATTTTAAAAGTTTTTTGTTGTACAATACGAGGAGTCCATATAAGCAAAAGCCAACTGTTTTTTGTCCTAGTTTAATTGCTTGTTATACACTAAAACTTGTAGCCTATATTTAGAGTTAGGGCTGGATTAATTTCACTTGTTCTTTGTTGACTCCACCCCTCAAATTCATATTTACGAGTAACCCCAATGCCAGCACCTACAACTAACCCTGTTTCGGAAAAACCATTTAAATGGTAATCATAAGTAGCAAAAATAAAGCCTTTTTCACTATCAACGTCCCTAGAGCCTAAAGTAATACCAAAAGCATGCTTTGAATTTTCACTAAAGATTGTTTGAAACCCAGTTGCCAAGCCAAATCCCCCCATAGAGTCATTTAACCCAACAGAACCATAATATTTACTAGACTCTGTTTTATAAGCAAATTGAACACCTAATACTCCACCATATTGGTGACCAAAGCCGACAGCCGTTTCAAGTTCTCCAGCAGAACTGAATAGAGAAATAAACGACAAAGCAATAATATATTTTTTCATTAAAATCCTTTATGGGGATGAAACTAGAAGACCATCCCTAGTGTAACGCCTTGCTCAGCGGAAAATTGCTGGGCGCGGATTTTGCGGTTCTTTGCAAAATGCGTGAACAGTAATTTTTCCGTTGGAGCAACTTGTTAGGTGTTTACTACCCTTAGAACTAAAATTCTAGTTAATATTGCAATAGAAACTGGTTTATTATTGATTCATTTGTTCAAACAAAGCTTCACCATGCTTTCGAACGTCTGCACTTATTCCAACCAAAACTTCGTCGGGCAACCGCTCAAGCTGTGAAATAGCCTCAACTGCATATTCATCTGGTGTCATCATTTTAAGCCCGTTAGAGCCTGAACTACGAGTACCCTCGCCAAGGTTTGTATCCACTATCGACGGAGCCATTTCCACAATTTTTAAACTTGTATTCTTCATCTGATGGCGTAACGATAAAGTAAAAGAATGCATTGCAGCCTTCGTAGCACAATAGACTGGAACATCAGCCATTGGAGAATATGCCAGACCAGAAGTAACATTTATAATCATCGCTTCCCATTGTGAGCTAAGCAAAGGTAAAAGCTCTCCGATCAATTGAACCTGTGCTGTAAAGTTAACGGCAATTTCTTGTTCAAGATCATCTAGCGCATTTGTACTAGAAAGCTCGCGTCGAAATTGAACACCTGCATTATTTACGAGTATGTTGAGAGCAGGATACTCAGCTTTAAGCCATCCACACATTTCTTGTCGACTTAAAGAATTGGTAATATCGCAATGTCTTGTTATTAACTTAGGATTTTCGGTTTTTACTTTGGATAATTTGCTTTTATCGCGACCACAAATAATGATGATATTATCACGATTTAATAGTTCTAGAGCAAGTGCTAAACCAATTCCGCTTGCACCGCCAGTGATGAGAATAGTATTTTGTGTAAGATTCATAGAAGTCGTCCTTCAATTTTAAATTAAAGTGTGCCGACGAAAATATCGAAATCCCATCAAACACACCAATAAACCCAAAATTTGGGTATGGAGTGTCGTGGGTGCCAATAATTAGCTGAGATACCACATTGTAATGTAGTGACCGGGCTACCATCCAGTCCGCTCCCTTTCGACAAAGTTATAATATAATAGTGGATTGTACTTTGCAATTAATATTGATTCTATGCAAAACACCTAACGCCTCGTTAAGAGGCACATAATTGTTGGCTAAAATATGCGACGCAGGAGCAAAAGCCAACTGTTATTTTCCCTGCTTTAACGACTTGTATGTATATATTTTATCACTCTAGAACGATAGACGAGTCACGCCTCATAGTAATGTCGACAAACGAACCTGATGCATCAGGATCATCGCCTATTTTGTTTTCAAGAATTGAAATAAAGGCTTTTTTTGTGTCAATATCGTATATAAGTTCAATCTCATTGGAAGAAATAATATTACTCCACTCCCAAGACATATCCAGTATGCTGATACGGACAGTACTTCTTCTTTCGTTGTAACGTATTGTTACTGGCCACGTAAATGGGGATGAATTATTCGAGTACTTTGCACTGCAATTCCCAGTGAATATGAAATCCTTATTAAAAAAAGTAAGGCTTCCTAAGAAGTTAGTAAATTTATAATTCGGTGTATATCCAAACGCTGGGTAAAAAGCCGTCAACGTTCCTGATACCGATACTTCAGATACAAATTTATGTTCATACGTTAAAACTTTTGGTAGATCCGTGCTTTCACTCATAACCCATTCTCCTTAAAGATGATATGTGGAATCGCTTCATGCTCTAATATATACATAGACATAATGACTCCCACGAGGTGCTAGCCTCCAGATTCGTGGGTTAGTAAAACCAGAGCCATAATATATGT
>JAOPTQ010000066.1:0-783 GCA_051531915.1 Colwellia sp. | reverse complement strand
AAAAAAAACTAAAGCTAAAGGCTAAAACAAAGTAAGACAAAAATCCCGCTAGCATGCGGGATTCTTAATCAAAAATCATGTTTTCTATACAACAAACTTATCAGAAACCTGATTAAGCTCATGAGACAAGCCCTCTAATTCTTCAAATTTTTCTCGAGAAACCGAAGAACCTTCGCCTATTTCTTCTGCAAGTGTTGCAATACCACTGATACTTTCAGCTATATCATTAGCAACGGTTGATTGCTCAGATGCCGCAGTTGATACTTGAATATTCATTTCTGTTAACTGTTTAATAGAGTCTGACGTTGAATCAATTAACGCCCTAATTGTTGACATCGCCTCTGAAACAGCCGCTCTTTTATCCGCCGATTCACTCATATCTTGAATAGTTCGCTGAGAGCTATTTTTCAAACTATCTAAAATATCTGAAATTTCCACCGTACTTTGTTGTGATCGTTGCGCTAAAGTACGTACTTCATCCGCAACAACAGCGAAACCTCGCCCTTGTTCACCGGCACGTGCTGCTTCAATTGCCGCATTTAACGCCAATAAATTAGTTTGCTCTGAAATACCCTGTATAACGCCAAGTACAGAGTTAATAGATTCAACATTACCACCAAGCTCCTGTACTGAATGTTCAACATTTTCTAATAAAGAATTAAGTTCATCCATGCGCTTATTTGATGACTGAACTTGTGATAGCACATTTTGCATTTCTGTTTCTGCACTTTCGGCGGAAATACGAGTTACTTCCGCACTGTTAGCAATTTCAGCCGAGGTAGA
>JAOPTQ010000065.1:0-446 GCA_051531915.1 Colwellia sp. | reverse complement strand
GCCTTTAGCTTTAGTTTTTTTTAGCCAATATAAGCTATAACTGCGGTCCCGCAGCAACTAACGCTTTACCGTTGTCAGTATCGGTAAATTTATTAAAATTGTTGATGAAGCGGTTAGCAAGATTTTGAGCTTTATTTTGCCACTGCGCTTTATCTTGATAAGTATTTCTTGGGTCAAGAATATCATCCTCAATACCGGCAATATTATTGATATGATGAATAGGGTAGAAAACACGGGTGTTTTCTGTTTTTGAATTATCATCAAAATCTATTTTACCAACCTTATCTACGGTTACATTTTTGAGTAAAGCATCACGTCGAATAGCATGATAAATATCAGGTTCATTGTCTTTACTTAATTGGATTGTTTTTGCATAACAACCCCTTCAAAGTTGAATACTCCGTTGTCATCCCAGCCGTATTCTTCATCACCAATAAGTTGGCGTT
>JAOPTQ010000064.1:0-1082 GCA_051531915.1 Colwellia sp. | reverse complement strand
TCAAGCCAACGATTTGCAGCATTGGAGCCTACGCAGTTTGCATCCTCTGGATTACTCATAGTAGATACTAAACTCTGGTTTGGATCAAAAGACAATGGGAATTGTGCCATTACTGCCTCTTCAAACCCACTCCCCCGGCTATCATACCCCTGCGTGCCTGCAACTGGATTTATAACTGAGCCATTTCGAGTAGCAGTTGGAGTAGGACTCACAGATTGAATAATTGCAGACCCTACAACATACCAATCACCGTTAATAAATTGACCAATTTCATATTCCTTATCAAAAGTCCAGGTAATACCATACTGTGATATAGAATTACCTGTCGCAGCATAACTACTTACTACAGTAAGGAAAATCACAAAGTAAACGGTTAAAAGATCTTTAGATATAAGAATTGGATTTTTCACTCTATATACAACCTTATCCATGTTTGTGTAATATAATGGTAGAAAACTTATATTAAATGTGGTACGCCAGAAACGTTTCTATCCAGATGCTATTTTTTAGTTTTTTGATTAAATAACTAAAAAAACGAATCAACAAAAGTCAACAAAAGTCAACAGTATTAATTGGTCCCTGCCATAATACAGGTCTCTCACTCTGTAAATAATAAATATTATAGATACCAGTAATCGCACAATACAATCTAAGTTTGGGAGCATATATGAATAAAAGTTCTTTGGTACTACCATGGTGTTCAATAATTCTAGTCCTATTTTTACTCGGAGCATGCACCGAATCCGTGGATGCAGATCTGGGGTTTGAAACAGCCAATTCCTTCACTGTTGGTAGTAGTGATACATTATTGAGCTCTGAAGATACCACGATGAGCTCTGCACACGAGATACTCTCTTCAAGTGAAAAAAACGCCTCTGGTGTAACGATGAGCAGTAGCACAGAGAGCGGTACCACACAGAGTAGTAGCACTCTCAGTAGTTTTATCATGCTCGAAAGTTCTGTAGTTTCTCAATCTTCTAGTGCACTCGAAGGCTCCTCTTCTGACAAAGAAGAGAATTCCTCAAGTAGTGCTGTAGAATCAGATACCACTGTTGTACCGAATGAAAATCCCGATTTTCTAA
>JAOPTQ010000063.1:0-7932 GCA_051531915.1 Colwellia sp. | reverse complement strand
TGCCTGTGCGGCAGTGAACAATTAAAACACGTAACAAGTTTACCTACGATATTTCTAAGCTGCCTGTGCGGCAGTGAACATAACGCAGTAGCAAATGCTAAAGCAGATCGCTTTCTAAGCTGCCTGTGCGGCAGTGAACACAATACCCTAGCGGGTAGCGTGTTGCGTTTTTTTCTAAGCTGCCTGTGCGGCAGTGAACTCAAACTCTAAGGCAATACCTGTAAATTTTGTTTTCTAAGCTGCCTGTGCGGCAGTGAACAAAGGTGAGTTATGAAAACTTTGAATAAAGCGTTTCTAAGCTGCCTGTGCGGCAGTGAACCATAGATTATCAGCAAAAAAATAAGTTACAACAATTAACTACTGTAATTTTGGCTTTTTGACCTAAATTTTTAACGTGTTTGTAACTTATTAATATTTAATCAAATTTTTAAAGAACGATATTTTTGGTTGTTAATAAATATTTTTTTCAAGCAATGCTTTGGTAATATTTTGTCAGCAACCGAGTAATCAACCGATAAAATATAATGTTGGTAGATGTTTTCAATATCCTTTTCTGCTGAGCGAGTGATCTCAACAACTAAATACAAACCAAATTTGGCCTGACATAAAGAGATAGTTTAACCCCATCATGTTTGATGGGGTTAAACTACAATATTCAAAATGTTCAAATTGAATAACTTTAAAACCACGGAACGGTGCCTTGTTTGCTTAAACCAAAAGTATCAAAATCACCTTGTATTGGCGGTTCAAGTAAATCACTAAATTGAATAAACCGCCTGTGATGATGTCCATTTGAACCGCTGTCTAATTCTAAAAATGCATGGTCTAACCCTTGATTAAACATTTTAGCTTTATAAGCTTTCACTTCTTCTGGTTTGATAGTGCCACGTTTAATTAAACGCCTTAACTTTGCCTCGGTCATATTGGCTTGTTTGCGTGAAATGATTCGGTGTTTACACTTTTCAGGTACTTTAATAATACCACTCACTTTACAATAACCGCTTAAACCGCCCAACCAGTTTAAAGCTTGAAGATCATTTAATATGGCTTGTTCGCCATGGATTCGAATTAACCGACCTAACTTTATTTTATATTCAGGAAAGCTAACACCAATACTATTACTTTTTAGATCACACAAGGCTTTATGAAACTTGGTATAAACTTTATTCAATAAAACACTTTCACGCATTTCTGCATCGGGTATTATTTTTATATCAAGATAGTAATTCATTAGCTTTCCTCCCTTGTACTGATATTGCTGACATACGCTAAACCTTTTTTACCTAAGTAAAAGCTTGAAACGCCTGCATCATCTACCATCATTTTTATTTCTTTAGCCTTATCGCGACTAATATTTAAAATAATGTCTAACGTACCACTGGCTTTGGTCATTAGGTGTTTCGTTTTCCCCTCACCTTTAACAAATTCCTCATGAATATATGGATTTCCCCATATTTTCTTTTTATCACCCGTAGTAAAGCGAGCCATAAAATCTTTTTTAGTGACACCATTATTTGATATACCACTGATACCACCAGCTTTAGTTTTTGCAGTACTCATATCATATTTTTTTGATAATAATTCAAGCTGTAAGTAAAGTGCCGAACAATATAAAGCCAAAGGAAATACTAATCCTTTATTATTAAGTCCTTTGTATTTTTCAAATTTATTTTGCAAGGCTTCAAAAGCACTATTAATCAAATCAATATTCTCAACTGGCTTTTCTTTGTTTAATTCCTCTAACCTAGCAATAATAGTCAATGGATCTTTTGAAATTCTTGCTTTAATGGTGTTTTCAGAAAGAATGAATTGACAAAGTTCATCTAAATTTAGTGCTAACACCCCCCAAAGCTCACCTGAATAGTCAGACAAAAACATAGGATCATTTACTTGAATCAGACCTGTATATGAATTTTGATCAGTACTGCCTGTAATATTACGAATATACGTCATTTCGTTATTAATAATTTTAGGCTTATCGTTAAAACTCACCAATGATTCAATATCTTCAAAAAAATAATTATCACCATTACGCGATTGATATAATTTTCTTTGATCGCCAATTAAACGATTTAAGACTCCCATAGCAGTATCAAGTGTTACTTCACGTTTAATAAAGTTTTCAGGCTTTTTTAAGCTTGTCATAGAACCAATAAATTTACGCCCTATTTTAGGTAAAGTCTCATTGTTATTACCATCTAAAAATGAGTTTCGCCATGAAGATTCATATTCAATAGTTATTTTCATTTTTAGCCCCTATTTTGCGTAAAAATAATTGGCATATTCTGATTCAGGTGTTTCCGAAATACTGCTTTCATCACGTTTAATACGCATCATTTTATTACTGTCGTTATAATCAACGGTAATACTGTCAACATACATATAAGATTTAGCCTGACGAATTGAAAGTTCTGAAATCATCACTAGGGTGCATTCAATTAATGTTTGTATAGCATCATCATTCAATAACAAACCATTTTCACCTTCTTCAAAAATAGTACCGTTGCGAACATAGTTTTCATGAAATACCACGGTAGGCTTTAAATTAGTATTTAGTGTTTGAATAAAGGCTTGTACTTGTTGAGCGACTTCCTCACCTTGTCCCTGCTTTATTTCCATTGCTTCACGATCAAACTTTTTATCCAGTGATATGAATTGTAATTGCTCAATACTTATTGAGCCGTATGAAATATATTCAGTATCACCAAAGGTTGTTTTAGAAAAAAATGAGGAACTATCTCTTTCACCCGCTTGACCAAACTGCTCAAAATTACCATTTCCTAATTGATCAATAAAATCTTCAATTAATAGTGGGCTTGTACGTTTATTTTGACTTGCAGGTACTACATAACCACGAATAAGACCCGTGATAGAAGCTAGTACTTTCTCTAAATTGGCTTTTTTTGCATAATGTAAATCAAATGTTTGTGATTTAAATAAATGATGGCGAATACAGTTTTGACTAATGTAAAGCGGATTTTCTTTAAAGTCGATATCCGTCGCTTCTTTTTTATATTTATAACCCGTTTCTGCCTTTACTTTTCCGGTAAGGTTCGTGTAACCACGTAATTTAGGTAAGGTATGGTTATCAACCGTTTTTCCGCCATCACCTGTTAAAGTAGTCGGTCCATTCCAGTTAACCACACCATGACCTAGTGCTGTAATTTTAAAATCCACGCTTTTAATACCTGTTACTTTTTCCATTTTCTGTTTCCTTTTTATTTATGAACTAGTTTAAAAATTAACTTTATCTAGCGCCATGGCACCAATAATTTGCTTAGCCCCTTGAACATAGTAAATCGCATTAGGCTTAGCCGTGCCCAGATCATTTGTAAGGCTTAAATCTGCTGGGGTGTAACTGACATAGATAGGCGTTTCTGGCTCAACAGCCTGATTTTTTAACATGAAAGATTTATGTGCTTTCTTGTGATTCTTCCCTGTTTTAGCAGATAGAATCTTATGGTGTTTTTGATGCATAAAACTGAGCAAGTTTTTATCGCCACTAGGATCATAAGCCTCAATTTCATTGATCGACATGGTATAAATATTATCAGTAATATCACAAGCATATTGATCTAATAGTGATACATCTCCACTCTCATTAACTTGACACAAAGCCATTTGCACAAATCGACTGTCACCACGTAAAGAGGATTTCTTTAATTTCTTTTTATCTGTGATTTTTTTCTTTTTACCGAAACGTAAAGGATCATGTACTTTGTTATTTATTACTTGAACACTTTCTTTTAGCGCTTTAAGCAAATCATCACTAACGGCTTCTTGCCCTTTAGTTGATGCATAGAATTTTTCATATAGTTTATAAATTTGGTTAATCGTTATTGCGTTATCATTAAGCTCACTTTGTAAAAACTCATACCAAGCATAAGCACTACGATAACTGTGACTACTATTTAAAAATCGGGCGCAGTTGCCTTTTATTTTGCCATTTGAATTTTTAATTTCTTCTGGCATCGCCGTGCTATAAATATTAACAGAGTCATTCTCACCAAAGCGGTCTAAACGCCCTAACCTTTGTAGCCAGTTTTCAGCTAAAGTAAATTCAGTAACCATATGAGAACAAGTAATATTAAGCGACGCCTGAACTATTGGTCCACTGCGTAAAAGGTTAAACTCTTTTGAACCATCTTGCTTAAAACTGCGATAAACCTTATTAAAAATTTGCTGTTTGTCTTCGGCTTTAAATTTCCCGTGAAAAACCACTGAGTTTTCATTTGACTGATTGGCGATAAAGGCTTGCTGTGCGGTAGTGGCTGTATTGCTTATGACGATAGTATTATCAGGCTGAAGCATAAATAAAGGATTAGTATTACCCTTATCATTTTCATCAAAAGCGTTAAATTCAATCTGATATAAACTCTGATTAAAACTGTCCATATTAATAATGTCATCGGTATCCAATTCTAATACTTGCTCAACAAAACAATAGTTTGGAGTCGCAGAAACCAGTAACGTATTAGCGTTTTGTTCTTTTAGCTTTTTAGCTTCAATCAACTCGGAAAAAAGTAAGTTAAAGGCAGGCATTGGGATATATTCATGGTATTCATCAAAAACAACATGACAATTCAAAAAATCAACTAGAGCTGTAACATTGGTATGAGTCGTGATGCTATTAATGATCTGATCTATCGTTGTTAGTACGATATCACCAGAAAATTCTTGCCCCACCTCTGTTGGCGTAGCCTTTCCCTGCACATTAATATGCTTAAACTCACCCGTACAAATTTCAATATTACAATTAGGTAAATAATCATCACTGGTTAAATCTGCGTACAAGCCCTCACAAACCTGCACTCTAGGGCAGACCCATATTATTTTTTTAGCATCCGTTAATTTTGCCCACTCTAAAGCAATTTTAGTTTTACCACAGCCTGCTGGTCCGTTAAGTACGGCGATACTTTCGGCATCAAGCAATTCTATTGCAACTTTAGACTGCTTTTTATTACGTGGACTAGCTGGGTATTTTTGTTCAAAACCAGTTAAACATTTATTAATTTGTTCGCCCAGATCACTATTGGGACATAAAACTTGCTCAAGTAAATTATCTAGCGTGCCCGATTCAATATATTGGCTCAATTCTTCTGAACTTAAAGCCGATATTTGCCTGTCAGCACTAATTACACATGCACGAAGCAAGTTAGTTTTAGCATTTATCCGAACTTGAGGGGAGTATTGGTCAAGGTCATCTTCAAGATCATATTGTTTGTACTCAGGCAAATCCTGCTTTCTAAAATTAGCGGTTACATCTTCATCGTAATGCGTTTTTAGCTTATCTAAGTCAGCTTTGTGGCCATTTAAATAGGATTTATTTAACTGTGATATTTGTTTAATTGTGACTTTAGCTGACTCAACAAGTGTACTCATCCCTTTAGATTTATAGGCTGACTTTAACTTCCTATGGATATCATTAAGCTTAATATATTCCTCTTTTCTTATTGGTTTTGCATGATGCCAATAAACAACATGCTCAATAAATTCTTGCTGCTTTTTATTAGAAAGTAACAGACTTAAATCGACAAACTGTAATAGCCATAAAGATATTTCATTATGAGTTGGGTGTTTTTCAAAAGAAAATGAAGCTTTTTCTATGTGAACACCGTCATCTGACTGCTCTACATTTTTACTTTTACCAACAGCACTGGTTACCCAAGCTCTAAATTCAGGATCCAATTTACCTAAATCGTGCATACAGCCAGCAATAAAAGCACAGTTTGCTAAGCCATCGTCATTAACAAGCTTTTTAATTAAAGATTGAGCAAGATAACCAACAGCAAATAAATGTTCTGCTAATAGTTGCTTTTGAGTATTTGCGTAAACTGTTTCTGTCATTTGTTTTGTCTCATCCATTTTAATGTCTATTACTTGGGTGTAGTTCACTGGCACAATCCCTTCTGCATTAAACTTGGCTTTATTCCCCACTACCCACAAAAACTGGCTTCTTGCTCTTGATCTAATCCAAAAACAGCTCACCGCCGTGCTTTTACTGGCGGTTTGGCGCAGCATTTTTTTTACCGTGTATAAGCCGTCTTCGGTGATCAATGTTTGCCAAGTGTTGTCGCCTATACGGTTGGCGAAGGCGTCTAGTACTCGGCGAGTTTTCTTTAATGCGTTTTTTTCACATTGAGAAATGAAAGTTACCATCATAGCTTATTGTTTCCTTTCCAATTGTTTCATGATGTTATCTTTTACTAAAATTTTGATTTGAGAAATAGCTATCTGATTTAAACGAGTCAGTCGTGCTTGCTGTGGTAGCCCTTCATTAATAAATACGGCGTTTAGGCTTTCCATGTTAACAAGGCAAATTAATTGCGCGCCATTGGCATAGTCACGAATATTGCCTTTTTCTTTTGGATTAGCATCACGCCACTGTTTGGCTGTTATACCAAATAGTGCCATGTTCAATACATCGGCTTCAGACGCATAAATAAGGCTAACTTGTTCTGGTGTTAATTCAGGAGGAATTAGGTTTTCTTTAATGGAATCGGTGTGAATGCGATAGTTTATTTTGGTTAGGTTACGGCGTATATCCCAGCCTAGTTTTTCTTGCTCAATTTCTTTCAGGCGTTGAAATTCTTTTATGAGGTATATTTTAAACTCTGGACTTATCCACATACCAAATTCAAAAGCTAAGTCTGCGTGAGCGTATGTTCCACCGTATCGGCCTGCTTTTGCGATTAAACCAATAGCGCCTGTTTTGTTAACCCATTCTTTAACGCTAATTTTATAGCTATTTAACCCTGTTTGACTTTTAATTATGGCGAATTCGCCATAATTAAAACTTGGGTTGTGTATAGATTCCCAAATACCTAAAAATTCAACGGTATTGCGATTGCGTAGCCAGTCAGATATGAAGAAGTCGCCATCTTTAGCTTTTAGCATATCTGTTAGTGAAATGTAGTCTTGCTCTTTTACCGAAACAACGGTAATCGCGATTTCAAGCACTTCAATTTTCCGACTTTTTTTATCCATTTTTCTTACTCCTTTCCTTTTGAATCTACATAACTTTTTTAATACACAGTTGTTTGCTTTTCAATTCCATAACAGTTAAAGAGTTTTCCAATCGGTATTAAGTGCTACCGTTTTCACTTGTTCAAACATAAAGTCTAAGGCTTTGTGGTCGGTAAATGCTTGCAGTATTTGTTGCCTAAATTCTTGCTCGGTGGCGGACTCGGCGGCGCAGATAAATGCCCATGGCAGTACAATGGCGTCTTTTATTAGGTCGGCAATGTCAAACACTAAGGCACCGCGTCTGGTTTTGCCGTGCATTACCGCGAAACCATGTGGAATACCGAGTACCCATAAAGTGCAAGCGGCTAATCCGTAGGCTAAGTAGTTGCCATGATTTAAGAAGTCGTTGGCAATATCGGTGCTTTTGTGTTGTCTGGTAAAGCCGTCTGTTTTGGTTGTGTTAGCAGCAAATTTGTAGAGCGCTTTGGTGAGTTGTGCTTCGGTAAGTAATAAATCTGAGGGTTTAGTTGCGGTTGTCATGCGTTCATTAAAACGCGTTAGCGCAGTTTCAATGCCGGTATCACTCATGGTAAAGCCTTCAGTTTTTAAGTCTTTATCTTTACCCCAAATTTTGTGCAAAAATTCAATGCGAGCTTGTTGGAATTGTTTTGCCGCTTGTAAACGTTTATTGTCGTCAAACCAAAATTTCATCCAACCTTGCAGGTATTCTGTTGGTCGGTATTCACTTTGTGGCGTGAACCATTCTATTGGTTGTTCTACATCATTTGCCATATAAAGTGGAGTTCCGCCACCGCTAGTAAAACCTATTAATACGCCAGCTTGCGCTAACATTCTTACGGCGGCTTGAGTTATTGAGGTGCCGTTACCCAGTAAAATAACGGTAGTGTTCGCTATGGGAATATTGAAGTATTGATTCTCTTTGTTTTGATTAACCTCAGATCGGCT
>JAOPTQ010000062.1:0-45419 GCA_051531915.1 Colwellia sp. | reverse complement strand
ATTTCACCTAAAACTGCTGCTGTAAAAATGCCTTTGATGAATTTATGGCTAAAACACAAAACTCTTCGGATGAAGAAGAAGAATATGAAACTTATGAAGAAAAAGGCTGCGATGTTACGTTAGATAAAAATGACTTTACTGTTGTGGCTACTGACAAAAAACGCCAAATAGGAGGGTTACCATCACAGGAATATACGGCTACCTGGACTACGGAATTTAAGGATAAAAATGGCAAAGTAGATCTTAATTTACTGCAATTTGTATTTTGGACTACAACACCGACAGCAGAAATGGAAGGAGCTTGGAAAGTACATCAAAAAGCGACAGACAACTACTTGAATAAGGTCGGTGATAAAAATGGTTTGGTGCGCTTATTGGGCAAAGATGGCTTCAAAGCAATTAGTGCTTTTAGCGGTGATGTAGAGAAAAATGATAAAAAACAATTCAATAGTATCACCCAGAAACTTGCAACTATTGAAGGCTACCCATTATCAATAAAAATGGAGTGGTTCCAAAAAAGTGAAGCTTGCCCGACCGCGAATAATAAACATTCTGACAATGCACTTGATTTATCTCAAGGTCTAGAAAACGCAGCCACTAGTTTCTTTAGTAACCTTATTAAAGATGAGGCAGATAAAATAGTTAATGATGTAGTCTCTGAGTGGCAAAAAGAAGCACGCGTACGATACATATATGAAGTTACCTCAGTGTCTGAAAAGCAAATAAATGATAGTCAATTTGATATACCGCATGGCTATATAATTGAAGACAGGCAATAAAATAGCATACCAGTGGTGTCTTGTTAGCTGAAAGTTTACGTGTCATAAAACTTAACAAGTTGCTTAAACGAAACATTTACAGTTGGCCATCGCTTCGCGGTTTGTGTTTTACAACGATTATTGCACTTGTTGCCTTTTCTTTGTTTTGGTAACTTATGTGCCAATTATTCTGTTTAAACTTTTGGCTAAACAGTTTTTCGCCAAAGTAAATTTGGTGGTAAAAGTCACTTTATTTATGTGGCTAAAAACTCATGGTTTGGTGCGTCGGGCTGCCACAAAATTTTATATAAATGGCGTTGTTTGTGATAATCACAATCAGCGCATAACAAGTTACTCAAAAGGACAGATAACAGTTGTCTTTTGAGTAACTTATTATTTGCCTGTTAATGGGCCGTTATAAAGCTAGGAAAGATTTGGCACATGAGAAAACTATCAGTATTAATTTTCATTAGCTTCATTTTATTTCAATGGGCTAGTTTCGCTAAAACTTCGTCTTTACAAGAAGCATATGAAAATCATCAAAGTGATGTTCAGGTTCAAGGTAATGGCACTGTTATCCGTATATTAAAAGACGATAAAAAAGGTTCTCGCCATCAAAAATTCATTATTAAACTTTCATCCGGTCAAACTATTTTAATTGCTCATAACATCGATCTTGCTCCAAGGATTAATTCAATTTCCATTGGTGACCAAGTCCAATTTTATGGTGAATATGAGTGGAACAATAAAGGTGGTGTAGTTCACTGGACTCATAAAGATCCAAGCGGGCACCATATTGGTGGTTGGTTAAAGCACAAAAGTAAAACGTACCAATAACTTTATAACAACAATTAAGCGAGACTAAAAACAATTTGCTCGGTTTTTTTGCTTCGCTACACGTTTCAACCCTTTATTGGGGCGTTATGTGCCACTCAATTTCTAACAGGTGATTTATAAATGGATAGTGAAGCAATAATGGTTTGGAGTGTTCTATTTGGTGGTATTGGGATAGGTTATTTCATTTATGGTAGAAAGCAAAAGGCTATTGTGCCATTTTGCGTAGGATTATCACTTTTTGTATTTCCATATTTTATGTCTAGTGTAACAATGCTACTTATTGTCGGAGCTATTTTAATTGCAATACCGTATTTTATTAAAATTTAAGAAACCCAATAATTCATGTGTATTTAATGCTGTGTGGCACATACAAGCAATTGAACAAGGACAAAAGAGTTGGCTTTTTCTCCCTCGCCGCTTATTTTAGCCAACCATTTTTTGCCTGTTAATATAGGCGTATGTGCTTAGAGTATTTAAAACACATCGTTGTGCGTTCCAATTATAGCAAGCTGTAAATAAGTATCATGTATACGATAAATTAAAACTAAATCAGATTTTATGTAACAATCTCTGAAACCAAACTAATTTCCAACTAGTGCATGATCAACATATTTAGTATCAAGAATTAACATTTTCTACTTTATATTCAGTTAACTCTGAAATAAGGCTGGTAACATTCTCATATTTTTCCCCTAATCCTTGTGAAGGTTCCTGAATATCACTGCGATGCAAATGATTATCATTATCCTTTTTAGTTGTATATAATTGCTTACAAATATACACTTTAAAATAATAGGTCAAAAATGAAATCAATTCTGACAGATGTACCCGAAACAATGCTTTGGACATTACACAATAGAGCAGTTGAAGCTATGCGTGATGATGGTATTATCAAAGATGGAAAAGCAATTGAAATTTACAATGCCATAGAGTATGACTATGAGCGTAGTTTTGGAAAAGCAGAACCTTCACATGCTATTAGATCAAATGTCTTCGATAAGGAAGTAAGAAAGTTTTTGAGAAAATACCCTGATGGAACTATTGTAAATTTAGGCGAAGGCTTGGAAACGCAACGCTTTCGATTTAATGATAAAGCACTGTGGTTAAGTGTTGACTTACCTGAAGCAATAGAAACTAGAGAACAATTCATCCAGCCTGATGATAGACATCTTCACATTTCTGTTTCAGCTACTGATAGAAAATGGTTTGATTCTGTCCCTAAAAACAAACCCGTATTTATATCGGCTCAGGGATTGTTTATGTATTTTACCGAAGAAGATGTTAAGTCACTGATTCAAGATATAGAAAGCACTTTTAAGTATTGGTACTTAATGTTTGATACTATTCCTAAATGGATTTCGAGAAAAACCATGTCGAAGAAGGGATGGGCTAAAACAGACAGCTACATAACACCAAAAATGCCTTGGGGAATAAATCGAGACAAAATAAAAACAACTATTGATAACTGGTTAATTAAACAAATAGAAATTGTTGACCTAGGATATTCTACTTTTCCAAGAGGTATTGTTAAGTGGATTTTTCTTTTATTCACATCTACCCCAATTTTGAGAAATATTACTCCTACAATTGTTAAGATATCTCCTGAAAAATTGATAAAACCCTAACAAGATGTTTGAAGAGGTATGGCTAAGTGGTTGATTTTGTTCGGTAGGTTTATCGTTGTTCAAAATTCAGTCGTTTCAATCCATTTGCCTCCCAACTTGGCGTTGGTCAGCCGCGAATTTTTTAAAATTTATTTTTCGCGGTTTGTGTTTTACAACGGTTATTGTACTTGTTGCCTTTTCATTGTTTTGGTAACTTAAGTGTCAATTATTCGATTTTTTGGATAAACAGTTTGATTAAACTGAAAAATAACAATTGGCTATCGCCCCGCTACACATTTTAGCAAACTTATTATCAGCCCATCAATTAGGGTGTTATACCTATAGGCAAAGTTTTGAGTATGTCCGATCTTAAAAATTTTTATTCTCAAATGTGGATAGATTCAATTGATAAGTTTAAAAGTAATAGGTGTGAAGTTGATTCATTAATTAATGATCCCAAGGATATGAGACGAGGAATTACAATCTTATCTTATTTTAATAATTCGGTTGGAGTTGAAATATCTAACTTCCTAGAAGAATTGAAAATTATTGAGCCAGACCAGTATTATTACCCTAAAAATGAATTGCACTTGACTATAGGTTTAAACTATCAAGTATTGATATAGAGGATTACTCCATGGTATTCAACGAAACGCTTAAAAACATTGGAGGATTTAAAGTTAAATTTAAAGGGATTACGGTTTCACCTTCCTGTATTTTAATTCAAGGGTTTCCTGAAGATAAACAGTTAAACCACTTGAGAGATAAACTACGGGTAAACTTTAAAAAAGCAAAACTTGAATCAACTATCGATTCAAGATATAAAATATCAACAGCACATACAACTGCTGTTAGGTGTATAACTCCATTTAAAAATAGTTATAAGCTTATGGAAGTATTATCTAAACATAAAAATTATGATTTCGGTACACTAGAAGTGAATTCATTAGAGCTTGTTTTTAACAATTGGTATCAAAATTTATCCATAACAAAGCGTTTATCTAGCGTTGAACTTTAGTCAAGTGAAATAAACATATAATGAGCCACAAATAACAGCCTATTTTGAGCTTAAACACGCACCAATCAAGTTTAGAGTTAAGAGTTTTTCAATGATGACTACATTCGCGGCAGGAAAGTCTAATGCTTGTAATTCGAGTAGTGAAAACCACCCTTCTCCTTGCCCTTCTTGAGCGTTTGGATCGCCAATAAAATTATCCACTAAAAAAACCTCTAAACAGACTTTTTTATCTCCGTAATCATGATTGATAATAATGAGCGGCTGACAAGACAATACGTCTATTGCTATTTCTTCTTTAAGCTCTCTAGCAAGCGCTTGAGCAACAGTTTCAGTACTCTCCACTTTACCACCAGGAAACTCCCACTTATCTCCTTGATGCGTGTTAGCGATACGTTTGGTCAGAAAATAATGAACTTGATCGGTGATAGGATCTAATTGACAAATAACACCAACAGCAACATGAACAGTTTTAGACATAAAAGAGATTAGTTTCGAGTGGCGAGTTAATAGTTACGAAAAATCAGGAAACGAGTTTTGGATTACGAGTAGCGAAAAATTAAAACAAGTGTCGAGTTAATAGTTACTTACTTCGACACTATTAAACTCGCCACTCGCTACGCTTCACTATAGTTAATTTAACTTAACTTCCCATGACATTGTTTGTATTTTTTACCTGAGCCACAAGGGCAAGGCTCATTACGACCAACGCGTGGAATTTGTGGTTTGTCACTGACTGTTTCCGTTGTTTCGTGCTGATATTCTTTTGGTACTTCTTCTGACTTTCTGTGTTGTTCTTCAACCGCTTCAACATCAGATTCGGCTCTAATTTGTACTTTAGATAAGATACCAATCACGTCATACTTCAAGTTATCAAGCATTTCAGTGAATAATTCAAATGATTCACGCTTGTATTCTTGCTTAGGATTTTTCTGTGCATAGCCACGTAAATGAATACCTTGACGTAAATGATCCATTGCAGATAAATGTTCTTTCCAGTGCGAGTCTAAGCTTTGTAACATAACCGCTTTTTCAAACTGACGGAGTACATCAGCGCCCACCATTTCTTCTTTGTCTTTATACACTTGCTCAAATTCTGACACTATTTTTTCACGTAAACTTTCTTCGTGTAATTTAATGTCTTCTTCTAGCCATTTAGCAACAGGCAAATTAGTATTCAACTCACCTTTAAGTTGTTCTTCTAAACTGGTAATGTCCCACATTTCTGCCAACGACTGTGGCGGTATATGCGTGTCGACAATACCATTGATAACGTCACTTCGAATAGCGTAAACAACTTCGGCAATATCTGTTTCATCAAGAAGTTCATTACGTTGTTCGTAAATAACACCACGTTGATCATTAGCAACATCATCATACTCTAACAACTGCTTACGCATATCAAAATTACGCCCTTCAACTTTACGTTGCGCATTTTCAATACTGCGTGTTACCCATGGGTGTTCAATAGCTTCACCATGTTCCATGCCGAGTTTACGCATCATATTAGCAATACGCTCTGAGGCGAAAATGCGCATCAATGAATCTTCCATTGATAAATAGAAACGTGTTGAACCAGCATCACCTTGACGACCTGAACGACCACGTAATTGATTATCAATACGGCGAGACTCATGACGCTCTGTTGCGACAATGTGTAAGCCACCCAATTCAAGCACTTTATTGTGATCTATTTGCCATTGCTCTTTTACTTTCGCAATATGCTCTTCACTAGACTGTTTAGATTTAGAGAGCTTAGCTAAAATCGCCGTTAAATTACCCCCTAACACGATATCAGTACCACGACCGGCCATGTTAGTGGCAATGGTTACTGCACCTTCTTTACCAGCATCAGCAACTATTTCAGCTTCTTGCGCATGAAACTTAGCATTCAAGACTTTATGTTTAATTTTAGCTTTTTTAAGAAAGTTTGATAAAAACTCAGAAGTTTCAATACTGATAGTACCAACCAATACTGGCTGTCCTCGTTCAACACAATCTTTAATATCTTCTAGAATGGCTTCAAATTTTTCTTCGCCAGTTAAATAAATCAAATCGGCTCTATCATCACGTACCATAGGTTGGTTAGTTGGAATAATAACCGTTTCTAAACCATAAATATGTTGAAATTCAAAAGCTTCTGTATCTGCTGTTCCTGTCATGCCCGACAGTTTTTCATAAATTCTGAAAAAGTTTTGGAAGGTAATAGAAGCCAGTGTTTGGTTTTCATTTTGAATGTTAACACCTTCTTTGGCTTCTACCGCTTGGTGTAAACCTTCAGACCAACGACGCCCTTCCATCGTACGACCGGTGTGTTCATCAACAATAACGACTTCGCCATCTTTAACGATATAGTCAACATCTTTTTGGAAAAGTTTATGGGCGCGCAATGCAGCCATAACGTGATGTAACAAGGTGATATTAGCTGCAGAGAATAAAGTTTCTCCTTCTTGCAACAAACCTTTTTCACGCATAATTTCTTCAATGTGAATTTGGCCACGTTCAGTTAGGTAAATTTGCTTTGATTTTTCATCAAGGGTGTAATCACCTTCAACAAACCCTTCTGACTGACCTGTTTCTTCGTCTTTGTCTTCTTCACTTTGTAAATCAAGCGTTGGCACAATGGTATTTATATTCCGATATAATTCAGAGCTATCTTCAGCTTGTCCTGAAATTATTAACGGAGTTCGAGCTTCATCAATTAAAATAGAATCAACTTCATCAACAATGGCAAAATTAAGTTTTTTCTGGGTGCGCTCTTCAGATGAAAACACCATGTTATCGCGCAAATAATCAAAACCAAATTCATTATTTGTGCCATAAGTAATATCAGCTTGGTAAGCGGCTTGTTTATCTTCCGGTGTCATGCCGGCAATGTTACAGCCAACCGTTAACCCTAAAAAGCTAAATAATGGACGACTCCAGTCAGCATCACGCGTAGCAAGGTAGTCGTTTACCGTAATTACATGAACACCTTTACCGGTTAAACCATTTAAATATGATGGTAAAGTAGCGGTTAAGGTTTTACCTTCACCAGTGCGCATTTCGGCAATTTTGCCATCGTTAAGCACCATACCGCCAATCATTTGCACATCAAAGTGACGCATACCAAAAACACGTTTACTGGCTTCACGAACAACAGCAAAAGCTTCTGGTAAAATTTGATCTAATGTTTCATTATTTGCTAAACGATCTTTAAACTCTGAAGTTTTAGCGGATAATTCTTCATCACTTAATGCTTCAAAAAGTTCTTCTAATGCATTTATTTTTTTGACTTCTTTGCCCATTTGTTTCAATAGTCTGTCATTTCGACTACCAAACACTCTTGTTAACAACTTTACAAACATCTTATTAAACCACTTTTTGAAAATTCAGGTGAAAAATATTTTTACGAATAATATTATTCTCTTATCCGTATTACTTTGCTTTACGATAAACAAATTTAATTGGATTTATCTGCGTGTTATTACGTAAAATTTCATAGTGAACATGCGGACCTGTAGAGCGCCCTGTACTTCCCATTTTTGCAATAACTTGCCCTTTATCAACTACATCGCCTACTTCAACTAACAATTCTTTATTGTGCCCATAGCGAGTTTTAATGCCGTCACCATGATTTATCTCTATTAAATTTCCGTAACCATAGCGCTTACCTGACCAACTGACAACACCAGAGGCCGTTGCGATAATAGGTGCATCTTCTTTGCCAGCAAAATCAATGCCTTTATGCATTGCTGGGCGACCATTGAAAGGGTCTTTGCGTACACCGTAGTATGAAGACAACCAACCTTTAGTAATTGGCCGTCCTGATAAATAACTATTGTTGTCTATATGGTGACCCAACGTTAAAGATTCAAGCATTTCTAATTGTTTTTCTTCATGAAATAACACTTCTTCTAAACGAGAAACTTCTTCTAACAATTGCGCAAAGGTTTTTTTAATTAATTCACCACCAGCTAACGCTGGTCCGCCGCTAGCGGGTATTTGTTTAAAATTAAATTCTTTTTCGGGAATGTTTGCATCATCGGCTAAGCGTTCGCCTAACGCATTGAGACGTAAAACATGACTTTGTAATTCAGCTAACTTAATGGTTAGTGCTGTTATATGTTGATCTTTTGTTGTCGCCGATGAATTTTCGTTTTGATCAATCAAACCATAATTGGTTTCTATCGGTTGAATAGCTGTTGGCAGCATTAAATGAACAACAAAACCAGAGACAAGCCCAAAGGCCAATATCGCCGACAACCAATGTAACTTATTCAGTCGCATTGAAAATCTAACGTTTTTTCCTCGGTACAGTAGTGTTAAACTCATAATTAATTACATCATTCATTTGTCATGATATTTTGGATAAAACAGATGGCTAGAAAATCTAGAACCCCTATCGATATGTCAACGGTACTAACATCATCGACAGGCACTTTGGCACAGATTAAGACAAAAACCAACTCTTTGACGGTAATGGCAAACATTGTACGACAAATATGCCCCGACCTACCAGAAGATGCGTTCAATATTGCCAATTTTCATCAAAATACTTTGATTATTGAGGTAAAATCACCCATATGGGGACAAAGATTGCAGTTTGAACGTAATAATATTTGTACATTGTTAATAGAGCAAACAAATAATCAGTTTCAAAAAATTGAAATCAAGGTCAATCCGCATGCTCATCGTCAATTGACAAAACAAGCAGAAGTACTGTTAAATACAGAAAAAAATGAGCAAAAAAAGACAGAAGATAACCTTTCAATAAATGCCTTATCATCAGATACCGCCAAGCAATTACTAGACATCGCCAGTAATGCTCCAAAAGGTTTAAAAGAGAAATTAGAAAAGTTAGCGAGAGCAGCAGATAAGAAAAATAACTAAAAAGCCGAAGCGCTTACTTCTTGATATTCGATAGGTGCATGAATTTCACCTTCATAGGTTACCCATTCCCATGAATCAACTTGCTTGAACACTTCTCTTAAGAGTAGATTATTTAAGCCATGCCCTGATTTAAAGGCGTTAAGTTCACCAATAATACTGGCACTACCCATATAAAGGTCACCAATGGCATCCAGTATTTTATGCTTAACAAACTCATCATCGTAACGTAATTCATCTTTATTAAGCATTCGGTAATTATCTAACACAATTGCATTTTCTAAACTGCCGCCTAATGCCAGATTATGAGCGCGTAAAAACTCAATATCTTTCATAAAGCCAAAAGTGCGTGCGCGGCTAATTTCTTTAATGTAAGAGCAGCTAGAGAAATCCATACTCATGGTTTGACAGGTGGTAGCAATAACCGGATGATCAAATTCAATGGCAAAATTTACTCTAAAGCCTTCATAGGGAAGTAACTCAGCCCATTTATCATCTTCTTCAACACGGATCGCTTTTTTAATGCGAATAAAGCGTTTGGCTACATTAACAGTTTCAATGCCAACCGATTGAATTAAATAAACAAATGGTAATGCGCTACCATCCATAATTGGAATTTCAGGCGCATCAACATCAACAATAAGGTTGTCAATCCCTAAGCCCGCAAGTGCCGATAATAAATGTTCAACAGTAGATATTTTGACTTTTTCAGGGTTTACTAAACAAGTACACAAGGTAGTTTCGCCAACAGCTTCCGGTGTGGCTTTTATATCAACAACGGGATCAAGATCAACGCGACGAAATACAATACCAGTGTTAGCTGGTGCAGGACGGAGAGTAACCTGCACTTTTTCACCTTTATGTAATCCAACACCTACGGTTGATACACTTGTTTTTAATGTACGTTGCTTAATCATACTAGCCTCGCTTTTGCTGCTTTTGCTTTTGTGTCAATCACCTATGCATTACCCATATAAGATAACTTGCCAAAAAAGCAATAACACAGAACTAACCGCTTATTTTCGCGGGCACACAATATAACAAAAAAATGCAATCAATTCAAAACTATCGTTTATTAGTTCACTTTAGTTTTAATGCTGCAAATTATTTTACCTTTTTATCTACTTACTTATTTTAGCTTACACTTAATAACGACTACTTCATCGTTATAATTTGTAATAATAGTTAGTAATTTGTTACTAATCTGCTTGCTTACGTAAAAAAGCCGGTATATCTAAATAATTATCTAAATCAGCAGCCGCTACTTTTTGTACGTTGCTATCAGTCATCGCAATACTTTCAACCGACACGTCAACATTAGGCGTTGCGGGGGTATAATCACCACCAACCACTTTTTGTTCAACCGTTGGCATAGGATTAACTAAAGTAATATCAGGCTTACTTTC
The DNA here is from genome assembly GCA_051531915.1 of Colwellia sp. GTDB lineage: Bacteria > Pseudomonadota > Gammaproteobacteria > Enterobacterales > Alteromonadaceae > Colwellia. The sequence continues at coordinate 34,930 of JAOPTQ010000062.1, read as the reverse complement.
TGCTCCAATACCCGTTGCAACAACTGTTACTCGTAATTCTTGTGTCATTTCTGGGTCAATAACCGCACCAACAACAACCGTTGCATTTTCAGAAGCAAACGCTTTTACCGCATTACCAACCGTTTCAAATTCATCAATGCTAATATCCATACCGGCGGTAATATTGACTAAAATACCACGAGCTCCGGCTAAATCAACGTCTTCAAGTAACGGACTAGAAATTGCTGCTTCGGCAGCTTCTTCAGCACGATCTTCACCTGATGCAATACCAGATCCCATCATAGCAGTACCCATTTCAGACATAACCGTACGAACATCGGCAAAATCCACGTTAATTAAACCCGGACGTGTAATGAGTTCAGCAATACCTTGCACTGCGCCAAGCAGTACATTATTAGCCGCTTTAAAGGCATCTAATAAACTGGTTCCTGGTCCAAGTACTTTTAATAATTTTTCATTAGGAATGGTAATGAGTGAGTCAACACTTTTAGAGAGAAACTCAATACCTTGATCCGCATAATTCATCCGCTTTTTACCTTCAAACGGGAAAGGTTTAGTGACCACGGCAACGGTGAGTATTCCCATTTCTTTGGCTATTTCTGCAACAACAGGTGCTGCACCTGTACCTGTGCCGCCTCCCATACCTGCAGCAATAAAAATCATATCTGCACCCTGTAACGTTTGCATAATAGTTTCACGATCTTCTTCTGCTGAGCGACGTCCTATTTCAGGGTTAGCACCTGCACCTAAACCTTTGGTGACATCAGCGCCTAGTTGCAAAGTGACATTGGCAGATGAATTACGCAATGCCTGTGAGTCAGTATTTGCAGTAATAAATTCAACGCCTTCAATCGTTTGACATACCATGTGCTCAACAGCATTACCGCCACCGCCACCAACACCAATAACTTTAATAATTGCTTCTTCGTTATGATCTTCCATCAATTCAAACATTTTTCTCTCTCCGTTTACGCTTTAAATTATTTACATTAAAAATTTGCTAACTTATAATTTTTAATACCGTCTGATACCTGATATAACAGACGGTATTAAAATTCCCCTTTAAACCAAGCTTGAACGCGCGACCATAACCCTGTCACACCTTCAGACTTATTACTTTCTTTACTCTCTTGCCTACTCGCTTGCATACCATAATGCAATAAACCAACCACGGTGGCGTAAGTAGGATCATTGACAAACTCTTTCAATCCTTGCACTGCTAATGGCGTAGCAATGCGTACTGGCATTTGAAATACTTCTTCGGCAAATTCCACAACGCCTTCCATTTTCGCCGTACCGCCGGTTAACACATAACCCGCCGCAATTTGATCTTCTAGACCTGATTCACGAATTTCTTCTTGAATTAATTCAAATAACTCATGATATCGTGGCTCTACAACTTCAGATAACGTATGGCGTGACATAGAGCGCGCAGGTCTACCACCAACACTCGGAACTTCTATATTTTCTTCCATACTAACTAATTGTTTTAACGCACAAGCATATTGCACTTTAATTTCTTCAGCATGACTTATTGGAGTGCGAAAAATTTTAGCTATATCACTGGTTACTTGATTACCCGCCACTGGAATTACCGCAGTATGACGAAGTGCGCCACCGGTAAATACTGAAATATCCATGGTGCCTGCGCCCATATCGACCACACAAATACCCAGTTCTTTTTCATCATCCGTTAAGACCGCATAGCTTGACGCTAACGCAGAAAAAATTAATTGATCGGCCGTTAAATCGCAACGTTCAACACATTTAACTAAATTCTTAGCCATATCGTTGGCACAAGTCACAATATGAACTTTAGCTTCCATACGTGCACCCGACATACCAATAGGGCTTTTAATACCGTCTTGACAATCAATACTGTATTCTTGAGGTAACACATGTAACATGCGGCGCTCAGCTGAAATTGGTACACTGCGAGCCGTATGAATAACGTTGTCTACGTCTTCTTGAATCACTTCTTGATCATTAATCGGCACCATGCCATTTTCATTTTGACAACTAATGTGCTTACCCGAAATACCTAAATAAATAGAGCTTATTTGACAATCAGCCATGAGTTCAGCTTCATTAATAGCACGTTGAATTGATTGAATAACTAAATTCAAATCATTAACGCCACCTTTATCCATACCGCGAGCTGGTTGATTACCAACACCGACAATACTCAGTTGATTATCCGGTGTGATTTCACCCACAGCCACCGAAATTTTAGAGGTGCCTATATCTAATCCGACGACTAATTTTCTTTCTATAACTTTAGACATTTAGCTTCAACTCATTGCTTGTTATATTTGTTATTTGTTCTTGGTATTGTGGTTGACTTAATGACAAACTTGTCACTGATTTCCAACCTACAGCCAGCCCGGTATCATAACGCAAATCAATGTAATCAACCGCTTGATTTTGCTCTTTTATAACACTTCGAACATTTTTTCTTCGTTTAGTAACTGCTTTATTGTTTCGTGCATTTTTTGCTTGTAAATGCAACTTAATTTCAGGATAAATATCCATAAAACGTTGTATACGTTTTACTCTATTTTCTCGCCCCAAATTCAAGGTAACGCCGTCAGTTAAGGTTAATTGCCAAGAAAAACGTTCACTTAATACCAATTCGTCAATAGCTAAGGCTTTATAGTCGAGCAAGTCGTTTAAATTAATAAAATTTTTCAAAGCGATTTTTTCACTGCCTTCGGGGCCAAAAAACTTAGGTAACACTTGTTTTAAACGGCTAGTATCTGCCTGAAATGCACGCCCAAATTGATTCAGTAAAAAATCACCATTCCACAGGGCAACTGGCGTTTGGTCAACCACATAAATTTTTAACTCATTTGGCCATTGTTTTCTAACCGCTACCGAGTAAACCCATGGCAGTGTTGATACTAATTCTTGAACAGCGTTAACATCCACCAAAAAAAAATTACCTAAATCGATATCATCAATCACTTCAATAATATCTTGCTGTTGGGTATAAGGCATTTCACCCGAGATAACAACAGAGGTTACCGGCGCACTTTCTTGACCTACAACACGCTTGGTAACCCACCAAGAAATACTAATTAAGCTAATCAATACCAACATAAAAAATATCAAGCCGAGTCCAAAAGACCACGCTTGTTTATTATATTTTGTTGGCGATTGCTTAATAGTCATTCGTTATCTTTCAACCTCTACCATTTCACTAATACTAAGCAAAACAATACGCGAAACTAACGCGCTAAAACTTAACCCATGTACCTTTGCTGCCTTAGGTACTAAAGACGTTTCTGTCATACCCGGTACTGTATTCACCTCAAGTAACTGCCATTGCCCTTGTGGGTTTTTCATTAAATCAACACGTCCCCAACCTTGTGCGCCTGTTGCTTTAAATGCTTGTAATGAGAGTGTTTTTATTTCATTTTCTTCTTGTTCCGACAAACCACAGGGACAATGATATTGAGTGCTTGTTGACTGATACTTTGCTTCGTAATCGTAAAACTCTCTCGGCGTTTCCATATGAATGGCCGGTAAGGCTTCATCACCTAAAATAGCTACCGTGTACTCAGGCCCGTCAATCCATGCTTCAAGTAACACCTGACCATCAAAACCAAACGCTTCAACTAACGCATTTTTCAACTTTTTACTGGTATCAGCCATAGCCATACCAATGCTAGAGCCTTCATGAGACGGCTTAACCATCACTTTACCGCCCAAGCTAGCTAACAGTTTTTCAATATTTAGCGTTGAAAACTCTGTTTTATTCACCACCGAAAAGGGGGCTGTAGGCAAGTCACAGGCTTTAAATATTTGCTTGCTACGCACTTTATCCATAGACAATGCTGAACCTAAAACATTAGAGCCTGTATAAGGAATGTTCAAATATTCTAATGCTCCTTGTATACAGCCGTCTTCACCACCTCTACCATGCAAGGCAATGAACGCCCTATCTATATTGTGCGCTAACAAAGCAGTAAAGGGTGTCTCTTTGGTATCAATTAATTCAACGCTAAACCCTGCTTGTTCCAATCCTGTAGCAATAGCTTTTCCAGAATTTAATGACACATCACGCTCTGCTGAATTTCCACCGTACAACACCGCAATTTTCTCTTGTTTTACTTTAGCCATTAACTGCGCTACTTTTTTATCAGTCATCACCATTATTCATCACCTTGCGCTGCAATTAATAATGGGTGTTGTGATAAATTACGTGCCACTGCGCCAATACTGCCAGCACCTTGCGTAATAACCATGTCATTATCTTGTAATTGTGCGGCTAATAGCTCTGGTAATTTTTTAACATTACTCACATAAACCGGCTCTATTTGACCGCGTTGACGAATAGAACGGGCTAAACTTTTACTGTCTGCTGAAATGATAGCGGCTTCTCCTGCGGCATAAACATCGAGTAAAAACAGGCAATCAACTTCGGATAACACTTCAACAAAATCTTCATATAAATCGCGTGTTCTTGAATAACGGTGCGGTTGAAATACCATCACTAAGCGCTTGTCCGGCCAACCGGTACGCATGGCTAAAATAGTGGCTTTAACTTCGCTTGGGTGATGACCATAATCATCAACAAGCACCATATTTCCTGCACTAGTGGTTAAATCAGCCAGTTGTTCAAAACGACGACCAATGCCGGCAAACTCACTTAAAGCATGGCAAATCGCCTCATCATCTACCCCTTCATCTTTAGCTACGGCAACCCCTGCAAGTGCATTTAATACATTATGTTGTCCCGGTAAATTAACACTCATATCTAAGGGCGCTTGCCCATCTACCTCTACGGTAAAATGACTAACACCACCGTCTTGCTGATAATTTACTGCGCGAACATCGGCATCATTAGAAAAACCGTAAGTGATCACTTGCCGGCTAATACGTGGCAACAGTTCACGAACCACCGGGTTGTCAATGCAAACCACTGCTAAACCATAAAAAGGCAAATTATGTAAAAATTCAATATAAGTATCTTTAAGCTTCTCAAAATCACCTTGGTAAGTTTCCATGTGATCCGCATCTATATTAGTAATAACCGCAACCATCGGTTGAAGATGTAGAAATGATGCATCACTTTCATCGGCTTCAGCCACTAAATAACGACTGGTACCTAAACGTGCATTGGTGCCCGCACTATTGAGTAATCCGCCAATAACAAAGGTTGGATCTAATTGCCCTTGGGCAAAAATACTGGCAATTAAACTGGTTGTTGTAGTTTTACCATGAGTACCTGCAATCGCAATACCGTGACGAAAACGCATCAACTCAGCCAACATTTCAGCACGTCTTACAACGGGAATACGCTGAGCTTTCGCAGCAACTAATTCTGGATTATCTTGATTTATTGCGGTAGAAACCACAATCACACTAGCACCTTTTATATTGTCGCTATCATGACCAATAGTAATTTGTGCGCCCAAAAATTTTAAGCGTTTTACCACTTGGTTTTTACCAATATCTGAGCCTGAAATTTGATAGCCTTCGTTTAACAGAACTTCCGCAATTCCCCCCATACCCGCACCACCAATACCGACAAAATGTATGCATTTAACACGGCGCATTTCTGGCACCTTTATATTTGCTCGGTTTTTTAGCTGATTTGCTTGGCTCATATTTTTATCCATGTTCATTTATGTACTTAATTCGCTGCGAGCATTCATCGCAAATAATTGCTGACAAATGTTGGCAACTTTACTGGTCGCATCTTTATCTGCGGCGGCAAAGGCTGCTTTACTCATATTCATTAATGTTTGTTTTTCACTAAAAATTTCAGCCACTAATTCAGTTAAATATTGAGTAGTAAATAATGGTTGAGGGATCAACTTTGCCGCACCTCTTGACACTAAATATTGTGCATTTTTAGTTTGATGATCATCTACCGCATGCGGTAATGGCACAAAAATAGCCGGTTTTGCTGCCATCGCCAATTCAGAAACCGTTAAGGCTCCGGCACGACATATCACAATATCAGCCCACTGGTAGGCACTGGCAATATCATTAATAAACTCACTGACTCGTACTTGCCCACTTTCTATTTTTTCTTCACCGTATTCAGCAATCACTTTTTCTTGTTTATCTTGTCCTGTTTGATGCCAAATAATAAAATTTTTCTCATTGTTTTTACCGTCAACATCTTTGTTGGCTTTGCTATTTTTGTTATGGATATGCCTATTTAACTGAGCATAACAACTTGGCACTACTTCATTTAATACTTGAGCGCCTAAGCTCCCCCCCACCACTAAAATATTTTTCGAAGTTACTTTAGTCTCGGTATCATTCGCTTGATATTGCTTACCTATGTTGGCTCGTAATGGATTACCGACTACCTCTACCGCTATTTTATTGCTAATTTTTCCAGCAAAAGCATTAGGAAAAGCACAGCACACTTTATCTGCAATTCTTGCTAACAAACGATTGCTCAGCCCTGCGGCAGCATTTTGTTCATGCACTACCAATGGCGTATTCATTAACCAAGCGGCCAACCCACCTGGAGCACTTGCATACCCCCCCATTCCCAAGACAATATCGGGGTTAACTTTTTTAATTATGGCTCTGGCTTGCCATAATGATTTCAATAATTTTATTGGCATTTTTAGCCAAGAAAATAAACCTTTGTGGCGCAAACCACTAATCTTAATAAAAGAAATATCATAGCCATGTTCGGGCACAATAGTGGCTTCCATACGGTCTTTTGTACCTAACCAATGAATATGCCAACCTTGTTGGCTTAATTTTTTAGCGACAGCCAAACCTGGGAAAATATGCCCTCCCGTACCACCAGCCATAATAAGCAGAGTTTTCTGTTTATTTTTAATAGACGTTAATGTGTTCATTTACGCCCCCTAGTACTGGTTGCTTGAATGCTTTGCAGGCGTATTTCATGATCAATACGAATTAAAATAACCATTGAAATGGTCATAATAATCATTGAACTACCACCATAACTAATCAAAGGCATCGTCAAACCTTTGGTGGGTACTATGCCTGCACTCGCGCCAATATTAACGGCGGTTTGAAAGCACATCCAAATACCAATGGCATAAGCAAAAAAACCTTCAAAATATTTTTCTTTCGATAATGCTTTACGACCCAGCGTTAACGCTTTAACCACTAAAATCATACTCAGCAGCAAAATAAAGCTAACACCAACAAAGCCAAATTCTTCAGCAAGAACTGCCATAACAAAATCAGTATGTGCTTCAGGTAAATATTCTAATTTTTGAATGCTATTGCCTAAGCCTTGACCAAAAATTTCACCGCGACCATACGCCATTAATGATTGGGTTAATTGATAACCACTACCAAAGGGATCTTGCCATGGGTCTAAAAAGCTGGTAATTCTACGCCAACGGTAAGGTTCAAAAATAGCGAGCATTGACAGTAAAAAAACGCCCACTGAAGCTAAACTAATAAACTGCCACAATTTTGCTCCGGCTAAAAATAACAAACCAAAGGTGGTAACAAACATAACAATAATGGTACCTAAATCAGGCTGCATTAATAACAAACCGGCTAATACACCAAAAACAGCTAACGGCTTAATAAAACCGCGAATATTTTCCATTACTTGATCACGACGGCGCACTAAATAAGCGGCTAAGTAACAAAAGAAAAATAGCTTAGCCGGCTCTGCCGCTTGCACGGTAATAGGTCCAAGTACAATCCAACGTGTAGAGCCATTAACCGATCGACCAATAAGTAATACAGTCACCAATAAAAACAGGCCAAAACCTAATAAATAGCCGCTATTTTTTTGCCACCACGCCATCGGAATTTGTAACGTAACACCGGCAATACCAAGGCTTAAGACAATATATATGGCATGACGAATTACAAAGTGAAAGGGATTATTAAATAATCGCTCTGCAACGGGCATTGATGAACTTGCCACCATCACCAAACCAATCATATACATGATAATACCAAGCACAATAAAACTACGATCAAAAGTAGTACTAGGGTTGCTCACGCTTTCTTTGCCAAACTTAGTGCTTAGCCAATCTGGTAGTTGCGGAAGTTTCAATTGCACAAAGCGCTGCGTTAAACTGTTCATTAACTTTCCTTAGCCAATTGTTTTACAGCACTAACAAAAGAATCACCACGTTGAACAAAATTTTTGAACATATCTAAACTTGCGCAAGCCGGTGATAATAATACGATATCGCCATTGTTAGCATGAGTATTAGCAAGTTGAACCGCTGCACCCATCGAGTTAACTTTTATCGTATTCACTGGCGTATTAATCGACGTACTAGCTTGTGTGATTTCCGTGAGTTTCGCTATTTTATCGCCATCTTTTCCTAAGGTAATTAATAGACTCACATAGTTATTGATTGGTGCTTGCAGTGGTGAAAAATCAGCGCCTTTACCATCGCCACCGGCAATTAAAATGAGTTGACTCTTTGTGGGTAATGTTTGCGCCAAACCGTTTATTGCCGCTAACGTTGCGCCAACATTGGTTGCTTTAGAATCATTGATCCAACAAATATCATCTTGGCTGCTAACCCGTTGACAGCGATGAGACAAGCCCGAAAAATCTTTCAAGTGCATTAACATGTCACTGATAGGCCAACCTGCGCTATAACCCAAAGCCAATGTGGCTAAATAATTTAACGCATTATGAATACCAGCAAGAGGCAATTCATCAATAGCAATAAGTGCTTGAGCGCCAAACATTAAGGTTTTTTTACTCACACACTCATTACAAACAATATCAGCAAGACCAAAGTGACCTTGCGCTGGAATATCACTTCCAAAGGAAATTATTTTTTGTTTTAAGCTTAAGGGATTAGTCGCTTTGTCATCACGATTAACAATGGCAATATCTGCTTGTTGATAAATTTTTTCTTTAATTGCTTGATAATTAGCGAAGGTAATATGGCGATCTAAATGATCATCACTGACATTAAGCACGCTTGCGCCCACCGCCTTCATACTTGATAACGTTTCTAATTGAAAACTTGATAGTTCAACAATTAATAGCTCGGGTAAATCATCATTTTTTGCGGTTAATAAATCAAGTACTGGCTTACCAATATTGCCGCCTAATTGTGCATTAACATTAAGTGACTTAGCAATATGGTCAAGTAAAGAAACGACCGTAGATTTACCATTAGAGCCGGTAACAGCCAAGATTGAAATGGGATTTTCTTGTTCATTATTAATACGACAAAACAACTCAACATCGCCAATAACATCACATTCACACGGAATATACTGATTTATACCAGTGGCGACTAAATCAATACCGGGGCTAATTAAAATAACCTCTGCCTGAGCAATTAAGGCTTTATCCCACTCACCTAAGACGAGCGTGGCATTAGGAAAATCTTGTTCAAATTGTTGCTGACTATCATCATTAGCAAACGGCATTGCTCGGCTATCGTTAACGGCAAAACATAAATCTTGGGCATGTAAAAAACGGACACAAGACAAGCCTGTTAATCCAGCACCTAGCACCAATATTTGTTTATGTTTTAACGTTGCTAACAATGTCATTTCTTCTAATTTACCTTTTATCTTAACTTCAAGGTTGCTAAACCAATTAGCACTAACATAAGTGAGATGATCCAAAAACGAACAATCACTCGCGGTTCAGGCCAACCTTTCAATTCATAATGATGATGAATGGGCGCCATTCTAAAAATTCGTTGTCCACGCATTTTATAAGAGCCTACTTGTAAAATTACCGACACAGTTTCAATAACAAAAACACCACCCATAATAAATAACACCAATTCTTGTCTTACTAACACCGCAATAACGCCTAAAGCGGCACCTAAAGATAACGAGCCAACATCGCCCATAAATACTTGGGCAGGATAAGTGTTAAACCATAAAAACCCTAAACCTGCACCAACAATGGCTGTGCAAACAATCACTAACTCACTGGTTAAGGCTATGTAGGGAATATTTAAATAACTAGCAAAATTCACATGACCTGTAACATAAGCAAATAAGGCAAAAGCGCCCGCAACCATAATGGTTGGCACAATAGCTAAGCCGTCTAAACCATCGGTTAAGTTAACCGCATTGCTGGTGCCAACAATGACAAAATACGTCATCACCACATAAAAAATGCCAAGCTGTGGCATGATATTTTTAATAAAAGGGATTAACAATTCAGTTTCTGCCGGACTCGCTATTTGATAGAGAAAAAAGGCAGTGGCAAGCCCTATAACCGTTTGCCAAAAATATTTCCACTTAGCAATTAAACCGTTAGCGTCTTTGCGGATCACTTTACGATAATCATCAACAAAACCAATTACGCCAAAACTCACCACAACAAACAACACCACCCACACATAAATGTTGGTTAAATCGGCCCATAGCAAAACACTTATAACAATCGAGGCAAGAATTAAAATTCCGCCCATGGTTGGTGTGCCTGATTTTGACAAATGACTTTCAGGGCCATCAGTACGAATGGTTTGACCTATTTGCATTTTTTGTAAATAGCTAATTAATTTAGGCCCAAAATACAAGGAAATAAATAATGCCGTTAGCGTACAAATAATGGCGCGAAATGTTAAATATGAAAAAACATTAAAGGCGGAAAAATATTGAGTTAAATACTCACCTAACCAAAGCAACATTAAACATGATCCTCTTCAAGCTGGCTGTTTTTAATTTTACTTTCATGCCAGTTAATAATTTCTTGAACGACATATTCCATATGAGCGCTACGCGAACCTTTCACTAAAATAGTGATGGGTTGTTCACTTGTGATTGAGTTTTGATTAAGGTTTGTGAGCAAGTAATCAAGTAATTGACTACGGCCACTAAAATGACAACTTTTTTGCCCTCCAAGTTGCTTGTAAGCATCGCTGGCTGTTTGACTTAATACGCCTGCACTCAATAACAAGTCTATCTTTTTATACTGAGCATATTCACCAATTTCTTGATGATAGCCACGCGCTTCGCTGCCAAGCTCGCCCATGTCACCTAAGATCAAAATTTGTTTTCCTGAATAGGAAGATAACAATTGAATAGCGGCTTTAACCGATTCAACACTAGCATTGTAGCTATCGTCAATTAACTTAACATTTGCCAATTGATGTATATTTAATCGACCTTTTATGGGTATCATCTGCGCTAAACCAACACAAATATCATCTAAACTTGCGCCACACTCTACGGCGACGCAAGCAGCAGAAACCGCATTACACACATTGTGCTTGCCCGGCACACTTAATTTAACCAAGCACTCACCCAACAAAGTATGTAGTTTAAAACTTGCACAGCCATTACTATCTAAATGAACACCACTGCTATAGCAATCGGCACCAATAGGGTTAAAACAAGAAAAAGTTTTTACCTTTTTATCAGTTAAACGCCACTGCCATTTACTGGCATATTTACTCTCTTTATTATATATCGCAACGCCACCATCATTAAGTCCGGCAAAAATTTCACCCTTAGCGCGGGCAACACCACATAAATCACCAAAACCTTCTAAATGAGCCGCTGCAATATTATTTATTACCGCCACATCGGGCTTAACCAGTTCCGTGGTATAAGCAATTTCACCCAGATGATTAGCACCCATTTCAATAACCGCAAATTCATGTGATTTTTCTAAACGCAATAAGGTTAATGGCACACCAATGTCATTATTAAAATTGCCAGCCGTTGCCAGTACATTACCCCGTTGAAATAAAATAGCCGCAACCATTTCTTTTACGGTTGTTTTACCGGTACTACCAGTAATACCAACGGTTTTCGGGGCTACTTGCGCTTTCACATAAGCTGCAATTTTTCCAAGCGCAATACGCGTATCTTCAACAATTATTTGTGCAATATTTTCTACAGGTTCAAATTCATGCTCATGCTCAACAATAACCACACTACAGCCATTATTTATCACTTGCTCAACAAAACGATGGGCATCAAAGTTTTGCCCTTTAAGTGCTAAAAAAGCCGTTTCTTGTACTGTGTTATCGTCATTAAAAATACGACTATCTGTCACAATATTTTTGATGACTAACGACTCAAATGCAACATCAGCAACTAATTGTCCTTCTACAGCATTGACTAATTCATGCAGAGATAAAGGGATCATAGCGCCACCTTATTTTGATAAAATTGAGCGACTATTTCGCGTTCATTATAAGCAACTTTTTCACTGCCAATAACAGTGTAATTCTCATGTCCCTTGCCTGCCAAAAGTACAATATCTTCAGGTTTGGCTTTTGCTAACGTAGACAGAACAGCTTCTTCTCGGTCTAAAATAACGCTAACATTATCACGATCTTTGGCTACATCTGACAAGCCAACTAACATCTCGTCAACAATCACTTGCATCGATTCAGTTCGCGGGTTGTCGTTAGTGAACACCAAATAATCTGCATTGTTTTCAGCAATTTTTGCCATCAACGGTCGCTTACCTTTATCTCTATCGCCGCCACAACCAAACACAACCCAAAGTTTTCCTTGGCAATGTTCACGACAGGCAATCAGTGCTTTTTCTAAAGCATCGGGGGTATGTGCATAATCTACAACGGTTGTGGCAAAACCATCAACAGAGATAGACTCCATACGGCCATCAATTGGCTTTACTTGGCTAACTTGTTTGGCAATCTCAGTAAGAGAGAGTTTTTCAATCATCAATACACTTATTGCCGCTAATAAATTATCAATATTAAAGTCACCCAACAAAGGGCTAGAAACCGCAATATCACCTAAGTGAGTTGCTAAGGTAAAATTAACACCGTGGCTATGATGTTGAATGTGCTGAGCGCTGACAAAGTTTGGCTGCAAGCAAATAATTTCACTTCGACCATACACCCAAACATGTTGTTCTACTGGCCATGTTTCAAGCCAAGTTTGCACTTGATTATCATCACCATTTAATACGGCTATTTGCGTGTGATTACGTGCTGGTTTATTCGCAACAAAATGAGAAAAAATAAGTTTTTTAGCGGCGGCATAACCCACCATTGAGCCATGGTAATCAAGGTGATCTCGGCTTAAATTAGTAAATACAGCAATATCGAATAGATCAGCACTCACACGCCCCTGCTCTAAAGCGTGCGATGATGCTTCCATCGCAATATGGCTGACATTATCATGATAAAATTCATTAAAATATTGATGTAATTCAGTAGCGCTTGGCGTAGTGTTTGCGAGCTCAATTAACTTGTCTACTCGTCCTGCGCCATTGGTACCTATAATTGCACAAGGCTTATTACAATTTGACAGCATTTGTCCAAGCAATTGACTGGTACTGGTTTTACCGTTAGTTCCGGTTATACCAATCATGGTCATTTTAGCTTGCGGATTGTTATAATAAGCCTTTGCCAACCTAAATAAGTGTTTATTTAACTGATAAAAGTTAATAATGGCAACAGCACTATTTTTTGGCTTTTCTTGCGCTGTTTTTTGCCCTAGCCCTAGCCCTAGCTCTTGCTCTTGCTCAAGCTCTTGCCACTCACACTGACCATGTTCATCTGGGTTTTCACATTCAGCAAGTACTAATGTTGCACCCAACTTAATGGCTTTTTCAATATACTTGCGTCCATCTTGTGCATGGCCAATAACCGCGCAAAATATATCACCAGTGGTAATTGCTCTACTGTCGTTAACAAGGTTGCCAACACACTCAGGAAGCACTAAATCAGTAGAACAAGTAATATCAAAACCAGTTAATACTTTTTTGATACATTCAATTGAAGGCTTTATGATTGATGATTTAGACATCTGTGACCTCCTTATTAACCGTTTTCAGTTCTTTTTCTGAGGCTTCCGGCGTTTGAGTCAATATGTGCTGTTCTTTACTCAACGCTAGTTTTCCACCTGCATCGGGGGCAATATTTAATACCCGCAATGCGCCTTTCATCACACGAGAAAATACTGGCGCAGCCACTTCGCCACCATGATACAAATCACCACCGGGCTCATTGATTACCACAACCACGACTAATTCTGGTTTTGAAATTGGCGCAACACCGGCAAATAAGCCAACATAGTCATTACCATAACCACCAGCAATCGCTTTAAATGAAGTACCTGTTTTACCGCCAACACGATAACCATCAACTTTGGCTTTTTGCACATGATGATCAACCACCACTTCCAACATAGCCACAATATCATTACTCGACTTTTTAGAAAAAATTCGCTCACCTTCATTGAGCTCATCTGTTTTGAGAATTGACAACGGGCGCTTTACACCACCATTAGCTAAAGTTACATAAAAACGCGTTAACTGCATTGGCGTAATTGCTAAACCATAACCAAACGAAAGAGTCGCTAATTCAAACTTCGACCAACGCTGTCTGTTATGCATCATGCCAGCACTTTCACCCACTAGCCCGGTACCGGTATCATCATCAAAACCTGCATCAAAAAACTTATCTAATAAGAAATTTTTAGGCACTGACAAAGCCAACTTGGCTGTGCCCATATTTGATGAAGTCACTAAAATTTCTTCAATTGACATTTTACCCAAATTTCTTGGATCATTTACCCGCCTGCCACCTAAACGCATCCATCCGGGGCTAGTATCAATAATACTATTCGTTTCTGCCGAGCCATATTCTAATGCCGTTAATGCGGTGAGCGGTTTCATGGTAGAGCCGGGTTCATAAACATCGGTAATGGCACGATTACGAAACCGATGAATGGCAGTATTTCGACGATTATTTGGGTTATAGGATGGACTGTTGACCATCGCTAAAATTTCACCTGTTTGCACATTGGCAACCACCACAGAACCCGAAGTTGCTTTAAAGGCTTGAACTGCGCCTTTTAATTCTTTGTACGCTATAGCTTGAATTCGTTGATCAATACTTAAAGTAATATCTTGGGCTTGTTCAGCATTCTCTACTGATAAAATTTCTATTTTTCTACCTTTCGCATCTTTTCTAAAACTTTTTTCTCCACCTTTTCCGGTGAGTAGCTTGTCGTAAACACGTTCAATGCCTTCAATGCCTTTATCATCAATATTGGTAAAACCGACCAAATGAGCACTAATTTCACCGGTAGGATAAAAACGCTTTGATTCTTTGCGAAGATGAATACCCGGAATTTTTAACTCTTCAATATAATTTGCCATAACAGGCGAAATTTGACGCTCTAAAAAAACAAAGCGTTTGTGAGGATTGCGAATAACACGAGTTGTTAATTCATTGATATCTTGACCTAAAACATCCGATAATGCTTGCCAGTGCTCAGTCATTGCCAGCGCATTTTTATCCATAATCACTTTAGGATCAGCCCAAACAGTTTCAACCGGTACGCTAATGGCTAATTCATCGCCATTTCTATCAACAATTGAGCCACGCTGTACGGCATTAGCCAACGTTCTTAAAGAGCGCATATCGCCCTGTTTTTTCAGCATATCAGGTTCAATAATTTGAATATAAGCACTTCGAACCATCAGCCCAGCATAAATTAGCACAACAATGCCTATCACTACGTAATAACGCCATGTTGATGTGGTTAGTTGGCTGTTGCTTTTGCCTGATTGCTTGCCGGTTTTCATACTTTTTCGGATTAACTTACCTTGTATTTTTTATTTGATTATTTTTTATTTACTGATTTTTGCTTTATCTGCTTTTAATACATATATGCTTTAGCGCAATTTAATAATAATTTCGCTGTTGGCATCAGGTCGTTTCATCTTTAACAATTTTTTTGCTTTGCTCTCAATAGCGCTATGCTCTGCTAAACTATTCTGCTCTAACACTAAATTACGCCATTCAATATCTAATTCATCTCGCTTTGTTAACAACAGCTCTAACTGGCTAGTAGTTTGTCGGTTTAGGTGCGTGTAATAAATGACAGAAAATGCCGATACCACCACAAAAACCAGTAAAATATAACTGACAATATTACCGACAATATCTTGCCAAACATCGAGTACCAAAGCGGTTTTACTTACCGCCATAATTACTCAGCTATTCTTGACAGTCGCTGTGCAACGCGTAATACCGAGCTTCGTGAACGTACATTATCCTCAACTTCTGTTTTGCTAGGCTTTAACTTACGTCCAATAAGTTGTAGATTTTTACCTTTATTCAATTCCGCTTCACTTATCGGAAAACCGCGTGGTACTTGCTTACCCTGAGAGTGCTTTCTCATAAACTGCTTTACTAATCTATCTTCTAACGAATGGAAGCTTATAACCACTAAACGCCCACCTTCCGCTAAAACAGTTAATGAAGCCGCTAACACTTTTTCTATTTGATCTAATTCACTATTGATATACATACGAATAGCTTGAAAACTGCGTGTTGCCGGATGCTTTTTAATTTCACGTTGTGGCGCAGTGGTTTTAATTAACTTCGCAAGTTCACTGGTACGTGTAAAAGGCGTTTCTTCACGAGCATCAACAATGGCATTAGCAATTCGCCATGCATGTTTTTCTTCACCAAAGGTTCTTAGTACCCAACAAATATCTTCAACATCGGCAATGGCTAGCCACTGCGCTGCTGTTTGACCTCGTGTGGTGTCCATACGCATATCTAGCGGTCCATCCTTCATAAAACTAAAACCACGTTCAGCTTCATCTAATTGCGGCGAGGAAACACCTAAATCAAGTAAAATACCATCAACTTTTTCTATCAATTGATGTTTTTCTGCAATATTAGGTAAATCAGCAAACCCTTGATGTTCAATTAAAAAACGACCATCATCTTTAAATTTTTCTGCCGCTAAAATAGCACTGGGATCACGATCAATAGCAATTAATCGCCCTTGCTCTGACAAATGTTCAAGAATTAAGCTTGAATGACCACCTCGGCCAAAAGTGCAGTCGATATAACAACCATCACGCTTAATGGCCAAGCCATCAATCGCTTCGTTTAGTAATACAGAAATGTGCTTGTTATCTAATTCCATATTGTTATTTTTATAAACCCATTCTTTTAATAATATTAACCACTCAACGGTGAGTGTTTATGCTTACAATGATAAGTCGAGTAAACGTTCTGTCAGCTCAATTTCGCCCGACTGTATTTTACTAATACCTTGCTGCATTTGTGCTTGCCATGCACTTTCATTCCATAATTCAAATTTTTTCAATTGCCCCACCAACATCACACTTTTTTCTAAACTGGCATGTTTTCTTAAAGGGCCATGGATCAGTAAACGACCATTTTTATCCATCTCGCAATCCGTCGCATTGCCTAATAATACTTGCTGTAATAAACGCTCTTGAGGATTCATACTTGATAGATTGCAAAGTTTTAACTCAATTTCTTCCCATTCAGGCAAAGGATAGAGCAACAAACAAGGATGTTGAATATCAACGGTACACACCATTTTTCCTTGGCAATCAGCAAATAGTTCACTACGATACCGCGTAGGCACCGTAATTCTATTTTTGCTGTCGAGCGTTATTGCGCTAGTGCCTCTGAACATCGTTGTAATCTTGCCTTATTTGTCTATTTTTTTACCAGTTAATTGCTAAGATCCACAATTATCCACTTTTTACCACAATGATATAGTTTAGTTAAGAAAGCAAACTTATGTCAAGCAAAGAATCGGGAAATCATCCAGAGTTATACTGGTTAAAACACCAGTAAAATTAAGGGCTGCGTAATGAATTGCAGGAAGTGAATGAATTTGTGGGCTTTTGTGGATCGCAGCCCCAGAAAAGGGCTGTAAAAATAGTTTTATTATTCTTCGTGCTTATGCACTTTACTGGTTTTAGTGTCAGAAGTGGATGCCCAAAAGCGTGAAACTACTTTTGAGTTGTAATTCAAATTCAAAAAGAAGTTAAACACGAAGATTTTTAGCATTTCACTATAAAAAACTTCTACGTAATTTTTATTATAAAAAGCGATCATCAATTCAAGTGATAACTTTTAAATTTTCCATAAATTAATACTTCCTGTACTCACTTATCTTACCAAAACATGCTCAAATTAATGACTAACATCTTCAATCCATATAAGTGACAAAAGCCCTCTTGCGCGACTCATAGCGACATAATGAAGGGTTTTATCATCATAATTGTTTAGTTTTTCAGGTTCAATTAAATCAACAACAATAATGACTTCATTTTCCAAACCTTTGAAATTTTTTATTTCAGCAAAGCTTATACTACTAGGAGGAAAAGCTCTCACCGAGTAATCATCTAATTCAATTATTTGGTTTTGTAATTTTTTCGTTAAAGATGAAGTTGACGATTTGCCATATGAAAAGGCAGATAAGATAGTGATAGATTCAGGCATTACCCCTTTTTGCAGTAATTCAGTAATTTTACTTTCCAAAGCAAATGATGATTCAGAATGATGTACCGAGCACTCTTCCACCTCAGGGCCTTCACCTGTTCCTTCATTTCCCATATTGGCATGAAGTTTTGTTTGAATAGATGACAATATATTTAGAGTATTACGACAATTGGTAGTAAGTGGAATTCTGGCAGGTCTAAAGCTCTCTAAATATTCTAACACCTCACTTTTGGCTTCACTGAACAAACCTGACTGATTATTTATGTCATGAAAAATATACCACTCACCATGCTCAAAGCCACCTTCAAACATACCATCAAGTATCTCTATGTCTTCAAAGTTAAAGAGGTCTTGTCCTTCATCGAGTATCAGAATATCAAAGGAGTCTATACCCGCTCTTTTTAAATCAACTTTAATACTGTCAATTGCACAGATAACAACATTTTCTTCTTCAATCCTGGTCTCTAGATACCTTCGTAACCAATTGGATTTACATACAATTGCAACCTTACTATTTTCACTACTAAGTCTGCGTGCTAGTTCTGCTGCAAGAAATGTTTTTCCCGTACCTGCACCACCAGAGCAAAGTACTTGTGAATTGGCGCTTACGATATCAAGGTACTTATATTGATCTTCTGTTAACTGAACAACCGTTCTTTCCGAGCGCTCTAATCTTGAATAGAGTGACTCAACTAGCTCAAAGTTAGGTCTCAAGAATTTCTTTAACCCTGAAATATCACTTGATGAAAGTAGTGAATTATTCCTAGGTCTACTTTGCCAATATTGAAAAAAATTCTTTAGCCAGCTCTCAAAGTTGCGAAAGTTTTTACCGTCACAAACAGTCTTTCTTTCCCACTCAGATCCTTTATGCGCCCATTCAGTATCGGGAAATATGACACCATACCCTATGGGCAATGTTTGACTTAAAGACAATGAAAATTGATTAGAAACTGCAATTGCTTTTTTAATTGCATGCATCGCAGTTTCTGCTTGTCTAAACGGGTCTTGAAGAGAGTGATTTCCTTGATGATTCCTTGTTGACCAGCGACCATCAACATATTCAATTCCACCACCTTTCACTTCTAAAACAAAAATGCCAAACTTGGAAACAATAACAAAGTCAGCTTCACCGAATTTTTTAAATTGATGATTAGTTATATTGAGTGAATGAAGAGCAACATATGAAAAATCATTTACAAATGCCTCTTTAAGCTTTTTAAAAACACGCAGCTCTGCTTTGCTGTTAGTTTCATATGGGGAATTGGGGATTATTTCCATTTATCTACTTACCCCTGAATTTCTTACATGTGTCGCTATAGTCCTTGTCATCAATAACAGCAGCAGACATCGTATTAAAAAACTTATCTTCTACAATCCTATATTCAGGAACGACAAAACCATCGTATATTTTTTTACCTTTAATTTGATGGTAGTCTTTATTAGGTATTACCGTTTCAAAGCAATCATTGGCATCAAATTTTTTCACAAACCAAGCTATAAATTCTATTTTCTTTGTAGATAAGATATCTGTTAACAATAATGGCTTAGATGGTTCTTTAAATTGAATTCCTGTATCAGCTTGTTTATGAGCGTAATTAGCCATGAGTGTCGATATGTATAAGTGCACACCTTCGTATTCAACAAGCCACTTAGGTAAACCTATAAAACTACTGTTCATCCCAAATAACATACCTAATAATGCATAGTCTTCTTCTCTAAAACTTGCATGGGTATATTTTATAAGCTTTTCAACGCTATCCTTATAAAATAGCATAAATAAGAAAAGCTGAATTTTGAATTTGTTTGGCTCTTCTTTATAGTCATCAATAAATTCTTCAATAATTTGAGCATCTGATTTTTCTATTTTTGAGCGATGATAATCAGTTAAAAAATCAGCAATAGATTGGGTTTTAGGTGATGAATTTAAAATTTCAATGATTGAATTTTTATACTCAATGTCATTTCTTTTTTTATTGTTATTCAATACATCAAGAATCGCGTTCCACTTTTGAAACTTAATATTTTCATTTGAAAAAAAGTATTCATAAATCCATTTATATTCCAAAGAGTGATTTTCATCTTCTGTAAACTTACTAATAGATTTAAATAAATTAGCAGATTTTTCACCATTTTTAGAGAAGTATAATGAAAGAGATGCTAAGCCACCAAACGAATAAGCCTTATTATACTCAACGAGGTTGTGCTCAAGATTAGCAAAACTATTGTGAAACAAGTCACTACTTGAAACGGGATTTTTGAAATCTTTCTTATCAACTTTACATTTCAAAATTTTAATTGAAACATTACCAACATTCTCTGAAGAGTTTTTGAATTCATCTAAATCAGCTTTAGTTGAAAATATAACTTCTTCTATACAAGACAATGGCAAAGGTGATTGAACTAATATGCTCTCATAGTCTACTTCAATTGTTTTTTTACCATGAAGTGTAGGGATTGGAACACTATTTAAAAGTTTTGGATTTGCGCCTTCATTACTAAAACTATCATCCATATCACATCGAGTATGAATACAGTCACCCAAGATAATATCTTTTAAATTAATTTTAATGATGCAACTAATTAAACTAGCAACTTCAGACTTAGCTAGTTTAAGCGCAGAGCCGGGAACTTCATTTTTAAAAAGTGATACATACCCTGGGCATTTATTGAGTACATCTTTGTAGTAACTACCAACAAATCCGCTAGCATCAGTAATTAACCCTTGTGCAAGCATCATCTGTAAATTTTCAGTGTTAGTTGGAAGTAGCCATATTGCTTTAGTTGATATCGCCATATTAAATGTTATCTCTTATCATTAGTTTTTCATCTGTCGGCAATAACTCTTCCACTTCACTAGGAATTGCTGCACTTCTTAATAAAAATAATTTTTCTTTAGCTCTGGAAGACATGACATACAGCCGTTTTTTAACTGCATCAGTATCATTATTAATAACCTTCAAATCATCGAGAACAATGAAAACTGCATCAAATTCAATTCCTTTGACGGATTTGTCACACAGTACAACAATCCCTCCCATTGAAAAATCAATATTTACATTTTGTTTTGTCTCTTGAGAATACGATGAAACATTTATATTGTCATTAATAGAAGTTTTAGTTAGAAATTTGGTATAAGTCTCTCTTTTAGGCTCTGTAGCAACAATAACACCGATTAATTTCGAAGTATCTCTCATTGCCTCTCGGTGGATCATTGAGACACAACTGTTAACCATTTGATATACATAAAAAACAGGTGTATCAATGGCAGTAGGCCACGCAAGAGGTTTAGACGGAAGGATAGGCGGAGGTGTTGCTTTATCTGTATAAAACTGTTGAGAAAATAATGCAATAGCATAGCTATTTCGCCAGTTATCTTCTAATTCGATTACATCATTGGGTTCACCTTCTTTTCGTGACCAATCCAGTGCAAGTACATCTGCTAATTCTTGTATAGATGAATTTTCCTCCGTTATTTGTTGGTTTTGATCGGCAACAATAAAAAAATTTTCATACCCTAATGACTGCAAGGACTCATAAAAACCAACAGGTAAATCTTGCCCTTCATCGATAATAAAGTGGATATCTGTTGCAGGTAAATTAGGTAGTTCCTGATCTATGTAGCTATCGAACCTTTCAATTACCTTGTCATAATCTGGTGAATGTTGGATTTCCCTTCCGTTTGAATCGACTTTATGAGGCATTTTTTTTAAATCAAAGTCATCCCATGGAGCTAAATTAAATTGAAGGTTATAGAACCAGCTCTGTGCCGTATCTGATTTAAGCTCAATACCACATACTTGTTTAGTCGAGGAATTTAAAACATGATTAAATGTTAAGAACAGGTAATTGTTTTTGTGGTGAAACTTCTTAGCTCGTAATAGCGCAACAACTGATTTTCCAGTTCCAGGCCCCCCTATAACCAAATGTTGACCCGACTCATTAAGGCGACGAACAGCTTTCTGACCTTTAGTTAATTCATCAATACCGGGGAGATCAAATATCCTTTTGCTCATCAGCTACCTCATTAATAAAACTTAAAACATTAGGAATATCAAGAGAGTTACTTCCTTTGATAAAAACCCTATCTAAAAATACATTTCCAAATTCACAACTAGTTTCAGGTAATAATGCACAAGCATGACATGCAGCTCTATTTAGCCAACTTGGACCTTGGCCGAGATGCTCTGTACATACAGGATCATGTGAACACCACTGCGCATGCTTAAAACTACCTGATAATAATTTTAAGAACTCTCTAGGTTGGGCATTTTCAATAATCCCTCCTAGGGTACCAGCAATATCAGGAACGGCTGTGTAGATTAAAATTCCAGCCATTTTGTTATCTTTACTATGATAAATCCTCTCTTTCAAAGAAGCAGCAGGATAGCCAGCAACAGACTCTAACTCTCGAATCAAAAGGTGAGCAATAGTGTGCAATAACAAAAACCTTGCCGTTATTATTAAATCACCAAATTGATTAACATCATGGTTTTCAAATCTATGGCTGACTTCATTTGCCCGTTTGCTTACACTAGGAATGCTTTCCCACTCGGACAAAATGTCCTCATTTAAAGTAAAAAATAGCCCTTCACCAAATAGCTCGATTGCAGGTAACCAGTCACTCTTTCCAACGATATCTGGTGCAGTAATGATTTTTTCTTCTTTTTTATTTTCAGTACCATTTTCAGGTTTAGCATTTTCTCTTTGGCTGGGTAGACGAGAAAAGCCTTTAAACACTTGAATTTCTCTTAACCTCTTAACAATAACTAAATTATCAACAAGGCTATTTATCAATAATAATTCATCCGTTAATGATTCACCTAACACCTTCCAATCCATCGTTTTATGTTCAGTAACAAAATCTTCTTCATCACTAACATCTTCCATTATTGTTAAAAATGCATCGTACTCATCTTTGAGTAAGTCAATGGACTCATCACATTTAAAAAGTAGTTTTTCTTCTCTAATTTTATTCAGAGCATCATCAATATCTTCGGTACTACATCTATATTTGGTTGCTGCTTGCTTTTTGTTCTTTTTAATTTGAAAAGCACTTTTCGCATTATCAATAGCAATTAAAAATTTTGAATTACTAGATAGCCTGCTAACTAAAGAGTTTTTATCTACTCTTGATTCCGGAGGAATAACCAATGCGTTCACCGAGGATGGTGAATAAACTCTAGAATCATTCACTTCCAAAATACTAATATCTTTTGGTGTGAGTTCTTCTCCTCGTTCATAAATCCATGGCTGTACTGTATTGAGCCTAGATAACTTACTCTTATATACATTACTGTTTATGCTAGGGCAACGTGTACACTCTATTTGTAACTTTCCGTTGGCAATGTTCGTCAACCTAAGATAACTATTCGAATAATCAATTTCGCATTTACCGTCACTGTCTTGATGGCAAATATAATGCCAAGGGACTTCTGCTAATTCTCCCAAGGTACTAATTGCACACCATGCCAACTGCTCTAGTCTTGAATTACAATGCTCACACCTTACATTATCAACAGATTTTTGATCTGTTCTACTCCATAAGTTTTGATGAAGCATTCGACACTTTTTGCACTTAAAAAATGATGGGAACAATACTGTAGGAATACACGTTCCTTCTATCTTTCCATTTTCCAATTCTTTAGCTTCGGGAGGTTTTCTTAAATCCTGACTAAGACCTAGTGCACACTTAACTCTATCAACATAAGGTATGATTTCTGCTGAATTATGACCTGATTCATCCGTCCAATAACGTGTATCAACTACAGCAACTAACAAATCATCCTTATCTCGTGCTATTGCGCCAACACCTGAATAGGACATTAAATGAGAAAATCTTACAGGCGTGCACTTTTGTTTATACATCTTTTTTCTTAATCCCTTTTATCAGCTTAGTTAACGCTACATTTTCAACGTTTCGCATAGATTGTAATGTTCCCCAAGGAATGTCGTTTCCGTCTTCTTCTCCGAAGTTACAAATCAAGTTATTCGTACCTCTATCTCTGGAGTTGTAGACTAGCGTATTATTTTCATTGAATTTTATTTCGTTGTACCAAGATTCAATCAAACTATCAATATGAGAATTTATCTGGGTAATCTTATCTTTTTCTTCACTTGTTAATTTATAACTTTGCTTAATTGCTCGCTTGATTCTGCCTTTAAATTTAGCAATGATACTTTTTACTTCACTAGCTTCAGGATCTAGATTTCCTGCTTTATTGTTTTCCAATAATCCAATACCTGAATATCTTAAGGCGATAATCAATGAAGCGTGCAGTGCTCTACTACACACTTGATAGGTGAAGGGTGTTAGGCTCGAAGGCTCGACATAGCGATAAAAAGAATCATGATAAGCACGAAAATTTTCATAATGAGATAAACTTCTAGCCTGCGTTTTATAATAATTAATAAAAACCACCCCTGGAGTCTCACTTCTTCCGACACGACTGCTCGCCTGAATGTACTCTGCCGTTGTTAATGGCTGTCCATTAATTATCATTAATGCCAAACGTGAAACATCAAGCCCTACAGATATCATGTTCGTTGCGAGAGCTACATCTAAGCTCTCTTCCTCATTTTTATCTTTCGATAGTGTTTCAAATATCTGAGCTGTCTCATCAGCCGTTCGTTTACTTGTTAAGGCACCTAATGATATATCCCTAATAGGGAGATATTTTCTAAATATTATCTGAAGCTCTGGGGGAACCTGATTTTTTATTAAAACACTGTTTATCTCAGTTTCTGTTTTCCCCAAAAAACTATCAAAATCAAGTCCGGATGACCTACGTCGAGGGTCCTCGTACCAGCCTTTATATTCTTCTTCTAGTTCAAGAATCAGGCACTCTTTCGTTAAATTTATTAAATGTGACTTTGCACCTCCTTGAAAAACTGTATGGCTATTATTTACTCCTTTTAATGAGCCATGATAAATAATTTGAGTCCACCAAGAATCTAAATATCGTTCTAAACTCACATCATTAAATAATTTGGTAGGTGCAGCCAATAAAGTAGCCGCTAAAGGTTCCAAGCAACTATTTTTTGAAAGTTTTGGTGCTAAATAGCCTATATACAACCGTCCAGATTCTTCTTCAACGGGAACAGTTTTGGCAAAATATGAATCTTCAAAACGCAACCCTGAAGGAGGAAACAATTGCATATTCCTCGCAAATAAACTTTTAACTTGTTTAGCTGCACTTTTAATAGTTGCAGTTGAGGCAATATATTTAGCGTGAACTCCCTTTGCTATGAATAAGGTATCAATTCCAGCTTCATACATTCCAACAACAGAGCCTAATGCACTAGAGATTAGATGCAGTTCATCTTGAATAATCAACTCTGGAGGGCGGTTACCATTTTTACCGAAAAAACTAGCCGTTCTTTCTTCCCACGCTAACCTAGCAAATTTATCTACAGTCGCTATCAATAGACTTGGGGGATTATTGTACAAAGACTCATCAACTACGTTATACGGTAAAACATTGTTATCTTCTTTCCCTAAATCACATTGTTTATTCGTACATGTAAAATGAAAGTCTTCGGCTACAATTTTGTAATTCTCATGAGAAAATTTATCTCCACACCAAGGACAACTTGATAAAACAAACTTGCTATAGTCTTGTTTTTTAAGATACTCATTCGCCTGATAAATAGTATTTGGAGAACTTGCTCCACCGAGCCAAAGTCCTATACTTATAGGAGCCTTACCTAAGCTAGCCTCATTATTTTTGCGAATTATTTCTAATGCTGAAATAACCTTACATGCTCGAAGAAATTGCTGTGATGTAAGTAGTCTTAGCGTATAACGCATAATAGCAACTGTGCCACCATAGCTGGCTGGATAACTTAACCTACGATAGATGAATAAAAAAGCCATTACACCTAAATATGCTTCAGTTTTACCACCTCCTGTTGGAAACCAAATTAGGTCTACTTCCTCCCTAAACTCACTATTTTCATCAATTGATGATTCCAAAACCATTAGAACGAAAGCTAGCTGAAAAGGTCTCCATTGATAAACTTTACCTTCTTTATATCTGCCACTATTTCTATCGTTTGAAATCATTTGAAGCTGCATTGCCTGATTCATAATTGCGAATGCTGTTTTAGCACTATCATCTTGCTCAAGAACTGTTAAACTTTTTCTCATTCTATCTTTGGCAATAGACATTTTATCAACAATATTTTTTGCTGTTCTTTGATCAAAATCTTCTTCTAATAAAGCCTTTTCTTGCTGTTCTGCAATCCAGTTTTCATAGTTATCAACAAAGTCTGTTAGCACTGATATAACGGATGAGTCTTCTTCACACTTACTTAGAAAGCCAAACTCTAAAACTTTCAAGTTGCCACCTGCTGTATCAGCAGTAACTTGCGGCACTTCAACACTTGGGAGAAAGTCTGACCAAATTTCCATTTTCTGTTCGCTGTTAGTTCCCCAGTCAGCAGCTACCCCGTGGCCAACACCATAAATCAATGAGTCTTTATACCGAAGTTCTAATTCTTTCTCTTCCTCTGTTAACAATACTCGCTCTTGAGAAGGGTATCGCTCTAAAGTCCCTTCTTCTACAATGCAACGAAACTTTACTTGAAATAGCGAGAGCGAGTTTTCATCATCTATTTTGTCTCTTGATGTTTGATTTTTATCGTAAGGTAAGAGTTGAGTATTGGTTAGGGTTATCGTAACAATAAACCCGTTTTTATATTTTCTCCATAAAGCATCTATTTTACCCAAACCATCAAAAATGACTTTGCTTTCGAGATAGGTGTCACTGATATCCTGAGGAGAGTAGAAAACCTCTTCATGGCCATCAACACCGCATAAAGGTTGGCATTTCCACTTATGCTCTCTCTCTGGAGTAAACTTTTGATTAAGATTATCTTTTTTGTTTTCAAGAGAGAAGTTAACAGCATTGTGAAAAACTCTTAGATGAATATTCTCCCCTGTTATAAAAAAGGAAAATCCAGCAGATGAAGGGGGGAGGTAGCGTTTTTTTTCTTTAACTTGTTGAGTAGTTTGACTTTCATCATCTCCTTCATAGTCATCAGAAGATTCCGTTTCAACTGTCTCACTACCAATAGGAAATAAGAAGCCCGTAAAAAAGCGGTTTAAAGGTTTTTCACCAATTAAGTGCTCACCATCTCGTATGTGGGTGCCTACAAGTTGTTCTTTGGTCCAATCAACAAACCTTTTTCTTTGAACTCTTAATAGTTGTTCACTCATCCGTGATTACACCCCTTATCAAAGCCACATAGCTTTTAATTAATAAATATTGTTATACACATAAGATAATTAAAATTAGAAGGATGTACAATAACTTACTAACGAATAGGAGATATAAATCAAACTAATTACAATTTAAAATTCAACGATAGCAAATTAGGAGCGCGTATTGTGAAACAAGTTGTAAAAATGCAAACGATAGCCGAATTCTGAAAAAAACAAAAGAACTAATGGCTTCTATCGGATACCTCTTAACCGGACACTTAGCCCCTGCTTAGTTGGGCACTTTTTTTAAATTTCCTTATTTTAAAAGGGCTTCAAGTAAAATCACAGTTTCATTCCCAACCAAGACCAGCAGCACTTTACTGGTTTTAGTGTCAGAAGGGGATGCCCAAAAGCGTGAAACTACTTTTGAGCAATATTTTTACTAAAATAATTAAAATGCCTACATAAAATAGAAATAGACGTTTATCACCTTATTCTGCGGTTAAGTTTCTTAGCCAAAATTTTTGGCGCATTCTCAAAGTAAACAATAAAACTTTACAAACTTCTTCTGAATAAGCCGTGACAACAACCCAGAATAATGGCCATTGAAAATAAAATGCGGCAATAAAGGTTAATGGAATACTCACTACCCACATGCCAATAGTGTCAATATACAAACAATAGGTATTATCACCCCCTGCACGTAATATGCCCATCGACACTGTCATGTTAAAGACCTTTATGCAGGTGCCAAAAGTAATCAGCAGAAAAATTTCTGCTGCTAACGACAAAGTAGAATCGGCCATATTTTGAAATGGCATAAAGATAATATTTTCAAATAAATAAATGATCATCGCCAGAAATAAAGTGATGATAGGTGCGCCAATTAAAAAAATCTTGCCGGTATTCCATGCCTCGGTAAAATGATTTTTACCGAGGCTTTGCCCGACTATAATTGAGCAAGCCGAAGAAAAACCAAAAAAGAAGGCAATTAATACGCCTTCTATAGGCGTTAACATACTCATTACCGCAAGCTCTTGCGTGCCCATTTGCCCATAAATTAACTGATAAACAAAAGTCCCCAATGACCAAATACCAAAACTGACCATCATTGGCCAAATTAACCTGACAAATTTTTGCCATTTAGCTCGATCCCTTAAATCAGATAAACTACTCTTTGTTGGAAATATAGAATGTGATAGTTTATATAAGCCAAATACTATGATGGTCAGGTGAAATAAACGTGAAATAGTGGTTGCCCATGCGGCCCCGTCAACACCCATAGCATCAATGCCTAAACCGCCGTTTATTAACCAGTAATTTAAAACAATATTTAACAAAATAGCTAATACACTAAACACCATAGGCAACTTAACTTGCCCTATTCCTCTTAATGCGTTTTCAAAAATAATAATTACCGCGATAAATAATAAACTAGGAACCGTGATCCATAAATAACTTTCACCTGTTGTTATAACGGCATTGTCATTACTTGCAAGGGCTAATATATCCCCTGCATAAAAACAATTTAACGCTATAATAGGAATCAAAAATATGGAGGCAAAAATAACAGCCATCACAACGGTATTTTTTATTTTTTCACTTTGAGCAGCGCCAAAATATTGAGCGGAGAGAACGCCAACGCCAGAGGCGATACCCGTTATAATAATCAAAACCACAAAAAAAGCTCGATTACTGATCCCCACGGCGGCAACAGCACTGTCACCTAAATGAGAGACCATAATAATATCTATCATACCAAGTACCGTAACTAAAATACTTTGTAAAGAAATAGGCCAAGCTAACTTAGCTGTTTTTTTGAGAAAAAGGAGATTAAAACCCATAATAAAATAGTACCAAACAATTAAAAACCAACCCTTGTATTTTACTATGAAATAATATTCATGACTATAATCACAAATATCACTATAATGTCTAAAACTATCAAAAATAATTATTTATGTGGCAAGATATATTAAACATCCATCAAGATTGTGAAGAATATTTTCTCAATTTTGAACAAATGTCTGGCAATGTCGACACGCTCATTGCTTGTGCCGGAATTTCAACCCTAAGAACAGAATATCAAATAGGAAAAACAGGGACAGGCGAATTTTTTGACCTTAAATGCATTGATAAAACCGGTGTGCATTACTTGCTTGCCACTAAATCTGGCGCAGGAAAAATACGATTAGAAAATGGTGAACATTTAATTGGTCCCGGTAGTATTACTATTTTGCCAGTAGGCACCCCTTTTCTTTATGAGTTAGCAGACGAGCATTGGAGTATGTGCTGGCTGCTATTGCATGATTGTCCACAATTTCAATATATTCATGAACTTTCTGCATCGGTATTTCCTTCTGACAAAGCTAAACCGCTTTATAAAACTATGTCTTTATTACGCGATTTTAATCATGTATCAGGTCAACACCAAACTGACATTATTACCGGAATAATTGATGTGTTAATTTATCAAATAGCGCAATCGCTTTATAAAAATGTCAATTTAACGATACAACAACGTAAATTTAAAACACTCATTCAGTCGGTAAAAAAGCAGTTACAATACCCATGGTCGGTAGCAGAGCTTGCAGCAAAAATACATATTTCTGAGCCACAACTTTATCGTTTATGTAAACAAGAAACTGGCTTTTCTCCGTTAAAACTGCTGACAAAATATCGCTTAGAATATGCCTGTAATTTACTACGCTATACCAACTACAACTTAGAACAAATAGCCTTTAGTATTGGCTATGCCGACAGCATTGGTTTTGCGCATCGGTTTAAGCTGTTTTATGGGATAAGCCCTGGTAAGTGGCGAACGCTAGAAAAAGCCAAATAAAAGCATATTAGCAGCGAGCTCTTCGATTAAAACAACGCATCATTAATATCAAACATACAATCACAACCCGATTTAGCTGCAATAATTAACGACAAACGGCGTGGTAATATTCGAGAAAAATAATAACGGGCTGTATGAATTTTACTTTGATAAAAATCATCACCACTGGCACCATTGTTGCCAATATGAGCTAATGACACTTGCGCCATTCTTGCCCAAATATAGGCCATAGCGGTGTAACCAAACACATGCAAATAATCATTTGCTGAAGCGCCTAGTTCATTAATATCACGTTGTGATTTATCAAGTAAATCAACTGTCAACTCAGTTAACTCTTCAATGGCAACAGCGAGTGGCACAATAAATTCATTCATATTTTCGCTAGCACTGTTGTCATCAATAAAGGTTTGCACATCATCAGTAAATACCGACAACATAGTTCCTTTAGAGCCGGCAACTTTACGCACGAGTAGATCCATGGCTTGAATACCATTGGTACCTTCATAAATTTGGGTAATGCGAGCATCTCGTACTAATTGCTCTTGACCCCATTCACGAATAAAACCATGACCACCAAGCACTTGTTGCCCCGCTACCGTACTGTCAAAACCCATATCAGTAAAAAAAGCTTTGGCAATGGGGGTCATTAATGCCGCAAGGGTTTCGCCTTTGGCTTGTAATTCATCAGCGCCATAAGTTGCATAATCTAGTTGCATCGCAATATAACTAGAAAGCGCTCTTGAGCCTTCATTTAACGCTTTCATATTTAAAAGCATACGGCGCACATCACCATGCACCATAATAGAATCAGCTTCTTGATTAGGATTTTTAACGCCATGGGTTTTACTATCAAGCGCTCGACCTTGAATTCGTTCTTTGGCATAGGCTAAAGCATTTTGATAAGAGCGCTCAGCCGCGCCAAGCCCTTGAATTCCTACACCAATGCGCTCAAAATTCATCATGGTAAACATGCAAGCTAAACCTTTATTTAGCTCACCAATTAAATAGCCTTTTGAGTCATCAAAATTCATCACACAAGTAGACGATGCATGAATACCCATTTTATGTTCAATAGAGCCACAAGTAACATTATTCAATTCACCTAAAGTTTCATCATCATTAACATGATATTTAGACACTAAAAATAAAGAAATTCCTCGAGGACCTACAGGTGCGTCAGGCAGCTTTGCTAATACCAAATGCACTATATTATCGGTTAAATCATGCTCACCTCCGGTAATAAATATTTTATTACCGGTAATTGTGTAACTACCATCATTTTGAGGTATGGCTTTAGTGCGAATAATACCTAAATCTGAGCCGGAATGCGCTTCGGTTAAACACATAGACGCAGACCAATCACCACTATACATTCGCGTTAAATACCGCTGTTTTAACGCTTCGCTACCATGTTTAGCAAGCGACAACCCCGCACCTGCAGTTAACACAGGATAAAGTGCAAAAGATATATCAGCACTACAAAGCATTTCTTCATGCATTGCCGTTAACATTTTTGGCATACCCATGCCGCCATAATTAACATCACCGCCCAAGGCAGTCCAACCACCTTTAGCATAAGTGTTAAAAGCTTCTTTATACCCAGGAGCCGTTATTACCACGCCATTATTGAAACTAACACCTATTTCATCACCTTGTCGAGCAATAGGGGCTATTGCTTGTTCAGTAATTTTAGCGCACTCTTGCAAAATAGCTTCGGCGGTATCGCGATCAACTTGTTCAGCCAATTGAGGTAACTTCTGCCACATTTCATCGGCTTTAAAAACCTCATATAACAAAAAACTCATCTCTTTTAATGGAACTTTATAATCAGCCACAATACCCCCTAAACAATTCACAACGTTACTTTTAGAAAAACATTTGTTCATCTAACAAAAGTTTAAACTACAAAAGTAAACAAACAATTAAAACAACCGTTTGAATATACCTTAATTATGATAAAAGTAAAGATTTACCCCATCAATATTCATTTATACAAGTGGGTATAAAATTGAATCCCATGAATAATAAGGTAAAATGGCTATATAACTTGTTCTTATCCATAAAACTTCATAGGCTTAAGGTATACACAATAAATATTAGCTAGAGTGAGTATAGGAAACTTGATAGTTCATGCAGAAAAATTGTTACCTTTATTACTACTTTTTAGTTTTGTACTTTCCTTTTCAGTACAAGCTAAGCAACTTAACTTTAGTAAAAAAGCTAATGATGACAGCTATACACTTCGCTACCAGTGGCTTGATGCTAACAACGTTCAGCAAACGATGACTTTTTCTTTAAGCAAGGAGGCTTTATTTGATCGCTTTAGAAACTTCAAAACTTATAAAAGCACTTTTGCTGAAAAATTCATTTTAAAATCAATTAAAAAGCAATTAAAGCAAACCCCGTTCAACGATGTAAAGGTTAGCTTTCACAAAAATGGCGATAAAGTTAATATCCAAATAAATGGCACCGACAACAAAAAAGTTGACTTAGCCTATAAAAATTTACAAATAATGGAACAAAAAGCCACGACGTTATATTTTCAAGAAAATCACTATCTGCCGTTTGTAAGCCACGATCAAATTCATGCTATTAAAGTTGATCACGTAAGTATTGCCAATATCGCTTCGCCCGACTTAAAACCACTAAAACCATTAATACTGGAAAAAGTGTCGATTAAAAACATTCGCAAAGTGACTGATTTTGTTTTATCTTTTATTCAAAACATCCCCTACTCTGCTTTAGAATCACGAATAACATCATCAGGTGCCGGCTTTAATCACCCACTCAAAGTGTTATGGGAAAATCAAGGTGACTGCGACAGTAAAATGACCTTAACCGCCGCATTACTTCGCTCATTAATGCCTCGTATAGACATGGTGATGATCTACATTGACAAGCATGCATTTATAGGTATTGCTATACCGGTAGAAGCTGATGAAGTAGCCATTAAACACAACGGCATTACTTACCTTTTAGCAGAGCCAACAGGCCCTGCATTACTACGTTTAGGACAACTAGCGCCAGAATCAGAACTAGCGATTAATCAAGGACGATATGTAGTTGAAACATTTCATGCTAAAAAAAGTGAGAGCGACGCCCCTTAAAATATATAGAAGCTGCCGGTGCGGCAGTGAAAATACATGATGAGAAAGCACCTAAATAATTACAAAAAATCAAGCGAACATATACAGTACAACCTTACTGGGTAAACCCTCTTTTTTTGTGTACAATAGAGCAATATAGCTTCTTTATTACTGGAAATTCAAATGGCTAGAGAACAATTTGGCATCTGTGCAGAGCCTAATTTACATGGCAGTTATTTATTATTTAATGTATTAGATGATAAAAATGCCTTTATCAGAACCGCCTTGTCAAGACTGCCAGCCTTATTTGAAAATTATGCGGAACAATTTTCTGAGGCAAATTTAATTGCTGTTATCGCTATAGGATCAAATTATTGGGATGATTTTTACCCGCAAGCTCGTCCTGCTTTGCTAACGCCTTTTCCGAGCATGAGCAGTGATGATCGCGTCGCTCCGGCAAGTAACGTTGACCTTTATATAGAAATTCGTAGCGACAGAGCCGATGTAAATCATATCGTTTGTTCTAAAATTTTTCAGTTATTGGCTGGCGGTGTTGAATTAATAGAGCAAGTGCAAGCTTTTCGTTTTTTAGATGGTCGTGATCTTACCGGTTTTGTTGACGGCACTGAAAACCCTCAAGGCGTACATCGCAGAGAAGTGGCGTTAGTCAAAGAAGAAGACGATAGTGTTTTTGCTGGCGGTAGTTATTTACACACACAACGCTACCAACATAATTTAAGCCTGTGGAACTCTCTAGAAAATAAAGAGCAAGAAGATATTTACGGTCGTACCAAACTTGATAATGTTGAATACGCAAGTGAAGATAAAGCATTAACCGCACATACCAAGCGCACTTCATTAAAAGATGAACAAGGAAAAAATATCGAAATAGTCAGGCAAAGCATGCCTTATGGCGATATAAAGCAGCAAGGATTGTTTTTTGTTTCGTACTGCCACTCACCTAAACCATTTGAAATTATGTTAAAAAGTATGATTCATGGAGACGAGCATGGCAACGTTGATCACCTCCTTAACTACACCCAAGCAGAAACAGGCTCCGCATTTTTTGCACCAAGCTTGAATTTTTTAGCGCAATTAGCTGAGTAAAAAAATTCCCGAACCATCCTTCGGGAATAGCAAAATAGAAATAAGGAGAATAATTACAGTTTTCCTTATTTTTTATGATGTAAATCAACTGTTCATTTATTGCCTAGTGAGAGAGTTATAACAACTTAATCACTTTTTTGAATATATGGATATGTCAACAAAAGCACATAAAGCACATAAAAATTTTACCTTCATAGAAAGTCTACTTACCCACACTGCTCTTTTATTCTTTAGTGACTATTGACGCATTTTAATACCTAGCACCACTTCCACCATCATCAACACCATAAAATACAAAATTACAGCGGTAAAAGATTATTTCACCGCGTCACCAAATTTCTATCAATAGCAAGGTGCATGTTTAAATGAAAAACTTTTCTCCAAGTGACTTAAAAGCAATATTGCACTCAAAGCGCGCTAATTTATATTACCTTGAGTATTGCCGAGTAATGCAAAAAGACGGCAGGGTGTTGTATTTAACTGAAAATATTTCTAATCAACCTGAATTCGGGAT
>JAOPTQ010000061.1:0-67558 GCA_051531915.1 Colwellia sp. | reverse complement strand
TATCCCGAATTCAGGTTAATTAGAATAACTAGTTATTTAAAAAAATGCCTTGTATTTGTCAATTTTATCTACGTATAAGATAGATCACCTAATTAATGAAACTGGTATTAGTCTCTTTTCTTACCCGTTTTTAATTTTCGCCGCTTGTAGTTTTTGGTAGCCTTGAAGCAGTTTTTGATGCGTTTTAAAACCGTCTAAGTTTAAGCCCGGGCAATGTAAGCCATCAAAAATGATATTGCCTTCAACAATGTCAAGGCAGGTATTGGTCATTTCTTCACCGTACATTAACTTAAGTGACCTTACGAAAGGTGCGTACTGGCGATCATCACTCCACTTTATTTCAAGTAGTGCTTGCAAGCAACGATATTTACGGGTGTTTTCTTCATTGTTTTGATCTAAATGTAAAGCCCAATTTACCCAGTCAATTGCTTGCTCGTTTTGTGCTGCTAACGCCAGCATTGCTTTAACTTCACCAATTCGTAAATCAAACCATGTAGTATTAGCATCAGGTGCTAAACCAATAAACTCAGCCGCAGCAAGTGCATCGTTATAACCCCCTTGTTCAAGGCCATCAAGAATGTCTAGCCAGTCATCCTTGTTTAAGTCTTTTAGTGTAAGAAAGGCTTCGCGAAATAAAGCACCATCGTTATTATTATTCCAAACAATTTCATCAACAGGATAAATATCTGACATTCCCGGTACTAAAATACGACAAGCGTAGACATTTAAATGGTTATAGTCTGAGATATAAATATCAAAATCCATATCATGAATTACTTTCACTAAATTAGCGTATTCTGCGCCAGTGTCAGCATCAAAATCCCAATCAACAAAGGTAAAGTCAGGTGTGTCTTTGAAAAATTCATACGAAATAAAGCCACTAGAGTCAATAAAATGCAGCTCGATATTATGTGCAGAGGCTATTTCTTCTTCATCGAAACTTGCCGGTTGAAAAACGTCAAGTTGATCTAAACTTCTCCCTTGTAATAACTCGGTGACGGTACGCTCTAATGCCACTTCAAAACTTGGATGCGCGCCAAATGAAGCAAAAACACTGCCGTCTTTAGGGTTTATTAAAGTAACGCTCATTACAGGGTATAAACCACCTAGTGAAGCATCGCAAACACGTAGATGAAAACCATGACTTTCTAGCTCTCGAATATCCGCTAAAATAGTAGGGAAACGCTCTAATACTGAAACAGGAATTTCAGGTAAACAAATGCCTTCTGCAATGATTTTATTTTTGACATAGCGTTCAAATATTTCAGATAAGCTTTGCACGCGGGCTTCGTTTTGAGTATTACCAGCAGACATGCCATTACTGACAAAAACATTAGCAATAACACTCACTGGAATATAAATATCTTTTTGATCGCGCACTCGGGTGTATGGTAAGGCACATATACCTCGTTCACCGGCACCTGAATTCATGTCATAAAGTTTATCAACAGTGATCTCTTTATTAGGATCAAAATATTGCCATAAGCCATTATCCATTATGCCACCGGGCATAGATTCATCTTCACTGAAAAACCATTTTTCATTAGGATAATGGACAAAGTCGGCATTGCTGATTTGCTCGCCTAAATAATAATCGGCAAAAAAATAATTACAACTTAACCGTTCAAAATATTCACCTAATGCGCTCGCTAAACAGGATTTGGCTGTAGCGCCTTTGCCATTGGTGAACATTAATCCGCAACTGCTATCTTTAATGTGCACTGAATAACAGTTGGCAATAGGGTTTAACCATGACGCTTCTTCAATATCAAAACCAAATGATTTTAATTTTTCTTGCATTGTTGCAATAGACGTTTCTAAATCTGAGTCTTTGCCCTTGATATAAGTTTTTTTCATGGTGTTATTTCGCTGTCGTAAATGTAGCTAATAAATTAGCAGTTGATTGAAGAGCTGTAGTATAGCCCAAAGTATGGTTTTTATTATGAATTTAATGGCATAACGTATTAGTTATTATTTTACTTGGCTATGCTGATAACCCAAAGATAATTCAGAAGTTAGTTGTAATCGTCATCTTCAGGTCTATTAATAGAAGAACTAGGTGTTTTTATACTTAGATTCCCGTTTAAAACACCACGGGAATGACGAACCTGAGCGAAGTGCATAGACACGTTGATTAATATTCAAGCCAGTCTACGTATTGCTGATTTTTTCCTATGGCTGCTTGGCTACCTTTCAAAGAGAAACTGTAACCACATAATGAAAACCCACCTTTAAACGCTAAAGATTGCACTAATGCTTGGCTATCAATTGGTGAAAACGTTGCAAAATAGTTATTTTTATTCTCTACGGTTACCGACAGTGGTCGAATATTATGCTTCTTATTTTTGCTTTCACCAAAGTTAATGGTTTGACAACTGTCATCACCTTGAGCGCTTGTTTGTGACCACAATAACGGCGTTAACACTTCATCTGCTTGCCAATTAATAATAACCCCTTGATGCGTAGAAAGGTACAGTGAAAAATTGTCAGGCATTGTTAACTGGTGCAGTCTAATAATTTCTGAGGCTTGAGTTTTTTCAAAATCAGCATTAGTTGATTTTTGCTCATTGTTTAATGGTGTTGAGCTGAGTGTTGCGCTTAACCATGATATAAGCACGGCAACTAAGGCGATGGCTATAGTCGTAATAATTGTAATTTTGGCATGTTTTTTATCTAATAATTTTAGTCTTATAATTTCGCCAATATCTTGAGATCTACTTTTTTGTTTTGTATGACTTTGTTGATGGCTATTTTCAGTTGCTTGCTTTTCATTGGCATGGTAATGAGCAAAAATTTCAGTAGCAGATTGTGCTTGTTGTGCCAAATAGCGTTGTTGATCTTGAGAGGGAGGTTGATTGTCTTGTGTTGAGGTTAATTGATTATCTGTAGCATTTTCTGTGGCTAAGGTAGGTTCAATACGATGTCCGTTAACACTTCTGTTATGTGTTTCTTGCTCAAAATCACTTAAATCAACAGGGCCGAAGTAGCCCAATATATATTTTTTTTGTTGGTTTGGTGAATGTGTACTAGGGTAAGTTAACAGCAATGCGGCACAAATTGCCGGTATCATTAAAAGCCAATAACTACTGTCATGCTCAACCAGTAAAATAATAATGCCAACAATGAAAAAAGTAAGGCTTGGGGCTAAGCACCAGTTTTTGCTCAATCTGGCATCATGTAATCGTCTAATAGTGGTTAAACTTAAAATAGCCGTTAGTAGCATTAAGGTAAGTAAGGCAATGATAAAAAAATTTGAGAAGGCACTACTAAAAATAATGAAGAAAATAAAAACAGCGATACCAATAGCAAAAAATCGGCTACGGTTATCATAACCTTGAAAACAGATGAGTGATTTTAATAGTTGCACAAAACCTCCTGTGCTTTTAAATAGTGTAGAAAAAAGCGGATAATAAGCTCAAAATTTAATGAATACGATATACGGGTAAATCAATACTGCCTAGTTTTAAACCATAAAGTGACAATACGCCACTTTCGCTTGATTCTCGATCACCACTGAATTCAAAATCAAACAGGCTATAAAAAACTAAGCCATGCTTTTTAGAAAACTTTATTCGGGTTGATCGCCTAGCAATTGCAATAAATTGTAATTCTGTTTGGTTACAGTATCGATTAATGTGTACTTTTGCTGATTCCGATACTTGCCGTAAATAAATAAAGTACCAACAGATTAAGCAGAACAATAATAAATAATAAATATTTTCCATAGGTGTCATTCTACTCTGTTTTTTGTTGAAATAATTGCCCTATCGCTTGTGCAAGCGCTTGGCTTCGCTCAGGAGAGCGCATACATTGGAATACTATCGGTCTAACGGTTGGAATAGCAACTAAATCTTTGAAAATAGCATTAAATAGGGCACTATCTTGCCCGTTAATTAGGTGTTCTAAAAACGACATTAGTTGTTGTTCTTTTTCCAGTAATGGCCAACAACGTCCAGACAGGGTTAATAGCAATTCTGTGGCAATAGTTGGTTGTTGTAATAGTTCTGTGATGAGTTTGTTCACTTGCGGATGTTGGCAGTTTGAAGCCAAACTTCGCAGTAAATGTTGCGGCACTTCTATTTTCGTTGTTTGTTCATTTAATAAATTGTTATGTAATGCTTTGTTAAAGGCCGAGAGTAAACTTTCAATGAGCGTTATCGGTAAACTCTCATTTTCTAAAGCGCTACACAAAGGAAGTAACACCTCAGATGGTAATTGAGGGAGTGCTTTGATAAGTAATTGGCTATTTTCGTCTTTATTAATACGAGCGGCAAAGTCAGTAATACCTTGCACGCCAATAGAACGCCAATCGTATAAAGCATTTTTATCTTTGATATAGGTAATAAAGCTTGATAAAAATTTACTGGGTTCTTGCTTTAATTCTACTTTTATTTTGCTATTTAAAGCCGCCAATTTATATTGTGCCGGCGTAAAAATATAAGGATTATTCTTCAATAATTCTTCTTGCTGCTCATTTGGGTTTTTGGTTAAATCTGAGCCCAAGGCTTCAACAATAATGGCAACAAAATGATTTCTAGCCCCTTGATTTAATAAACCACGTTCATCTAATGGCAACTTTAACAACCATAAGTAAGGCTGAATTGTATTGTCAGCGGTTGATTGTTTTTGCCAAAAAGCCACCGCAATAAACGCATGACCTTGAGACGGGGTAGGGTAAGGAATTTGATTAAGTTCTATTTTTTCAAATTGTTCTTTTGATATTTTATCTATTTTACGACCCACATCAAATAGTCGGTATTGTGAGCCTGATAATTGTAAAAGCTGAGTAATATTTTCAATGTTGTTCATAAAAGTCATAAGTAAGGCGTGTAAATAGAAACTAAAGTAGTGATTGTTTTGCGTGGCTATTATAAGGATAATAGCGGCATTAACCTAGCAAAAATTAATTAAATAATGAACACTATTAAGCCGCCTGAATATGTTGAAAATACGGTGGTTGAAAAACCAATATTAACCATTTTATATCAAGATGATTACTTAGTTGCTGTAGATAAACCAGCAGGGCTCTTCGTCCACCGTAGTTTTATGGATAAACATGAAATATATTTTGCTTTGCAGCTAGTGCGAGATCAAATAGGGCAATATGTTTATCCGGTACATCGGTTAGACCGACCAACATCTGGGGTGTTGTTGTTTGCGTTAACCAAAGAGGTAGCGCGTAAACTCAATGAAGACTTTGCCAATAAAACTGCATCGGTTGCTCTACAAGGAGATATTGCAAGAGCAAAGAAATTCGCTCTTATAGATGAGCAATCAACAATCGATAAGCAATTAATACAGAAAACTTATTATGCCTTAGTTAGAGGTCACTTTTTGGCGGCAGAAACTGATACTCAAAATAACTCTCAAAATAACTCTCAAAATGAGACTATAAATGATTTTGCGCAAGGTTTAATTGATTATCCATTAAAAGAAAAACTCGACAAGCTAGGCGATAAAAACGTCAGTCGTGATAAAGCCCCTCAGTTGGCGAAAACTCATTATCAAGTTGTTGAAAAAGCAGTATTGCCTATTACATTAGGGAAATATGACAGTGTGCGCTATTCCTTAGTGAAATTAAAACCCATAACGGGTCGGCGACATCAAATTCGCCGCCATTTAGCGCATTTACGCCATCCCATTATTGGTGATATTAATTATGGCGACAATAAACAAAATCCATTTTTCATCGAGCATTTTGGCTTTAAACGCTTAATGTTAATTGCCAAGTCACTTGCCTTTATTCACCCAATTACTGAGCTGCCGATAACAATAACTGCGCCATTTGATCAGCAATGGCAACAGATTTTTTCTGAGTTTAACTGGTCGTACAGTTAACAATATAGATTACTAAAAATAGCATCGCTAGCTTCTTGTTAAGCGTTTGGCAAACATATTGGCATGGCCAAAGCCAATACTTGTATTGCGCGCCATTTTGGTGAAAATTAAATAACACCATGGCACAAGATACAAACTCGTAATGGTTGAAAAAGTAAGCCCACCAATAATCGCAATAGCTAAAGGTGAATAGGACGGCCCATCACCCCCTATTTGAGTTGAGCCTAAGGCAAGTGGGATCATACCTAATACGGTAGTTGCTACGGTCATTAATACCGGGCGTAGTCGTGTTGCACAAATATCACGAATTACGGTTTCTAAATCTTCTAATTTGGGCGACATTTGATTAATTTGGTCAATCAACACAATGCCATTGTTCACCACAATACCCATGAGTATTAAAATACCAATCATGCCCATTACTGACATGCTAGTGCCGGTAATAAAAAAGAACCAAAACACGCCAACAATAGAGTAAATAATTGAGCTAATAATCGCTGCCGGCAATAATAAAGACTCAAACAAAGCAGCCATAACAATGTAAATCATCGCTAACGCTAATAGCATATTGGTGACCATTATTTGCTGATCTTCTTGTTGCCGGTTAAACCC
Source organism: Colwellia sp. (assembly GCA_051531915.1). Classification (GTDB taxonomy): domain Bacteria; phylum Pseudomonadota; class Gammaproteobacteria; order Enterobacterales; family Alteromonadaceae; genus Colwellia. The sequence continues at coordinate 61,108 of JAOPTQ010000061.1, read as the reverse complement.
TTGTCCTAGTTTCCAGTTATATCCTACCGGTAAATTGAGACTATTCATGGCGGTTTCAATACGTTGCTTTGCTTGTTCCATGGTTATTTCGTCAAGGTTTGCACCTATTGTTAATGCTGTTTGACGATTTTCACGATAGATAGTACTTAATCTAGGACGAACTTCAAAGGTAGCTACATTTTCTAGCATTATATTTTGCCCATCAATTTGGATAATGGGTAATTTTTTTAATTGGCTAAGTGAGTATTTTAACCTTTCGTCAAACAGTAAGCGTATTTTAACTTCGCCATTAGGATCATGACGAAAGCTTCTTAGTTCTAATCCGCGTAAAGCAGTACCGACAATTTGTGCTACTTGCTTTGAATCTAAACCTATTTGATTGGCTTTAATACGATCAATAATTAACACCATTTCTTTTTGATGTTGTGAAATTTCGCTACGAACATCAGTTAACCCTTCCACATGAGAAAGAACCGGTATTATTTGATCTGATATTGTTAATAATAGATCGGTTGAAGGTCCAACCAAGGTAACACTAACGCCACCATTTTTTGCACTTCTCCAACCAAAATCAGGCTTTGCTTCAGAAAAATTGGGCATGTTTTTTCTAATACGTTTTTTTAATTCATTCATTGAAATATCACGATCTTCTTTGAGTAGTAATGTAGAAGACGCCCGTTCACCACTGTAATAACTGTAAACAGATTCAATGTGAAACTCTTCTTGATGTGCATATAAATAATCTTCTAAGCGATTAACCATCGCTTCAACATGAGCAACAGGGTATTGCCCTTCAACGTGATAACGCATGAAAAGTCTTGTGCCATCTTGATTATCCATATTGTCTGAGGTGATTGTTTCCATCGGTATGGCGGTACTCACTAAAATTAATAATGCCGCGAATGCGGTTGTTTTTGAGTGAGCTAATACCCAAGTAAGGCTCGTTTTATAGCCTTGATTTAAACGGCTTACTTGCGTTGTAGGTTGCCTTATAGATTGTGACGTTTTGCCTGTTTTAGCCGGTTTAGCTTTTTTGATGAGGCTATCAAGTGATATTTTACTCAATAATAAGGGTAATAACGTTTTGGCAATTAATAATGAAGCTGCTAAAGAGATACAAATAGCGATAGCAACATGCTCTAAAAACACCGTAAGTTGTACTTTTTCACCGATTATATTCGGTAAAAAAACAATCATGGTAGTGAGTGTTCCTGTCATTACCGCTAAAGATACTTTATTAACACCTTGCAAAATATTTTGAACATTAGTTTGATCAGGTGATTTTTGATGTTGAGCTGAAATAGATTCAGTGATCACCACTGAGTTGTCTACCAACATACCAACAGCCAGTAATAACCCCATCATTGACAGCACATTAAGTGAATAGCCCAATAAATACATAATGGCGAGTGTAATACAGATTGAAAATGGTACCGAAGCTACCACTAGCAAAGTCGCGGTCGTATTTCTAATAAATAAATAAAGTACGCCAAATGATAGTAATGCGCCAATTGCCCCAGCCATTAACAAATCAGCTAATGAGTCTGTAACTCCCTTAGCTTGATCTTCCATCATAAAAATATTAACGCCAGTAAATTGTGAGCTCTCACTAATATTATTAACCAAGTTTACTACTCTACCGGTAACCTCAACTAAGTTTGCACTTGATTCTTTGAAAATATTAAGACCAATAGCATAGTTGCGATCTAAGTGACGACCATCATTTAATTCAGGTTGTTCAAAATCTATGGTAGCGACATCACCAAGGTAAACATTTTCTTTTACCTGTAAACCTCGAATGTCATTTAGTTGAGTAAATTCACCTTTAGGGCTTATGCGAATACTTGTTGCTTCTGATTTTAGGGAGCCAGCATTAATGGTGAAATTTTCTTTGAGTAAAATATTGGTTAATTGGGCAATGTCTACTTGGTGACTTGCCATTCTGTCACTTAGTAGCCGAATAGATATTTGACGAGGATCTACGCCATACAGTTCAACTTTAGAAACGCCATTTAAACGTTCAAGCGGCTTTTTTAAATAGTTATTTAACAGTTGGTAACTACTTTTAAGCTCTCGTTCACTCGATATACGTAACGTTAATATGGGCATATCAGCCGTTGAAAATTGATAGACAAATATTCGCTGTAAATCATCTGGTAAAAGGTGACGTATAGCATCTATTTTTTCTCTGGCTTCAATGGCTTTACCGGTTAAGCTTCGCTCCCATTCCACTTCAATCCCTATTTGAGCACCATTTTCGGTTGAATTTGAGTTGAGGCGTTTTATGCCGCCCATTGTTGCTAGTGCCTCTTCAAGTGGTTTAGTCACTAAACGTTCAACTTCGGCAGGTGTTGATGCTTGATACGGAGCATTGATCATCATTTCAGGAATGTCTATACCGGGCCATTTTTCTAATGGTAATAACTGGGTTGCCGCAAAACCGGTTAATAACATGGTTAAGCATAGCATTAAGGTGGTCACCGGCTTTTTTAAAGCAAGTGTTGTTAAATTAAATGATTTATTAGACATTCGCTGTCTCCGATAAATCTTCATTGCCATGTGCATTAGCGTTTTTTACTGTATTTTCTGTAGTATTAGTTGCATTAAAAATAAACTTTTTATTGTCAAAAAGGTTATATAAAACAGGGAGTACAAGTAAAGTTAAAAAAGTGGAGCATAACAAACCACTAATAACGGTAATTGCCATAGGCGCTCTTAATTCAGCACCTTCGCCTAAACCTATTGCCATCGGAATTAACCCTAACGCCGTTGTTAGTGTTGTCATTACAATGGGTCGTAAACGCGACATTGCCGCTTGCTTGATTGCGTTTGTTTTATCACAACCTTGTTCACGTAATTGATTAATTCTATCAACTAAAACAATGGCGTTATTGACCACAATACCAGCAAGCATGATTAAACCTATAAAAGCAATCACGCTAATATTAGTGCCGGTAATATACAGACCATAAATAGAACCCACCGCTGCGAGTGGCACACTAAATAAAATTAAAAGTGGGTGTAGTAAAGACTCAAACTGTGAAGCCATCACTAAATAAACTAAAAATATGGCTAATGCTAAAGCCATTAACATTGATTTAAATGACTGCTGCATTTCTTCACTTTGCCCACCAAAAGTGGCAACAACAGATAAGGGTAAATTGAGTTCTTTAATTAATGTTGTTGCTGCGGCAATAGCACTGTTTTGATCGCCCGTGGTTATATTGGCCGTTATTACGGCAACACGTTGTTGGTTAATTCTATTAATTTGTGCCGGACCAACTGTTTCTACAATATCACTGATGCTTGACAGTGTTACAGGGCGATCACTGTTAGGGTTAACCACTAATTCTTGTAAATCACGTATTGAGTCACGCGCTTGAATATGACTACGAACTAAAATATCAATTTTTCGGTCTAACAGCGTATATTTACTGGCAATACTTCCACCGACTTTAACGGCAAGTAAGCGAGCAATATCAGGGGTATTTAAGCCCAATTGTGCTATTTTCTTCTGATTAAAGTGAATTGCTAATTCAGGTTGTCCTTTACGTTGGCTATTGGCAACGTCAACAAATTGAGGATGTTGTTCCATAAGTTGTGTTAGATGATTACTATATTGCTTAAGTTGAGCCAAATTATATGCCGCTAGCTCAATACTGATTGGTTTACTGAACGTAAATAGTTCGGGTCTATTAAGCCCCGTTGTTGCGCCAACTAGTTGCTGCGCTTGAATTCTGATGTTACTCATTACGGTTTCTTCATCATCACTATTGTGTAAAATAACTTGTAAGCGAGCTTGATGTTCTCCACCTTTGTTTGCACTACTGGTCATCAAGCTGCCTCGACCGGTTAGTGAGTACGTACTTTTAATTCTTTTATCATTTTGTAACTTTCTAGCTATTTGGTTAATAGCTTGATCTGTTTTAGCTAACGGTGTACCAGGGGGGAGCTCTAAGTCAAAGTAAAATTCACCTTGGGCAAGTGGTGGTAATAATTCCACTCCAATTTTGGGTAAAATTAAACTAGCAGAGCTGGCAAAAAGTAAGCTGATAATTAATGTTTTTATGCTGTTGTTTAACGCAATATCTAACGATTTTTTATAAACATTCGCCAAAAGTTCAAAAACAATGTTAAAACCCTCAGACAATGGCTTCATGACTAAAGAGAATAATTTACTGATGCCATGAAAAATGAGTAATACAATTCGGCTGATTAGCATCGGTATATAAATAAATACTACTTTAAAAGGGAATACTGCTATTTGACTGATTTTTTCTTTTAAGGTGAGTTGTTTAAAAGAAATTACATTAACTTTTTCTGGAAAATTTTGACTGTCATTGTGATCTGAACCTTGTTGTTTCATTTCTCTTGAAGCTAACATAGGAATTAAGCTAAGCGCTACGGCTAAAGAAGCGATAAGTGCAAAAGCAACGGTCATTGCTTGATCAGCGAATAGTTGACCCGCCACACCTTCAATAAAAATAAGCGGAACAAACACGGCTAACGTGGTGAGTGTTGATGCGATAATTGCACCGCTAACTTCTTTCGTTCCTTTTCTTGCCGACTCGATAACACTTAACCCTTGCTCTTGATAGCGAGAAATGTTTTCTAACACCACAATGGCATTATCAACGAGTAATCCGGTTGCTAGGGCAATACCGCCTAATGACATAATGTTAAGGCTGATGTCATTGCCATACATCATGTTGAAAGTAGCAATAACAGAAACAGGAATTGATAAAGAAATAATCAAAGTAGGTATAATGGAGCGTAAAAATAAATACAGTACTAGCATGGCAAGTAGGCCGCCAATAATGCCGGCAGATTTCACCTCGCTAATAGCATTACTAATAAAGGTTGATTGGTCATAAACAACGGTTAATTGATAACGATCACCCGACAACTTTCTTATGGCGTCTAGTTTATTAGTAACAAGTTTGGCAACTTGTACCGTATTGGCATCCCCTTCTTTATAAATAGCAAGTTCTACCGCTTCTTCGGCATTAATTCGCGTAACATCAGTGCGTTCTTTAAAACCATCAACAATCGTGGCGATATCATTCAAATAAATAATGTGGTCATTTTTTCGATACACTACTAATTCACCAATTTGGCTAATGTTGGTGAATTGGTTTAGTGTTCTAACTAAGTATTGGGTATTACCGTCAATCAATTTTCCTGCGGAAATGTTTATATTTTCAGCATTTATTCGATTGATTATTTGTTGGCTCGTTAAATTTAATTGTGCGAGTTTATGTTGATCAATAATAACTTGGTATTCTTGTTCTAAACCACCGCCTAATTTAACGGAGGCAACACCGAGTAATGATTCAAGTTGTCGTTTAATATCATATTCAGCAAATGTTCTTAATTTTGTTAAACCTGCTATCGAGGAGTCTTTACTTTGTAAACCAAGACGGATAATGGGATCTAAAGATGGGTTGAATTTTAGAATAAGTGGTTTTTCAACATCAAGTGGTAAACGAATTAAATCGAGCTTTTCACGCACTTCAAGGCTAGTAATGTCCATGGGAGCATCCCATTCAAACTCTAGTAAAACATCAGATTGACCCGCTTTTGAAATAGAGCTTATTTTTCTTAATCCTTTCACTACGCCTACCGCTTCTTCAATAGGTTTAGTGATCAACTGTTCAATTTCTCCTGGTGCAGCGCCCGTATAATTTGTGCGTACCGTTAGCGTAGGGTAAGACAATTCAGGTAAAAGGTTTACCGCTAAACGAGATAAACTAACTAAACCAAATAGCATTACTGCAAAAGTGAACATCCATACGGTAACGGGACGTTTAATTGCGGTATCAACTATGCTCATAATGAACTCCTTTATTATTGTTATTTCTGGTTATTAGAGTATTTCGCCTTAATGAGCTTTTACGATTGCGGTTTTGGAATTTTGTATTGAATCATCATTGTTTATGTCTTCATCTTGGTTTAGCACTTCAACCAAAGCGTCTGCTTTGAGATTATGTTGACCATTAATGACCACTAAATCACCTTCAGCAATGTCACCCATAATTTCAGTGAGTTGCTCTTGAATAAATCCTCTTTCAATAGTAACTTCAATTGCTTTATTTTCTCTAATTAAGTAAATTTTACTGTTGTTGTCTAAGGTAATAATGGCATCGCTAGGAATGGTAAAAGCATTGTTATGAGTAGCAAATGTTAATGCTATTTGAGCAAACATGCCGGGTTTTAATTGTTTATGGCTGTTATCAATTGACAATATTACTTTGAAGGTACCACTGCGGTTATCAATAACGGGTGATATTGAACGAACTTGTGCTTGAAAAATAGTATTTTTACGCGCACTGAAACTAAGATTTGCTTGTTGGTTGACTTTAACATTGCTTAATTGGTGTTCAGGCAAATAAACAACAGCTTGCAAACTGGAGGGATCAACAACATGAAATAGTTTTTGATAGCCTTGAGTAAAGTGCCCTTGTTTTACATAACGATTAGATATGTACCCCGAAATAGGTGCGATAATTTGGCTATCTTGTAAATCTAATTCGGCTAACTTACGTGCTGCTATGGCAGCTTTGTGCTGATACTTTAATTTGTCTGATGCTTGAGCGCTCACTAATTTCTTTTTGGCCATTGAGGATAAACGTTGTAACTCTTGATTAATGCCCGCTAATTCAGCATCGGCTTTATCGAGTATTAATTGATAACGACGAGCATCAATTCTTGCTAATACTTGTCCTTTTTCAACGTAGTCGCCTTCTTCAACACTTAACTGTTCAATAATACCGGTTACGCGAGTAATTATATCAGCCTCGGTTCTAGACTCTAACGTTGCCGTAGTGTGAAAGTTAGATGAGATCACGCCACGTTCAAGACTTGCAACCGTAACAGGAATGGCAAAAGCTTTTGCTTTTTTATCTTCTTCTTTTGCGCTGGGTTCACTACAACCGCTGATGAAAATAGTACTGATAATTGCGGTTGATATTAAGAGCGCTTTTTTAATTGTTAGCATGATACTTCCATTTTTAGCTTATTTATTCCTGATAAAATAGCACAGGCTGTGCCAACAGATAATTACACTTATGTAACAACAAGTTACATAGAAAGGAAGGAGGATCTGATTATTTAGGGTGGTGAGAACACTAACTATTTGGTTATTTTGATTAAAATATGTTATTGAATTTTGAGATCGAATAATATTATTAACTGTTAAGACAAATAAATACGGAGAAAGTAAGCTATTGTGGAGCAGTAACGGCAACTGAATTAATATCTTGCGCGATCAAACTGGCGTAAATGTGTTCCGAGTGATGTTGACTATTGGTTGAATTTTTAGCTCCTTTGATACGAACGCCGTAATCATTTGATGAAAGTGATGCACTGTAAGCTCTACGCTCTTTCGCAAAAGTTAACATCATTGCTTGGTCGGCGGTCATTGGTCTATTTAATAAAGACATCATGAGTTGATGATCTGATTGTGATTGTTTTTTTACTGTACTCGCGGTTACGGGAACAAATTGGGTGTGTTTAAAGTGGCTTTTATAGTAACCATTTTCAATGCCATTATTTGTATCATTAGCCAATTCGTTAGCCATATCGTTAGTGATATTTTCAACCATGTTATGTGAATAGCTTACTTGTTTTGTGCTGCTACATGCTGCTAAATAAAAACAAAAGACTAAACAGGCAATAATTTTAAATATTTTCATGGTAAACCTAATAACTTTTCAACGTTCAATATTTATTTTCTTAAAGGGTAAAATAAAAAATGAATCAGTTGATTTTTTGAATGTTATTATCAATAGGGCAAGTGTTGTGCCAAGTGAAGTTTTGACACTGGTGGGCTAGCGTGTTTCGGTATGTAACGCTATGAATATAAAATAAAAATTAATAAATATTTTTTATAAAAAAAAGATGATTAGCCATTAATTTTTACTTGTTCATTAATGGCTATAGGTAGGTGCTTTATAGTGTCAAAAATTTAACTGTTAACACGTTTGCCAACGATTAAATAGCGTAATACTACTCATCAGCTACTGAGCGAAGTAATTCATTAATGCCTATTTTAGCACGCGTTTTTGCATCAACTTTTTTAACGATGATGGCAGCGTATAAGCTATATTTACCACATTTTGATGGTAAGTTCCCCGGTACAACCACTGAACCTGCGGGAACTCGTCCGTAGTGCACTTCGCTCGTCTCGCGATCATAAATTCGAGTGCTTTGGCCAATGTAAACACCCATAGAAATTACAGCGCCTTCTTCAACAACAACGCCTTCAACAATTTCAGAGCGCGCGCCAATAAAGCAATTATCTTCAATAATGGTTGGTCCTGCTTGTAAAGGCTCTAAGACACCACCAATACCTACACCACCAGATAAATGCACATTTTTACCTATTTGTGCGCACGAGCCAACCGTAGCCCAACCGTCAACCATACAACCTTCATCAACATAAGCGCCAATATTGACAAAGCTTGGCATTACCACAACATTTTTACCAATAAAGCTACCGGTACGAACAGAAGCACCTGGTACAATTCGTACTCCATCAGCTTCAAACATTGCTTGAGTGTAGCCATTATATTTCATCGGAACTTTATCAAAAAAAGTACTCTCAGCGCCGTCAATAACTTGGTTGTCCCAAATGCGAAATGATAATAATACTGCTTTTTTAAGCCATTGATGTACAACCCATTGACCATCAATTTTTTCTGCTACCCGAGCCGAACCATTATTTAGTGCAGCCAGAGCATCTAAAACAGCCGATCTAATTTCTGTAGAGACCGATGATGGTGTAATAGCCGCTCTGTCGTCAAAAGCTTGTTCTATTGTGCTTTGTAATTGTTTTATAGTAGTCATTCATAAATTCCAATGTTTTTTAAGATAGCCATATACGGGTATATATTCGTCTATAGAGTAACGGTATTAATCTATATATTGTATTAATTTTTCAGATAAATTTTGCTGTTCTTGTTCCGTTAAGGCGGTATTGTCTTGTGTCGAAATAGTAAATACATCATCCGCTTTTTCGCCAAAAGTAATAATTTTAGCAGAGTGAATGCTAATATTTTCTTGTTGAAATACGTGAGCAATATTACCCAATAACCCTGGTCTGTCTAAGGCAATAATTTCAACCATGGTTCTTCTTTTTGCATGAATTTTAATAAAGCTAACGTGTATAGGACATTTAAACTGTTTTACTTCTCTTGATACCGGTTGTAACGATATTTCTGTGGGCGTTACTTGATTATCTTGTACTAGTTTATTGGCCAGTGCGGAAGCGATTTCTTGCGTGTGATAGCTTTCTTTTAACGCTTTACCGCGGGCGTCTAAAATAATAAAAGTATTCACGGTATAGCCTGTTTTGGTGGTAATTATTTTAGCATCAAGAATAGAAAGCTTTTTAGTACTTAATAAGGCAACCGCCTTGGCAAATGAATTTGTTTGTTCTTTGGTAAAAATAAAAACTTCTGTACCGCCACGGTAGGGGGTTGGGCTAATAATAACCAAAGGCTCTTTTCGATCATGTTCAAGAATTCGTTGGCAATGCCTTGCTATTTGCTCTGGTGAATAACGTAAAAAATAATCGACTCTAAATTCGCGCCATAATGATTTTAATTGATCCTGACTAATTGCTGTTTTTTCTATCAGGGCCAATGATTGTTGTTGATTTTCTCTAATTTTAGAGCGTATTTCTACGGGTTTTTCTAAACCACGACGGAAGGCGCGTAACGTATTAAAGTATAGTTCTTCGAGTAAATTGCCTTTCCAACTATTCCATAAGCTTTCATTAGTGGCGCGCATATCGGCAACAGTAAGGCAATAAAGGTAGTTTAAATGTGCTTCATCACGTACTACTTCACCAAAGGCTTGAATAACATTTTCGTCTGATATATCACGACGTTGGGCAGTAACCGACATCAATAAATGTTGTTCAACTAACCAAGAAACCATACGACTGTCATGGTTGTTCATTTGATGAGACTGACAAAATTTTAGCGCGTCTACTGCACCAAGTTTTGCATGATCGCCACCGCGACCTTTGGCAATATCATGAAAAATTCCAGATAAATATAAGAGCTCAGGTTTACGAACTTTTTGCATTATTTGACTGCATAATGGAAATTTATGATTATGCTCTTTTTGGCTAAACTGATATAAATTTTTAACTACCCGAAAGCTATGCTCATCAACAGAGTAAGCATGAAATAAGTCAAATTGCATTTGACCAACAATATGTCGCCATCGTGGTAAATAAGAGCCAATAATACCGTGCCGGTGCATTAAATTAAATGCGAGCCCTAAGCCTCTTGGGTGCTTAATTATCGCCATAAACATACGACGGCATTCAGCGTAATCTAATAAACCAGAAATTAACCGGCGTCTAGAGTTGCGCATAAGCCTTAAGGTGTGAGAATGAATACCTTTAATGCTAGGTTGCTCAGCAATGATCAAAAACATTTCAATCATTTTTACTGAGCGCATAAAAATTCGGTCATTGGTGGTGTTAATTAAGGTATCAACCAATTCAAAGTCTTGGTTAATTTTAGTGACCACAACGGCTTTCGTTTTAGGAATTAACTCTTGATCGAATCGCTGTAAAAGTATGGTATTTAATTCACCAACACGAGAAATAATACGAAAATATCGTTGCATCATGCGCTCAACCGTTACTTTGCCTTCATCGCCAAAGCCCATCATTTTTGCAACGTCGGTTTGATAGTCAAATAACAAGCGGTTTTCACTACGTTTAGCAACAAAGTGTAACGCAAAGCGCATACGCCATAAATAGTCTTGTGATTCTAATAATTCAAAGAGTTCAGTATGGTAAAGGTATTGATGTTCCACTAATTCTTCAAGAGAGTCGGCTTTAAAATGACGTTTTGCAACCCAAGCAATGGTTTGAATGTCGCGCAAAGCACCGGGACTTGCTTTCAAGTTTGGCTCTAAAGTATAAGCGGCGCCATGATATTGCAGGTGACGCTTTTCTTGTTCTTTTCGTTTAGCAATGAAAAATTTCTCAGAGGTCCAAAAACCGTCTTCGTTGAGTAACGGCGTTAATTGCTGCGGTAAAGTTTCGTGACCCGAAATATAGCGCATTTCCATTAAATTTGTGGCAATAGTAACGTCATCTTTTGCCTGTTTTACACATTCATTTATCGATCGAACACTATGACCAATATCGAGTTTAATATCCCATAACTGGGTAATAAAGCTTGATATTTTTTCTTCTAAATCGCTATCAATTTCTTCTTGAGTTAATAAAAGAATATCTATATCTGATTGAGGATGCAACTCGCCTCGGCCATAGCCACCAACGGCAACTAAGCTAATTTGAAATTCGTCTAAATGATGTTGACACCAAAGTTTTTGTAAAATAGCATCAACAAAATCAACCCTAGCGGTAAGCAAGTCTTTGATGTCATTATCAATAAATGAATCTTTAAGCCAATCATTAAACACTTGAGTTAGTTGGCAAATATCACGACTTGATAATATATCAGACGTTATTGATAGTGTTTCGATAAAGTGTTCAGGAATAATCGTTTGAGTATTCAAAAGGTTACCTTTATATGCATTTTGTTAATTAGTTAAAATACGGGGCAGTTGCTCTTCATTACGTAAGGTTAAAACCTCACAGCCAGTATTCGTTACGACAATAGTATGTTCCCATTGAGCTGATTTTTTACCGTCAATGGTATAAACCGTCCAATTGTCTTCTTTATCTAAAATAGTATTGGCGCGACCTAAATTTATCATAGGTTCAATAGTGAAACACATGCCCGCTTTCATTTTGGTTTTATCATTGTTTTTATAATGTACTATTTGCGGCTCTTCATGAAACTCTTGCCCAATACCATGACCGCAGTATTCTTTAACAATGGCATAGCGGCCTGATTTTTTGATGAATTTTTGAATAGCAGCACCAATGTCGCCAAAAGCAGCGCCGGGTTTCACTTTTTTCAGTCCTAAATAAAGCGCTTCTTGCGCCAAGCGGCATAAGCGACTGTCTTCAGGTGAAACGTCACCAATTAAAAACATTTTGCTAGTATCACCATGATAGCCATCTTTAATCACCGTAATATCTATATTAAGAATATCGCCATCTTTTAATGCGGTGTTATCAGGAATACCATGACAAACAACATGATTAATAGAAGTACAAATGGATTTAGGAAAACCATGATAATTTAAGGGCGCCGAAATAGCCTGTTGTACTTTTTCGGTGTAGTCGGCACAAAGTGTGTTTAACTGGTCAGTGGTAACGCCCAGTTTTACGTGTGGGGCAATCATTTCTAATACGTCTACAGCTAATTGTCCGGCAATACGCATTTTTGCTATTTCTTCTTGGCTTTTAATTGTTATGGACATATTTTTTCTCTTACTTCTATAGGTACATTTTTCTATCAAGTACTTTACATGCTTTTACTGTTGAACGTAAATGCTAAAAGTTCTTATTAAGCGTATTTTTGTATTTCAAGTTTTACTGCGTCAATAATTGCACTGGGCTCTTTTAAATAAAAATTGTGATTTAACAAAATTAATTCATCGTTAATGGCGAGTAACAGCGCAGGAATTGCTTGTGTATTAATAATGTCTTGTAAAGCGTAAATTTCATGGATTAACGCTTCAGCATCTTTACTTAAGGCATCACTTTTTAATACTTTGGCAGGAGGAGAAAGCTTAAGCTCTTCAATAATATCAGCTAATGATGCTTTATTATTAAGTTCATTTCCTTGATGAAAATGAGCATGCTGCAATGCATTCAATAATGGCAGCGCTAAACGAGGCGTTTTCATTTGTGCCCATGTCATTAAATTTGCGGTTAATGTTGAATCTTTTTGTTGAGATAATTGTTCAATATAAAGTTCAGAAAATTCGACACTTGATAATTGTGTTACTTCTTTTATGTTTGCTGCTTTTATGTTTGTTTCATCGTTATGTGAAAAATGAGCGCAATGCCATAAGTTGAGCTTTACTTCGGGTAATGCTTTATTGATTTCATTAACCAAAGAGGTTGTCGCATAGCTCCAAGGACAATGGGTGTCGAATAAAAAGAATAGTTCAGTTGCCATTTACAGACTCAAAAAATAGATAGGTTGTGTGAATTTTAACTCGGCTGATAGAAATATCCCAGTAGAATGTTGAATAACTTTACATCTTAGGCACTTCTCGCTGAATTATTCATCTTGAAATGGTTTGAATATATTTATTGAAAGGGTTGTTTTTTACTCGCTAAATTTAGTGTTTTATGGTATAAAGTGCGGCGCTAAATTTTTAGTCACTGTCATTTTACTGGAGAGTGCTTGGTTTATCGTCCATTAAATCGGTTATTACTTATAGGTAATATTTAAGTTAAAGCTTAGTTTTATTTATATACGAGTAACTATTATTATAAACTCACATACATCTTTATAAGGTATACCGGGGTGCTCAGCTGAGCTTATTTTACTGTCTTAGGTAAAATTGCAGCAAAAGGGTCGTGTATATTGGGTGTATGAACGCTTAACCCCATTAAAGGAAAATACAATGTCAAACGTTTCAATGCGCGATATGCTTAAAGCCGGTGTTCATTTCGGTCACAAAACTCGTTACTGGAATCCAAAAATGAAGCCATTCATTTTCGGTGCTCGCGATAAAGTTCATATCATTAACCTTGAACAAACAGTTCCTATGTTTAATGAAGCCCTTGCTTTCATTAACAATGTTTCATCTAAAAAAGGTAAAGTTTTATTTGTTGGTACTAAACGTGCAGCAAGTGACGCTATCAAAGATGCAGCGATTAAATCTGATCAATTCTTCGTTAATCACCGTTGGTTAGGTGGTATGTTGACTAACTGGAAAACAGTTCGTCAATCAATCAAGCGTTTAAAAGATCTTGAGTCTCAAAGTACAGACGGTACTTTTGAAGCATTAACGAAAAAAGAAGCGCTAATGCGTACTCGTGAAATGGAAAAGCTTGATAAAAGTTTAGGTGGTATTAAAAACATGGGTGGTTTACCCGATGCTTTATTTATCATTGATGCCGATCACGAACATATTGCTATTAAAGAAGCAAACAACTTAGGTATCCCAGTAATTTCTGTTGTTGATACCAACTCAAACCCAGATAACATTGATTACATTGTTCCGGGTAACGATGATGCTATCCGTGCCGTAAGTTTATACTGTAACGCTATCGCTGATGCAGTATTAGAAGGTCGTGAGAAAAACATCGTTGTACAAGCTGAAAAAGACGGTTTTGTTGAAGCTGAATAGTTACTTTTAGTAACTTAGCACGATAAATTTGTTTTTATTGTACCTGCCACAAAAGCTAGTTATTTATAACTCAGTTATTTTGTGGCACTTTATTTTATATTTATGCCTAAAACGCTAAAAAGTGTATTTGGGGATAACTAAGAACAGAGGAATTAACTCATGGCAATTACTGCTGCAATGGTTAAAGAATTACGTCAACGCACAGCTGCGGGTATGATGGATTGTAAAAAAGCGCTTGTTGAATCAGATGGCGATATGGAACTTGCGATTGAAAATATGCGTAAGAACGGTCAAGCAAAAGCGGCTAAAAAAGCCGGTAACATTGCTGCCGAAGGCACTATCTTAATTAAAACGGCTGATGGTGTTTCGGCATTACTTGAAGTTAACTGTCAAACAGATTTTGTTGCTAAAGATGCTAGCTTTTTAGGTTTTGCTAATGAAGTGGCAGATGCTGCACTTACTTCAAAAGCGACTATTGAAGACTTACAAGCACAATTTGAAGAAAAACGTATCGCTTTAGTGACTAAAATTGGTGAAAATATCAATGTTCGTCGCGTTGAATACATTGAAGGTGTTGCATTAGCTTCATATAGCCATGGTGCTACTATTGGTGTTGTGGTTGCTGGTGAAGGTGATGCAGAGTCATTGAAGCACATTGCAATGCACGTTGCGGCAAGCAAGCCTGAATATCTTACTCCTGAAGATGTTCCAAGCGATGTTGTTGATAACGAAAAACGTATTCAATTAGACATATTAAAAGCTGAAAACGATGCTCTTGATGAAAAGAAGAAAAAGCCAATTGATTTACTTGAAAAAATAATCATTGGTCGTATGAAGAAGTTTACGGGTGAAATTTCTTTATCAGGTCAAGCTTTCATCATGGAACCTAAGAAAACTGTTGGTGTTGTTTTAAAAGAAAAAGGCATTACTGTTTCTAACTTTATTCGCTTAGAAGTGGGTGAAGGTATCGAGAAAAAAGAAGAAGATTTTGCTGCTGAAGTTGAAGCAACTATTGCTGCTACTAAGGCTTAATGCTTCCTGTTTTAACGAATTGGTATTTGTCCAATGCGTTAAATGACAAAAAACGTTTACTTCGGTAAGCGTTTTTTTTATCTCAAAAATAAATGATGACTTTTGGCACTATTGCCATCACAGTCAATTTTCTATCCTATTACTAACTCAGTAGGAGAATGAAAATGTCAAACAATGTTGGTATAGAACAACTCACAATCGATAGAGCGGCAAAAAAACAGTTACCCTCTTTTAATTCTTTAACAGGTAAATTCATACTACTTGTGTTGTTGTTTTTAAGTGCTTATTTTGCTTTTCAAGCAAAGAGTCAACTAAATAAAACGGCAAGTGAAACATCGCATGAGCAAGTAACCCTATCTGTAAAAGAGCCACCTCAAACCGAACAACTACATTCTAGTGAAAGTATTTACAACATTAATATCAATACTACTCCCAATATCAATAATTCAGTGTTAGATGCCAGTGGGCATATTGTTGCTAGACGTATTGCTACTGTATCATCTAGAGTGACTGGGAAATTGAAGCGGTTGAATATTGAAGAAGGTCAACGAGTAGTAAAATTGCAAATTTTGGCTGAACTAGATGATAAACAGGCTCAAATATCTTATAAGTTAGCACTTGCTGAGTTGTCAGCAAAACAAGCGCGTTTTGCTGAAATAAAAATTGTTCAACAACATGAATTAAAACGTCTTAAACGCCATTTATCTTTATTTGAAAAATCATTAATTAGCGAACAACTTGTTGATGATAGTCGCTTTAGCACGGATAAAACATCAGCACAACTTAACAATATAAAATCTTTAATTGTGTTAACAACGCAAAAGGTTGAATTAGCTAAATATCAATTAAGCCAACATAAAATTCGCGCACCTTTTGACGGTGTTGTCATTAGTAAAAATGCTCAAGTTGGTGAGCTTATTTCAGCGGGATCCTCTGGTGGTGGCTTCATTCGCACTGGTGTCGGAACCATTGTTGATATGAGCTCCTTGGAAATTGAAGTTGAGGTGGGTGAAAGTTATATCAACCGTGTTTATCAGGGACAAAAAACAATAGCAATATTAGACGCTTATCCTCGTTGGAAAATAGCAAGTGAAGTGGTTGCGGTAATTCCTACCGCGAATAGACAAAAAGCTAGTATAAGAGTGCGCGTTAAGCTCTTTAGTATTGATTCAAAAATATTGCCTGATATGGGAGTTAAAGTCAGTTTTTTAGCAAGAAATTAATTTAAAAAGTAAATAAGGACTTACCATGCCGAGTAAAAGTAAAAAAAATGCCTATATTAAATTTGATAATATAAATAAAAGTTATCAAAAAGGTAATAATACGGTTGTTGTTCATAACAACTTTAATTTATCCATAAAAAGCGGTGAATTTGTCGCATTGATGGGGCCATCAGGTTTAGGGAAAAGCACATTGTTGCACCTAATGGGCGGTTTGGATCAGCCAACATCAGGAAAAATAACGATTGCTGGACAGAGAATTGATAAGTTAAGTGAAGCTAAATTAACAAAATGGCGTGGTGACAGCATTGGTTTTGTTTTTCAATCACACCACATTCTTCCTGTGCTAAGTGCACAAGGTAATGTTGAGTTACCCTTAGTATTAACGCCTTTAAATAAAAAGCAGCGTCAACAACATGCAATGCTTGCATTAAACTTAGTTGGTATGGGGGATCGAGCTCACCATTTGCCAAAGGAACTTTCAGGAGGTCAAGAGCAAAGGGTAGCAATAGCAAGAGCTATTGTTAGTGATCCTAAAATAATATTATGCGATGAGCCCACAGGAAATTTAGATAGAAATACTGCGGATGGGATATTAGCTTTATTGACCACACTGAATAAAGATTTTGGTAAAACGATTGTAATGGTTACTCACGATATAAAAGCAGCGGAATATGCTAGTAGAGTCATTGATTTAGAAAAACATATTGCTGAAAGTAAAAGCATAGAGACTAAAATTGGAACTATTCTTTCGTGAATATTTTTCAATTGGTGTGGCTGAATAGCTTTCGTAATAAAAGTCGATTTATTCTCACTTGTTTATCGGTGATGGTGGCATTTTATTTGTTTTCAATATTAGTCGGTATTAATCATGCGTTAATCGCGAATGTTAACAGTATTAATGAATATCGATTAATGACTAATCATAAGGTTTCTATTACCCAATCTTTACCCGTTAATTATCAACAAAAAATATTGTCAATATCCGGTGTTAATAATGTGAGTTATGCTTCTTGGTTTGGTGGTTTTTTTAAAGATGAAAAAAATCAATTGGCGGTAATCGCCGTTGATCATCAAAGCTATTTTAATTTATATAGAGAATATGAAATACCTATTGAACAACTTGAAAATTGGAAAAAAACACGAACAGGGCTTGTTGTTGGTCAATTCATTGCCAATAAGTATGGTTGGAAAGTAGGGGATAAAATACCTTTAACTTCATCTGTTTGGATGAATAAATCCGGTTCGTTCAATTGGGAGTTTACGGTTTCAGCCATTTATAAAACTTCAGATAATGCCAATAATGAGAAAAAACTGTTCTTTCAGCATGATTATTTTGATAAAGGTCGAGCATATAGCCGTTATTTTGCAAGTTGGTTAATAACCGGAATAGAAAAAAATACTAACGTAGATAGTGTAATACAGGCTATTGATATGCAATTTGTGAATGCAAGTGCGCCAACAAGAACCACTACGGAGCAAATTTTTATTAAAGAGCAAGCTCAGCAATTTGTTGATATGGCAATGGTGATTAAAATTGTTGTTGTTGCGGTGTTTTTTACTTTGTTGCTTATAGTATGCAACACCATGGCACAAGTAAACCGTGAGCGTTTAAATGAAAGTGCTATGATGAAAGCGCTCGGTTTTTCATCGTTATTTCTTATCATACAAGTCTATTTAGAATCATTGTGGTTAATCTCGTTAGGCTCTTTATTAGGTTGTATTTTTGCCAAGATATCGCTTATTTATGTTAGCGCGTTATTTGCTGATTTTTTACCTGGTATTGCTATTGGCCCTTCGCATTATTTAACCATTACTTTTTTAGCTTTATTAACTGCCGGATTATGTGTTTTTTTTCCAGCTATTAGTATTAAACGATTGAATATCAGTTCAACGTTAGGAGCAAAAACATAATGTTGAATATACTCAATATTCAAATTAGACAAGCCATTGCGCTAACGGTGATAAATATTAAAAGCTTTCCTTACCGCGTTACTTCTTCTTTGGTGAGCATTTTAAGTATTGCTTGCGTTGCCGCTGTTATCTTAAGTGTGCTAACTATGACCAATGGTATGGTTAAAACACTCGAACGAACCGGTGTGGATAATACTTTATTAGTGATGCGAGCAGGAGCCGTTTCTGAATTACAAAGTGTTATGTTTCCTGCGGAAATTAACTTACTTATTAATAATCAACAAGTGATTAAAGATAAAGATCACCAAGCGATTTATTCTGCGGAGATGTTTGTTAATGCAGAGATATCTATTGAAAATAAAAGCAACCCTTTGTCAAAAACTGAAGGTATAAAAATTGAAAAATTAGCACTTCGAGGTATTAGCCAAAATACATTTCGCTTTCGACCGAACTTTCGTTTGTTAACAGGAGCTAAATTTGAAACAGGTTTACGTCAATTGATTATTGGGCAAGCTATTGCTAGGCGTATGCCTGAATTACATGTTGGCTCAACAGTTATTTTAGGAGGAACTCATTGGTTAATTACCGGTATATTCTCTGATAATAATAGTGTTTTCGAATCAGAATTATGGGCTGATATTGGTATAGTTCAGAACGATTATCAACGTGGAAATACGGTTCAATCTATTCGTTTAGCATTGAAACCTAACAGTGACTTAATCGCTCTGAATAAAGAGTGGCAAGATGATCCGCGTTTAAATGTTCGAACAATTAAAGAAAAACAGTTTTTTGCAGAGCAAGCACAAAGTATTACTAAACTAATACGTTGGATTGGCTTTCCTGTGGCATTTGTAATGGGATTGGGAGCAATAATAACAGCATTGAATACTATGTATGCGGCGATAGCTAGCAGAAGTAAAGAAATTGCGACTCATAAGGCGATAGGGTTTACTTCTTTTGCTATTTTATTTTCAATTATGAGTGAGGCTATTTTAATTGCCTTGGTTGGCGGTTTTCTTGGGGTTTTACCTTTATATATTACTTTTGATGGTTGGACTGCATCAACACAGAATGCGGCTAGCCTAAGTCAAATGATGTTTAATTTTGATATTTCGAGGTTGTTAATTTTTCAAACATTATTCTTATCAGTTTTGATTGGCTTGCTTGGCGGTATTTTACCCGCAATAAAAGCTATGCGTTTACCGGTAAGTAATGCTCTTCGAGGAAGTTAGCTTCCTTTTAAGTCAAAAGTCATGATAAATAATGACTTAAATTATGACTTATGGCACCTGTTTCATTCACTGTAGAACAGTATTATATCAACTGAGCTTACCGTAAATATTAATGCTAAATTTATACCATAAAAGAGGAATTTATTATGTTAGTTAAAAAATTAATCTCATATTCAGCAATCAGTTTATTTATTACTGTTATTGGTTCATCAGCGATGATTATTTCACTTAGTCAAAAATCTTTTGCAGCCAATTTAACTGTAAATATTAGTGATGTAGAGCAAGGAAAGGGGCAAGTATTAGTTGCTTTGTTTTCTGACAAAGCGACTTTTATAAGTGGAAAGTCTTCTTTTTCAGCCAAAGTTAAAGCGAGTCACAAGCAAGAATTAGTGATTTTTAAAGATTTACCCGATGGTGATTATGCCGTTAAAATGTTTCAGGATGAAAACTCTAACCGTAAACTTGATTTTAATTTTATGGGGATTCCTAAAGAAGGTTATGGTTTTAGTAATAATGTTGGTATGTTTGGTCAGCCAGATTATAAAGAGGCTAAATTTGTAGTAAAAGGTGATACGATTATTGACGTTGAATTGTTTTAATATCAGCAGAGGGCTATTTACCTTGGTGTTATTTATTTCTGAGTTTTTTCGAAAAAATTGGCTATTAAAGTTTTCAGCTTTTTTAACTTGGTTGTTATGTAGTTTTTTATATCTACAAAGTAGCGTTTTTTCTACGGATTTGATCATTAGGGTATTAGCCTTATTATTATTTTATTTCATATTTTTAGTGTTAGTATCTTCAAAAAATCCAATTAACTTAATGAGAAATAGAGTATTATTAATTTTTCAAACGTTAATTGTTTTTACTTTACTTTTTTTTGATAACCAAAGCGTTGTTGTTATTTTATTAGTACTTGTGGCTACTCAATTGCCTCTATTATTTTCTCGTTATCACTCTTTTATTTTTATATTAACAATAAGTACGATACACTTTTTTCTTAAATTTGATGGCGATTTTACCCATACTTTTTTCTCGGTACTTATTTTTACAACGTTACAAATTTTTGGGTTTTCAGTGATTGAAACGCTGCTACGAGAAGAAAAGGCGAAAGAAAAGCTAGCCGAAATTAATCAAGAACTATTAGCAACACGTTTTATGTTAAAAGAATCTTATCAACGTAAAGAACGTTTAAGAATTTCTCGTGACTTGCATGATGTTATTGGACATCAATTGACGGCGCTTACTTTAAATTTAGAAGTCGCTACCCATAAAGTTACCGATGAATTTAAACCTCTGCTACAACAAAATTTAAAACACGCTAAAGCGCTACTAACCAATGTAAGAGAAGTTGTTAAAGAGATGCGTAGTGAGGAACAATTTGATTTAATTGATTCTTTGCAAGATTTAGTTAAGCAGTTACCTCATTGCCAGCTTAAGGTAAAAAACAAGCCCATTATTAACTCTCTCACTTTGAAACAACAATTAATGTTTTGTTTGAAAGAGGGAATTAGCAATGCATTACGTCATGGTAAAGCAAATCAATTTAACCTAATCTTCCTGCAAAATAGCAATAAGCTTAATATTGAGCTTATTGATAACGGCAGCAGTGATAAAACCATTGTTTTTGGCAGCGGTCTTAACGGAATGCAAGAACGTTTATTTGATTTTAATGGTTCGGTATTGTTAGTTTCTAAACTTTCAGGTAGTACCTTAACCATACAGGTAGAAGATAGTTATGATTAATGTTGCGCTAGTTGATGATCAACAATTGATCAGGCAAGGCATCGCAAGTTTATTATCGTTAAGTGAGTATATAACTGTTTTATGGCAAGCTGAAGATGGCGAACAAGCGTTAACAATGCTTAAGGAACAGCAACCCGATGTACTTTTGCTTGATATTCGTATGCCGAAAATGACCGGTATTGAATTAGTAAACATTTTAAGGGGTCAGAGTAATAACATACCAATATTGATGTTAACTACATTCGATGATAGTGAATTGTTCATGCAAAGCTTACAAGCGGGAGCGAATGGATTTTTACTTAAAGATGTTTCTTTAGAAAAGTTAGTGAATGGAATAGAAGTTCTTGCTGAAGGTGGTTTTATCGCTGAGCCGGTAGTCATGAAACAATTAAACCGTCAACTAGGTGATCAATTAGACCATCAAAAAGGTAATCACGGTTATAATACTGCCCCTACATTAGGAAAACTATCAGAAAAAGAGCAGCAAATATTAAAATTAATAGCCGGTGGGTTTTCTAATAAAGAAATTGCGAAAAGTATTTTTCTTGCAGATGGAACGGTGAAAAATCATGTTTCAACTATTTTAGCAAAATTAAACACACGTGACCGAACGAGAGCCGTGTTAATAGCTTTAAATCATGGGCTTATATAATATAATTGCTCTTAAGTTGCTTAAAGTTTAGGTATTACGTTACGTTATCAGTGTTATACAGCTTATTAAACGCGGCAACCGTTTGTGGTATTAACCGTTCAATAATATCAGTATGTTGGCTTTTTGTTGGGTAACGCGCATAGAGCGTTTTATAAATACCTTTTTCACCAATCGCTTTAGTTTGTACTAGCGATTGGTGCGTTAAACTATTCACTAGCCAGTCAGGTAAGCTAGCAAAGCCCATGTTAGCCGCTACCATTTGTAAGATCATATGGCTGTTAGCCACTTGCTTTATTGCTTTGGGTTTGAACTTACAAATATTTTTACCCTGTGAATTTTTAGTTTGTTTATTCAGAAATAGTTTGAAAATATCTAGCTGATCTGGTTTTACTGGATAAGATAATAAAACATGCTGGCTTATATCGGTAGCGCTAATAAAGGCAGTATCGGATAAGTTTTGCTGCTTGGCAAATACGGCAACAACTTCGAAAATACCAATAGCTTGATAGATATAATTATTGTTTTCTATTTTTTCATCGGTAAATAAAATATCAATTTTAGGTGATGATTTATCTTCTGTTTCAGTGGGAAAAATTTGCTCTGAAAAAGTTATTTTTACCTTGGGGTATTGTTGGGAAAATTGTTTTGTAAGCGGCAATAACCACTGAAAACAAGCGTGGCAGGCAATTGCAATATTGAGTTGTGTTTGCGTATTATTCTCAGTGTTCAACTCACTTAAGGTTTTATTTATTTTAGGTAAAAACTCTTGTGCCAGTTGTAATAGTATTTCTCCTTTGGCAGTAAATTGAATAGGCGAGCTATTACGAATAAAGAGTTTTGTTTTTAATCGTAACTCTAAATCTTTGAGTTGATGTGAAAGCGCTGATTGACTAACAAAAAGTTCATCAGCTGCTTTCCTTATATTGCCTGTGTTAGCTAAGGTTGCTAACGTTTTTAGGTGCTTTATCTCAAACATAATGAATTTTTTTCATATCCCCATTGAATTATTTGCGCTTGTGCTAGTGAATTTACTTTTTTAAAGTATAACCATCAAAACATCTAGACGTCTATATGTTTTTATTTTTATATTTTGATTTCACTGGAGTAGATTATGCAAATTCACAATTTAGGTTTTCCTCGTATTGGTGCAAAGCGAGAGCTGAAGTTTTCGTTAGAAAAATATTGGCGAGGCGATATCAGCCAACCTGAATTTTTAGCTCAATGTCGGGAAAGGCGCGCGTCAAATTGGCAAATTCAACATGAAGCAGGTATAGATATTTTACCGGTAGGCGACTTTGCCCATTATGATCATGTGTTAAATACCACAATATTACTTGGCCTTATACCTGAGCGTTTCACTGAGCACCAACACCAGTATCAGAATAAAGATCAGAGTGACAATAAGCTTGATGTAGAGTTTCGCGTTGCTCGAGGTCAAGCGCCTTCTGGCTGTCAATGTGCTGCTAGCGATATGACAAAGTGGTTTAACACTAATTATCACTATATTGTACCAGAGCTTTCTTCTGCATTAGTAAACCGTGTTAATACGCCTGTAAATATTGATGCTTTACTCGCACAATTTAAGGATGCCCAGCAGATCTCGAACAATCGAAAAGTCGTGCTTATTGGTCCAATCACATATCTTTATTTAAGTGTGGTAAAAGATGAAGAAAAGCTAGTATTACTGCCAGCCTTGTTGGCTCGATATCAACAAATATTGAATAAGTTGTCATCTGAAGGCATAGATTGGCTGCAAATTGATGAGCCAGTGCTTGGATTAGAGTTAACTAATGACTGGCAACATGCTTTTTCTCAGGCTTATAAAACGCTAGAGAAAGGCTCATTAAAGTTATTATTAACCACTTACTTTGCTGCTATTGACCATCATATTGAGTTAATCAAAGGTTTACCTTTTGATGGTCTTCACATAGACATGGTTGCTGAGAAGACTAATGTTAATGCTATTATTGACCGCTTACCCAATGATTGGACTATTTCATTAGGCGTAATTAATGGTCGTAATGTTTGGAAAACAGATTTGGTGTCTGTTTATCAAAAATTACAGCCTTTATATCGTCAATTAGGTGAACGTTTATGGCTTGCGCCTTCGTGTTCATTGCTTCACTCTCCCGTTGATTTAGCGCAAGAGAAAAAATTAGATACAGAGTTTGTTTCTTGGTTAGCCTTTGCCAAGCAAAAATGCCAAGAACTGAGTTTGTTAAAACAGGCTTTGCTCAATGCTAATAGTGATGAAATCACTTTATACTCAAAAAGTGCGCTAGCAAGACGTGTTTCTAAACGGATAATTAATCCAGTGGTACAACAACGTATTAAGGCGTTAACACCACAAGATTTTAAGCGTAAAGAAAGCTTTGAACAGCGTAAGCAAGCGCAGCAAAAAACCATAAATTTACCATTGTTTCCAACCACCACGATAGGATCTTTTCCACAAACAGGTGATATTAGAGACGTTAGAGCGAAATGGCGCCGCCAAGAAATAAATCAAAATGAATATCAACATTTGATAAAAGCGGAAATTAAAAATGTTATCAAATGCCAAGAAGATATTGGATTAGATGTGTTAGTGCATGGCGAAGCCGAGCGTAATGACATGGTAGAGTATTTTGGTGAATTATTAGAAGGCGTAGAATTTACACAGTTTGCTTGGGTACAAAGTTATGGTTCTCGTTGTGTGAAGCCACCTATTATTTTTGGTGACATTAGCCGTAAAAAGCCAATGACCGTTGAGTGGACTAACTACGCACAGTCACTCACTAACAAACCTGTGAAAGCTATGCTAACAGGGCCGGTTACTATTTTAGCATGGTCATTTGTACGTGATGATTTATCGAGAGAGCAAGTCACTAAACAAATTGCTTTGGCCATTAGTGATGAAGTTCAAGATTTGATCACTAGCGGCACAAAAATCATTCAAATAGATGAGCCGGCTATTCGAGAAGGTATGCCAGTTAAACAAAGTTTGTGGCAACAGTATTTAAATTGGGCAACCGCATCATTTTGTTTATCGGCTGCAAAAGCGCCCGCAGAGATTCAAATTCATACTCATATGTGTTATTCCGAATTTAATGACATATTGCCCGCCATTATTGCGCTTGATGCTGATGTGTTAACGGTGGAAACGTCGCGCTCGAATATGGCGTTGTTAGACGCATTTGAACAACAAGCTTACCCGAATGATTTAGGACCTGGGGTTTATGATATTCATTCGCCTAATGAGCCGAGTATTCAATGGATGGTTAGTTTGTTAGAAAAAGCACAAAATTATATTCCAAAAGAAAGATTATGGGTTAATCCAGACTGCGGTTTAAAAACGCGTGGTTGGCAAGAAACTCAATTAGCTTTAGAAAATATGGTCAGAGCAGCAAAAATATTGAGAATAAATTGCGCTGAGTCAATAATTGTATAGAGATAAAACTATCAGAGAAACAGCATCAAATATTTCAGTGAAATTAAACACGCGTGATCAAGTGGATAGATTATTAATTTATTTAAATCAATGCATTACCTTGTGTGTTTGGTGCTGAATTGTTTTAAATATAAGCATTAGATTATATTGTTTTATTAAAAGTTTTAATTTAGTGACATGTCTTTTAACGTATTTATAATAATAAAAGATACTTTTTTCAGTTTAGACTTTAGATAGTTTGCTAAACGTACTAAAATAGCCGCGGTCAATTTTGATCTCGGCTATTTTTTTGTGTATTTCTTTTTAATCTACCAGCAGGAATGTTTTCTCTATGACTACCAATATCAAACCAACATATCGTCGGATTCTTCTAAAACTTAGCGGTGAAGCGCTAATGGGTAGTGAAAGCTTTGGTATTGATCCTAAAGTACTTGATCGTATGGCACAAGAAATTAAAGAATTAGTAGAAATGGGCATACAAGTTGGTCTTGTGATTGGCGGTGGTAATTTATTTCGTGGTGCAGGGTTGGCAGAAGCCGGTATGAATCGAGTTGTTGGCGATCAAATGGGTATGTTGGCCACAGTGATGAATGGCTTAGCCATGCGAGATGCGTTGCATCGAGCTTTTGTTAATACCCGCTTAATGTCTGCTATTGATTTAGCCGGTGTGTGTGAGCGTTATAACTGGGCTAATGCTATTAGCTTGTTGAAATCAGGTCGCGTTGTTATTTTTAGCGCAGGTACGGGTAATCCATTTTTTACTACCGATTCAGCAGCCTGTTTACGCGGTATTGAAATAGAAGCGGATGTGGTATTAAAAGCGACTAAAGTTGATGGTATTTATTCAGAAGATCCGATGAAAAATCCAGATGCAGAATTATATAGCACGTTAAGTTATGATGAAGTGTTAGATAAAGAATTAAAAGTAATGGATTTAGCCGCTTTTACTTTAGCGCGAGATCATAATATGCCCATCCGAGTTTTTAATATGAATAAGCCGGGTGCATTAAAGAACGTGATTATGGGTAGTAGTGAAGGTACTATTATTACCTAATTATTTATATCATTAAATGACGTAAATTAGGCGTATAAATAGACTCGCTGTGTTTATACAAAATATAATAATTTTAATTAATATTTTCAGGAAAATTAACGTGATAGATGAAATTAAAGAAGATGCTAAAGACCGTATGAGTAAAAGCATTGAGTCATTAAAAAATAGTCTCAATAAAGTAAGAACAGGCCGAGCGCATGCTTCGTTACTTGATAATATTACTGTCGATTATTACGGTATGGAAACACCGTTAAATCAAGTGGGTAATATTTCAGTGCCTGATGCGCGTAATCTTTCTATTACTATATTTGATAAAGGGATGATCAGTGCCGTTGAAAAAGCGATTATGAAATCTGATCTTGGTTTAAACCCACAATCAAATGGTACCTTAATTCGTATACCTTTACCGCCACTTACCGAAGAACGCCGTAAAGACTTAGTTAAAGTGGTACGCTCAGAAGCAGAAGGCGGTAAAGTTGCTATTCGTAATATTCGCCGTGATGCTAACTCTGATTTTAAAAGCTTATTAAAAGAAAAAGAAATCAGTGAAGATGAACATCATCAAGCTGAAGATGAAATACAAAAAATCACCGATGTTTTTGTTAAGCAGGTTGATGATATTCTTCATAAAAAAGAAGCTGAATTAATGGAAATTTAATTTCATTGCTATGATGGTTTTGTCTTTATTTTGGTTGAAAGGGTTATGAGTGTCTAGTATTGCAATATCAACTCACGTTGAAAATAGTGAGCATAAAAAAGTACCTCAACATGTTGCTATTATCATGGACGGTAATGGTCGTTGGGCTCAGTTGCAGGGAAAAGGACGCGTTGCTGGACATAAAGCCGGTGTAAGTTCAGTTAGGGCTGTGGTTGCTAGTGCAAGAAAATCAGGAGTTAAGGCGTTAACGTTATTTGCTTTTAGTAGTGAAAATTGGCAACGACCTGAAAAAGAAGTTAATGTGCTCATGGATTTATTCATGTATGTATTAACGAAAGAAGTTAAGCGCCTACATAAACACGGTATTTGTTTTAAAGTCATTGGTGATTTAAGTCGTTTTTCAGAAAAATTACAAAAAAATATTGCTAAATCTGAATTGTTAACTGAGAAGAATACAGGCTTGGTTTTGTC
The DNA here is from genome assembly GCA_051531915.1 of Colwellia sp. GTDB lineage: Bacteria > Pseudomonadota > Gammaproteobacteria > Enterobacterales > Alteromonadaceae > Colwellia. The sequence continues at coordinate 33,458 of JAOPTQ010000061.1, read as the reverse complement.
TGTTGCCGCTAATTATGGTGGTCGTTGGGACATTACCAATGCAGCAAAACAGCTAGCGAGTCAGGTAAAAAATGAAAATATTTCTGTTGATGATATTACCGAAAAACTGCTGCATGAACAGACCTGTTTAGCGAGGTTACCTGAATTAGATTTGCTGATTAGAACAGGCGGAGATTATAGAATAAGTAATTTCTTATTATGGCAAGCGGCTTATGCCGAGCTATATTTTTCTGAGGTTTTATGGCCCGATTTTGATGAACATCAATTTGAGCAAGCATTAACCGTTTTTGACCAACGTGAGCGACGTTTTGGTAAAACAGGTGAGCAAATAAAAAATAGTACCGAAAAATAGCAGTAACAGGAAAAAGTTACGAGTAACGAAAAATTTAAAAAATTCATTAGTTGAAAAAGATCAAACTGTCAGGTACTTTCTTTGAAACTTGAAACTCGTTATGTGATACATACAAACCAAAAATTAAAATTATAAAAAAGGGTAACACTTGTTAAAACAACGAATTATTACAGCGCTTATCTTAGCTCCTGCCGCTATTTTAGCGATATTTTACCTACCACTGGTCTATTTTGCTGCGTTATTATTGATTATTATTGCTATTGGTGCGTGGGAATGGGGTCCTTTAATGGGATTTGACGAGCCAATTAAACGAACTTTCTTTGTTCTCTCTACTATTATTCTTATTGGTTTATTATGGCAATTTATGCCACCTTCAGCGCTTTGGAATACCTCTGGAAGTCTTCAACAAAATGCAGTTTATCTTTTATGGGTATCAATTGCTTGGTGGGTTTTATCTGTTTTTTTAATGTTTGTTTATCCTAAGTGTAGTAACCGTTGGTCTAAGCATCGCTCTATCAGAGGTGTATTTGGCTGGTTAACACTCATTCCAACGTGGTTAGCCTTTTTAGTACTGCGTAGTGTTGATTATCAAGTTGACCCCTACCACGGTGCACAATTATTGATGTTTTTATTTTTAATGGTTTGGAGTGCTGACGTGGGTGCTTATTTTGTTGGTAAAAGTATTGGAAAACATAAACTTATGCCAAGTGTAAGCCCAGGAAAAACCATTGAGGGATTTCTTGGTGGTATTGTATTCGCTTGTATTTTAACAATGCTCGTTGGCTATAATTTAAATTGGGCAAATGAGCAATATATTACGGTGTTATTTGTTACCATTTTAATAACAACGGTTTCAGTGATTGGTGATTTAAATGAAAGTATGTTTAAACGCCAAGCCGGTGTTAAAGACAGTGGTTCAATATTACCTGGTCATGGTGGCATTTTAGACCGCATAGACAGTTTAACGGCTACAGCGCCTATTTTTGCACTGTGTTATGTTTTAGTGGGTTGGTAGTGATAAGTGTTAAATAGTAAAACATCAACAGCGCAACAAAAGCGTCAACTATGTATTCTTGGATCAACGGGCTCTGTTGGTACCAGTACCTTAGACGTGGTTCGTTTACATCATGATAAATTTGAAGTTGTCGGTTTATCAGCCAATGCCAGCGTTGATGTTTTATTTGAACAATGTGTCGAGTTTATGCCTAAAATAGTGGTGATGGTTTGTGCTGATCACGCCAAACAGCTTTCTATTCTTCTTCAAAAAGCCAACTTGTCTTCGATTGAAGTTTTATCGGGCGCAGATGCGCTTGTTGATTTAGCGCAGTCTGATAATAGTGATACGGTAATGGCGGCAATTGTTGGCGCTTCTGGTTTAATGCCAACCTTGGCTGCGGTGAATGCAGGTAAAAAAGTATTACTGGCAAATAAAGAGGCCTTAGTTACCTCTGGTGCCATTTTTATCGATGCGGTTAAACGTTCTGGTGCTCAATTATTACCTATTGATAGTGAACATAATGCTATTTTTCAATGTTTACCCAGTAAAGAACAAGCAAGGGTAGGGGAATGTCAGTTAATTGATAATGGCATCACCAAAGTTTTATTGACGGGCTCTGGTGGTCCTTTTAGAACGTGGAGTACAGAGGACCTAATTAAGGTCACACCTGAACAAGCATGTGCTCACCCTAACTGGGACATGGGGCGAAAAATTTCAGTTGACTCTGCAACTATGATGAATAAAGGGTTAGAGTTTATTGAGGCTAAATGGCTTTTTAATGTCGATGAAGATGATATTCAAGTAGTGTTGCATCCTCAAAGTACTATTCATTCAATGGTGCAATATAAAGATGGCTCCGTGATTGCCCAAATGGGTAATCCCGATATGCGAACACCTATTGCTCACGCTTTGGCTTATCCTGAACGAATTGATTCTGGAGTGGCGCCTTTAGATTTTTTTACCACCGCTTCGTTTGATTTTGAACAAGTTGATTATAAAAAATATCCCAATTTGAAACTTGCAATAGACGCTTGTAAAAGTGGACAAGCCGCTTGTACTGCGCTTAATGCAGCTAATGAAGTTGCTGTTGATGCTTTTTTAAACGAAACCATTAAATTTACCGATATTTATAAAATAAATGAAACTTCTGTGAAAAAATTTGTCTCAGAAAGGGTGAGTAATATTAATGAGGTTATTGCCTTAGATAGTCGTGCCAGAGTATTTGCACGTTCGTTAGTGACAAATTTTGATACTAACCCTCTTAATTCTAAGGGAAATATATAATATGTTTGATTTTTTCTGGAATGCAGCTTCATTTGTTCTTGCTCTTGGTATTTTGGTTACGGTGCATGAGTATGGGCACTTTTGGGTCGCTAGAAAATGTGGTGTCAAAGTCATGCGCTTTTCTGTTGGCTTTGGCCGGGCAATTTGGCGAAAAAAAGGGGCTGACGGCACTGAATATGTACTGGCGTTAATTCCACTGGGTGGTTATGTCAAAATGCTCGATGAGCGTGTTGATGACGTTGAGGAACAGGACAAAGATAAAACGTTTAATGCTAAATCAGTTTATCAGCGTATTGCTATTATTGCGGCAGGACCTTTGGCTAATTTTGCCTTTGCAATTTTTGCCTTTTATTTGATGTTTTTAATGGGAATGCCAAGTTTTAAACCTATAGTGAGTCATGTGTCAGAGCATTCTATAGCGGCACAGGCGCAATTACCTGATAATGTTGAAATAGTAGAAGTTGCAGGAAAACGAACGGTAGACTGGCAAGCGGTAAATTTAGCCATTATTGGTGAAATTGGTAGTGACGCGATTGAAATAAAAGCTAAATCGGCGGATAGTCAGTTTGAGCGCAGTTATCAATTATCAACAAAAGATTGGCATTTTTCACCTGAAAAAATGTCATCATTAACCAGTTTAGGTATTATCCCTTTTAGTCCTAAAGTTTATAATGAACTCTCTGCTGTTGGTAAAGATAGTCCCGCAGAACAAGCCGGACTACAGGTTGGCGATGTACTTATTGCCCTTAATGGTGAAAAACTTAAACAAGGTTGGCAAGATTTCTCTGAAAAAATAAAGCATTATCCTGAGCAACAAATTTCTATTGAAATAGAAAGAGCTGGGTATAATCAACAGTTAATGGTAACGCCTAAAGGCATAGAAAAAAATGGTGAAATGATTGGTTATTTAGGCGTATCACCTAAATTTGATGACTGGCCTTCGTCTTATAAAATTCAATTTATTTTTGGTCCTATTGAAGCCATTGAACAAAGTGTAAAGCGCACGTGGAATTTAGTGACTTTAAGTTTTGATATGATCGCAAAGCTCCTTTCTGGAGATGTATCTGTAAAAAATTTAAGCGGTCCTATTGCAATAGCGCAAGGAGCAGGGAATAGTGCAGGCTATGGTATTGTCTATTTTTTAGGCTTTTTAGGGTTAATTAGCATTAATTTGGGAATAATTAACCTTTTACCACTACCAGTACTTGATGGCGGACACTTACTCTATTATCTTATAGAGCTTTTAACGGGTAAGCCGGTATCAGAAGAAATACAAGAAGCAGGATTTAAGTTCGGTGCTTTAGCTTTATTAGCTTTAATGAGCATCGCAATCTTTAATGATTTTAGTCGGATCATTAATTAAATAGTTAAAGCTAGTTAACTAGTTTACATTAAGAAAGAATAAACAAGTAATAAGTGATGCAGGGTATACTTGCCATTTTAGCTTAAACTCACAAAGTAAAAAGAAGTAATAAAGTTTATATTTTATGATAATTAAAAAAATTGCCTTTGCCATTTTACTCGGCGCATTAGGAACAACAGTACAAGCGTCTGAAGATTTTCAGGTTGAAGATATTGAAGTCAAAGGTTTGCAACGCGTTGCTTTAGGGGCAGCATTGACACATATTCCATTTAATGTGGGTGACACATTAAATAAATTTCGTATATCTCAATCCATAAAAGCGTTGTATAAATCAGGGCATTTTAACGATATTAAAGTGTATCGAGATGGTAAGCGTATAATTTATCGCGTGAGAGAGCGAGAAACGATCAGTGAAATTACCTTTGACGGTAATAGTGATTTAAAAGATGAACAACTGACTGAAAGTTTAGATGGAAGTGATATTCGCGTTGGTGAAACGCTTGATCGTACCGTTATTGCGGGCATAGAAATGGGATTAGAAGATTTCTATCATAGCGTTGGTAAGTATAATGCTAGCGTCACCGCTAAAATTACCCATTTACCCCGTAATCGAGTTAATTTAGACTTTTCCTTTGTTGAAGGGGACGCTGCGGCCATTAAGCAAATTAACATTATTGGTAACGAAATATTCAGTGATGCTGAAATTCTTGACCGCATTGAACTAACGTTTGGTTCGCCATGGTGGGATTTTATGGCGCAAGACCGATACCAAAAGCAAACCCTGCAAGGGGATATGGAAACGATTAATAGTTATTATTTAGATCGCGGCTATTTACGTTTTAATGTTGACTCGACACAAGTGTCGATGACACCAGATAAACAGGCTGTTTATATCGCCTTAAATGTAACTGAAGGCGAAACTTATAATATTAGTGAAGTTGACTTTATTGGTGACATGGTTGGCTTTGAAAGAACCATTAGAGCGATTAATCCTTTACAAAAAGGAGAGCTTTATAACGGCGCTGAAATTACCTATACCGAAGAAGTGATTAGTAAGTTTTTAGGGCGTTTTGGTTATGCTTATCCCAAAGTAGTGACTATTCCAGAAATTAATGATGAAGATAATACGGTAAAACTATCAATATCTATTGACCCAGGTAAACGTATTTATGTTAATCAAATTACCTTTAGCGGTCATAGCGTCACCGCAGATAATGTTTTACGTCGTGAACTGTGGCAAATGGAAGGTGCTTGGCTTTCTAATAATTTAGTAGAGCGCTCTAAAGCCAATATATCGCGTTTACCTTATATGGAAACGGTTGAGTTTGAAACAAATCAAATATCAGGTGAAGATGATTTAGTTAATATTGACTTTACCGTGAAAGAACAACCTTCAGGCTCATTTACCGCAGGTTTAGGTTATGGTGATTCAACTAAATTAAGTTTAAATGCGGGTATACAACAAAATAACTTTCTTGGTACGGGTAATCGTTTAGGTTTTAATATTAATACCAATACGTATTCGAAAAGTGTCAATATTTCATACACAGACCCATTCTTTACTGTTGACGGTATATCGCTTGGTGGGCAAATATTTTATCAGGCTTTTGATGCAGGTAGTGCTAACTTAGTTGATTATAATAATAGAACCTATGGTTTAGGTTTAAACTGGGGTTTTCCAATTAATGAATACCTGAGATTAAATTTTGGTGTCGGCTATAAAAGTAATGAGATTACTTCATTGCAAACGTATGAGCAAATTCAATATTTTTACGACCTGCATGCCGATCCGCAAAATCCAGATGCAGCATTAGCTTTTAAGAATTTTGATTTAAATGCAGGTATATCTCGTACCACCTTAAACCGAGGAACATTTCCAACCGCAGGCTCTCAACTGAGCTTATCGCTTAAAATGACAACGCCTAATTCAGATGTTAACTACTTTAAGGTTAATTTAGACAGCAAAATTTACTTTCCATTAACGCGCAACCAACGATGGACAGTACTTGCTAGAATGCAGTTGGGCTATGGTAATGGTTATTCTGATGTTAATGGCAATGATCAACTTTTACCCTTTTGGGAAAACTTTCGTGCGGGTGGCTCGGGCACTATGAGAGGTTTTGAAAATAATACTATAGGTCCTAGAGCTGTGTATAGATATCCAACTTCAATTGGTGGAACGCCCAATCCAACAGGTGGAACAGCGTGTTGTTTAGGTCCTGACCATGATTATATTGATGTGTCAAGACAATCGGTTGGTGGTAATGCGATTGCATTAGGTGGTATTGAACTTATTGTACCGGTACCATTTTTGGATGAAAGTTATGCGAATAGTGTTAGAGCAAGTATATTCGTAGATGTTGGTAATGTTTGGGATACTGAGTTTAGACTATCTGATTATGATGACCTTAATAAAGTTGAGTATAGTCGCCTAGCCGATTATTCAGATGTCGGGCGTTTTAGAAGTTCCGCAGGTTTATCGGTACAATGGTTATCGCCAATGGGGCCGATGATATTTAACTTTGCTAAATCGTTAAAAGAAGAAATTGATGATGACACCGCATTCTTTAGCTTTAATATAGGTAAAACATTTTAAAACTATTTGAATGCTTAATCATTATGATAGGCTATAGAAGATTTTAACTAATTCGTAAACTAATTTGTAAAAAAAGAGGAAAAGAAGTTGAATAAATTTATTAAAACTATGGTTATGACTACAGCGGCATCTGGTATGTTACTCGCGAGCGCTGCTATGGCAGCAGATCAAAAAATTGCGGTGGTTAACTTTCAAGAAGTCATGGGAAAAATTCCTCAAACAGCAACCATCATGCAAGTATTAGAAGCTGAATTTAAAGATGAAAAAGCAGAACTTGCTAAACTTGAAAAAGATATTAAATATTATCAAGAAAAGAAACAACGTGATGGCTCGTTAATGAGTGAAAAAGAAAAGGAAGACCTAGATAAGCAAATTGGTACTTTGTATCAAGATTATCAAGCAAAGGGTAAAGTCTTTCAACAAAAAACCGGTGTTCGCCAAAACGAAGAACAAAATAAAATAATTGCTTTAATTCGTCAAGCTGTTGATAGCATTGCCGCTAAAGGAAATTATGATTTGATTCTTGAACAAAAAGCGATTGTATTTGCTAAACCAGAAACCAATATCACTTCACAAGTGGTTGAGAAAGTTAGCAAGTTATAGTCGTTAACTAAATGGTAAAAGCATGAAGACTTATACCCTTGCTGAAATAGCAAAAAAAATTGGTGCTACCCTTGTTCTGTCTGCAGAACAAGGTGATGTCAATGTGTGTGAAATTAATTCCTTAGCAACCTTAGCAATGGCAAAAGTTGGTCAAGTCGCTTTTTTAGCGAATAGTAAATATCGCCAACAATTATCAACGACTCAAGCAAGTGCTGTTATTATTACCCCAGATGACTTAATTGAGTGTAAAACACATGCTTTGGTGATGGATAATCCTTATATGGGTTATGCTATAACGGCTAAAATGTTAGATACCACACCAGCGGTTGCTTGTGATATACATGTGAGTGCAGTTATCGCTGATGATGCAGAAATGGGCATAAATATTAATATTGGTGCTAATACTGTTATTGAATCAGGTGTTGTTTTAGCTGACAATGTGAGTATTGGTGCCGGTTGTTTTATTGGAAAAAATGTTAAAATAGCGAATGACACAACGTTGTGGTCTAACATAAGTATTTATCATGATGTTGAAATAGGACATCATTGTTTAATTCAAGCAAATACGGTTATAGGCTCTGATGGCTTTGGTTATGCACCCGTAAATGAGCAGTATAAATGGCTTAAAATTCCTCAACTTGGCAGTGTTATTATTGGCGACTATGTTGAGATTGGCGCTAGCACAACAATAGATCGAGGTGCATTAGGCAATACGGAAATAAAAGACGGTGTTATTTTAGATAATCAAATTCAAATTGCACATAATGTTGTTGTTGGTGAAAATACAGCGATGGCTGCTTGTAGTGTTATTGCCGGCAGTACTGTGATGGGAAAAAATTGTACTATTGCAGGGTTAGTGGGTGTTAATGGACATATAACGATTGCTGACAATTGTGTATTTACTGGCATGGCAATGGTTACTAAAGATATTACTGCCGGTGGTGTTTACTCATCGGGTATGCCAGCAGCACCTAATAAAGAATGGAATAGAACCAACGCTAGAGTTAAACGCTTAGAAGGTTTAACGAAAAAAGTTAAAGAGCTTGAAAAGCAGTTAGCGCTGATTAAATCTTAAAAAAAGTGTTAATATGCCATCGCTTAGTTCTTATTGAATTAGGCTTTAACGGCAAATAATATAAAGTTGTAGCTTATTTTTTGAAGGAAAAAATTAATAACCTGCAAGTCAAAGAAGGAATATTCATTTGGATACCGAACTAAATCCCATTTCACTTAACGAAATTAAAACGTTAATTCCCCATCGTTATCCTATGCTTTTAGTTGACAAAGTAGTGGACTTTAAAGCGGGTAAAAGTTTACACGCTATTAAAAATGTTACCATTAATGAGCCTATATTTACAGGACACTTTCCTGAAGCCGCAATATTTCCAGGTGTGTTAATTCTAGAAGCATTAGCCCAAGCAACCGGGATTTTAGGATTCAAAAGTAGCGAAAGTCGCAGCGAAAATGAAATGTATCTTTTTGCCTCTATTGATAAAGCACGTTTTAAAAAACCGGTGTTGCCCGGTGATACTATGCATTTACACGTAGAGTTTATTAAAGAGCGTCGTGGTATGTGGAAGTTTTATGGTGAAGCTAAAGTAGATGGCAAAATAGTATGCTCTGCTGATTTGATGTGTGCTCGTCGAGCCTTATAAAAACCATCTTGTTGCTAAATTGTACCATTGTAATATATAGACGTTAACTCAAGTTAAAAGCTCAAGATAAAAACTCAAAATAAAAATTCAAGATGAAATACACCCTAAGGTAAATTTATGATCCACCCGCAAGCAATTATTGAGCCCGGCGCTGTTATTGGCGAAAATGTTACCATAGGTCCGTGGACGTATATTGCCAGCAATGTTGTGATTGGCGATGATTGTGTTATTAGCTCGCACGTTGTTATTAATGGGCCTACCAAAATAGGCAAAGGCAATCGCATTTTTCAATTTGCGAGCATCGGCGAAGATTGCCAAGATTTAAAATATGCCGGTGAGCCAACAGAGCTCATTATTGGTGACAACAATATTTTTCGTGAATGTTGTACCATTCACCGTGGTACTATTCAAGACAAAAGCTTGACGCAAATAGGCAGTAATAATTTGTTTATGGCATACACCCATGTGGCACATGACTGTATGGTTGGCAACCATTGTATTATGGCGAATAACGCTTCTATAGCCGGGCATGTACATGTTGGCGATCATGTTATTATTGGTGGAATGTCAGGTGTACATCAATTTTGTTACATAGGCGCGCACAGCTTTATTGCGGCTAATGCTTTAGTTTTAAAAGATGTGCCTGCTTATGTTATGGCTTCGGGTCATCCGGCTAAACCTTTTGGTTTAAATAGTGAAGGCTTAAAACGACGCGGGTTTTCAAGCGATATTATTTTATCCATTAAACGAGCTTATAAAGAAATATACCGTAAAAAACAATCGATTGATGATGCTTTATCGGCTATTAGCGAGCAAGGAAATGCATCGCCAGAATTGGCATTTTTTACTGATTCGATTAAAAAATCTACTCGTGGCATTATTAGATAAGTTCATCAGTCCCTAGGTTCTAGGGCCTAGAACCTAGGAACATCATTTGTGACAGACTCTTCCCAAGCATTATCTTCAGTTAACCCCCCTATTTTTGCCATTGTTGTTGGTGAGCACTCAGGCGACACGCTTGGCGCAGGGTTAATGCTAGCATTAAAAGAACATCACCCTAACGCTAAATTTATAGGTATTGGTGGCGCTAAAATGCAAGCAATTGGCTTTAAAAGTTTATTTGCAATGGATGAATTAGCGGTGATGGGTATTGTTGAGGTGCTTGGGCGTATACGACGCTTACTTTATATAAGAAAATCACTAAGTAATTATTTTATTGAAAATCAGCCTGATATTTTTATTGGTATAGATGCACCAGATTTTAATATTGGTTTAGAAAGTCGATTAAAAGCGAATAATATAACAACCGTGCACTATGTTAGCCCGTCAGTATGGGCGTGGCGTGAAAAACGTATCTTTAAAATAGCAAAAGCAACAAATATGGTATTGTCTTTATTACCCTTTGAAAAATCTTTTTATGATAAGCACAATGTACCTTGCACTTTTGTAGGTCATCCGTTAGCGGATGATATTCCTATGACGAGTGATAAACCACAAGCTCGTATTTTATTAGATTTACCACAAGACAAAAAAATATTGGCACTTATGCCGGGTAGTCGAGGTGGGGAGTTATCGCGTTTACTTGAATCTTTTTTTCAAAGTGCCATGCAGTTACAAGCAGAAGATGAAAGCTTGGTTTTTATCGCGCCAATGATTAGCACTAAACGAGCAAACCAATTTAAAGCGATTAAACAACAAATAGCGCCAAATTTAAGCGTGCAGGTTGTTATTGGTAAAACCCAAGAAGTTATGGCGGCTAGCGATTGCTTGTTAACGGCATCGGGTACGGTAACGTTGGAAGCGGCACTAATTAAAAGACCGATGGTTATTTGTTATAAATTTAGCCCAGTAACTTATTTATTAGCGAAATTGTTGGTAAAACTTAAGTGGTTTTCTTTACCTAATTTATTAGCCAATAAAAGCCTTGTGCCTGAATTATTACAAAATGAAGTTTGTGCTGAGAAAATAGTGCCCTTACTTAAAGAGCGTTTATATCAAAATCAAAGCCAACTAAACGAAACTTATACAGAAATTCATCAACAATTAAAATGTGATGCTAGTGCGCAAGCCGCTAAAGCAGTGTTAACGTTAATGGCAGTATCGCATGGCGAATAAAAAAATATTTCCTGAATTTGAATATCCCGTTGCCTACTGTATTGCCGGTGTTGATGAAGTAGGTCGTGGTCCACTTGTTGGCGATGTTGTCACCGCAGCCGTTATTTTAGATCCCGATAATGCTATTAAAGGCCTGATGGACTCAAAAAAACTCTCTGAAAAAAAGCGAACTTTGTTAGCAAAAGAAATTAAAGAAAGAGCAACAGCATGGTCAATAGGTCGCGCCAGTCCGGAAGAAATTGATACCTTGAATATCCTTCATGCCACTATGTTGGCAATGCAACGTGCAGTACAAGGCTTGGCCGTGAGTCCTGATTTTGTGTTAGTGGATGGAAATCGTTGTCCAACATTTACCCATGTAGGAGACACTAATATTATCGCTTGTCAGGCAGTTGTTAAAGGAGATGATCGTGTTGCTGAAATAAGTGCCGCTTCAATTATTGCCAAAGTCGCCCGTGACGACGAAATGATTGCCTTAGATAAATTACACCCAGAATATGGTTTTGCTCAACATAAAGGCTACCCAACTAAAGTGCATTTAGAAAAAATTATTGAGCATGGCGTACTTGACTGCTACCGACAAAGCTTTAAGCCTGTAGCTCGCGTATTAGCCAATAATACTGTGAGAAAGGATTGCTAATGACAGATCCTAGCTTTATTCACTTACGTATTCACAGTGATTACTCAATGTGTGATGGCCTTAAAAAAGTCAAACCGATAGTCGCTAAAACGGCTGAATTTAATATGCCGGCATTAGCGCTTACCGATCAAACTAATCTTTGTGGTTTGGTTAAGTATTATCATGCTGCCCATGGCGCTGGCCTTAAACCGATTATTGGTTGTGATTTTTGGGTTCAAAGTGAAGAGCTTAGTGGTGAGCTTTTTCGCTTGGTGGTATTAAGCACAAATAATGTAGGCTATAAAAATTTAACCGAACTCATTTCTAAAGCCTATTTGCGCGGTCATATCCAAAATAAAGCGGTTATTGATAAAAAATGGCTGATTGACTTTAAGGAAGGGCTGATTTTACTTTCGGCAGGGCGAGAAGGTGATATTGGTAAAGCGTTATTAAAAGGTAATCAAGCGTTAGTATCACAAATGGTCCGCTTTTATCAGCAACATTTTACCGACTGTTTTTATCTTGAACTCATTAGAACCGGTCGTACCGATGAAGAAACTTATCTACATTTAGCGATTGAATTAGCGCAACAACAAAATTTACCAGTAGTTGCTACCAATGAAGTAATGTTTTTATCACCAGATGACTTTGATGCTCATGAAATTCGAGTCGCGATACATGACGGTTTTACCTTAGACGATAAACGTCGACCTAAACGTTATAGCGAGCAGCAATATTTACGTTCCCCTGAAGAAATGCAGACGCTTTTTAGTGATATTCCTGAAGCGCTAGCGAACACCGTTGAAATCGCAAAACGCTGTAATGTTACGGTAACGCTTGGTGAATACGTCTTACCGGATTTCCCCACGGAAGGATTAGAAATAAATGATTATTTTATCAAGGTTTCAGAAGAAGGCTTAGAAAAGCGTTTAAAAAAATTATTTGATGTCAATGCTGATGACTTTAGCGAAATAAGAAAACCCTACGATGAACGCTTAAAAATTGAGCTTGAAGTGGTTAATAATATGGGTTTCCCCGGTTATTTCCTAATCGTTATGGAATTTATTCAGTGGAGTAAGGACAACAATATACCGGTGGGACCGGGTCGTGGTTCAGGTGCAGGATCACTCGTTGCCTATGCGTTAGATATTACCGATCTTGACCCACTTGAATATGATTTACTGTTTGAGCGCTTTTTAAACCCAGAACGTGTCTCTATGCCTGATTTCGATATTGATTTTTGCATGGACAGGCGTGATGAAGTTATTGACCATGTTGCTGAACTTTATGGTCGTGATGCCGTTTCGCAAATTATCACCTTTGGCACTATGGCAGCAAAAGCGGTAATTCGCGATGTTGGTCGAGTGCTAGGCCATCCTTATGGGTTTGTTGATAGAATTTCTAAATTAATTCCACCAACGCCGGGAATGACCTTAGCAAAGGCGTTTGAAGAAGAGCCTAAGCTGCCCGAAATTTATGCACAAGACACGGAAGTAAAAGATCTTATTGATATGTGTCGTATTCTTGAAGGCACAACACGTAATGCTGGTAAACATGCCGGTGGTGTGGTTATTTCGCCAACAACCATTACTGATTTTGCGCCACTTTATTGTGATGACGAAGGTAAAAACCCAGTAACACAATTTGATAAAAATGATGTTGAAGATGCCGGTTTAGTAAAATTTGATTTCTTAGGTTTGCGCACACTGACCATTTTACAATGGGCCATTGAAATGGCCGATGAAAAATTGTTAAAAGCCGGTAAAGAGCCCATAGATATCACTACTATTGATCTTGAAGATAAAGCCAGTTTTAAACTATTACTTGCCTCACAAACTACCGCAGTGTTCCAATTAGAATCTAGTGGTATGAAGTCACTCATTGATAAATTAAAGCCTGATTGCTTTGAAGACATTATCGCCTTGGTGGCGTTATTTCGTCCGGGGCCACTGCAATCAGGCATGGTTGATAACTTTATTGAACGTAAACATGGGCGTGAAGAAGTTAGTTACCCTGATGAAAAATGGCAACATGAAGACTTGAAAGTAGTGCTTGAGCCCACTTACGGCATTATTTTATATCAAGAACAAGTTATGCAAATAGCACAAGTATTGGCCGGTTACTCACTGGGTGGTGCCGACATGCTACGCCGTGCTATGGGTAAGAAAAAACCGGAAGAAATGGCTAAGCAACGGGCAGGTTTTGAGCAAGGTGCTATTGACCGTGGTGTTGATGGTGAGCTAGCAATGAAAATTTTTGATTTAGTTGAAAAATTTGCTGGTTATGGTTTTAACAAATCTCACTCTGCTGCCTATGCTTTAGTTTCTTATCAAACCTTATGGATGAAAACGCATTTTCCAGCGCCCTTTATGGCGGCAGTAATGTCGGCAGATATGGATAACACCGAGAAAATTGTTACCTTAGTTGATGAATGTAGCAATATGGGCATTGATTTATTACCACCCGATGTTAATGCCGGTCAGTATAAATTTACCGTCAATGGTAATGACCAAATTGTTTACGGCATTGGTGCTGTAAAAGGTGTGGGCGAAGGTCCCATTGAAGCGATTATTGCAGCAAGAATATCAGGCGGTCCTTTTACCGACTTATTTGATTTTTGTGCCCGTTTAGATTTGAAAAAAACTAATAAACGCGTGTTAGAAAAGCTTATTAAGTCGGGCGCTATGGATGCTTTAGGGCCAACTTATGAAATCAAAGGAAAGCAATGTCCTCATCGTGCCGCTTTATTTGAAACCTTGCCTGACGCTATAAAAGCAGCAGAGCAACATGCAAAAGCCGAATTGTTAGGTCAAAATGATTTGTTTGGTTTAATTAATGATGAACATGAAGAGTCAAGGCAAGCATTTAAATATGCTAAAAAATGGCCTGAAGAAATATGGCTTGATGGTGAAAAAGAAACGCTTGGCTTGTACTTAACAGGTCATCCCATCAATCGTTACTTAGACGAAATTAAAAAATACTCGACGGGGCGACTCGTTGCCATGCAACCAACGGGTAGAGATAATCAAGCGGTTGCGGTAGGTTTAGTGATTGGCGTGCGAGTATTAGTTAATAAACGGGGGCGACGTTGGGCATTAGTAACACTTGATGATAAAAGTGCGCGCATGGATGTTCGTTTATTTCCCGATGATTATGATAATTTTGCAGAATTACTGGTAAATGATGCTATTTTAGTTTGTCGTGGACAGGTCAGCTTTGATGATTACTCATCAGGTAATACAATGACTGCTAGAGATATCATGACAATCGCTGATGCACGAGAAAATTATGTTTCGTCGCTTGATATTCAAGTGGAAAGATCAGCCATACCAGCAGATTTTGTTGAGCAATTTACCTCAGCACTTTCTCCTTATAAAGAAGGTACTTGTCCGGTTCGTGTCTTTTATCAGCGAGAAGAAGCACAAGGAATGCTCGAACTTGGTGTACAATGGCGAGTAACGCCGGCAGATATGCTATTATATGATTTAAAAGAATTATTAGGTGAAGAAAAAGTTGCCTTAAAATTCAAATAACACTTATTAGAATTATTAGCCCGAGTGCTGATATAAAGATCAAATTAGGTATAGAAAATAATGTCATTAAATTTTTTAGATTTTGAACAACCGATTGCTGAGCTAGATGCAAAAATTGTTGAGCTTGAGTTGGTTAATACTGGTCAAAAACTTGATCTTGATCTTGAAGATCAAATCATGCAATTACGTGAAAAAAATAAGGAGCAAACTAAGAAAATATTTTCTAATTTAGATCCTTGGCAAACTGCGCGAGTTGCACGTCATCCACAGCGACCATACACCTTAGATTACTTACCTCGAATTTTTACCGAATTTGATGAGTTAGCCGGTGATCGTGCTTATGCCGATGATAGTGCTATTATTGGTGGTACCGCTCGCTTAGATGGCAAACCTGTGATGATTATAGGTCATCAAAAAGGTCGTTCAACCACTGAAAAAGTTAAGCGTAATTTTGGTATGCCTCGTCCCGAAGGTTACCGTAAAGCTTTACGTTTAATGGAAATGGCAGAGCGTTTTAATATGCCCATTATTACTTTTATTGACACACCGGGTGCATATCCGGGTATTGGTGCAGAAGAGCGTGGTCAAAGTGAAGCTATTGCCCGTAACTTAAAAGTAATGGCTCGCTTATCGGTGCCCATTATTTGCACTGTTATTGGTGAAGGTGGCTCAGGTGGAGCATTAGCCATTGGGGTTGGCGATAAAGTCAATATGTTGCAATATTCAACGTATTCGGTTATTTCTCCTGAAGGTTGTGCTTCTATTTTATGGAAAACAGCCGAAAAAGCATCAACAGCGGCTGCGGCGATGGGCATTACAGCCACGCGTATTAAAGAACTTGAATTAATTGATAGTGTGATTGATGAACCTCTAGGCGGTGCCCATAGAGATATGGATCAAATGGCAGGGATGTTAAAACAAGCCCTTAAAACAGATTTAGCCGAATTAGAAGCGCTAACGAAAGAGCAATTAATAGAAAAACGTTATGACAGATTAATGTCATTTGGTTATTGCTAATTTATTAATAGCGCATTTAAGTGGTGAGTAACGAGTTTAATCTGAGCGGGTTAATTCCCCGCCGCTTGCGGTGTATTGTAAGTTGGGTTTTAGCCCATCAATTTGACGGCATAAATGCCGACCTACATTTAGTTCATAATATACTTCTCTTCGCGAAGCGAATTTTAGCCTAAGCGAAAACTCTTGGCGCGAGGTTGTTAATTTATCATGAATCCAATTGAGTCAGCACTCATTAGTGCCATTAATAAATACCCTGAAATACCACTAATTATTGCATACAGTGGTGGTGTTGACTCGCAAGTACTACTGCATGCTTTCTCGCAATTAAAACAAAAAAATCGCCTTAATAACGCATTAACAGTTTGCCATGTTAATCATGGGTTAAGTGATAATGCTCAATCATGGCAGGCATTTGCCCAACAACAATGCCAGCAAGTTAATCTTCCTTTAAACATTTGCCAAGTTAAAATTCAAGCACAAGCGCAGCAATCATTAGAAGCGCTAGCGCGTGATGCAAGATATCAAGCGTTAAAAAATATATCGGCTGAGCCTTCAATCATAGTTACCGGTCATCATAGTGATGATCAGGCTGAAACTTTTCTACTGGCTTTAAAGCGAGGTTCAGGTTTAAAAGGCCTATCTGCAATGGCTTTTGAAACTAAGCAAGGTAAAGATTTATTAGTGCGGCCTTTGCTGAATGTTTCTCGTGCAGACATTGTTTTCTATGCTAAAGAAAATGGTTTAACTTGGATTGAGGATGAATCAAACCAAGATACAAGCTTTGATCGAAACTTTATTCGCCAACAAATTATGCCGATATTAAATCAGCGTTGGTCTGGAATTACTCGGACAATAAATCGTAGCAGCGATCATTGTCGAGAAGGGCAGTTATTACTTAATGAATTAGCAGTAGAAGATCTTAGTCTTTGTTTAGATAAAGATAACCGTTTAGCGATTAGCGTGTTAAACAAATTATCTATAGCACGTTTTAATAACCTCATTCGATATTTTTTAGCGCAGAGCGATTGTTTAATGCCAAGCACCGAACAGCTTGCTCAACTTCATCAACAATTGACAGCCAAAGATGATAAGAATCCCGCTGTTAAAGTGGGCGAACATTATCTTCGACGTTATAAAAATTTACTGTATTTAACTCCCGACTTTAATGATATTAGCGCTAAGCGGCTTGTTATCAATTTAACAGATGATTATTTAACAGATGATTATTTAACAGGTGACTATTTAATAGAGACAGAATTAACAAAGAACAATGTAATCATTGAGTTGCCCGATTATTTAGGTCAAGTTCAAGTGAGTAAGAACGAATCTGAAAATCTCGCAGTACAACATAGCTTAATTAATAAAAAACGAGTTAATAAAAAACTAATGATTGTAGCGCCTAAACTAACGCAAACAGCCAGTATTTGTTTTAGTCATAATAACCCTAAATGTTTACCGGACTATCGTCAACACTCTCGTCGTTTAAAGAAAGTCCTTCAAGAACTAAATATCCCACCATGGCAGCGTAAACGTATTCCTTTCTTATATTATGATAATGTTTTCGTCGCCGCTATAGGGTACTTTGTTTGCCAAGAGTTTACTGTTAAATAAGCTTTAATATTTTGTATTATTACAATTTTTTGGTGATTTGATGAGAAGCTGCGGCAGAAAATACCACATCAGTTGAGCTATTTAAGGCGGTTTCGGCTGAGTCTTGAATGACGCCAATAATAAAACCTATTGCTACCACCTGCATCGCAACATCGTTATTAATACCGAATAAACTGCAAGCTAGTGGTATCAACAATAATGAACCACCAGCAACACCAGAAGCGCCACAAGCTGAAATGGAGGCAACCACGGAAAGTAATATAGCCGTACCAAAATCAACATCAATTTGTAAGCTGTGTGCAGCGGCTAGAGATAATACCGTAATAGTAATTGCGGCGCCGGCCATATTGATAGTTGCACCTAATGGAATAGAGACTGAGTAAGTATCTTCATGTAATTCAAGCTTTCGACATAACTCCATGTTTACCGGAATATTAGCGGCAGAGCTACGGGTAAAAAAGGCGGTAATACCTGATTCTCTAAGGCAGGTGAAAACTAGTGGATAAGGGTTCTTTTTCATCATTAAAAAAACAATTAATGGATTAACCACTAGCGCTATGATTAACATTGCGGCTAATAAAACGGCAACTAAATGACTATATTGTGCTAATGCGCTAAAACCTGTGGTGGCGATAGTATTGGCAACTAAACCAAATATACCGATGGGGGCAAAACGAATAACAATTTTGACTATGCTTGAAATGGCAATACTAAAATCATGTACCGTTGTTTTGGTACTTTCAGTGGCATGTTTTAATGAAAATCCTAAACCAAGTCCCCAAGCAAGTACAGCAATAAAATTACCATTAGCGATAGCACTAATGGGATTTTCAACCACTTTAAATGCAAGTGTTGATAATACCTCACCTAAGCCTTGCGGTGGATTTGCACTAGCGCTCGCTAAATCTAAGGTTAATGTAGTTGGGAAAATAAAACTTAATAAAACAGCAACAAATGCTGCGCTGAGAGTACCTATTAAATAGAGCCCTACAATGGGCTTTAAATTAGCGTCGTTATCTGTTTTTTGATTGGCGATAGATGAGGCAACTAATACCAATACTAAAACAGGAGCAACCGCTTTTAGTGCATTGACAAATATATTCCCTAATATTGATAACGACTTTGCCGTTTCAGGTACCGTTGCTGCTAAAATCACACCTAAAATAATGGCAATAATTATTTGGCTAACGAGAGGGATTGATTTTAGTTTTTGTATAAGGGAATTGTTTTCAAGAGTCATATTTTACCCAGTGTTTTTTACTTTTGTTAATACATTTTTATCATTAATAAATATGCTTTATCGCAAATTAAACAAATTTGCTTGGTTTCGCAAAATAAGTAAATATTTTTCTCAGCTTATTCCGCTCTTTCTCACCCAAATTATTGAAACTAATTCCGTAATAATATGCTCCCTCTTGATAATGTTCACGAACAACACTAGCAGGAACTTCAATTGATTCAATCTTATCAGTAAGGTTTTCTTGAGGTAAGTATAAAGATATTTTAACTTGCTTATCACTATTTAATAATAGCGGTAAAACACTCTTAACATGTAATCCAGACATACTAATGTCTTGGCTTAATCCTTCTATTTTTTTATCACCTTGATTAAACGTTACTTTAATTTGATTTTCAATGCGTGGAAAATTTCGTTTTTCAGATTGTAATTTCACCGTATCTGTTATTTGCTCCACTTCAAACTCTAATAATAATTGTTCAAGTTTGTCTGATACTGTATGTAAATCGTTGGCAACTAATTTTGTAGAACTTGCTTTTTCTGAACTTACCATAAGAGTATCAAATAGATGTTCAAGCTCTTTTTCTAAAGCGGTTAATTGCTCTGTTTGCCCTTGGTTTAATGCTGCGATCTTAAGAAAATTTTCACTATTACGATTAATTCCTTCTGTCATTTTTTCAAAGGTAAGTAACGTTTTTTGAGAAGTTTCTTGAGAGTCACTTACTTGCTTCGTAACTAATTTCATTGACTGAACAGAGCCTTCAACTGAACTTGTTAAGGTTTCAATTAAGTTGGTTATTTCAGTGGTCGACTCAGCGGTTCTTAAAGCTAAATTTCTTACCTCATCAGCGACCACAGCAAAGCCTCTACCATTTTCCCCAGCTCTTGCTGCTTCTATTGCCGCATTAAGTGCTAGCAAGTTTGTTTGCCCTGCAATATTATTAATTGATTCAATAATGTTATGGATTTGATCGGTAGAAGATTTGACCAAATGCATCTGTTTAGCCGTATTATTTACACTATCAACAACATTATCTAAATTAGCAATGCTTTGTTGAACAATGACAGCTCCTTGTGTTGAAATTTGCTGATTACCCTCAGAAGTTTTACTTGTTTCTTGGATAAATTCATTAACACCTATAGCCATATCTCGTAAAGAGATTGTCGCCTGAGCCACACGTTCAGAACCTTCCTTTTCTTGAGCGCTCATTTGAAAAATTTCATCGGAAATAGTGGCAATTCTCATTGATGAATGTGTCATTTGTTTACTATTCTGTTGTACCGTATGAATAATCTCACTTAGTACAGAGCGCATTTTTTCCACTCGACTCATTAAGGTGCCTAATTCATCTTTAGATAGCCTTTCATTGGGATAATCTTTTAAATCTCCATCAGTAATTCTTTTGGTACTCAAAATAATACGATCAAGTGGTTTTGTAATGTTTTTTGTTATGATCCAGGCGATAAAACTAGAAATAATAACAGAAAATAACCAAATCCATTTTTGAAAGCTGAGCATTGTTTGCACGTTACTATCAGAATTTTTAGCCAACATAGTCACTGCTTGGTTCATACTTGTAAGTACTTCAACACTCAAAACATTAAGCGTTTCTAACTGCTGTTGCTGGACTTTTTCTGGCTTTATTTTATCAATGGCCGTTTGCAATTTTTTCCATAAATGACTAACTTGAGCTAACTGTTCTGCTATTTCAATATTATTTGTTTTTGGCAAATTTATTGACTTAGTCATTGCTACGTTTGAATAAGTACTGCCTCCTTTTATTAAAGCTTGTAGCGACTGTTCAAACAGTCGTTTTGTTTTATCCATTTGTGTTCGGTCAATTGAATCACCATGTTTTTTCGACAAAGATAATAAAAATTCTTTAGTGAATTTTTGCGTTAGCATACGTTGTCGGCCCGCAATATTAATAACAGTACCATCGTTTTTTTGGATATCAAGGGTAGTAAAAGTATAAATAATAGTTGAACTGATAATTATTAAGAAAAGAATAGTAAGTGTCAGTAATTTTTTACCAACAGAAAGTTGGTCAAGCAATGCGGTCATTAGTAGAATCAATCAATAAAAATAGATTGTTAACTATAAATGGTTTGATTTTAGGATAAAGAAAAACCTATAAATAACCACTTTTTTTATGCTTTAGATCAAAATATTAACATCTTTATCAACCCTAATTAGAATTCAGAATTAAAACGCATTAATCGTAGCTCATCTTAAAGATGCAAACTAGTATCTTTAAATGGAACGGGTATAATAAAAATATTAAACACTTTATTAAATTGAGATTTTATTAGGAATGGTTATGCCTAGCGAACAAGCGTTAAAACAACGCAGTAATGAAAGTTGTGAATTATGTACGGCGACAAACAATATGTCTGTTTATCCAGTACCACCAACCAGTGATTTAAGTGCTCAGCAAAGTATTTATGTCTGCCAAACTTGTCTTAGTCAAATTAATGGAGATATTGCGTTAGATTTGAATCATTGGCGTTGTTTAAATGACAGTATGTGGAATCAAGAGCCTGCTGTACAAGTAATGTCTTACCGTTTATTACATAAATTATCAGCAGAAAGTTGGGCGCAAGATGCATTAGCAATGATTTATATGGAAGATGAGGTGAAAAAATGGGCTGATCAAGGAATTGCCTCTGATGAACGTGAAGGCCCTACGCGTGATAGTAATGGTGCAGACTTACATGATGGTGATGACGTTACTTTGATCAAAGATCTCAAGGTTAAAGGCGCTAATTTTACCGCTAAACAAGGCACTTTAGTGCGAGGTATTTCTTTAACGGAGAATCCTGAACATATTGAAGGTAAAGTTAATGGTACGCGTATTGTCTTAGTTGCGGCTTATTTAAAGAAAGCATAACGATTAGAAAAGTAAACAAGTTTTAAGTGACGAGTTTCGAAACAAGCTATAGCAAGCGTTGTACTTCGTACTTCGTAACTCGTAATTTTTCTTGCTAGTAACTTACCGCTTATATCCAGCGCCTTACTTTTGCACAGTAGGTTTGATAGTCATCTGCGAAAAGTGTATTGAGCGTGTTTTCTTCTGGTTTTATTTGATATTGAGTTATGTACCAAATAAAAAGGGGGATAAAGGTAAAGGCGCTAATGTTTTGTAAATAAATAGCTAGGGCCAATAGCACTAAAACTAAAGCCAAATACATAGGATTTCGAGAATAGGCATAAATACCAGAGTTGACTACCTTGGTAGTTTTTTCAGGGGTATGTGGGTGATAGGTTGTTTTATGTTGATGAAAATTATATAGGGCGACGATACCAATAATACTGGCAATACCAATTAAAACTGCGGCTAAGATAACATCTAAGCTAAAAGTAAAGTTTAACGAGGGCAGATAATGAGAAACAGCAATCATTAATATTGCAGAAACGATAAACTGAACGATAGGGATAATTTTTAAATCCATTTTATCCCTTGTATTGTTCTTTTATTGATTATTGATTAATGATTTTTTTGACGATACTCTTCACAAACAACTTTGTCTTTACATTCACCATACAAATATAAACTGTGATTAGTTAATGTTATTTGGTGAGATTCTGCAATGTCATGTTGTCGTTGTTCAATCACATCATCTTCAAATTCCACAACTTTACCGCATTTTAAGCAAACCAAGTGGTCATGGTGATTTTTTTGCGTTAGTTCAAAAACTGATTTTCCACCTTCAAAATGATGGCGAGATACAATACCAGCATCATCAAATTGGTTTAATACTCTATATACTGTTGCTAAACCAATTTCTTCATGTTGCTCAAGTAATATTTTATAAACATCTTCAGCGCTAATGTGCTGGTTTTCAGGAGACTGTAGAATGGTTAGGATTTTAATTCTAGGCAAGGTGATCTTCAATCCCGCTCTTTTTAGTTCTTCATTTTGATCTGCCATGCAATATTTTCTCTAATAATATATAAATAAATTATATGGGGTTATGTTGTAATTATCGTGTTAGTAACACTATTTTTTAATACTTATACTTTCTAATACTAATACTAAAATCGATACAAGAAAAGCAAAACCCAAATAAATGAGTTTTGATATACGAATATTTTATTTTATTATTGAAATTATGACAATTCAGCTAAACACATTTCATCATTAAGTTGATTTACCCATTTGCTAACGCGATCATCAGTAAGTTCAGGTTGTCTGTCTTCATCAATACATAAACCGATAAAGGTATTTTCATCAATCAGTGCTTTTGATGCTTCAAATTCATAACCTTCCGTTGGCCAACTTCCAACTACAATAGCGCCTTTGCTTTCTACAATATCACGTAAAGGCTCCATTGCATCACAAAAATACTCAGCGTAATCTTCCTGATCACCTAATCCGAATATTGCAACAAGTTTGTCAGTAAAATCAATTTCTTCTAAGTCAGGTAAAAAATCATCCCAATCACATTGGTTTTCACCGTAGTACCAAGTAGGAATACCTAAAATAAGTAAATCAAATTCAGCGATTTCTTCTTTAGTACTCTTGGCGATGTCTTTTACATCAATCATTTTCTTACCCAGTTTTTTCTGGATCATTATACTTACTGCTTCGGTGTTTCCGGTATCACTACCAAAGAATAAACCTACGATTGCCATGAATATTTACCTTATTTTCTATTTTACTTAAATTTAATTTAGCTTAATTTAGTTACCGTTGCTTGCTTTATTCGCTAATGACTCAATCAATAGCAACTCTATTAATTCACTACGATTCATTTTTCTAGTTTTAGCCAATAATTCTAATTCTTCAAATACGTTGTGATGAATTTTAAATTCAACACGTTTTAAACCTTTGTTTTTATCACGTTTTACTTGGTTACGTTTATTTATTTTAATTTGCACACTGCGTGAGTGAGGGCTAGTTTTTGGGCGACCAGGGCGCTTTTCATTGCTGAATAAATCAATAGTCGTTAAATCGGTTACTTCTTTTGCCATATTTTTTTGGTATTAACCAACCCCCTGGCTTTCCCAAACAAACTGAATAAGGCCTTTGACGATAAAACCAAAACAACCTAAAAACAGAACAAAATAAACCACTAATCTTCCCATTTTAGGGACATCATTTTTATTCATTACATCATGAATAGAAAGGCCAATAAAACCAAAAATAAAAAGGAAAAATAAATTAAGACCAATTGACTCAATAAGTTCTAAATGTTCAGCTAGCATTTTTTCTATTTTCATTCATTTGTTAAAAGTGTCTGTCATTGATGACAGACAAAAAAGTTGCGAGATTATAGCATAGCAATAGCCGCATGATAATTAACTTTTTTGTAAAAAAATATAACCCAAACATATTGATTAGAAAAGCCTAATGTAAATCTGAGGTTTCTCTTTTTATGGTTATTAATTTAGATTCATTTTGCTAAAAAATCCATTACTATTCTATTAAAAACGGTAGTTTTTTCGGCATGTAACCAATGCCCCGCTCCTTGAATTATTTTAGCTTTGCTATTAGGTAGTATTTTAGCAATAGCGCTTTTATGCTCCGGTAAAATGTAATCTGAATTTCCACCCTTAATAAACAGTGTTTGTCCGGTGAATTGATGGCTTTCTGCTTTTGATGCTGTGTTGGTGGTATCATTTGCTTGCATTATTTGCGAATAGCAGTCTGAAATATACTTAATATTGCATTTAAAGTTGAACTTACCGCTTTCATCGGCAAATAAATTGCGTAATAAAAATTGTCTTACACCAGTGTTGTCTACATAGTTAGCAAATTGCTTGTCTGCTTCTTTACGGCTTTTAATCTGGTTTACATCAATGGCCTGTAAACCTTCTATGATATGCAAATGATGAGGTGGATAGTTTACTGGCGCTATATCAGCAATAATTAATTTTTTTATGCGCTCAGGGTAATTAAGCGCCGTTTGTATAGCTATTTTACCGCCCATAGAGTGTCCTAAAATAGCGCAGTTTTTTATGTTAAGTTTATCTGTCAACTTGAAAATATCTTGAGCAAGTGCTGAATAATTCATGTCGCTTTTATGGAATGAATTACCGTGATTTCTTACATCGACACTGGTGACGCAATAATATTGTGATAACGGTTTTGCCACCATATTTAAATTTTCTAAACTGCCAAATAAGCCATGTATTAAAATGAGGTGTTCGCCTTGACCCATTTGTTGATAATTAAGTAATGCCATTAATTCTTCCTGTGAAAAGTGTCGATAAAATTCTTTGATCGATATTAATTTTATCATGAAAAAAGGATCAGAATATAAAAATGACTCTAGCGACTTTATCTAAAGCTAAGTATAATCTGCTCGCTAATAAAAATACGTTAAGGTTTTCAATGAAAAATATCGAGATAGACGAAAAGCTGTATCAGTATATTGTTGCTAATACCCAATCTATTGGTGAAAATGCTTCATCCATTTTACGCCGTTTGCTTGACGTTGATTCAACAGAAAGTGAGGTAGTAAGTCCGATAGTAAGTGAGGATAAAAAACCTAAAATCACTAACACCGACACTGCTGCTGTTAAACCGAAGGTTGAGAAAAAATCAAAGAACACAGAACAATTATCAAAACCTTCTGTTGTTAAAAAAATCAGCGTAGGTAGTAATTCAGAAAATGTTTTCAATTTTATCAATAAAGAAGAATTGGCTATGCAAAGAGGCGCTGTCGGGCGTTTTTTACTGATTCTTGCCGCTTTATACCGCGCACATCCACAGCATTTTAATGTTGTCACTGAAATTTGTGGGCGTGATCGTTTATATTTTACTTACAGTGAAGAAGAATTATCAGCAAGTGGCAGCAATACAAAGCCTCAACAAATTCCAGACAGCCCTTTTTGGGTCATTACTAATTCAAATACCACGCGTAAAAAAATGATGTTAACCAAAGCCTCAATTTTACTTGGTTATAGTGAGTTAGATGTAGAAAAAATTCGCGAGTTACTCTAAAAAATAGTAATAAACAAATTACAAAATAGCAGTGATTTATGAGCAATATTTAATATTCTAGATAAAGAGAAATATATGTCAGTTCATCCCCATGCAGGTAAAATAGCGCGTCCCCAAGACAGAATTAATCTTGGTCAACTCGTTAGCGATTATTACGTACAAATACCCAATGTTCGAATTACCGAGCAAAGAGTCACTTTCGGCACTTCTGGACATCGTGGCTGTGCCAGTAAATTAAGCTTTAATGAATATCATATCGTTGCCATTTGCCAAGCGGTTGCTGAATATCGAAAAGCGCAAGGTTATACCGGTCCTTTATTTTTAGGTAAAGACACGCATGCTTTATCTGAGCCTGCTTTTATTAGCGCTATTTCAGTTTTAATTGCTAATAATGTGCCGGTGATAATTCAAGAAGATTATTTGTCTGACAAGGGGTTTACACCAACGCCGGTTATTTCTCGTTTAATTATTTGTCATAATAAAGAAAATAGTGATTTAGCCGATGGTTTGATCATAACGCCTTCGCATAATCCACCTACTGATGGTGGCATTAAATATAATCCACCTCATGGAGGTCCGGCTGAAGGTGACGTGACACAATTAATAGAAGCACGCGCTAATGAGTTAATTAAAGACCAACTCATGCAAGTGAAAGAAGTACCATTTGATGAAGCATTAAAATCACCGTTGTTAACGAAACAAGATTTTATTGAACATTATGTCAACCAACTTGAGCAAGTGGTTGACATGGAAGTGATTGCTAAAGCAGGCGTTTCTATTGGTGTTGACCCGTTAGGTGGTGCAGGTATTGCTTATTGGTCGGTTATTGCTGAAAAATACGGACTTAATATTGAGGTAGTAAACCCAGTTGTTGATGCGAGTTTTGCGTTTATGCCGCTTGATAAAGATGGCAAAATCCGTATGGATTGTTCATCGCCTTATGCAATGGCGGGTTTAATTGCCATGAAAGATGATTTTGATATTAGTGTTGGTAATGATCCTGATTTTGATCGTCACGGTATTGTCAGTAAATCAGGTGGCTTAATGAATCCAAACCATTATTTAGCGGTCGCGATTTATTATTTAATGACGCACAGAAATTGGCCTGAAAGTTGTAAAATTGGTAAAACGTTAGTATCAAGTTCATTAATTGATCGGGTTGCCGCCAAAATAAATCGCCCGTTGTCTGAAGTTCCGGTAGGTTTTAAATGGTTTGTCGATGGCTTGTGTGATTCAAGCTATGCCTTTGGTGGAGAAGAAAGTGCCGGCGCATCTTTTCTTGCGCGCGATGGTAGCACTTGGACGACCGATAAAGACGGTTTTATTATGGCCTTATTAGCCGCAGAAATAATTGCAGTAACTGGCAAAGACCCTTATCAGCATTATGAAGAATTAGTAGCAGAGTTAGGTCAGTCGAATTATGGACGTATTGACGCGGTTGCTTCATTTGAACAGAAAAAGGTGTTAACGGCGTTATCAAGTAGTGATGTGAAAGCCGACACCTTAGCAGGTGAAAAAATAACTCAAATTTTATCTCATGCGCCGGGTAATGGTGCGGCGGTTGGAGGTATTAAGGTCACTACTGAAAATGGTTGGTTTGCTGCTCGTCCATCAGGCACAGAAGAAATTTACAAAATATACGCCGAAAGTTTTATTGGTGAACAACATTTGCAAGCTATTTTTAAAGAAGCACAAGACATTGTTAGTGCGACATTTAAAGCAGCAGGGTTGTAGCCGTAGCTATACACTTGGCTCAGGTTCGTCATTCCCGTGGTGTCTAAGCGGGAATCTAAGTATAAAAAAACCTAGATCTTCGATTAACACACCTCGAAGACGACGATTACAACTGAATCCTGAGTTATCTACATAGTCACGCAACATTATGAGTTGTAAGTAAACTTCGTAAAAAGGTTATTTATGTTATATCCTCAAAAAAAATTATCATCAACGCAATTAAAAGCAAGGTTATTGCTTGATGGTGATTTTTTACAGTTAACGCGCAGTCATGAATTTTATATGCCAGCGTTTTATTTTGAGGTTATTTGCAAAAACAGCCGAGCAAAAATTAAGGTGTCAGTGCTTGATACTGGCATCATTGTTTTTGAACCGATAAGTTTTGAGATGCAAATCCATATTGCTTACAAAAATATTGTATTATCGAGCGCGGTTCACGGTAATGAAACGGCTCCTATTGAAATATGCAGCGAATTAATTAGACAGCTCATTTTAGGTGAATTACACCTTGAGCACCGAGTATTGTTTTTATTCGGTAATCCAGCCTCTATCAATATTAGTAAACGTTTTGTTGAAGAAAACTTGAATCGCCTTTTCTCAGGTGGTCACTCTCAAGACCAAGGGCAGGGTGTTGGCTTAATAAACAAAGAGCGCCATCGGGCTTTATTATTAGAAAATACCGTAGGTGATTTTTTTGAAGCAGGCAAAGGTGAACGCTTTCATTACGATTTGCATACCGCCATTCGCGGTTCTAAAAATGATAAGTTCGCTGTTTATCCGTTTAGGCATAATAAGCCTTGGGTAAAAGAACAATTACAATTTATGCTTGCTTGTGGTGTAAATACAATTTTGTTTGCAAACTCAGCCACTACAACGTTTAGTTATTTTTCTTCCAATGAGTTTGGTGCACATGCTTTTACGGTAGAGCTAGGTAAAGTAAAACCTTTTGGCGAAAACGACATGGAAAACTTCAAAGGGATCAGAGTAAGCTTAAAAAATTTACTTTCAGGCCAACCATTAGATCTTAAGCCGTACGATAAAAATGACTTTAGTTTCTTTGAAATTGATCAAATTATTGACAGACAACACGAAAATTTCTCACTACACTTTTCTAATGATGTTGAAAATTTTACTGATTTTCCTATCGGTACTATTATCGCGACTGATGGCGAACAAGAGATTACCACTAAAAAACAGGGAGAAGCTATAATTTTCCCCAATGCTAATGTTGCGATTGGTCAACGGGCAATGCTTACCGTTGTGCCTGTTGAGATTCACCCTCAATAAAGTTATCTATATCTTAAAGTCTTCACCCTAAAAAATTAATGTAAAAGTAGTACCTTGAGTTTCGTTGTTTTTTGCATTGATGCTGCCACCATGAGCAAGCATAATCTGTCTTGATAACGCTAAGCCTACGCCAGAGCCATTACGTTTAGTGGTAAAAAAAGGCACAAATATTTTTTCTAAAATGGCTTTTGAAATACCGCAGCCATTATCTGAAATTGTTATTACCACTCGACCTCTTTTATTTAAACTTGCTGAAATTGAAACCTCAGCTTTATCTTTATTACTCGTCGCATCGCTGCTTACATCATTGTTTATATCAGTACTTATATCACGACTTACACCACTAAGGGTATGTTCAGCGTTTTGTAGTAAATTAATTAGCACCTGTTCAATCATATTGACATCAATCGAAATATCGAGGCTGTTAGGGCTAATTTCTCTGGTTAACGTAATATTTTTTTGCGGCCAATTTTGCGTAGCAATACTTGCTACTTGCGTTAGCAAATCTTGTACTAATATCACTTTTTTCGTTGGTGTTGGCAAACGCGTTAAACGGCGGTAGCCACTGACAAAATTCATTAAACCATCACTTCGACGAGCAACAGTTTTTATCGCATCTGCAATATCGTCTATATCTTCGTGCAATTTTTTATCTAACATGGTTTGCGTTTGAACGTCATCAATAAGATCAGCAGCTGTTTTTGCTAATGAAGCAACGGGGGTAATGCTGTTCATAATTTCATGGGTCAGTACACGGACTAAATCTTGCCAAGCATGTAATTGAGCAAGATCTAATTCATTTTGAATATCTTGCATACTGATCAGCATTTCTGGTTGTTGATTAATAATAATTTGGCTGGCGGTTATGCTTAACTTATGCTCCATGCCATCAATGATAATGTCGGTTAATATATTACTTCCGGCCATTAATTGTTTTATTTGCACAGGAAAGTCAGTTGAGAATTGTGCTAAATCCGTTGTTTTAGTGACATGATTACTGCCAAATAATCGACGAGCGGCATTATTCCATAAAGTGATTTTATTGGTGTGATGAATACTAATTAAAGGCACAGGTACTTGCTCTATCACGGCTTTAATATGTTTTAATTCTTTTTCTTGTTTCGCTCTTGCCGCATGTAAGTTTTGTAAAATATCTTCAAAGGCTTTGCCCAATTCGCCAAAACCTGCACCAAGCTCCTTAAAGTTAAATTTCTGGGAAAAATCAGCATAACGAGCGGCATCAAAAAATCGTACCAATTCAGTATTGGTTTTCATAATGAAATTCATCGTTTCACTCAATTGCGTTAACAACAATAAGATCAGTACAATGATTGCCGCATGAAAACCTGATGCAGAAATAAAATAGGCTAGCAGTATTAAATTTAACATAACCAATACTGTTCGAAAGACGATGAGTAACGAAAATTTCTTAAATCCCATGTTTTTCCATCCTACGGTATAAAGCAGCCCTTGTTAAACCAAGCGCTTTGGCGGTATGGCTAATGTTATATCTGTGCTTTTTCAGAGCTTTTGTTATGGCATTATTTTCAATTTTTTCTAAATTAAGCTCACTCGGTGCTTGATGAATATCTTCATCGATTGTTTTATTTGTTACGTTATCAGTTAAGTTATCAGTTAAGTTATCAGTTATGTTATCTATTAGGTTAGTGCTGCTCTGTGGTAAAACGCCATTATCAGTTGAAGTTAATTGAAAGTCAGCGACATCTAATACATTGGTGTCGGCTAATATTACCGCTCTTTCAATAGCGTGACGCAGGGCTCTAATATTACCTAGCCATGAGTCATTTTTTAATGCTGTTAACGCCGGTGCGGTAATGGTTAAATCAACTTTATTATATTTTTTGGCATAAAGCTGAGTGTAATAATGGGCTATTGGCTCAATATCAGCCACTCTTTCTCTTAAAGGCGGTAATTCAATTTCAACGGTATTGAGCCGAAAGAGTAAATCTTGTCTAAATTGGTTTTCATTAAGCAAGGTTGATTTGGGCATATTGGTGGCGCAAACAACTCTAACATCAAATGATATGGTTTTATTTTCGCCCAGTGGTGTTACTTTTCGTTGCTCTAATACGGTTAAGAGTTTTGCTTGTAAATGCAAAGGTAAGTTACCAATTTCATCAAGAAATAAAGTGCCGCCATCAGCCGCTTTTAAGCGTCCAACTCTATCCTGTTGAGCGCCGGTAAATGCGCCTTTTTTATGACCAAATAATTCACTTTCAAACAGCGATTCAGATATTGCGCCTAAATCGACAGACATAAAAACCTGATCTGCGCGATGACTTTGTTGATGTATTTCTCTGGCAACGAGCTCTTTGCCAGTACCATTTTCGCCTAGAATTAAAATGTTAGCATCAGTAGGCGCACTTCTGGTAATGAGTTTTCTTACCTGTTGAAATGAAGCTGAGTTGCCTATTATGTTTTGTGGGTTAATTGAATTAGTTGCTTGCGCCAGTACTTTATTGGTTTGACGTAGTGAGTTTGCTTCATTGCGTGATTTTCCAAGCTCTATGGCGGTAGACAAGGTAGCAATGACTTTTTCGTTTTGCCACGGTTTGGCAATAAAATCAGTAGCGCCTAACTTCATCGCTTCAACGGCAATGTCAACACCGCCATGAGCGGTGATCATAATAATAATGCTGTTAGGTTTTAAGGCTAAGATTTTATTTAACCAATAAAAACCTTGTTGGCCACTGCTTTCACCGGGACCAAAATTCATATCTAACAAAATAACATCAAAGCTTTGTTTCGCTAAAAACTGGGGAATATGCTCGGGTAAATTACAGGTGCTTACGTGTGAAAATTGTCTTTTTAACAGTAATTTTGCCGCAATTAAAATGTCATCGTCGTCGTCAACAATTAAAATTCTACCGTCTTTTTTCTGCATTTACCTTTCTCAGCGCTGTTTGAACTGTTCAATATCGTACACTTGGTGTTCATAAACGTACAGTTATTTTATCAACAGTTATTGAAGTTTTAGGTTAACTCACTATTAAACAATTAGTTACAAGTTGGAATGAATATTGTAATAGTCTTGCTATCATTTCTTTTATTGAAATATTAAAACTTAATGGACAATAACAACCAAGCACTAAAATCTGTTTCAACAAAAGCCGATCCTATTTCTGGGGCGAATATGGACAGGAAAGTTATTAAAAAAACTAACCCAATTAAAAAGTGGGCGTTAATTAGTTTTATTAGCTTGTTATTGATACTCACTATTTATCTGCTTTTGTCTAAATCGTCAGGAAAATCCCTTAAGGTAGATAGTGAACGGATTGTTATTTCAACCGTAACAACAGGGGTTTTTGAGGATTTCATTCCTGTGCGTGGTCGAGTTATACCGGCAAAAACAGTTTTTCTTGATGCCATTGAAGGCGGGCGAGTAGAGCGAATTTTAGTGGAAGACGGTACAGAGCTAAAAGCAGGTACGCTAATTGTTGAGCTATCAAATGCTTCATTGCAGTTAAATGTTTTAGGTAATGAGGCGAGAGTTGCAGAGCAATTAAATAATATGCGCTCTATCGAATTAAGCTTAGAGCAAAATAGATTGCAGCATAAACGTAATTTGGTTGATATTAATTATCAAATAAAAATGCTGACTCGACAATTGAAGCGAGAAAAGTCTTTAGTTGATAAAGGAGCGGTTAATCAATCTAAATATGAAGACACTTACGATACTCTCGATTGGTATAAAAGCCGTTTATCGTTAACGCTAGAAAGTCAAAAATCAGATACTAAAATGCAAGAAGAGCAGCTCGGTTTTTTAAAAGTAACCAGTGAGCGCTTAGAAAGTAACCTTGCTATTTCTCGCCAGAATTTAGACAACATGAATGTAAAGGCTCCTGTTAACGGTAAGCTGTCAGGCTTTAATGTTGAAGTAGGGCAAAGCATTGGTCGAGGAGAACGCTTAGGGCAAATTGACACGCCAAATGATTATAAGATCACCGCTTTCATTGATGAGTTTTATCTAGGTCGAGTTGATATTGGGCAAAAGGCGCTGTATTCCACCGCCAATCAAGCATACCAATTAACCATTGCTAAAATTTATCCGCAAGTACAAAGTGGCCAATTTGAAGTTGATTTTAAATTTATTAGTCAACAACCTTCTGGAATTCGTCGTGGACAAACACTGCAAACTAAATTGACTTTAGGCGATTCGAGTAAAGCCATACTATTGCCTAATGGTGCCTTTTTTCAAGACACCGGTGGTAACTGGATATTTGTTGTCACTAATGATGGCAGTGACGCTATTAAAAGACCGGTTAGATTAGGCCGCAGAAATAGCCGTTTTATTGAAGTTCTCGAAGGTTTAGAAGTAGGTGAAAAAGTAGTGACTAGCCCCTACACCAGTTATCAAGAGATGCAGCGATTAAAGCTAAAGTAATACCAAATTGATTAAGTTCTTTCCCACTAAGCGAGAATTAAAAGGTTTAGAGGCAAGGCATTGGTTGAAGAGAATGGTCATTCCCTTGTCAAAATCAATA
>JAOPTQ010000060.1:0-57694 GCA_051531915.1 Colwellia sp. | reverse complement strand
TGTTAGGCTTGTTCATGATATTGCCTGTATTTGCCATTTATGGTGAACAGCTAACGGGTTATAGCCCCATTTGGTTAGGATTAGCCATTGGTGCATACGGCTTAACGCAAGCTTTATTGCAAATACCTATGGGCATTCTTTCGGACAAATATGGTCGTAAACCGGTCATTCTTGCTGGTTTAGTGGTCTTTCTTATTGGTAGCATTATCGCGGCAATGTCCGACACTATTTATGGTGTCGTGCTTGGTCGAGCAATTCAAGGCATGGGCGCTATCGCCAGTGCTATACTTGCTTTAGCCGCTGATTTAAGTCGTGAAGAACAACGACCAAAAGTCATGGCCACCATAGGTATGTTTATCGGTTTATCCTTTACTTTCGCTATGATTTTAGGACCAATAGTCGCTGATGCCTTTGGTTTAAGCGGCTTATTTTGGTTCACAGGAATGCTGACTATCTTTGCCATGGCGATGATTCAATTTATGGTGCCAAACTCGGTAAACAAAGCGCCTCGGGGTGATAATGTTGCCTTGCCTGAACAAATTTCTCGTTTGATTCGCCACCCACAATTATCGCGTTTAAATTGGGGCGTTTTCATTCTCCACATGACACTTACTGCATGTTTTATTACCTTACCTAAACAGTTTGTCGCTAGCGGCTTATCCCTTGAAGATCATTGGCAAATTTACTTGCCTACTTTATTAGGTTCATTCTTTTTAATGGTGCCGTTTATGATTTTTGCCATTAAAAAACAGAAAGAAAAACCCATGTTCAGTGCCGCTATCACGCTATTGGCATTAGCTTTGTTTTTACTTTGGTTATTACCCAGTGGTTTCTGGAGTTTAGTGCTGTCTGTTGTGTTATTTTTCACTGCATTTAACTATTTAGAGGCAACTATGCCGTCAATCTTATCGCGTATAGCTCCTGCGGGCGTTAAAGGAAGTGCTATGGGGATATATTCAAGCAGCCAGTTTTTAGGGGCTTTTGTTGGTGGTATTTTTGGGGGGTATATCGCAAGCCAGTACGGTGAGCAAAGCATCTTCTTAGTGATGACAATCGTAACTGTTGTCTGGTTGGGATTAAGCTTTGGTATGCAGTCATTGAAAAAATCAAAAAGTTTTAGTTTTGCCACCAATATTACCTGCGAAGAACAAGCAGATAAAATGGCCGAACAATTAATCAATATGCCAGGTGTTATTGAAGCGACCTTGGTGCACACTGAGGCCGTCGCTTATTTAAAGGTCGATGTTAAAACGGTGGATTTACTCGCCATTAAAGCGCTATTACAAAACTAGACTACAGAACTACTTCTCAGTTAAGGATGTTCATGATGCGTAAATTTTAAACTGTTATCGTAGCGCATCGCTCAGCAATATATGAAAATCACGCTAAACTAAGGTTTATCTTAAACCTAATTTAGCGGCGATTATCATGTCTGAACATCACACTTACAAAAAAATTGAAATGGTTGGCTCATCTAAAAATAGCATCGAAGACGCTATTGAAAATGCCTTGGCAGAGTGTAAAAAATCGGTCAATAATATGGATTGGTTTGAAGTCATAGAGACCCGAGGTCATATAGTCAATGGCGCTGTCGGCCACTACCAAGTGACCTTGAAAATTGGCTTTAAAATTGAGGCAAGTTAACACAGTTTAGCTAAACTCTATTTGCGTAATAAATGATTTTATAGTCTATTTGCACCTTGCGATGTAATCTTCAAGTTTATTGTTACCGAGCATGACTTCTATATCATCATCTAGCTGCTTACCTATCAATGCTATGCCCATCGGTGATTGCGGTGTTATCACCGTGATGTTTTGCTTAGCTAACTGACAGCGAAATCCTCCGGCAGCAGGTCCTATAAAGAACCAATGGTGAGCATCTGAATCACTGGATAATTGTACTAGTGCACCTAAAGCGATAAAACTCTCGCTATTGAATTCAATGAGTTCAAGCGCCTTATAGGTATCGATAGCGTGCTGGAACTCAATCACTCGCTTAGATTGTCCCTCAGCTAAATAGCTAGCCTCTATCGCTAGCGTATCATATTGTGTTTCAGCAACACTTTGATCATCAACCGCAGCGGCATGTGCTTCGTTAGCCGCATCAATCGCTTGTTGAAGCTGTTTTGATAGCTCTGTGACAACAAGGTCAACAATCTGTTTTTTATTAGGCATAAAGTTTTTTTCTGTCGTTATGGAAAATGTTTGGGATAAGCAGAGATCGTTACTTAGTTGGATGATACGTTAACTGTTATGTTACCGAGGCGATTTTATCATAATACCAAACGGATTAATGTATTGGTCAGCTTAGAGCTACATTAGCGAGCTTAAAACAAGCAAAATGAGTTCAACATAGTCACTCTATATTTCACTAATTTTGTGATGTTATCAGTTTGCTAATGAGCTCCCGAAGGACGAGTACCTAATAAAAGGTAAAGGCTTACAGGCGACGTTATTGATTTTGACAAGGACGCTGCATGGATGCAACTTATTAGAGAATGCAGGAGTGTACTCTGCTGAATAGCCATTGGCTTCAATCAATGCCTTGCCTCTAAGCCTTNNCCTTTTAATGCTCGCTAAGTGAGCATTAAATTAGTCCGATTGGTATAACTTGTATTTTTGTCTAAATGTCAGTAAATTAATGACACTACAACAACTGGTACGACCAATAGCAGAGCATAATTATGACAACAACTGCCTACCCACATTTATTAGCGCCATTAGACCTCGGCTTTACCCAATTAGCAAACCGTGTCCTTATGGGATCCATGCATACTGGCTTAGAAGAAGAGCGTGGTGGTTTTGCAAAATTAGCTGCATTCTATCAAGCAAGAGCGAAAGGCGGTGTTGGCTTGATCGTTACCGGTGGTGTTAGTCCTAATCTACGTGGCAGAATTGCCCCATTTGGCAGTGAGTTAAGTCATTTTTGGCAAGCCAATAAACACAAACAAGTAACAGACGCTGTTCATCAATATCCAACTAAAATTTGCTTGCAATTATTACACACAGGCCGATACGCCTATCATCCATTTGGGGTGGCCCCGAGTAAAATAAAATCACCTATTTCTCCTTTCACGCCAAAAGCAATGTCGGTACGTCAAATTAAATCGACCATCAAAGATTATGCTTATTCAGCCAAATTAGCAGCTAAAGCTGGCTATGATGGCGTGGAAATTATGGGTTCTGAAGGCTATTTAATTAACCAATTTGCTTGTGTAAGAACCAATAAACGCAATGATGAGTGGGGCGGTAGTATTGAAAATAGAATGCGCCTAGCGATTGAAACGATTAAAGCTGTACGCGCCAAAGTAGGTGAAAAATTCATTATCATCTTTCGTTTATCTATGTTGGACTTGGTGGAAGGTGGTAATAGTTGGCAAGAAGTTGTCACTATGGCAAAAGCGGTAGAGCAAGCTGGCGCTACATTGATTAATACAGGCATTGGCTGGCACGAAGCACGTGTTCCCACCATAGTGACTTCAGTGCCTCGCGCTGCATTCACTTGGGTTACTGAAAAGATGAAAAAAGAAGTGTCTATACCACTGATCACCACTAACAGAATTAATACACCTGAAGTTGCTGAAGAGATATTAGCGACTGGGCAAGCTGATATGGTGTCAATGGCAAGACCTTTCCTTGCAGATGCTGACTTTGTTAAAAAAGCCGCAGAGAATAAATCTGATGAAATAAATACCTGCATTGGCTGTAATCAAGCGTGTTTAGACCATGTGTTTGCACAAAAGCGTGCCTCTTGTTTAGTCAATCCGATGGCATGTTATGAAACAGAGCTTGTGCTAGAAAAATCTAAACAAGTTAAAAAATTAGCCGTGATAGGCGCTGGACCTGCGGGATTAGCCTTTAGCGTATATGCTGCACAGCGAGGACATCATGTTGAGCTGTTTGATAGAATTAGTGAGATAGGTGGCCAGTTTAATGTCGCTAAACAAGTGCCAGGTAAAGAAGAGTTTTTTGAAACATTACGCTACTTTAATAAACAACTTAGTTTGCACGATATCAAAGTGCATCTAAATACTGAGCAAAGTGCAGAAAAATTACTTGCTGCAGGTTTTGATGAAGTAGTATTAGCAACAGGTATTAAACCAAGAAAGCTTGATATTAAAGGTTTAGAGGAAGGTTATACCCGTAATAAGGTACTTACTTATTTACAAGTACTACGAGATAAAGTCGAGGTAGGTAATAAGGTTGCCATTATTGGCGCTGGCGGTATTGGTTTTGATGTTGCCACTTATCTATCAGAAAAATCCTTAACCAATGAACCCGATGCTTGGCTCAAGAACTGGGGCGTTGATAAACAATACCAACAAAATGGTGCGTTGCTAAATAAGCAAGACATCCCTAAGCATGATCCGGCAAGGCATATTACCCTAATACAACGTAAAACCACGAAAGTTGGCAAGGGGTTAGGGAAAACATCGGGCTGGGTTCATAGAGCTAACCTTGTTAAGCAAGGCGTGACTATGGTCGCTGGTGCAAGTTATAAGGCCATTACAGATAAAGGTTTGTTGATTGAAGTTGACGGTAAAGAGCAACTGCTTGAAGTAGACAATATTATTATTTGTGCAGGGCAAGAGTCGAATCGAGACTTGCAGCAAAGACTCATTGATGGTGGTTTGCCTGTTCACCTTATTGGTGGTGCTAATGTTGCCGCGGAACTTGATGCTAAACGTGCAATACGCCAAGCGGCAGAGTTAGCGGTTAAAATTTAAGCTTGTTTAGGTGGAGTCAGCACCTTAATGCAGATATAGCAGTAGTGAACCGAAGAAAAACTCTATATTTCTTCGGTTTATTATTGATATACTGTCGTGAATTAATTTTTTTTAGATAGAGCAAAGTGCAAGAAATAATTGTCGATAGTGGTGATATTGAATTCCTAACCACGCCTAAAGAATATAAGCAGCAGTTGTTGTCCCTTATTGAGAGTGCACGCCAGCGTATTTTTATTACTGCTTTATATCTACAAGATGATGAGGCGGGTAGAGAGATCCTCCATGCCTTATACCAAGCGAAAGCTAACTTCCCAACGATGGAAATTAACATCTTTGTTGATTTTAACCGCGGTCAGCGTGGTTTAATTGGCGAAAAGGCAAGCTTAGGTAACCGTGCACTTTATTTGAAATTAGCACATGAGTATCCCCACACAGTTAATATCTATGGTGTTGCTGTTAAACGGAAAGAGGTCTTTGGCGTTTTACACCTAAAAGGCATGGTTTTCGATGAGAAGCTTTTCTATACTGGCGCAAGTATCAATGATATTTATCTTCATCAAGGTGAGCGATACCGTTTAGATCGCTACTGCACTATCAATAGTGCAGTATTAGCAGATAGTTTTTGCCATTACTTATCTGATACTTTTATCAAATCAGGCTTAGCGCCACTACTTAATCAAGAATGGTTACCTGATGCTATAGAGCAAAAGAAAAACCTAGTCGCATTAAAACTTAAATTAAAAAATTCTCACTATATCACTGCACAACAGCAAAGGCTTAGCCAATCGAAACTCGTGAGTGATAAAACCTTGATTACGCCGCTAGTAGGTTTTGGTCGCCGTAAAAATCAGCTTAACCGAGCTACTCGTCATTTGGTACAAAAAGCCGATGATAATATGGTGCTTTTTACTCCTTATTTTAATCTTCCTCATTCTCTTGCTAAAGATGTGATCAGAGCACTCAAACGTGGTGTTAAAACAACCGTGGTTGTAGGCGATAAAACAGCAAATGACTTTTTTATTGGCAACGATGAAGATTTCAGTACCATAGGTATAATTCCCTACGTTTATGAAATGTTGCTTAAACGCTTTGTTAAACGATATCAAAACTTTATTGACCAGGGGTTGTTAAATATCCATTTATGGAAAGATAAAGACAATAGCTTTCACCTTAAAGGTTTACGCGTTGATGATCGTTACCACTTGATTACCGGCAGTAACTTAAACCCCCGTGCTTGGGCACTCGATTTAGAAAATGGTTTGCTTGTTGACGATGTTAATAAACAACTTTTACAAAAAACCGATGATGAACTGGTTGGTATTTTAGTTAATACCACTAAAGTTTCGCATTTTTCTGATATTGAATCGGTAGAAGATTATCCTGAAAGACCTCAGAAGTTGTTGAAAAAGATACGTGTTGCTCAAATAGATAGAGTGTTGAAGCGATTTTTATAGTCTCTATTTTTTGAAACGAAACTCTCTATCCTTAAAGATATTGTTAGCGATATTATGGCTCAAATATCGCTAGAATGACTTTTTCGCCTGCACTCTAATTTCAAAACCATTAATATCAGGATTATCACTTTGAGGAAAAGCAAAGTCGATATGTATGATGGGATGGTTACCGCCTGAATGAGGGGAATGTAGTCTCAAGCCAAGCCCCATAGAGCTTAACCAGCCTTCTTCTATATTCTTCACCGTTGATTCACCATAGACTCTGCCCGCATCGACAAAAGCCACGCCAGCTAAATCAAATAGTTTAAAAAGATTTATTGCCGGATAGTATCTGATTTCAGAGGACACCTTAATACTATCTTGTCCGTGTTGATATTGCAGTGGAAAACCACGTAAACCCGTATTGCCCCCCATAGTCACTGGTTGGTCAAGGTATTGGTTTTTACTGACAACATTGGTATTACTTAAATAAAAGCCCCAGTTTTTATTTAACTGATAAAAATACTCCCCGCTAAGTTTTACTAATAAACGACTATCTCTTTCTTGATAAATGTCATTTGCTAATGAGAAATCAAGTAACAACAAGGAGTTATCATGCAAGTTGAAGCCTTTTTTCACTCGCATTTTCCATACAGTCCATGCGGAGTTGTCTTTGTTACCATTGCCTATGCCAAGGCTAGAGTTAAGTTGCCAACCATGATTAAAATCCTCTATTTGGGTGATCAAGTGAACATTAGTTAGTTTTCTAAAGTCCTTTTCAATATATTCAAAAGCTAGCCATGGGTAGAGTAAATCTCTATCTTCAGGTCTTACATCAGTCAGCACAGGATTGGATAAGTCGATTTTTTCTTCAGCAGAAAGTTCGGTGAAAGTATCTTTATCTTGTGTTACGCCAAAACGATATCTTAGTAAGCGACTATCACTGTTAAAGCTTAACCATGCAAAGCTTGCTTCTTTAAAACTAATGTCATGGCCAAATATACTTTGGTCTTGATCATTTTGAAAAATAGTATCGTTACGAGACTCTTCGTTAAAGCCTATATGATAGGCTGTCTTAGTATGAAATCCAGCAAATATCTTATGCAAAAATAAGCTACGTTGTTTACCATCGTCATTATCAGCAAACCCCAGCTTAACTGAAGTATTTTGTTTTTGAAAAAGCGGGATAGTAGCTACTAGTTTATAACCTGAACGCTGAGCATTTCGGTAGGATTCAATTTCGGTATCTATGCCTAATCCGAGTAAGTTACGTTCTTTTATACCAAAGCTATAGGTGTTTATTCCTCCCTTACGACCAAAGCTAAGTGTTGGCATAAGTGACCAATTATCCCACGTGGTAATGGTAATGTTTTCTACGTCTTCATCACTGCTAACGTCTGCATCTCTTAGGTACCTTCTGCTACGCAAATGACGCTCGAGTTCAGCCATATCAGCAAAAGTTTTAGTACATTTTTTGATAAAAAAACTGGCTTCATTTTCTAGTGTTACAATCTTTGTATCAATGTGAATAGCATTGGCCCAACGATGTAAAAAAGTAAAGCCTTCTTCATTTTTATCGAAGATAGTTTGTGGTTTGAATATTATTTTTGGCTGACTGGTGTCGCATAATATTTTGTCGTCTGGGGAGATTATAGCAGCCGAGTCTGAACTATTATCTTTTTGTTCATCTAAGCGTTCGCTAGCAAATGTTATAGGGCAAAAAATAGTTAATAGTAAGCCAGCGACTAGTAATGAAAGTCGACTAGCGAATACATCATCTCGCCAAATAAGTGAGATTTTATTGTTAGATTTTGGCGATATGGCATTACATTGTTTTATTTTTTTTATGGCTTTTAATAAAAACAGCATCGCGTACCTAAAATAAAGAAGTGATGAGTAATATATTTATATATCACTCATTTAACTATAGCGTTAACAGGCAACTTCAACATTATTTATTTCGTGTTTTGTTCCGTTATCAGGGGCTTTGGGTCTCAGTTTACCCACTGTTTATTTTTATTTGTTGTTACACCAATTGGCTATGGTGAATAATATTTCATCAACAAAAAGTAAATTTGAATCACTACGTTCAGTAAAATTTTTGTCAGTGCAGTAATTACATTAACAACTCGTGTGGCTTGGGTATATAGGGAATAAATAGCTAAGAGATTATAAAGGCTCTTTTATTTATATCATGCTAATATTTATGAAATTTCTATAAAGTTAAGATAGTATATCTTATCAATAAAATTAATATTTACTGCCCTGATACCCGTTACGGTTCAAAGAGCAGTAAAACTAACCGTCATAAAAAGGTTAATTATGTTCAGTGAAAAAATGATGCCACAGTTCAGTGATACAGATGCTTTAGGGCATATTAACAATACTAAACCGCCTGTTTGGTTTGAAGGCGGACGTGTCCCTATATTTAGGTTTTTCACCCCTGATTTAGACCCAAAGAAATGGCAACTTATCATTGCTAAAATAGAAGTCTCTTATCACGGACAGCTGTTTTATGGTCAAGAAGTTGAAATCAGAACATTCGTTAGCCGCATTGGTGGTGCTTCGTTTGATGTTTATCAAGAGCTTTGGCAGCATGGTGAAAAATGTGTATCGGGAACGGCAGCCATGGTTAATTTTGATTATGAAACCCAAAGTTCTCAAAAAATATCAGATGAGATCCGCGCCCAATTAGCTGAACACTTTATCGAATTATAGACCTTTTAATTTTTGAGTTTTCGAGCTCACTTATTATATATCTGTTGATGCAAGATGAATTTTACTGGTCATGGCGTTAAATATTAGCATGACCTACTAATTCTCAGTGATAACAATTAATTAGTAGCTCTCATTATTGCCGTATTTAGAGACTGTTTTTCATATGGCATTTACTTAGCTATTTTGAAAAGAGATTAAAATAAAATAAATGCACTTTTAACAAAAAATCACTCGAATTTGATCGCCGCTCACTATAGAATTACCCTCTTAAACTAAATTTTCAAAGACACACTTTCTTTCTATTTAAATAGAAAAAGAAACGACGTACGTCTTAATAGCTCAATTAATAGGATATTTTCATGGCGGGTGTAAATAAAGTAATCATAGTAGGTAACTTAGGTAAAGATCCTGAGGTACGTTTTATGCCAAATGGTGGTGCAGTAGCAAATATTACTGTTGCAACGTCAGACTCATGGAAAGACAAACAAACTGGTGAGCAAAAAGAAAAAACAGAATGGCATCGTGTTGTTATGTTTGGAAAACTTGCTGAAATTGCTGGTGAATACTTGAAAAAAGGTTCAAAAGTATATCTTGAAGGTTCTTTACAAACACGTAAGTGGACTAACCAACAAGGTCAAGATCAATACACGACTGAAATCGTATTACAGGGCTTTAACGGCGTAATGCAGATGTTAGATGGAAAATCGTCTCAAGGGCAGAGCGGTGGCTTCCAACAACAAGGTGGTGGGTTTGCTAATCAAGGGCAGCAACAATCTCAACAGCAGTCAGGTGGGTTTTCTAATCAGCCGGCTCAACAAGGTGGTTTTGCTCAGCAACAAAAAGCGCCAGCTCAACAAGGTGGTTTTGCTCAGCAACAACAAGCACCAGCACAACAAGGTGGCTTTGCTCCGCAACAGCAAGCACCAGCACAACAAGGTGGCTTTGCTCCTCAACAACAAGCACCAGCACAACAGGGTGGTTATCAGCAACAGCAAGCACCTAAAGTGAACCCACAAGAACCATCAATTGATTTTGATGATGATATACCTTTTTGATGGTTACCTTGTTAACTAAATTGTAAACTATATATCTAAAAGCTCTGATTTATCAGGGCTTTTTTTTTACATTTTAAAAATACGTTTTTATTGATTAGTTTAATTATTTAGGTATTTATACATTGGTTACCATTGAGATATTTGTAAAGAAGGAGGGGGGAAATAAGATCGATTTATTTTTAGTAGTAATCACATCGTGTTGACCTGCTTTAAGTGCTCTATAGATACGTACTAATGACACAACGTGATAATTAATATTTCCCAGTCTCGACAACATCTGAGTGAATCTCAATAGGATAACTAAAATTCGATTTAGCTCAAGAATCAACCATAACTTCTGAAATCGTTACCTTCGTCCTTCTTATTGAAATAATCTCACAGCTCATATTTATAAGCGCTGTATCTATCGGTATGAATGAAGGAGACGATTAATAAGCTAAACCATTAACTAAATCAGTTTATTAGTATTAAGACCGAGTGATTTATCTTATATATTTTAAAGGATAGTAACACATTATCATCGTTTTGTCAAGCTAAGATATTGATTTAAAAGAAAAATATATGGACTGGTGAGTTTTCCATGATATTATCTATTTATAACGACTGCTTTAAACAGTCAATAGGTAGGTATTCATAAATGAAAATTAGACAAGTAAAGGTAGAAAATCAAAACGAATGGCTGTTCATTATGGAGGGGGAATAATGATGGTC
Organism: Colwellia sp.; assembly: GCA_051531915.1. Lineage (GTDB taxonomy): Bacteria > Pseudomonadota > Gammaproteobacteria > Enterobacterales > Alteromonadaceae > Colwellia. The sequence goes on along the minus strand of JAOPTQ010000060.1, from coordinate 47,050 downwards.
AAAATAGAAAAAATCAGATTAGAGTCAGGTGAAGATTTAGCTATGCTAGTTGATCCTGAAACAGGCACACCATTAACATATCCCAATTTATTTATTACTGCTATGTATCGAAATAGGAGTAAAGCAGTGTCTTATTGTGAAACTATCTGTAGAGACCTGAAGCTTTTCTTTAATTGGTTGGGTTTAAATTATATTAATTTGATCGACCGTTTCACTAAATCTGAATATTTTTTAGAATCCGAAATAGAGAGGCTAGTTGATGATTTTAACTTAACAGTTTCAGCTATTAATCATAAATATATAAAGAAACGGAAAAAGCCTTCAAAAATAATAAATTTTAGAGCTTTAGAAAAAAATAAAATAGAAGCTTTAACTCCCCTTGATGCTGTTGATAGTAAAACAGCTTATACAAGATTAATGCATATAACATCCTATCTAAAATGGCTAAGTTCTTACTTACGAAATGATACTGAAAGTCAATTAAATGCAAATACAATGGTCGAAGCTTTAAAAGTTAGAATGCCCGAAGTTACTTTCGATAATGCTAGAACGGGGAAGTATCGTGCGCTTCCTGAAATTCAATTGAGACAATTATTAGATATTGTTAGACCAGAGCACCCTAAAAATATTTGGGTGGATGAATCTATTCGTTTTAGAAATTATGTTTTAATCAATTTCCTCACAGACTTAGGAACTAGAAAAGGTGAGTTGCTAAATACTAAAACTCATAATTTAGATATTCAAAAATCATCTGTTGTTATAGCAAGAGATCCAGATAACCCAAAAGATACAAGAAGAAACAGACCAGCAGTTAAAACGTTAGGTCGAGATTTAGATATTACACCTGAGTTAGCAGATGATATTGATATTTATATTCATCATCATAGAGCCAAAATCAATGGTGCAGATAGAACAGAGTATATCTTTATTACTCATAAAGCAGGACCGTATGAAGGGGAACCCCTATCAATATCTAGCGTGAAGAAAATATTCTCTGAATTATCTAGAGCTTTAGGATTTAAAGTCAGTGCTCATGATTTGAGACATACTAATGCTGATTTATTATACGAAGGATTAGAAGATGAAATGATTAGGGGGATTTTGTCAGAGGCTCAAGTTGAAGAAGCTCTATGTTATACGTTTGGCTGGAAAGATGGCTCAGCAGTGGCTAAGAGATATACCCAAAGGGCAAGAGATAAACTATCAAGGGAAAAGCAACTCGAACTTCAAAAGCGAAAACGATTAGAGAGAGATATTGGTGGTTATGATGACGATTTTGATTATTAATGAGGCTAAAAGTAATGAGTGTATCAAAAAATAAAAATGAAATAGTTTTTGTTGATAGCGCAGAAAAAATAGCTTACACAGGCAGGGTATTTAATCCAAATAACGATCGTTGGGAAATTGATGCAAATAGGGCTATAACATTAGACCATTTGCATGAATTAGATGAACAGACATCTAACTCTGCACGGAACGCCTTATCCTTTTTTGCTCAACGTCGCTCTGCCGATTATACGTATGGCTTGTCTTATTCTTTGTCTCTATATATAGATGAAACAGAATCTGATGTGATTAATATTACCTCTCTATTAAATTTTAAAGCTTCACTTTCTAAATCTGAACTTTACAAATTTGGTGTATTGAGAGCACTTCTTAAAAAGTGGTATCAACTAGGGTATCCGGGGGTCAATCGAGAAATCATTGACTTTATTTATCAATTTAAAATATCAGGGAATAAAAAAGGAGCGGCAGTAAAAAGCTTAGATCCAGAGAAAGGGCCATATTCAGATATAGAGTTCGAAGCTATAAGATTTAAACTAGATCAATTTTATGCTGAAGGTCGTGTAAGTCTAGAAGAAATTGTCCTGTCATCTCTAGTAATTGAGTCCGGTAGACGAGGAATTCAAATATCATTCTTACGTATCAAAGATTTTGTAATTGATGTGAACACATTAGAGCAACCTTTTTACTCTCTTAATATCCCGAGAGCAAAACAAAGAAATAGTTCATTTAGAGGTCAATTTAAACAATTCGCAATGAATGAAGTACTTGGCTGTTTAACAGAGCTGTATATTGAAGAAATGAAAGAAACACTCTTTTCAAAATTGAAGAATAAATTAACAAAAGACGAATTTTTAGAACTTCCATTATTTCCAAATGTAAAAATGTTATTCGAGTTAGATAATAGTGAATTACTCGTCGAAGCTTTACCTAGCCGTGAGCTTCACAGGAAATCATCATTAATTAATGAATTATTAGTTTACACAGTTAAAAAATTAGGAATTATATCCGAAAGAACAAGTGAGCCTCTTAAGATTTCATGTGTACGTTTCAGGTATACATTAGGGACAAGAGCTAGTAGAGAAGGTTATGGTAAATCAATTATTGCTGAACTCTTAGATCATAATGACGATCAGAATGCTGATGTATATACCAAAAATGTTCCTGATAAAGGGGCTAAAATCTCGAGTTTTATGGATGTGAAACTAATAAAGTTTGCTGAAGCATTCCAAGGACGTATTGTTTTAAAGGAGAAAGATGCGATTAGAGGAGGAGATATTTCAAGCCGTATTCAAGACGATAATGGAAAGAATATTGCTACTTGTGGCTCTTTCGGTGATTGTTATGAAAATGCACCTGTAGCATGTTACTTATGTAAAAAGTTCCAACCTTGGCTTGATGCTCCTCATAAATTGATATTGAAAAAACTAGTGGATGAAAGAGAGGAAATCGAGAAAATAACTAATGATCAAACGATATCTAGTATAAATGATCGGGCTATCATTGCTGTCATGCAAGTAATCAAAATGTGTTCAGAACGAAAAATGTTAGGGAGAAGTGATGCCAATTAATATTCTCCCATTTATTTCTAAAAGTGAAAGAGACAGTAAGCAAAATATAGCGGACTTTATAAACTATAGTAAAAACAAATTGACCAAGTATAAAGGAACTGTAACTAAGCGGAATATTGTTTGGTCATGGGAGTTAAATTATTGGATAGTTAATTTTACAAAATTAGGCATCGCTAGTAATAATAAATCTGAAGATGGATTACTGCACGAAGATATCATGGATTTTAGTAAGGCATATTTAAGATATCAGCAATCATTTAGTGACACTAATGCGTCGGCTGATAGACATATGAAAGCGATAAGATGTATAGAAAAAGCGTTGTTAGCTTTAAATCAAAATGCATTAATTATAAACGTTAATGGAAATGTTTTTGATGAAGCAGTTGTTATAGCCAAAAATTATTATTCAGCCCCTCATCAAGCAGGATTAGGCTTGGAACAACTTTGTAAATTTTTGAATGAAAAAAATTTAATACCTTTTAAATTCTCATGGAAATCATCTACAGAACGAAATGAAGACGATTGCATAAGGATTGGCCCCATAGCAAGGAAAAGAAGAGCAGAAAAATTGCCTAATGACGAAGCTCTTGATGCTATTGCTGAAATATTTTCTATGTATCCTAGAATTGAAGATAGAGATATTTTTACAACATCTATCTTAGCTTTGTTGTTAAGTTCACCAGATAGAATATCAGAGATATTTCACTTGCCTGTAAGCGGGAATCCCTATTACGGAAAAGACACAAAAGGTATAACACGAATGGGGTTGAGGTGGTACAACCTGAAAGAATTTGATGAAAATATGAAATGGATCCCAACAATAATGGAGCCTGTTGTTATAGAGGCAATTGAACGAATAAAAAAAATAACAGAACCTGCGAGACGACTTGCAAAATTATATGAAGAAAACCCTAATACTTTTCCTCTTCATTCTTCATGTCCCCCCGTTGATAAGGATATTCTATTGACTAAAAGACAGTGTGCACTAGCGCTTGGCATGGAATCAGCAAATGAAAGTAAGGTTTCAAATGTAAATACCTATCTGCGTAAGAGAGGGGTATTAGCTGAAGATAATAAATACAGTTTACAGTGTTTATTACCAACGCTAAGGAAGAGTTTACCTAAAGATTTCCCCATCGCTCATCCAAAGTCTGGTATCAAATGGTCAGACTCATTGTTTTGTATGTTTAAAGATCAACTTGCGGGCAGTCGACCGACAAACTGCACTACTTTATGGATGGCAACAAGAAACACTTTTTCTGAAGATTTAAAACAGTCTAATAAACCGGGAAAGGTGAAACAATTGTCAATTTTTGAAAGGTACGATTACCCCAATAATTTAAAGATTAAAAGCCATCAACCAAGACATCTTTTATCTACCTTAGCAAAGGAAGCAGGTATGGAAGATGATCTTTTGGCTGATTGGGCTGGTAGGGCTAATAGTTATCATAACCGAGCTTATGATAACAGATCACCAGAAGATCGAAAATTTGATGTTAACGTTGGAAAAAGTAACGTCAGCATCAGTAATAGAACTAGCGCTTTATCAAGATTATATGAAATTAATCCACCTAAAACTAAACAAGAAATAAATTTACAGTATGATGGCACAATTCATTTTACAGAATTTGGTTATTGTGAACATGATTTTATAGTTAGCCCGTGTAGTCGTCATAGAGATTGCTTAAATTGTAGTGAGCATACATGTGTGAAAGGAGAGATAGAGAAAGAAAATAATTTAAGACAAAGGTATGAACTAGAACAAGAAGCCTTAAAAAGGGATGAAGAGGCTATCTCAAATGGAAAGTCTGGGGCAAGCCGTCATTATAAAAAAAGACTACTTACAATAAAGAGAATTGAAGAACTATTATCACTTTACGATAAGTCTTCAGTAGAAGATGGATCACAAATCAAACTAGTTCTAGATGATCAACTTAATAGTATTAATAAAGAATTGTCTGCTAATAATAAACCGTTATTAAAGTCTGGATTGAATGTAGATAATAGCTCTACTATAAGGAGTAAACCTTTAATTTTAAATAGAATGGTCGGTTATTCGAGAAACAAAAATGGGTAAACATATCAATCAAGAAGATATTGAAAACATTATTAATATTATTGATGAATGGGGGGATTTGAAACTTACATGGGACAATATCTGTAAAGAAACTCATAAGAAGCATAGCTTTCTGACTACAAGACAAACACTAAATGATTATAGTCGTGTAGTGGATGCATATAAATCAAAAAAAGGCATCTTGCGGAATAAAAAAAAGAAGCAGCCAAAACCACGAGCTGCTCAATCATATATAGATGATAATGAAAGGCTTGAAGCTAAAAATACTAGACTTGAAATAGAAAATAATCGTTTAAAATGCCAGTTTATGATTTGGCTTTATAACGCAAGTAAGCATGGTCTAAAAATAGAACAATTAAATCAGCCATTGCCACCTGTTGATAAGAACTCAGAAGAGAGTGAGGTTTAGATTAAATTTTTATTACGTGAATAGTTTGGTCTACAAAAGTATCTATAAGATACTACTGATTCAGGAAAATGAGAAAACTGCGCATATTCGTCCGATGATATTTCATAAATATGCTTATAAGTGCTTTAACTAGAAAAGTTTTATTGAATTTGTTATTAATAGTGAAAGCAGGAATATGCGCAAGTTGCGCACTATTAAATTTTTATGTGCAAGTCGAGAAATAAAATGAGTTCAGATGAAAGTAAAGAGTATGGAGCAATCCTTGTTGACACCTCTATTTTTGATGCGCATGGACTGAAATTAGAAAAAGGTTTACTTGGTAAATTAAACCAATTTAAAGACAGTGATATAGATTACCTTTTACCTGATGTAATAAAGGGAGAGGTTCAAAGCCACTTAGAAAAGAAAGTAAAAAGTTCTCGAGCATCTCTGGAAAAAGCACTTAATGATGCAGGTGACCATTTATTTTTTGATGGTAGTGAACTTAATGATGCAAAATCTATTTTAATCGATAGTAATGAAGTTGAGGGAATTGCTACTAGTCGTGTTGATAAGTTTATAGAAAATTCAGGTGCTCTAGTTCTTGAGTGTGGCGATTATGTATCAGTGTCCGAGCTATTACAGCAATATTTTCAAAATGAACCTCCATTTGCCGAAACGGGTAAAAAGAAAAACGAATTTCCTGATGCAATAGTGCTTTTAGCCACAGAAGCTTGGGCTCAAAATAACGATATTCAAGTTTTAGCTGTTGCCCGTGATGGAGATTGGAAAAATTATTGTGAACTATCAGATAATATTGATTGCACCGAGGACTTTGCAGACGCTCTTAGTAAGTTCAATAAGGAAACAGCACCTTTTGCTTTCTTATCTCTTTTAACTTCAAAACTTGAGACAGAAGAAGATGATGTGGCTGATTTTGTTAAAAAAATTCGTAGCGGTGTAGAAAGTTACTTTGATGGCTTTACACCAGACCAAGAAGCAGACTCTTTTCATTACTGGGAGCCAGATGGTTGTCACGGTTGGTTAAATGACTTCGAGTTAACGGATTCTAATTTTAAAATAATCGATCATGCGGAAGATTATATTGTCCTAGAAGCAAGTGCCAATATCACTGTTGAAGTTGAAGGCGAATTCTCTCTTTCTCAGTATGACTCAATAGACCGAGATCATGTTTATATTGGTGGCGTTTCAGCTACAGCTGAAGAACAATTTACTTCTGAAATTTTGGTTACAGTTTGGGGGGATTTAACTGGTGATTTTTCTGAACTCGATGTAGAAGTTGAGGTTGTAAACCCTATAACATCAGTTGACTTTGGTACATTAGAACCTGATTATAGTGAGTAATATTAAAAAGCACATAACCAGCTGTTAACAGGGCGTTAGGCATTATCAAAGGATTGGCATGTTTTTAAAGTTTGTATCATTCTTATTATCACCTACATATTTTTTTGCTGATTACAGAAAAGAAAATCATCGTATTAATGGGAAGTCTGTTTCTAAGTTAATGAAAAAATTTAATTCGTTCTATTTTTTCTTATCTATAGCTCTAGCAATAACAGTCGCATCCCTTCCTGTACACTCTACTTATTACATAAAATACAATGTATTATCTTTATTCCTTATTGTTTTTTTGATTTGGATTTATCCTCTTTCAAGAGCTAACGAAGTTATTTATTCATTTTTAAAAGACGCTATCGATAAAGTTAATGGTAAAAAAAGTAGTAGTGATCTTAAATATGGCGAGCGGATTCAAATGGCAGTAAAAAGCTATATTGAATTAATAATAAACTTTGCAGTGATTTACTACCTGCTACCAAAAGGCTATTTTGATCTCCCTATTAAGAGCTTCATTGATTCTTTGTATTTTAGTGGGGTTACAATTACTACTTTGGGTTATGGAGATATATCACCTAAACATTCCTTCCCCCAGTTATTAACGGTGTATGAAGTTTTGTGTGGTTTCTCCTTAGTAATTGTAAGTTTTACAGTTTATGTTGGAAAAAGCATGGAACAAAACAATTGAGTATTATCATAATCTGAAGTATTGAGAAAAAATGGATGAACTAAGTAATAAACAAAAAGTGTATCTCGCTAAAATATTAATGGATGTATTGAATGGTGGAGACTGGAAAGAGCTTTTTACTTTAACTGATTGTGATGACTGCCCTCAGAATAGAAGCCAGTTTTACAAAGACATACAGTGGGGTAACGAAAGCTTAAAACAAGGATGTATAAATGCGGTTGAATATATCCTTGAAGAAGACCCCATATATATCAAAGAAATATGGGATCTAGATGGAGTCCAACGGGCTTTAAAAACGAAAGATACAGACTTATATAATGTAATCGAATCTATAGTTAATGGTGTTGTATTAGTTGCTAGCCCTGAGGTTAATAATACTAACGAAAGTGTATTTAAAGCTCTAGAAGATGCAGAAGTATTATTAATGAACCAAGGAGCTTCGAGTGCATATGATCGCATGCACACTGCGTTGCATGGCTTCTTAAGACAAATTTGTACAAATAATAATATTAGCTTTGTTCCAAGCGATGCAATTACAGCGTTAATTCCAAAAGTCAGCAACTTTATAAAGCAGCAGCCAGATGAAGGTCGAAATCAAAAAGTTTTTTCAATGTTACGTGCTGCTAGTTCAATGCTTGATACCATTAATTATCTAAGAAATCATCACAGCATGTCACATCCCAATGAACATTTACTAAAAGAAAGTGATGCAAAATTTGCTATCAACTTAGCTCGTTCAATTATGACGTATATTGATGAGTTGTTGGTTTAAGTAGGCTTTATGTGTTTAAGGATAGTTTCGTGATAGATTTCTTTGATAGAAGTGATTTTTTAGATTATGAAGTCCTTCGACCTCTTTCTCATATCCGTGGTAACTGGGAGTTATGCGTTGGTTCAGGTGAATATCACTTTGAAGACGAAGAAGGTAGTTTTGCTAAAGAGTTAAGTGAATTAATAGATGAATTGGATTCAACAGAAATTCCACTGAGGTATCATGACAATGAAGATACTTTGGCTGAATATGTACGTGACAAGTTTAATACAGAAATTAAAAAAGTAGGAAATCGCTGGGTTGGTCAGGAATATCAAATTATTCTACAAGATGCAGGTTTTTTCGATTTTAATGAGAAAAACCTTGTGCAATCAGCAAAAGGTAGAATAGTAGCAGCAACTAAATTCGGTCAAAATCACTATGATGATATGGAAGATGGCCATCGAAAAATTTTAGCTATCATCCTAGCGTTAATTCTTTACCACCGAGTAGACAACGCATAAATCATTCAAAAGGACGAAAAACAGTTAGCTTTTGCTTCTTCGTCGCTAATTTTAGCCAACCATTTGAGGCGTTGGCATGACTTTCCTACTATTGAGTTTAAATGAAAATTACTGTTACGACTGACAATTGCTCTTTTGATAAGCATTATTTAATTAAAGAATCTGCCAGCGCAGAAATATCTATTGAATTAGAGTTTGAAAAAATTGTGAGTATGCAATCACAGAAGCAAAGACAAAAAGACCTAATTGCACTAATACATGGTGAATTGCAGAGATTTGAATGGGTAATTTCTGAAACTGTGAATATAGAATTCACTTGGTACTTAGATGCAGTAGAAAGGCAAGAGACAGATAAAGTAGGAGATTTAGATAATATAACTAAACCAATCCTAGATGCGTTTACAGGTAAAAATGGTGTTTTAATTGATGATGCCCAAATAGGTTCTATCCATACATATTGGCAATCAAGAAATGAACTTAAAGCAGATAATATAGTTAAAATTAACCTTTCATTTAATAACGATTATTGCTTTAACAAAAGTGATCTTATTTTTATTCAATATGAAGGTGCCGTTTGTACTCCTATGAATGTTGATTTTAATTCTCACAAATCAATGTATGGTGCTTTAGCTGTAATTAAAGTGAGAAAGAGTCATAGGGCAACAGCGAAAAAGATTAAAAGTTTAGGTAGTAATGCCGACAGGTTTTTAGTCGTATCATCTTATGATATTCATCGAACTCGTTTAAGTGGTTTTGATAAGCAGAGGATTTATACATTAAAAAGCTTTAAAGAAAAATGTAAAGCACAAGGCTTTACTTTTAAAGCTTTAATTAAGTTATTGAAGTGTTTGCGTTTAAGCGCATAATAAGTCGTTTAAAAGGACAAAAAGTTGGCTGTTTTCGTTCTTCAATATTTTAGCCAACAATTTTTTGTCTCTTAACGAGGCGTTATGTTCTTAGGAGATTATTTTGGATTTAGCTGGTTTACTTATTTCAGGTGTAAGTGCACTTGGAAGTCTTGTTCAAGCTTTTTATTCTGCTAAAAGTAGTAATAAGTCTATCGATAAAAGTGCGATTAACAAAGCTGAAAAAAGAGCTTTATCACCTTTAAAAGTTGGTACTAAAAAGGTTGAAGACGTAATAGATGAAGAGCTGTTAACAACACTTTCGATTGAAATAGATAAGCATAATAAAAGCCTAATTGAAGCTTTTCGTTCAGAGCATATGACTGAAGCTGAGCATGCGATAAAGGTAGAAATGGCTCGTACTCAAATATGTAAAGTTTTATCTGAAGTTATGCGTTTTAATGAAGGTTCATTACCAACAAAAAGGTTAGAAAAATTATGGGCTTCTAATCGCTGCCGAACATAATAAGAAAATTAAGCGGGAATGCTAACCGTTGGTTAGTTTCGTTCCGCTTCATATTTTTTAGTCAGAAACACTGATCTTTACTACTACTATTAGTTAGAACTTATGATAACGAGAATCTATTTACCGAGCTTTATTGTTGAAATAGTGGTTGTTTGACTTCAGGTAGATCGGAATATAGCTAGATTACAAGACAAAATCCTTTTTAGTTAGAAATACCGATCGCTGTTGCTATTATTAGTTAGAACTTATGATAACGAGAATGATTTTACCGAACTTTATTGGTGAATTATTGCTGATATAGTGGTTGTTTGACTTCAGAGTGATCGGAATATAGCTATATCACAAAAACAAAATATCATTTTGTCTTTATACAATATTGAACTCAAGAGAAAATCCTTTTTAGTTAGAAATACCGATCGCTGTTTCTATTATTAGTTAGAACTTATGATAACGAGAATGATTTTACCGAACTTTATTGGTGAATTATTGCTGATATAGTGGTTGTTTGACTTCAGAGTGATAGGAATATAGCTATATCACAAAAACAAAATATCATTTTGTCTTTATACAATATTGAACTCAAGAGAAATTCCTTTTTAGTTAGAAGTACCGATCGCTAGTATTCTTATTAGTTAGAACTTATGATCACGAGAATTATTTTGCCGAGCTTTTTTGGTGAGTTATTACCGATATAGTGACTGTTTAATTTCAGATAGATCGGAATATAGCTATATTACAAGACAAAATGTTATTTAGTCGTTATTCAATATCGAACTCAAGAGAAAGTTATTTTTAGTTAGAAATACCGATCGCTAGTGCTCTTATTAGTTAGAACTTATGATCACGAGAATTATTTTACCGAGCTTTTTTGGTGAATTATTACCGATATAGTGACTGTTTAATTTCAGATAGATCGGAATATAGCTATATTACAAGACAAAATGTTATTTAGTCGTTATTCAATATCGAACTCAAGAGAAAGTTATTTTTAGTTAGAAATACCGATCGCTAGTACTCTTATTAGTTAGAACTTATGATCACGAGATTCATTTAACCGAGCTTTATTGGTGAATTCTTGTTTATACAGTGACTGTTTAACTTCAGTTAGATCGGAATATAGCCATGTTGATTGTATTGGCATGGTAAATTTAATGCTGTAATTTTAGTATTGCTTCTATTTTAAGCGTTTAATTGAATGGTACTTACAATACTTTCAAAATAGCTAATTTAGGGATAGCTGTTAGCCTAATTATTGATATCATATGAGATATGCAGTGTGATAATGATTAATCAATGAAAAAACCAATAAAAATAATTGATCTCTTCTCGGGACCGGGAGGGCTAGGAGAAGGGTTCTCTTCTATAAAAAATATAAAAGGTTCTAATGCCTTCAAGCTAATTTCTTCCATCGAAAGAGAACCAAGTGCACATAGAACATTGAAGCTGAGAGCCTTTTTTAGACAATTTAAAGAAGCTCCGGTTGAGTATTATGAGTTTTTAAAGGGAAATCTAGGGGAAAAGCCTGAAGATGAATTATATAAAATCCCTAAGTTTGCTAAGCAGTTAGCTGCCGCAGAAAAAGAAGCTCTTAATTTAGAACTTGGCAAAGACAATGACAAAATATTTAAAGCTATCTCTAATTCATTAAGTGATGATGACTGCATTCTAATAGGTGGTCCTCCTTGCCAAGCATACTCTGTAGCAGGGGTAGCGAGAAATAAATCTAACAAAAATTATGACCCAACAACAGATACTCGTAACTTTTTATATAAGGAATATCTGAGAGTAATAGCGTTATTCCAACCTTTAGTTTTTGTAATGGAAAATGTTAAAGGGATGCTTTCAGCTAAAGTTGGCGGCGAATACATTTATAAGTCAATTTTTAAAGATTTAGAGGATCCTTGCTCATCGATTAAGCTTGATCCCTTAGTTAAGAAGAGCCATAAATATAAAATTGTTTCTTTAGTTACTCCACATAAAGAAAATTCTCCTTTATCTCCTAAAGATTATGTAATTCATAGTGAGCGTTATGGAATTCCTCAACGCCGTCACAGGGTCATTCTTATTGGAATTAGAGAAGATATAGCTGATAAATGGGAAGGTATTACACTCAAGCTAGAAGATAGTCAGGTATCTGTAGGTGATGTTCTGACAGATCTACCAAAACTTAGAAGTGGACTATCAAAAGAAGATAATACGGATAGTAATTGGGTTAACTCAATTACTACTCTTGGTAAACAATCGATAAATTCATTGGTTAATCATAACCAAAATTTGGTTGCAAATGAGTTTAAACGAACAATATCAAATATTAAAGTACCCCTATCTAAACAAGGTAAGGTGTTTGGCTTAAAGCGAAAAGGCACAATTAAAGATAAGGCGTTACATGCTTGGTTTGATGATGTTAATTTAGATAAACATGTTTGCAACCATGAGACTAGGGGTCACCTATCTTTAGATCTCCAAAGGTATATGTTTTGTAGTGTATGGGCTAAGGTAGGTTATAAAAACAACTGGGAAAGGCTTAGCCCCAAAGCTAATGAATTTCCATCCGCATTAATCCCTAATCATAAGAATTTTAATTCGGGAAAGTTTGCTGATAGATTTAGAGTTCAACCTGAGAATAAACCAGCAACAACTATAACTTGCCATATATCTAAAGATGGGCATTACTATATTCATCCTGATCCTCTTCAATGCCGAAGCTTAACAGTTAGAGAGGCAGCAAGAATACAAACATTTCCAGATAATTATTTCTTTGTAGGAAATCGAACCCAGCAGTACGTACAAGTTGGGAATGCTGTCCCACCTTTATTGTCAGCAAAAATTGCCAAAATTATTGCTGACTTTTTATTGAAAATATAAATAGAACACTTTAAGTTATTTAGCTAAAGAAACCTTCCTCTTTAGCTTTCTGCTCAATCTCGACTATTGCTTTACATTGTTTTTCCGTAGGAATTTTTATAGGAATTGCCGCAGCAATATCTAGAATACTTTTTTCTTTTGCACTCAATGCATATGATGTTTGATTCCATTCACACATTTTTTTCCAATAACCCCCTGTTTTTTCAAAAACATACTTTTGAGCTTCAATTCCATTATCAATAGTTTGAACAATTGATGCATCTTTTTTCTTTTGATTTACTTGTGAGGGGTCAAGAAGTTTTCGCTCTACCTCTGGGAATATTTTCACAGGGGTATTTATAAGGTTTTCCCAACATTCAGGTTTTTTACACCATTCTCCAATATTTGTAATATGTGTAGGAGTATCTTGAATTACTTGGTTTACCACTTCAGCAATAGCCAATAAATTATCAAATATATATTTGGATAGATCTTGTTCTAGCCAAATGGTTTCTAGATTAAGGACTTTCTTCTTACCATCAATCGTATGCCTGAATTTAGCTAGTGTATAGGTCACTATATTTGCTTTATAACCACCGTACCAAGCCTGCTTCATTATTTTTTTATCGAGCTCCTTAAATAAAATGGCTTTAGCAATGCAGTCTTTAAAAAATAATTCATTAATTTGTTTCTCATTTTTATCCCATCGCTCTGTCATAAGATCAGCAAATTTAGCAAAGTTTTTTTGTGCCCCAAGACTTACTAAATAAGGCATTTTTTCCCATGAATTATAATATTTAGCTAGGTCAGTTTTGGTTATCATTTGTTGTTTAGGATTTAATTTATCAAACTCTTTTTGTTTGGCATCAGTTAACTTCATTTTCGCAGTCATATACTGTCCACGAGCTCTTTCATAGAACCAATGTGTTTCTCTTAAATTTCCTTCTGATGAAGGGGCCCATATCCTTCTTGAAAGCTCTTCAAATCTCCAATGGAAAGGACTATTTGAAAAGAAATCAGCATCATTGACTTTATTCTGAGTGTTCGCAAATCTTGATATTTGTGGAACAATATTCTCCACAAACTCAGGAGGGACAATTGTTAGTTTGACTTGAATAAAAACTTGAGAAAGATCCGCCTTTTCCTTTTTTAAAGTATTATAAATTGCAGCAGTTGTTTGGCCTCCATTAACAATTTGGAGGTTTGTCAATTTAGATATTGCACTTCTTCCATTATCATCGACGGTTATGATTTCTTCTGCTGTTGCTGTTAAACCGTTATTAAAAGCAAAAAACATGTTTGGATTAGCTAATATAGTGTTTCTCATCCCTTTGTTAACTTTTGCTCTAAATTGGAGGAATGTTCTTACGTTTTGCTCTAATAGACGTTCTGTATATTTGTCGTACAATTGAGCCAATAAAGAACCGGGAAGAACGAGTAGGTATGATTGATACTTATCAGTTTGAGAAAATGCTTTTAAGCAAGGTAAAGCCTGACCAAATTCTTCAATAAAGTCGATTTCGATTGCTTCCTTTCCCTCTTTTGAAGAATCTATACGGTAAATACGTTCAATATCCCATATATCAAAATCTATATTAAAATCATTTGCAATTATGCTTTCTTGGTTTTTAATCGATTTACTAATTATTCCGTTGGTAATAATTATTATTTTAACACTTGATATTGATGGGGATTTTAGACAGATCTCCCTTGCAAGAGGAAAGGCTAAATCAGTTTCTTCCATTGTTGAATAAAAGCTATGCTCTAGGCTCCTTTCAAAAAACCTTAAAGCTCTTTTAGATATTTGGTTTGCAACAGATGTTGTTAGGGTTTCGAGCTGATCTTTATAATGAGAAACAACTAAAGTTAAAACGCCATTTTGCTCATTTTGATTCCATGCATCTATTTTAAGCCCAAGCGTATCTTTTTTATAACTGCACAAGTTGTAGTTTTCCATAACAGCTTGATCAACTAAATATTCACAAATTTTTTCTACAAAGACCGGTTCATTAAACTTACTGCCAACTTCAGCTTCACTGTAAATACTTTGCATGAATTCTGTATAAAATGATTCAATACTCATAATTTAGTTACCCATGGTTCATCTATTATAAAAGGTTCACAATTCGCCAAAGCTAGAACATAAGTTACGTTACTAACGCCACTTGGTATATTGCTTAATTGAATCAATGGAAAATCATCATGTACTTTAAAAAATACTTTAGACGAAATTAAATAACTATACGTAAGGTATTCTTCGCAAAATATATAACCTAAATTCAGTAATATATCTTGAAATTTTTCTAATTGCTGTGAAGAGCCGCTAACCTCTAAGTCTTCTTTAATAATATCTATTAGCGATGGGAGTGAGAGTGAGCCTTTAGCAAAAGGTTCTGTTTTCCCTAAAGTTACAACGAAGAGAAATAGTTCGCTTAATTGAGTACAAAGTTGTTCTGCTGATGAGATTTTTACTTTTGGTGTCGAGGTTCCAATTTGGCACTTTACTTCTATCGCAACATCATGAATATTAAAATCTTGAGGGCTTCCCTCAGGTCCAGTCCAAAAATCAATAGCTTGTGCAGTATTAAATTTTTTAGCTACGTGATACTTAAGATAAATAAGCTCACCTATTAGCCCTTTTATTACTTTTTCGGGTAAAATTTTATCTCTATCCTTTTTTAGAAATTCTCTCCACCTTTCTATCCTTCTAAAAATCACAGATACGACTGCTGAAGGTTTTAAGTTTCTAGTTGCAGATATAATATCGTTACACAAAGAGTAAAATAGCTCCCAATCACTTGGGTTTTTTAGACATAAAACTAGTTGCTTTGTCTCGACTAGTGAAATTATTTCAATGCCAGTTAATGATGGGAATTTTTTAGGTAATTTACACTCTTCAGTTAAATTACATAAAAACAAATATCGCCCTAACTTATCTTTTGCCCAGAACACATCTAAAGGATGTTTGTGGTCAATTCTCCTCGCAGATATATCACTACTTGGTATTTTTATCGCCTCCCATGGATTATTCATTTTCAAACTCCTCTTCTTCGTCGAAAATGCTTCCAAATTCAGAGTTCCACCAAGTAGTATTAACAACATACTCAACAAGTTTCTCAGGCTTCCCTTTACCAGCCTGTCCTTGAAAGCTGATATTCCAAGCTACCGCTCCAGAGTCAAATATTGAATCACTATCCTTTGTTAACTTACAATCCAAAATGTATATAGTTAATAATGGATTCTTTCTAACTTCTCTATATGCTTTACCGGGTATTGTTTTATAATCAGCATACTTATTTTTTATATCATCAATAACAGTTTTATCTATACCTGCACTTTCCCAGCTAGGTGAGCTAAATCGCCTTTTGTCATTACTGACCGAGTTACTTATTTTCTTATGAACCGTTCGCATAACCGCTTGCAACTTAATGTCTCCCTCAGAGAAGGTTATTTCAGTGTTCTTTTTGCTAGCGCTGCTGATGAGTTGGATGTCCCAATCGCACTCTAATTGATTGATATATTCTATAATAGGGGCTTTTTCTGTCATTATTGAAGCAGGGTGGTTTGAATAAGATTCAAGAAAATTTAAGACATGTGATTGAGATACTGTAGAGAACAGATAGTTATTGCCAGACTTTTCAGTCTTACAACAGCTCGACAATCTTTTAACAAGGGAGCTAAGAGATGCTAAGTTATTGTTTATTGATAGGTAGTTTGAAGCTAAGACACTTGTCTCAATTTGTCTTCCTAACAAACTGATCTGTCTAGGCACTTTCATGCCTGTTCTCATTTTGTTTCTAGCGGTAACAATTAATGATTCAGGGTGACTTCTTACACATAACCCAAATTCTGTAGGTGTTAATTTAGCAAGTTCCATCCTTTTAAATTCATCTCTTAATTCTTCTGTAACGTCCGAAATATGTTGATACCAAGAAATAGATTCAGGTGGCATATAAAGCCTACACAAATCTGAAAAGCCATCTCTATATCCAAACCACCGTCCCATTTGCATTAGTGTATCGTACATTTGAGTATTTCTAATGAAGTAGCTGACAGTTAAACCTTCAAGAGTAAGCCCTCTTGATAAACTTAATCCACCAACAACTATGATACTACGACCTTTAGGGTAGCTTTCTTTATTATAATCAAGAGGTTCTGAGTTTTTCGAGCCGTTGACTTCAATAGTTTTTATTGGAGATATTGATAGCTTCAACGAAGATTGTACTTGTTGCCAATCAAATTCTGTGTCTGAAAATTCTTGCTCAAAAGTTTTCTTTAATATGAGTAAGCTGGCATTACGAAGAGCTTTTTCTACAGGTAAAGCATAATGATTTAGAATATTTCGTCTTAGATCATCTAAATGCTCATGCACTAACAATTTAATATGGCCTTGAAAGTCAGTGAAACGGCTTACATTAATGAGCATAGAATTATGCTTAAATTCTTGCCCCCTTAATATTCTGATAGCTCTTATTAAAACAAAGACTCGAATTGCGTTTTCTAACGAGCTAGGTAAAGCCTCTGGCACATCATCTTTTTTATGAGAAACTGGAAATAAATCTTCATGATCAATAACCTCTCTAACCATATCTAAATCAGATTGTTCGCTGAATATTCTTTTAGAGCCAACATAATTAGAAGGAGCATCTAAGCTAATTATGAAGTCTCTTGGAAAAAGTTCATCGCCAATCATGTCATCATTGCTATCAGGATCTATAAATATATTAGCAAATGGTGTTGCGGTATACCCAAGGTACATATTCTGTCTAAATAGCTTTAGAAGTTCTCGAATTTTACTATTAATAGCAGTTGCAGCTTTATCTTCTTTGTTAGTATTTATAGAAGCATGGTCTGCTTCATCATCAATTAATAGAAATGGAAACTGATCTAGATTTAAGTTGTTGTTTTTCAGCCAATTTATTAGGTTTTGCAAAATTGATTTATTTTTCTTAATTACTAATACAACAGGCTGGTTAAAATTATCCAAACTTGATCTAATTTGTTGTGCAACAGTACTCTTAAAGTCATGTATAGTCGTTGTAAATGTTAATGGTACATTTTGGTGGCTAAATTTCCCTACACCAATCAACCTTTCTTTTAGAGGTATATCATCTAGCTGAGTCGAGCTATCGACACCTATGAAGCCTTCATCAATTCTCTCCTGAGTTTGACTTCTTAGAGCACTTAACATGCCTGCTAATACAATGATAACCTTATAACCAGCATCAGCTGCTTTACATATAACACCCGAGTAGTTTGCTGTTTTACCAGACTGAACATGGCCTACAATTAGTCCTTTTCTTGACCAATCTCCAGACTTTTTAGGGTTTTCTATATGGTCTAATATTTTATCGGTAACTAAATCTAAGGCAGTTACAACCTTAGGAGGAAAACCTGTCTTAGTTAAGTGGCGCTTATATCTGTCCCAAAAAAACCAATTAATATCTCCTCTGTTCTCATCCAACCACGGGATATAATCATCAGCCGAAAAGTAATTACCTAACGTCATACTGATATCAAAACGCTCTTCTAGCCGCAAGGCTATTTTCTCTATTTCATTTTTATCTGTAAGTGAATAAGCTTGAGCTAATTTTTCTACTTCTTCTCGAATTATTATGCTTTCGGCCTGAACTAGCCCCTTTAGTTTTAGCTGGAGGTTTATACTTTGTTCACAAATGTCTTCTATTTGAGTTAAAATTTCTCTATCAGTCATAAGTCAATATCCTTATTTTCTATAATTCTTTTGGTTAGTTCAGGAAAAGAAGCAAAAGGCTCAATTTTTAACATTTCTTCAACAATTTTTTCTTTATTTGCTTGAACAGATATGAATGTCGGTAAGAAGACTTCGAATATTGCCTCTAATTCTTCAGTTGAGATAGCCGGTTTTTCAACACGTTCAGGTGAATTGGCAAAATCATTGAAATACAAATCTGATGGAAATGAGCTTTCTATCGATTTAATAATACTTTTAAATTCCAATTGCTCATTCTTATTCAATTTATTGCTAAAAGATTTCAATAGCTGATGTTCTCTACTGATATCATAAATTACTTTCCCGGAAGAAATTGTTCTATTCCAAATTGGTTCTTTTATTTTTGTCGTAAGCTTGTGGCCTTTCTGTCTGAAAACTCTTTTACCTGAATACTCAACTTCAGATATTATTTGCTTAAACTGCTTTCTAACAGATTCAGGTGGGCTAGCATTTGATTTTTTTACATCTATTTTCCAGATATGATCTAATGTATTAGGAATATCTACTTTGATTCTAATTAATTTTGTAAGCTCTTCCTTAGGCATTAATCTGAACCAAGAATTTTTGATTATTAATCTTTTATTTCTATAAACATAAAACCCTTGATTGTGAAGATATCCACCATCACCAGCATATTTTTCGTAGGTATCTAAAGAGACTTTTGTATAATGGGGAAGTACATAAGGCTGGACAGATATTTGTTGATTATCTACATAGATAGACTGGACCGGTAACTCTATCGTTGCATTATGATCAGGATTAAACGGATCAAAGCCTTCTAAACTATCCCCATTTAAGAGGATCCTCAGGGATTTTTTACCCTTACCAGCTTTCAAAAATCTATGGAAAGTTAATTCAATGTGCTTTCTTGAGCTATCAATTAACAAGTTAAGTTTTTTTTCCCTTGTTGCTAAGGAATCAAAGTTATCGAGCCGGTCTAGTTTTCTCCAGAGAACAATGGTGCCTGAATCGTTATGAATGAATTTATCATAGATGGAATGTATTTCAGGGATTTCTAAAATATCATTATCACTTAATACTTTTATTCTCCAGCCATCGGTTGGATTCATTGTAATTTCATCAAGATCCCATTCCATTGCAGAAATGATATCATTTTTCTTCGTTAATACAGTTAATTGCCGGCACTGAGAAAAAGAAGCCGTTTTTAAACCTAACCCGAATCGCCCAAGGTCATCTGCACTTCTATCATTTAGAGGATTTTCACTACCTAAACGCATTGCATAAAGTAATTCATCATAGGACATTCCAATACCATCATCTTCAATGGCTAACCATGATTCTTCAACGTTCCAAGAGAAGGATAGGTTAATTTCGCTCGCCTTTGCTGTAATACTATTATCGATTACATCAGCTAAAGCTGTTTCCATTGAATAACCAATATCACGAAGAGATTCCATCAAAGAAGAAGGGGATGGTTGTAAGTTTTCGTAGCGCATCTTCGTTTCCTATAATTACTATCTGTTTATTTTATGAGCTATAAAGAAGATATTCCGTTATTAGTTGTTCTCATGTGTATTAAATTGTTATTAAATTATTTTCTCTTATCTCGAACCCATAGTGCTTTAGAGTTACTTTTCTTTAATTCAAATAAATCAATTGCAGAAAATAAATCACTTAATTTTTTAAAACCATAATTTCTTGGATCAAATGATGCGTGATTCGCAATGTGTGTACCTACGGTTCTGAGGGCAGCCCAACCATCTCCTTCTTCTGAGGATTCAATCGCTTGGCGTAGCATATTAATTAACTTCGTATCACTTTTAATATGGGGAGTTTTTTTTAGAGAGGCAGCATCTTCTTTATGGATCTCATCAAGGTATAAAAATTTTGAACAACTATTTACAAAAGCTGCTGGTGCTTTGCGTTCTCCAAAGCCAATAACAAATTTTCCATCAGCTAATGAACGTGTCACTAGTGGAGTGAAATCACAATCCGAAGAAACCAAGCAAATAGTATCAACATCTTTTGTGTAAAGAATATCCATCGCATCGATGACTAATGCAATATCTGTGGCATTCTTGCCTTTGATTAAATCGAATTGTTGTATTGGTTGGATAGCATATTCATGAAGTACGTCTTCCCAAGGTTTGATGCATGGACTTTTCCAGTTACCGTAAGCCTTTCGAATATTAACTACTCCATATTTGGCGAGTTCAGATAATATAACATCAACTTTTGATGCAGGTGCATTATCGGCATCAATAAATAATGCTATTTTTTCCTTATCTTTCAAAACAAATCCTTGTTTATACATATATCCTATTAATGCCATAACAAGCTGAAAAATCAATCTATTTCTATAAATAAGTAATTAATATTGATTTAAAATAAGTATGAATCTTAAATTAACAGTTAATTAACAAATGTAGTGCTGATTTATTACAAAGCTATAAATGATGGCTTCAATGTTTTTTAATTTCCAATGGGCACTTTCACCTATTGTTTTCAATCTAGCTTCAGGGGGAGCGGATTTTGCTTAGAATGCAAAATTCAACAAGTAGAAAATTTTTCTTTAATCCTATCGGGGTAAACAAACAATAATGAGTAAATAATATAAATAACTACACATAGAGATTATCTTTTAGGTTTAGAAGTTCTTTTTTTCCTCGCTCTGTCTAAGGTGATAAAATTATTCTTTTGGTGTTTGAGGTTACATGGAATCTTAACTTCACGCCTTCCTTCATTTAATAAAAGTGTTATAAGTTTTTCAGGTAGAATATCTGGGTTATCATTAAGTGCTTGCTTTAACTTTCTAATCATATCGTCAGTCACTTCTAATCCTGAGAGCCTACAATTGGAGATTGCTGCTTTTAGAATTCGTTGATTAATCATTTTATCTCTTTTTATTACCCATACTGTGAACCATATTGCTTTATCGTTAAGTCATAATATCCATTTAGTACAGTTTACCCGCTATAGGCTGACTTTTATTTACACCGCCTGAGACTAACAAGTGGATAATATAATATTTCCAACTAATTTAGGCAACTTGCACTTTTCTATATTTATGATATAACTCATTGATATATAAGTAACAAATTAACAGTTTAATTGTTATTTTAATAATATTCAGGTTGGTGCTAACGTTAATTAATTTACTGGTGCATCAAAATGAAAAAGCGAGAAAAAGCATACCTAAAATACTATTTAGAACAGCTAACGATTACATTAAAAAACAATATATCTCAAATGCAACAATCACTTAGCCATATTGCAGATATAACTAAAAATATAAATGAAGAATCTCCCGATGTCATATCTAAGCCTGTTTTTCATAGCCCCCTTTCTACAGATAAACTTGCTGAGAAACCACCTGAGTGCTTAATTCGTATTAAAGAGGTCTGCTTACTTGTGGGTGTGAGTAGATCCACAATTTACAAACTTATAAACGAAGGAAGGTTTCCCAGTCCTGTGAACTTTGGCCCTAGGTTTAAAGCGTGGCAAAAACAAACGATATTAGACTGGATTAAGTCATTAAGTGATTGATAATTAGCTTAATCTGTAATTACAAATCAAGTGTCGAACTTGAAAGTATACCTATGTGTCGATCTATTCAAAAAGACATTATAGGGAATAAGCAATTTCCAGTTTTACTGTAAAACTAGTGACTGAAGACTCAGAAAAATTAAACGAGCATAATTACTGTAAAGTAAAAACGCTGATTTAATAGAGTTAGTGATTAATATATTGAATGGCTTAGATGAAACTTTTATTCAATATTGTAGCAAGGGACAACAATGGATTATTACAAGTTTACGCCTGAAACTTCTTATTTCATTGAAGTTGGAGAGGGTGGAAGATACTTGTTTCTATACTTTACATATATCAATGGCGAGCAAATGAATTGGCGATTATCAAGTAAAATAAAACGTATTAAAGAGCTTTCTACAACTGTAGAAGTGGAGACAGGCAATAGCGTTTATGAGTTAAATAAAGTTAAATTTAATTACAGAGTATTAACCTTCGATGAGTTTATGTTATGTAGAGAAGGATTGACGCCAGAGGAAGCAAAAAATAGGACTATTATAAAATGATTATTTACAGTGAAAGCTACTTTTAGGGCATTATCTAAAAATAGTTACTCAAAAGTGAGATGTGCCTCTCACTTTGGCCTTTACGCACACCCTATTGATAGACTATCGTATAGTTATAGAGTTTAATGATAGTATTCGAATGAAATATATTTACGCCAGAGTTAGTACAGAAGATCAAAATGTTGAACAACAGGCTGATTACCTTAAAAGTAAATATATAGCTGATGCTGTTGTTACTGAGACATTTACAGGGACTACGACTGATCGTCCAAAATTTAATGCGCTTCTGAAATCTTTGAAAAATGGTGATACCTTGATTGTATATCATGTTTCGAGGTTAGGAAGAAAAACGTCTGAAGTATTAGATGTAGTAGAAGAACTACAAAATAATAAAATATCGGTTGTTGTCGATCAACTTCAAGGTGTTGATATAACATCAGGTGTAGGTAAATTATTATTTACTATGCTTAGTGGTTTAGCTGAGCTAGAAAGAGAGCAAATGATAGAGCGGCAACGCATAGGAATAAATAGAGCTAAGAAAGAAGGTAAATATAAAGGTAGAACCAGAGTAGATCCTGAAATCATTGCATCAGCCAAGGCATTAATTGCAACAGGTCTAACAAAAGCCAAAATTGCTAAGCAATTAGGTATTGGTGAAGCAACTCTATATAGATATTTAAAAAATGCCGTTTTGTAAAGTTTTTAAATAAGTAACAAATATATTTACAAAATAATTTACATTTTTACTATAATTTGTCATAACTCATTAAATTTAAATAACTTTATCAAAATATAAGAATAACAAGGTGTCAGTGACCATTTTAGGAATATTTATAGAATATAAAGAAAAGGTGAGCGAAAGCTCACCTTTTTTCGTTTTTAGTTTATAATTTGAGTGAAATAATTATCAAGAGATATGGAAGAATGCCTTGTTTCAAGCGTTTCCCCAAGATTTGAAGCAGATTTTTGACCAAAATATAATTTTTCACTATCAATATAAATTAAAGTGTAATTCGGGGGGAGATCTCGATTGCCTGAATTATAAGTAAAAGTTTCATTTAGACCGTTAGCTTCGATACTTTCTTCACTTATTACTTTACCTGTAATATCAAATTTCGAGATATCCATAGCATCCCACATCATTGATACACATTCTGTATCAGTTGGATGGAAATACTCTGTTAGATAAGTGGATTTCAGCGAAGAATCTATATTTAGTTTGATCTTGACGTTCCATTCATCTTTTAACTCATCACTTGAGAATTTATTGTAAGGAGAGCACTCTTTTTCCCAAGATGTATTAGATAGCTTTGCTTTAAAGTCACTTTTTGGCGTTTTAGTAGCGGTATCTCCTTCAGAACCACCACAAGAAAATAAGAACATTGACAAAAGGGCAATAGTAATCGATATATTTTTCATTTGTACTCCATATTTTTCTGTTTGAGCAACGTGCAATACAAAATAGCACAACTTAATTTTTATAGGCAACAAGAAAAGTACCTTTGACTAGCTGACCATGTTGATTTTCAAACCTATGGGGAATAGATGCATTGAACTTAGCACCTTGTCCTGCTTTTAGTTGAATTTTTTTAGAAGATAAATATATAGTAAGCATCCCTTGCTCAACCCATAAATATTTAACAGATCCTGATATAGGGTTTGCCAGAAATGAAGTTTTACCATACTCCGTAAAATAAAATTGATAAAAGTCAGATAAAGATGAGTTTGATCTTGCCGATAGTTGATGACAAGTGAATGCACTCTCTTTTTTACTAACAATATTTTCCTTAGTCGATATTAGCACTTGTGTATCATGTAAGCCTTTCGGGTTTTTAACAAAATCTTCTAGACTAATATTCATAGCATTAGCTAATTTAGCTAATATCATAATGGTTGGGCTTTTTTGCCCACTTTCTACTTGAGATATCATTGAGCGACTGACACCTGAACGATTGGCTAGTGACTGTAGACTTTCATTATTTGCCATCCTATAACTTCGAATAAATAAACCAATATAATCAAAATTCAACACTGCATCCCCTATAGTGGAAAATGGCCACTATAGGGTTTTTAATAATAAATATAAAGTTTAATATACTGAAACTTAGAATCTAAATATCAAATTGGAATAAAAATGAAAAAACGTGTAGTAACAATTACAGGGGGCAATTCAGGAATTGGCTTAGCCATTTCAGAGTTATTTTTAGAAAATGGTTATAAAGTGGCCATATTTGCACGGTCTATAGAACGAATGCAAAGTTTTCAAAAAAATCACCGTCAGATATTTTCATCTTTTCGGGTGATGTAAGTTCTAGTACTGATGTAGAAACATTTTACCAAAAATGTAACGAATTATGGGGTGGGATAGATACGGTTATAGCTAATGCAGGCATCGCATTGCCAGAATGCATAAGCGACGTAACTGAAGACAGTTTAAACAAAAGTATTGATATAAATTTTAAGGGCGTATTTTTCACTGTTCAAAAGTCATTAATACACCTTAACAAAAATGCATCTATCATCTTAATGTCGTCTATTCAGGCTCAACGAGGTGCAGGAATTTGGTCTGTATATGGGGCAACTAAAGCCGCAGTACGTTCATTAGTTCGCTCTTTTGCTCAAGAACTTGGTGCAAGCGGCATCAGAGTAAACACATTATCACCAGGAGTAACTAATACTCCAATTCTAAAAAAGTTTGGTTTTGATGATTCAGATTTAAACGATATATTAGAGCAAGTATCAAGTAATACACCACTTGGGCGTATAGCAACTCCTCTCGAAATAGCTAAATCAGCATTATTTTTAGCATCAGATAATGCATCATTTATAACTGGCGCTGACTTACAAGTTGATGGTGGGCTAGCTCAAATTTAACTAGTCTATTCATAGTGTATATCAAGTTACTCGTTATAATTAATAATGGTAGCGGCAAGATATAACTGTTATATGACTATCATTAACGGCATATACAAGACGATTGGACTCATCCACACGTCTTGACCAAAAACCTGATAAATTCTCTTTTAAAGGTTCAGGTTTTCCGATCCCCTCAAATGGAGAGCGTTTAGTGTCGGTAATTAATTTATTAATTCTTTTTAGCGTTTTTTTATCTTGCCTTTGCCAATATACATAATCAGCCCATGCATCATCTGTCCACGCTAACAACTTAGTCATTTAATACTTCTCGCTCAATCACTTGAGCTGATTTATATTGTTCAATAGAGCGAGTTAGATGAGCGGCATTAGCAGGTGACTTTAATAAATGAACAGTTTCCATCAAGCTGTTGTAATGATCTAAAGACATAACAACAGCATCTTCCGAATCTCTACGTGTAATTACTGTATAGTCTGCGTCGTTTACGACATGATCAAGTACAGATTTAAGCCTATTTCTTGCTTTAGTAAAAGAGACTATTCTCATAGTATCCTCCTATATTAATTGTACACTTAATGAGACAAGTCTAACTAAAAAAAGTGACTTGTGCAAGATTAGGTACAAGTTTGGTTGGGGCAGCTAACGCCGTTTTAAGCGGCAATAAAATAGTTGGCTAAATTTAGCGAGGAACGAGCAAAAGCCAACTGTTTTTTGTCCGACTTGAAAACACTTGTTATGTGCCATACTTATAATCTATATAACCCTATATTAATTAACTCGATATATATATAATAATTGTTAATATATCCTTGCGAGGAGGATTTTTATGAGTAGAGATAAGATGAAAGCTTTTGACGGTACTCAAGATTACAGTACTTATATTGAAACTTTAAGGTCTGTGGTAAAGCAGAATGAAGTAGACAAAAATCGTGTAGACCGATTACGGGAGTTTACTAACTTTGAAGAAAGTAAACTTCAAAATCATGTACACCATTTACGACATTTACAGGAAATTCAACAACGTGAATATCAGATGTGGCAAATTCGAGCTCAAGAACTGGCAAACCAGCAAAGAGAGTTAGAGCAACTAATTCAAAATCAGTCTCAATCATTAGCATTTTCAAAAGCCGAGTTAGAGCACGGATTAAGGATGATCAATTTAATGCCTAATTCACGCCCAAGTGATTATTTAGCTAATACAGGATTAAATAAATCTCCTTCAGAGAATATTCGCGGCGACTGGGAAAAAGTAGGTGAGCAGTTAGCACAGAGCTATTTTTATACAAGAAATACAGAAAAGTAATCATATATGACAAATATTCAAAACGATGATATCCCAGCATCAAATAAAGCTATTTCACCAACAGATCAAGAATTAACAGAGGTACAAGGGTTACTTTCAGATCTTCCACAAGAAATGCTTGTTGAAGCTTTAATGGAAAAAAATAATGGAAAGGGTGGCTCAAAAGTACGAATTGAGCAAGCTATTTCCAAACAGTACTCAGGACCTTTACCGCCACCTGAAATGCTTCATGATTACGATATGGTAAATGCAGGTTTCGCTGAACGTATAGTTTCAATGGCCGAAAAAGAGCAAGGTCATAGACACTCTCTTGAAAATATAGCTGTAAATGGGGCTATTAATAAAGATAAACGTAGTCAAATGTATGCCCTTTTTTGCATTATATTTCTTTCTATTCTATGTGGAGGATTGATCTACTTAGGTCATGACACAGCCGGAACCGTTTTAGGTGGTGCGACACTTGTAAGTTTAGCTGCTCTATTCATTACAGGGAAAAGAAAAGAAAGCGAAGATGATGCAAATGATAACTCCCCAGAATAGTTATACCATAGGCACATAACAGCATTTTTAACAGGAAAAACCCCTTATTTAAACGGTGATAATTTCCTTTTTAGAACCTAAGCCATACGATATAAAATCAACTTACTCAATAGGCTAAGTGTGATTTTCTTTTTGTGGGGAAGCAGTCAAAAGTCTCTCCTATGCCTGTACAGGATCATAGTAACCTTATCGTTGCTTTAACCGAAGTTATAGCGTTTTAAGCTAGATGAAATACTTTAGTTAAGGGGGTTACAATCGGGCTGTTATCATCATTGGTTTGCATAATATCAGCCATATAAGCCCACCATTTTTTAATGATATTTTTTGCCGGTAAATCATCCATAGTATGAGTATCATCTCGCCATAAGGTTGCAAATAATTGTAAAGTTTGTGGGTGCAAAAAATTGAGTAATCCTTAATTCCTGCTAACGCTAACTCATCAGTTAATTCAGGCCAAATTTCATCATGACGCTTTTCATATTCAGTCTCATATATTATGCGATATAAACCTTGTCGAACTCTATAGCTTTCTTTGCCTGATAACTTTATACAGCCTTCATCGCGTGGATTTTCAGCTAAAGAATCAATTTTACTTAAAATCTTTTGTATATCATTTTTCGGTGCAACTCGTAAATCTTTGGCGACAGACTTTTTGAAAGTGATTTTATATTTTGCCATGCGACTTCAAATCGTTTAGCAGATCTTCATAAGATATTTCAGGCTCGTTGGCTCTTTCTGATACCGCAGCCAAATCTTCTTGGTCTTCACGCATTAACAATCGAACAGCTTCATCAATTAGCTCTGAAACTGATAGGTGGGAAGAGGCTGCGCGCATTTTTAAAGCTTGATGTATGTCCGGTTCAAAATAAACAGTTGAACGTTTAGATAAGTTACTCATGGTAATTGCTCTGTTGATTCAATAACAACACTATGGCGTTATAATGTCACCGAGCATCTAGGAGTCTAGTACGATATATATCAGGACCCTTTATAATATATTTGTGTGGTAACTTTAGATTGCCTCACTCTTTAGGGCGTGAGGGAGTCCAATTATCTGTTCAATTAACATAATGTTCATATGAGCCTATTAGTTACCAGCAAATATTTTAACTCGTCACTTGAGAATTTATTGTAAGGAGAACATTCTTTTTCCTAAGATGTATTAGATAGCTTTGCTTTAAAGGCTACTACCTGATAACTCTTCCGGTATCGTCTCTTTTTATGCCGTTTTCGCTCTTATACACAGTTTCTGATTGAAAATATTCAGGCCTCTTTTTTGCGACTACAACGTAATAAAAAACTAAAAAACCTATCCATGAGGCAAAGAAACCAGCTAAGAACCAAATGAATTTTTCCATCCCGTAAACCTTATTAGATATCAAAGGTAATATCCAAGGCAATACACTTAGTATCAGCACAAAAACAACAAGGAAAAAAGTAAAAATAACGTCCATCTGTAACTCCATATAATTGAATTATTCAATTCTTGTTTAACAACTTGTATGCGTACTATTGAACAGTATGCTTTTTTATAGATTTATTAATTGTATCAACTTGTGCTTGTTTTCTTTTACGGCAATCATTCCGATCTTGAACATGCCCTTGCTCACACTTCGATGTTGCGCCATTAGCTTTTAGAACACCGATAACAAGCTCGCCAATATGTCCTGGACGATTCTGAGTACTATTATTTCTTGAATTTGTCTCAGCGCAGGAATATAAAAAGAAAACCAGAATAAATATTAAGTATTTCATAAGTAAATTTAACCTCCATGTACCAACGCCTCATTAAAAGCCAACTGTATTTTGTCCTTGTTTAACAGTTTGTTATATTTTTTGTGCACTGCTAGAAAGTAACAACGCAACTAAAAGTGTTGGAATTGCGGCAAACAGTAAAGGTGCTACAGCAAACTTTAAAAACACTAATAGATAAATTAAAAATAAAACTATTGGCAAAGCAAAGTAAAATAAATTTTGTTTAGTAAATAATATGAATGCTTTGCGTACCACAAGCATGATAATTAAAGATAAAACAGCCGCAAGCATTACTATTAATATATTTGAATAATACGAAACCACAAACTCATTATATGGCCGAAGAAACTCAGGAACTGGTAATGCTGCAACAACACCAATTAACCAAACAAATATATAAGCAAAAGAACTACCTAGTAGAAATGAAATAACATTTTTGTGCACTTTAGTCATAATTGACTCCTATCCTTGTGAAAAATATAACAGCATTTTTAACAGGAAAAACCCCTTATTTAAACGGTGATTATTTCCTTTTTAGAATCTAAACCATACGATATAAAATCAACTTACTCAATAGGTTAAATATAATTTTTCTTTTTATGGGGAAAACAGTCAAAAGTCTCGCCTATATCCGTTACAGGCTCACAGTAACCCTATCGTTGTTTAACCGATGTTATAGTGTTTAAGCTAGATGAAATATTTTAGTTAAAGGGGTTACAATCGGGCTGTTATCATCATTGGTTTGCATAATATCGGCCATATAAGCCCACCATTTTTTAATAATATTTTTCGCCGGTAAATCATCCATAGTATGAGTGTCATCTCGCCATAAGGTTGCAAATAATTGTAAAGTTTGTGGGTGCAAAAAAATTGAGTAATCCTTAACTCCTGCCAACGCTAATTCATCAGCTAATTCAGGCCAAATTTCATCATGACGTTTTTCATATTCAGCCTCACAGCCCTTATTGAGCTGCATAACAAACGCTATTTTTTCCATTGTTACTGCCTCTAATTGAGTTTATACACTTGTATTAAGATTAATTGCACGCCATTGATATCTCGATAATGTTAATCGTTTTTCAGTTATTTTATTACCGGTAATGGCATCTGTTGCGCCTGTGGGAATAGCAAAGCTGCCTCCTTTAGCATCCATATTAATTGCTAGCCAGAATTGCTGTCCGTTATCATCTACCCGTGGACAAACTACAGTACCTTCAGTGACATCATAGCGTTCAGTAACACCGGCACCTTTTGCATAATGATTAATAATTTTATTGATCATTATTTCGCCCTCTTCACCATGAGGGTGTGCGCCTAAAACCACCACTTTACCTTTACCTAACTTTCTCTCGGTTAAAAAAGCACGTCCTTGAGCAACACCACTAGTAATACGACCAACAACCTGACTATTTGGCGTAGCTTGCATCGCAGCACACCAACCACTTAAGGGGGCTGTTAGTCCTAATGCTTCACCGGTTGTTTCCGTTTTAGTTACGGGCACAACAAATTCAGTATTCACGCCCGCAAAGTTATCCAACAACCCTAAACCTGCCGAAGTAGGTACTGTATGCTCTTTACCTCGAATTCCGGTAACAGGTCCGGCAAGCCAAGTTCCACCCGCTTGAACAAATTTGTAAGCACGTTCAATAAACTCACTACTGACATAAGGCATTGCTGGGGTAATAAGCAGTTTTAAATCATCAAGTTCAGCATGTTCAAAACGCACATCTCGGTGATAACCAAGATCTCTTAATTTTGCTTGCCACATTTCTACAACACCACGATAGCGTTTGGGGAAGCCGGCCCGTTTATCCAAGTTTTCCGTTTCAATCATGGCACGGGCATGATCAGAGTAGGTGATAGCAACTTGCGCTTTGGCTACCTTAGTATTGATTAGCAATGGCTCAAGCAATTTTCTATTTTCATTAACCTTTTGTACTTCAGCATAACCAACACTGGGTTTAAACCATGAACTCATTACTGCGCTATGACCTAACTCGGCACCGGTTTTTTGTTGTCGCCACAACCAATAACTAAACCCTTCACCACCTAAGGCATAAATTAGCACCGCTTCTGCCGCCAAAAAACCTGTCGGATGTGGCGGTTGATGATTACCTAACCAACCATTATGCGAAACACTGGTTTCCATTAACCAGAATGGTCGTCCTGGAATTGCTGAGCGGTATAGATCGGAACGAAAAACAAATGCGCCCCACTGAGTATGATTGGGATAACCATCAAAAGCAGCAAAATCAAGAGCCTCCATAGATTTTTCATGGTTAATATTAAAAGCAGGATTATCATTATGGGTGATGGGAGCCGTAGAGTAACGACGAATAACTTCTCGTTGCCCTTTCATAAAATCAACAATATTTTCACGAGAGAACAATCTATAAGCGGTACTCAAAGAAGCACTATGTAAAAATGGCGTTTTCACTGGCGCGGGCACTTGCTCAAAGCGCTGATAATACTGGCTCCACATATGAGTGCCCCAAGCTTTGTTTAAACGCTTAATAGTACCAAAACGATTTTTTAGCCAAGCATGCCACTGGGCTATGGCTGCATCACTAAAATCTTCAGCAACATGGGCTTTAAGTTCGTTATCAAGCTGCCAACCAATAAGCGCAGGGTGATTACCTAGCGCTTTAGCCATAGCATCAATAATATTATAACAAGCGGCTCTTACCGTTGGGTGCGCATAACTGGCATGCTGGCGCGCACCATGACTCATAATATTACCGTCAGCATCTTTATGGCAATGCTCAGGTTTATTATAAGTTAACCAAATTGGTGGCGTTGCGGTTGGCGTGCATAACACCACATCAATGCCCGCTTGATAAAATTTATCCATTGCCCATTTCAATAATTCTACTGATATATTACCTTGCTCTGGCTCTGTGGTTGACCAGCTAAATTCACCAATGCGAACAACATTAATACCGAGCTTTTTCATTTCGGTAATATCTCGGTCTAAGTCTTCTCTGGGCCAAAGTTCAGGGTAAACACACACGCCATGATAAAGTTTTTTTAGCTTATATTGCGCTGTTTTTTTTAATGATTTATCACTTTTAGTCAATGTATTTTGCTTGGCGTGTAATAACCCAGTTGCGCTAGCTAATCCTGCCGTAGTGGCATAACAGCCAAGTCGACAAAGATCACGACGAGATATTTTCATTATTTTTTCCTATCACTATTGTTTGAATTATTGACTTATTTATGGCCATGCGCCTGTTTTATAATCTGTAAATCGTCACCCGTATCTTTAATCGTAAATAACTGCAAACGTGTATGTGGCTGCTTGAAATAACGATGCAATGACATCATCAACTCACCATCAAAATTGGTGAATATATTGCCATGACCACGATCGCCAGAGATCAATGGTTCTTTTCTATGCAACCAATTTCCCGTTAATTTACCATTATCTGAATAAGCAATAGAGGTGGTGTAAGCCTTTGATTTATCTTTATTCCAACTTGACCATAACAACATTAACCTACCGTTAGATGAGCGATAAGGCCATGGACCATCGGTTACTACCGCAGTAATTTTCTCACCATTGAATTTAGTAGTTTTTGCTGTCCAATCAACCTCATCGGCGCTAAACAGTGTTATTGCTTCCCCTTGTGTTGAAGATAAATCTTCAGCCAAGCGTATTGCTTTAATTAAGCCACTACCTGTTTGTATCCATTCTTGGCAATAAATCATCCAAGCTTGACCATCTTCAATCCACAATGTACCGTCAAGCGCCATTTCATCTTCAGGCGTATGTGCTTTATTTTCAAAGCGTTTGAAAGGCCCTAGCGGTGAGTCGCTGTAAAATATTTGTGAAGCTCGTTTAACTTGTGGAGGACGATTTTGTATGGCGTGCTCGTTACTATTTTTGTTTTGTTTCACTTGCTTGTCATAGTTATGCAGCGTTAAAAACAAATAATATTTGCCCTTATAATAACTGACTTCAGGCGCCCAAGGAGCGTGTTGGCTTTGTGCCCAACTGTCTTCTTCAACATCATAAATTAGTTTAGGTCCGTGCCAATTGATCAGATCAACACTCCAATAGGCTTCAACACCGGCTCTACCATTAGGCGCGACAAGCTTTTCATTTTTATCACCATAATGAAAACTGTCATAAACATAATATTTTTTAGATTTTGGATCGGCCAAAATAGCCGGATCATGAATATTTAAGGTATCAATATGATGAACTAAAAGTTCAGGGATAGAAGATGATGCTTGATTCGTAGGTAAAGTAATTTTATTGCTCAAAATTTCTTCAGCAAATAAGTGATAACTCAGCAGTAAAACACCTATAGCAAATACTCTCGGAAGAATCACACGTTTATACTTAATCACTTAAAATACCTTTTTATAGTAAATTCAATAACCTAATAAGATAAAGCAACTGATTATTAACCTATAACTATTTTCAATCACTTTCAGTCAAAATATCTTATCTATACAATGTATCATTTAAATCAAACCAAAGTAAACAGTTAAAAATCAACATAAACCAGTAAAAATAAACTAATTAAAAATCAAAGGTATATGAATGATCTAGATCTTTTTGACCACTTGTGATTAAAAATGACGTGATTATTTTTTTTTACTGGTTTATATTATCAGCATTATATTAATGCCATTAAGAAAATAAACATACGTGTAAGGAAGTAAACCATGCCAGCTATCGCTCATGACATCCCCTATAAAACCATGCAAACAAGTATAGATAAACTTATCAATAACCTTGTTAATATTACCGATGATACGGGAGAGTTTTTACTAAAACTTGATGACGGTAGAGTTATTGACACCAAAGGTTGGAACGACTGGGAATGGACTCACGGTATTGGTTTATATGGGTTATTAAAATATTGGGACATTACCGGTGATGATAAAGCCAAAGACATTATAGAAGAATGGTTTGCCGGTCGTTTTGCCGTAGGCACACCCACTAAAAATGTAAATACTGTAGCGCCATTTTTAACCTTGGCCTATATGCAAGAACGTACAGGTAATCGTAGCTACTTACCGTACTTAGATACTTGGGCTGAATGGATGATGCGTGATATGCCACGCACCGAAGAAAACGGCTTACAACATGAAGTATTCAACTCATTTAATTATCAGCAATTATGGGACGATACGCTAATGATGAGCGTATTACCTTTAGCCAAAATTGGTTTGTTGCTCGACAGACCACATTATGTCGAAGAAGCAAAACGTCAGTTTATGCTACACATTAAATATTTAACGGATAAAAAAACCGGTTTATGGTTCCATGGTTGGACTTTTGATGGTCGTCATAATTTTGCTGATGCGCTTTGGGCGCGTGGTAATTGCTGGGTAACTATTGCTATTCCTGAGTTTATTGAATTACTCGATTTACCTGCCGATGATGCATTACGCATGTTTTTAATTGAAACGCTTGAGTCTCAAATTAAAGCCCTAGCCAAAACACAACATAAAGATGGTTTATGGCACACCCTACTTGATGATCCTGATTCATATTTAGAAGCATCGGCCGCTGCAGGTTTTGCCTTTGGTATTTTAAAAGCCGTACGTAAAGGTTATATCGATGCCAGCTATGAAGAAATGGGCGTTAAAGCAATTAAAGCCGTACTAGCCAATATTAGTGACGACGGTGAATTACAGCAAGTTTCATTTGGTACCCCTGTTTTTGATGATCTACAAGGCTATCGTGACATTCCATTAACGTCTATGCCGTACGGGCAATCTATGGCAATACTTGCTTTTGTTGAATATATGAACCGCTATATCTAACAAAAAATTTAAGTTTAAAATTGAGGCTAGTGCTTGTTATCAACGTTAAGTTAACAAGCGCTTATCGATAAACTGATAGACGATAAATTGATAGACACCTCAATTAAACAAAGCTCAAAACTATATAGAAAATAACAAAAAAAATATAAAGGTTTGCAAATGAAAGAACGTAAAATTGGCTTTTGGAATTATACTGCTTACGGTCTAGGAGATGTGCTTGGCGCTGGCTCTATGGCTGTCATTAGCGCATGGGTATTATTTTTTTATACCACCTATTGTAATTTAGGTCCTTTGCAAGCGGGTATTATTTTTGCAACGGCACGTATCATAGATGCTGTTGCTAGTCCGCTGCTTGGTTACCTGTCTGATAATGCAGACTCAACTCGCTTTGGCAGACGCTTTGGTCGACGTCGCGGTTTTTTGCTGATTGCTATTCCGTTACTACCAAGCTTTGCACTGATGTGGGTAAGTGGACAGCATTTTTTATATTACCTTTGTACCTATATCTTTTTTGAACTAGTTTATGCATCAGTGTTAATTCCTTACGAAACATTGGCTGCAGAGATGACCAACGACTTTCGTAAAAAAGGCATGTTCGCTGGCGCACGTATTTTAGTCGGTCATTTATCGGCTATTTGTGCCACCATTCTACCTGCATGGATTGTCTCGGCACTTGGCGGTAAAGACTCCCCAGATACTTTCTTAATTATGGGCGGTATATTCTCTGTCGCCTTTATGATAGTGGTTGCTATTGTCTACTTCTATACTTGGGAAAGGGAGAAAACCCCGGAAGAACTCGAAAAAATTAATCATGATAAAAAATCTTTAGGTGAAATTTTTACTAGCCTATACCGAGGCTTAGGTTTTACTTTAAAAATACGCGCCTTCCGTTTACATTTGGGTATGTATTTAGGTGGCTACATAAGCCAAGATATTTTCAATGCTGCCTTTACTTATTTTGCCGCCTTCGCTCTAGGCAGCTTATTTGCCTTTTCAGCCGGCGAATCGCTCAGTTTAACTTCGTACTTAATGGCTTCTATTTTTACCGTTCAAACTTTCGCGGTTGCCTCAGTATTTGCTGCCGTTGCCTTTTTACCTAAATTTTTCCCGGCAAAAGTATATCGCTACGCTGTAGTTGCTTACTTAATCGGTATTATTGCACTTGCATCATTTTATTATAATATGCCAGAAGGGCAGTTTGGCAAAATTTCATGGATGGCTGCGGCACTCATTTTTGCCGGTATCGGTCGTGGTATATTGAATTATATTCCTTGGAATACCTATAACTACATGGCTGATGTTGATCAAATTGTTACTGGTCAGCGTCGCGAAGGTAGCTTTGCCGGTGTGATGACTTTTATTCGAAAAGCCGCTCAAGCCAGTGCCGTTTTTGCCGTAGGGGCAGCGCTTGAAGTAGGTGGTTTGGTTAAAGGTGAGAGAATGCAAAGCGCAGAAACCATGGAAGCTATTGTTATGATTATGACAGTAGGCCCTATTGTTGTTTTAATGTTTGGTTTTTGGGTATCCACTAAATTCAAATTAAATACGGATACTCATAGCGTTTTAATGGCAGAAATTGAGCGTTTCAAAAATGGTGATAAAGAGCCATCTTCACCTGAGAATAAAGCAATTATTGAAGATCTAACCGGTTGGAGTTATGAACAGTTATGGGGCAACAATGCCATTAGTAAAGGCTAGATAAGCAACCGCTACTCTATATTCCTCTTCATTCGTCAGCATTAGCTAGAAAGTTAATGCTGACTTTTACTCACTCTAAAAATCAAACCGGCCTCAACTGATGATAACCATTAAAAAGATATTCCCCATATTCGCTGCATTTGTTTTATCCACTGTTTTTAGTTGCACTTCTCTACCGACGACAACACCAACAATTGAGACTAAAGAGGTGTTATCCACCTCAGCTATACCTAAAAGTTGGATAGATACTGACACAAATCATAAAGTGGTTCGCTTATCAGAAAAAGCGGGTTCACGTTCACTCTATTTTCACCAAAATGCTTACACCCTTGCCGGTGATAAAATGGTTATATCACTTGAAAATCCACGCGGTGTTGGTGTGGTTGATTTAACAAATTTCACTAGCAAAAAATTGTTTGAAGCAAAAAATATCAAAGTGCTTTTTGTCGGCAACCAAAGCCGTGATGTTTATCTAAGTAGAGTTATTACAGATAGTTCTGACTATATTAACCCAACCAATGAATTACAAAGCCCAACTGAAATTTTAGCGGTCAATGTTGATACTGGTAAAGTAAGAACTATAGCCACAGTGCCTGGTGGAAAAATACATTCGATTAACAGTAGTGAAACGCTATTAATCGGCGCATATGCTACTCGTGATCACAAACTGGAAACCGGTAAAAAAGATGCGCGCTTTGATGCCGCTTACGCGGCTAAAGATGCCAACGGTAATCCATTAAGTTACGCCGATGCCAAAGAAGTTCGCATGAATGAACGCCTTGAAGCGAGAATTCCTATGCAAATGTTTACCGTTGATATTCAAACTGGCGAGAAAAAAGTTATCTATGAATCAACTGACTGGTTAAATCACTTACAATTTGCCCCGAGTACTGATGACAATAAAGACAATAAAACCGACTTGATCATGTACTCTCATGAAGGCCCTTGGCATAAAGTTGACCGCATTTGGACTATTGATGTAAATGGTCAAAATAGACAAAAAATGCACACCCGCACCATGAATATGGAAATTGCTGGCCATGAATTTTTCTCCTTTTCAGGCGATAAAATTTATTACGATTTACAAACCCCTCGCGGCGAAGATTTTTGGCTTGCAAGCATAGATTTAAAAACAGACGAGCGCATCTGGCGACATATGGAGCGCGATGAATGGTCTGTGCATTTTAATATTTCCCGTGACGGTAAATTACTCGCGGGTGATGGTGGCGGTGAAAACATGGTTGCCCACGCCAAAAATGGTAAATGGTTATATTTATTTGAATCCGAAACGGTTAAAGATGTCGCCGGAATTAGCGCAGACAACGCAAAAAGTTTAGTGCGTCCGGCAGTATTGAAATCGACAAAACTCGTTAATATGAAAGATCACGATTATCGCCTTGAGCCAAACATTACTTTTACCCCTGATGGCAAATGGATTGTCTTTCGCTCAAATATGCATGGCCCAGTGCACACTTATGCGGTATCAGTAACGCCGGAGGGCAAGTAATGTCTATCATTTTTCAAAAAACAACTGCATTAGCACAAACTAAAAAATCTCTTTTCTTATTGGTTAGTTTACTATTTAGTTTATTATTAACTTCTTGTAACAGTACCGATTTAGTAATACAGGGCCAAGATGACAAAGCTTACTTATTTTCGTCATTTCGAGGTAACGGCGAAGATGGTTTACATTTAGCCTACAGTTATGACGGATTAACGTGGCAAGCATTAAATAATGATAACAGTTTTTTAACGCCTAAAGTTGGCGGTAAATTAATGCGTGATCCTTGCATTATTTTAGGGCCTGATAATGTTTTTCATATGGTGTGGACTAGTAGTTGGCAAGATGGCGGCATAGGTATCGCCCACTCTAAAGACTTAATTAATTGGTCGGAGCAAACTTTTGTTCCGGTAATGGATAACTACCCTAGCGCAAGAAATGCTTGGGCTCCTGAGATAACATGGGATGTAGAAAACCAACATTACCTCATTTATTGGGCATCGAATATTCCGGGTAAATACCCTGACACAGAAAAAAAATCAGATAACGGTTGGGATCACCGTATTTTCGCCACCACCACCAAAGACTTTGTTAGCTATACCGACAGTAAGCTATTCTACAATCCCGGTTTTAATATTATCGATTCAACCATTATCCGTACTAAAGCTAATTACACCATGATATTAAAAGATGAAACTCGCCACCCCGCAGCTAAAAACTTATTAGTAGCAACGAGTGATTCTGCTATGGGACCTTGGCAACTAAACAAGCAAGCATTTTCGCCAACAGATGTTTGGGTAGAAGGGCCAAGTATCATCAAAGTTGGCGATTGGTATCATGTTTATTTTGATGAATACACCAACCATAAATATGGCGCAATGCGTACTCAAAATTTTATTCACTGGCAAAACATTAGTGATCAAGTACATTTTCCTAAAGGTACACGTCATGGCACAGTGTTTGAGGTAAACCAAAAGGTTTTACAGTCGTTGTTAACTTTAGCTGATAAGTAATAAGACTAATGAGCATGTTCAAAAGCGAGCGATTTTTTCAGTGGTTTAAATCAATCATTTTTTTAGGTGCTTTTATCGGCATCTTTGCCTGCTCTCTTACCTGCACATATAGCTACGCAACTAATACAGTCGCCATAGAACGAGCTCAAACTGCTTCAGAAAACACCAAGACCTATGTCATTACTCAAAAGCATAAAACCACCCAATTGATCATTGATAAAAAAGCCGATGCTCTGATCCTATGGGCGGTAAATGAATTAGCCAAAGATATTCACAATATCACTGGCAGTCATGTAAAAATCATTGGTAGTGGACAAGCTCTTGAGCAGAATAATTCTCAGAGCATCAATATTACTATTGGTCAGCTTAAACAACTCACACAACTCAGACAATTTAAAACAAATCAACAACTCGCTAATCACCCAATCATAAAAAACAAAGCAAAAGCGTTATCAGGCGCTTGGGAAAAGTTCATCATTAGCCCTGATCTCAACTCGAGCAATAACCTTTATATTATTGGCAGTGATGTCCGTGGCACTGTATATGGCATTTTTGAATTAGCCGAACGTTTAGGTATTTCACCTTGGCAATGGTGGGCTGATGTTAATCCTATCTCTCAAGAATTATTAACGGTTGAATTACCTAGCAATGGTATTATCGATGCACCGTCAGTGCAATATCGCGGTATTTTCCTCAATGATGAAGATTGGGGGCTACAGCCTTGGGCAGCTAAAACCTTTGAAACGGATGTTGGTGATATTGGCCCGAAAAGTTACGAAAAAATATTTCAATTATTATTACGCTTAAAAGCCAACACTATTTGGCCAGCAATGCACCCTAGCACTAAAAGCTTTTATAGCATTAAAGGCAATCAGTCGATGGCGCAAAAGTATCATATTGTAGTAGGCACCTCACACGCCGAACCGATGCTGAGAAACAATGTCGACGAATGGCACCATGACACGGATGGTGACTACAATTATTTTACTAACAGCGACACTATTAATCAATACTGGCAAGCACGTATTGATGAGGTTGAAGACAGCAGCAATCAAACCATGATCACCATGGGCATGCGTGGCATTCACGACAGTCATATGCGGGGCGCTAAAAATACCGCTGAAAGCGTTAATATGCTAGAAAAAATTATAACCAAACAACGTCAAATATTAACCACGACTTTCAATAAACCCATAACAGAAATTCCTCAAGTACTTATTCCTTACAAAGAAGTATTAGCGCTGTATAACCAAGGACTAGTAGTGCCTGATGACATTTCTTTAATGTGGACTGATGATAATTACGGTTATATTCGCCGGTTAAGTAATCAACAAGAACAGCAACGCGTTGGCGGCGCTGGTGTCTATTATCATTTAAGTTATTGGGGACGACCACATGATTACTTATGGCTAAGCACCACACAGCCGGGATTAATTTGGTTTGAAATGTCGCGCGCCTACGCCAATGGCGCTCAAAAAATTTGGATCGCTAATGTGGGTGATATCAAACCCAATGAATATTCAATGGAGTTT
The DNA here is from genome assembly GCA_051531915.1 of Colwellia sp. Taxonomy (GTDB): domain Bacteria; phylum Pseudomonadota; class Gammaproteobacteria; order Enterobacterales; family Alteromonadaceae; genus Colwellia. The sequence goes on along the minus strand of JAOPTQ010000060.1, from coordinate 6,391 downwards.
TTTCTCGATCTCGCATGGGATATCAACAGCGTTAACCCCAAAAATATAAAACAGCACTTAAGCTGCTGGGTAGCACGAGAGTTTGGTCAAACAATCGCTAATAAAGTTGCAGATGTGATCAATGAATATTACCGTTTAGCATTTTTAAGAAAGCCCGAATTTATGGGCTGGAGCCAAACAGAGCCAACCACGAAAACTCAACTTACTGAATTTTCAACAGCACAAGTATTAGCCAGAATATCCGCCTATAAAAGCTTAGTAACATCACTTGAATTATTGGTTAAACAAGTGCCTAAAAACCGATTAAATGCTTGGTATCAATTAGTCGAATATCCAGTAAAGTCAGCAGCTAATATGAACTATAAGTTTTTATATCGACAATTAGCCTTAACAGCTAGCTCTGCAAAAGAGCAAGATCGCTATGCAAAACAGTCAAGGCAAGCTTATGAAAAAGTTAAGCAACTAACCGAGTTTTATAATATCCAACTGAGTGATGGTAAATGGCAACATATGATGTCGATGAAGCCAAGAAACTTACCTGTCTTTAAAACGCCTTCTTTTGACAAATCACTTACAAGTGCCGAAGAAAATCAAGCTAAAAAGCAAAGGCAGGGTAATAAGTCTGAACCAATATACCTACAAGCAAATGCTTTTAGCAACAGTAAGTCTTATAAAAGTACCCAATGGCAAGCTGTTGAAGGTTTAGGCTATAGCGACAATGCCGTTACCCTTATGCCATTGACACAAGTGGAATTTGTTAAAGATCAACCTTGGTTAAATTATAATTTTTCTGTCGAAGAAGTGGGTAGTTACCAACTTGAAATACGTTTACTGCCAACACATGCTAATAATTTTGATCATCAACTATCGGTTAGCGTTAATAATAAAAAACTCGGTGTTTATAGCTTAAATACCACAGGTAGAAGCAAGCAATGGAAAGAGAACGTATTGCGTAATGCTCAGATTATTACGGTGCCAATGGAAATAACCAAAGCGGGCGTGCAAACAGTTAAGCTATCGGTAAATCAAACCGGCATAGTGCTTGACCAATTAGCGATCAGAGCTAACGTTCAAATAACTAGTTATGAAATTCCAAACATTAAACATTAAACATTAAACATTAAACATTAAGCAATATGCCTATGCAGATAGCTCAGGAGCCCGTTGTAATCGTCATCTTCGAGGTATTTTAATCGAAAATCTCGTCTTTTCTGACCAAGATTCCCGCTCAAAACACTGCGGGAATGACGATCCTGAGCGAAGTACATAGTCACGTTAAACAATAATCATTAACCTTGATACTCGCTAAATTTTTAGTTAATTAATAAAAAATAGGTTCAACAAGCTATGTTCAAAAAAATATTCTTAATTAGTACTGTTATTGCCAGCATACTGCTGAGCGCATGGTCTGTTCAGGCAGAGCCTAATATAGCCGATAAACCACTCTTTCGTGACACTGTTTACGATGGCGCAGCTGATCCTGTAGTGATCTGGAATAAAGCAGAAAAAAAATGGTTTATGTTTTATACCAACCGCCGAGCCAACACTATCAAAGGCAATTCCATCAAAGGTAACCCCAAAGATGTCAGTTGGGTACATGGCACTCCAATTGGTATTGCTGAGTCTACTGACAGCGGTGCGTCTTGGACATATCGAGGTGAAGCGAATATAAATTACGGTGGTAAAAATATTACCTATTGGGCGCCAGATGTTGTTTATCATAATAATGCTTATCATATGTTCCTCACTATAGTACCGGGCGTTTTTAAAGACTGGCAGCACCCTAGAACTATCGTCCATCTAACCAGCAAAAACTTAATCGATTGGCAGTTTGATTCTGAGCTGAACTTAGTTAATAACAAGGTCATTGATGCCTCTGTAATACAACTGCCCGATGGCACATGGCGACTTTGGTATAACAATGAAAAAGATGGTAAGTCAATTTACTACGCCGACAGCCCTGACTTATTTCACTGGACAGATAAAGGAAAAATAACCAGTGATACTGGTGAAAGAGGCGAAGGACAAAAAATATTCTTTTGGAAAAACAAATATTTTATGATCCTCGATGAATGGCAAGGACTTGGCGTTTATAGCTCTCCTGATTTAGTAAACTGGACTCGCCAGCCTGATAGAATTTTAGCTAACCCCGGCACTGGCAAGCAAGACAAAGTTAAAGGGCAACATGCCGATGTTGTCGTTAATAATGGGCGTGCCTATATCTTTTATTTCACTCATTCAGGGCAAGCACCGTTGTATAGCGATTATGATGGAAGTAAAGATGAAAAAATCAGCCCTTATGAGCACGCAAGAAGTCTTATTCAAGTAGCTGAATTAAACTATAACGATGGCAAAATAACTTGTGATAGAAATAAACCCGTAGCTATTAATTTAATACCGCCTAATTCAACTATTAATTTTGATTTTGCTGATACTGATGTCAACAAACAAAACCCTCAGCAAAAATATAGTTTTGATTTTGATTCAGCCAAACATGCAATCTTTGCAGGAAATGCTTTAACCGCATCTAGCTCAGTCTATTTCTCAACTGAACTTGACGAGGGTAACTATAAAATAGAGTTAACCTTAGGAAGCGATATTAAAGATTCTGTGACCACAGTAAAAGCTGAAGCAAGACGGTTGATGATCAACCAACTGAAAATTCCCAAAGGGCAAAGCGTCACTAAAACCATCATGGTGAATGTTAGAACACCACGTATTGATGAAAACAGCCAAATAAAACTTAATAAACGAGAGTTAAACCACATTAATTGGGATAACAAACTCACGCTAGAATTTGCCAAAAATTCAGCCGTTAGAGCGATAAAAATAACGCCTGTTGAGAATGTAACTACTATTTTTCTTGCTGGCGATTCCACCGTTACCGATCAAAATTTATCGCCTTGGGCATCGTGGGGGCAATTAATTACTCAATACTTTGATGACAATATAGTTATTGCCAATTATGCAGAATCAGGCGAGTCGCTACACTCTTTTAAAGCCAGTAACCGCCTAGAAAAAATCAAATCGAAGATTAAACCGGGTGATTACTTGTTTGTTGAATTTGCGCATAATGATGAAAAACGCCGTGGCAAAGATATTGGCCCGTGGCAGTCATACAGCCAATTATTAGCTGAATTTGTAAAAACCGCGCGAAAAAAAGGTGCTAACCCTGTGTTAATTACGCCAACACAGCGACGTTTCTTTCATAAAAATGGCAAACTAAAACCCACCCATGGTGACTATCCTGAAGCCATGCGTACCGTGTCACGCAAACTCAAAGTACCGTTAATTGATGTCACTCAAATGACCACGACTTTATATCAAAGTTGGGGCGATAAAAAATCACGGAATGCTTTTGTACAATACCCTGCCAATACTTTTCCTAATCAAACAAAGGCATTAAAAGACAATACTCATTTTAATTATTTTGGCGCCAATGAAGTGGCTCTTTGCGTACTTAAGGGTATTAATGATTTAAAACTTGAGCTCGTAAACAATATTGAGCCAAAAGCATTTAATTACTCACCAGTACAACCCAATTATATCAAAGATTGGACGGTTCCGATGAGTACAAGAATGGATCATATAAAACCGGCGGGGAATTGATGCGAAAATTTTTTTTTAAACTGTTATTTGTAAGCTATAAGTTGGCAGTTGTTAGCTTTAAGCTTTTTGCTATATATTTTCTACTGAATCGTCCCTTTGGTCTTATTCTCTTTAAGAAGTCATTTTTATGATAATAAACGGGACATTTCCCTTCTTTCTTCTGCTAATGTAGAAATATTATATTTAACGTATTGAGTAAGTTGCTCTTCTATCGTAAGGTTTGGAATATAAAAAATAAAACAAGGAAAAAATCTCTGTTTAAACAAGGATTTTTTCTTATTAAAAAAGCTGTTAGCTGGCAAACAAAGTCTATGAGTATAATTCTAGTTTCAGATGTTTTTGGTGTAACTCCTGCTTTATTAGAAATAAGTGAAAAACTTGGATCATGCACCATTGTTGATCCGTATAAAGGTCAAATGATGGGGTTCCAAAATGAAGCTGAGGCATATTCATATTTTGTAAAAGAAGTTGGGCTAGATAATTACCTATCTATCTTATTAGAGGCGGTCGAGTCAATTGAATATCAAGTAACATTAATCGGTTTTAGTATTGGGGCTTCAGTTGTTTGGCGGTTGTCCGGAAAGGAAGGTAATAATCTTATCAAGCAAGCCTATTGCTTTTACGGTTCACAAATCAGAAATTTCACACTAATAGAGCCACGCTTTAGAGTGTTCTTGGTCTTTCCAAAAAGTGAACCTAATTTTGATGTTGTGGAGCTACAAAACAATCTTTCTAGAAAGGCTAATGTCAAAACTAAAAAAGTTGAATACTTGCATGGTTTTATGAATGACTATTCAAATAATTATAATAGTTCTGGTTATACAGAGCACATTAATCTGCTGTGCTCAATTACCAGCTTACAAGCCATTCAAGCAGGACTTTTAACAGATGGCTAGGTTCCGCTTCGCTTCACATTTTAGCCAACTATCAAAAGCCTCTTAATGGGGCGTTATATGCAAAAGGAATTCGCTTGAAATATATTTATCTACTTGTTTTTTTGCTTGTATCTGGTTGTTCTTCCCAGAGCCTAAAAGATCAATTAACGGATACAGCTATTGAAGCTATTACAGGAAAGGACTATTCTCGTGATTACGCGCATTGCCCTAGAATAAAAAAAGGGTGTGCTAATGGTAATTATGAAGAATGGCCACAGGAAAATGGAAAAATGGCTTGTGCTTGCAATAAGTAATTGCATACAAGCTGTTAAACAAGGACAAAAAACAGTTGGCTTTTGTTCCTTCGTCGCTTATTTTAGCCAACTATATTTTGCCTGTTAACAGGGCGTTAGCTACCTAAGGAGAATTTGGTGCAATTCGAAAATTGGTTTATGTTTTGTTCTATTGCTTTATTGGCGACTGCTACGCCAGGCCCTGCAGCATTACTTGTTTCAATAAATAGCCTTTCTTTTGGTTTTAAAAAATCTCTTGTTACGGTTCTAGGCAATGTTACTGGGCTGTTTATTATGTCAACATTTTCGGTACTTGGGTTAAGTGCTGTTGTTTTACATTCTACGGTGGCGTTTACTGTTATAAAAATATATGGGGCGGTTTATCTGGTTTATTTAGGTTTCAAGTTTTGGGTAAATGGTATTGGTAATATCGAGATAGGCTTAACAAAAAAAGCTAAAGGTAGTTCCTTAAGTCTATATACACAAGGGGTTTTAGTTGCATTCACAAATCCCAAAGCAGTTATTTTTACTACAGCATTGTTTCCTCAGTTTATTGTGGTTGCTGATCCTCTTATATTTCAGTTTTCTATTTTAGTGTTAAGTTTTATGTTGTTATCATTTATTTGTTTGTCCTCATATGCACTAGTAGCACAGTGTGCTAAAGCACGTACAATGAATACTCGGGTACAAAAGTTACTCGGAAAAACATTTGGTGCAACATTTATTGGTGCAGGATGTATTCTTGCAACTACGTCAGAGTAATCGGTAGCTACAAGGAGATTAAATTGAACGTTTTTTTAAGCTGGTCAGGCACTCGAAGTAAGGAGGTAACCGAGCTTTTAGATGAATGGTTACAATGCGTAATCCAAGCTGTAGATCCTTGGATGTCAAGCAAGGATATCGATAGAGGTTCTCTTTGGTTTTCTGAAATTAATAATCAATTACAAAATACGACCATTGGTATTATTTGCCTTACACATGAAAACCTTAATAAACCATGGATTTTATTTGAAGCTGGAGCTTTAGCGAAAGGCTTATCTAATAATCGAGTGTGTACATTCCTTATTGATTTAGAGCCTACTGATGTAGGTACACCGTTATCTCAATTTAATCACACATTACCCACACAAGATGGCCTTTGGGAGTTAGTTCGAACACTTAATAGCTCATTAAAGGAGCGTGCTTTAAAAGAAAATATTCTAGAACAAGTTTTTCAAACTTATTGGCCCGCATTTGAAAATAAATTTAAAGAAATTATTTCAAATACTGAAACAACGGGCCCAGTTTTAAAGCGAGATGAAGGTGACGTATTAATGGAGATCTTGTCAGCGACTCGCTCAATGGATAAACGTGTTAGAAATTTAGAGTTAACAAATAGAAAATTAGGGAGTATTACTCGACCTAGGGAACTATCGCCTAAGCACATGAAAAATGTAAAAAGTATGGAAGCAATGGTTTATGACCTTTTAAAAGAAGATATTCCTAAAAGTGCAATAGTATCAATTATTTCAGATGAACTTGAAATACCTTCTTTCATAGTCAGTCAAACAGTAGACTCTATACTTAATGAAAAAGGCCAATAATGCCTAACAAGAAATTAAACAAGGACAAAAA
>JAOPTQ010000059.1:0-57793 GCA_051531915.1 Colwellia sp. | reverse complement strand
CGTCGCTTATTTTAGCCAACATGTTTTTTGCCTGTTAACAGGGCGTTATAAGTATCAATGGATTTGGTCACTATGAACACTATCATCACAATTTGTACCGCTATTTTTCTTTTGCTGATCGGAATTATAATCAGGCAGGCTATCAAAATCGGAACCCTTGAGTCTTCTCTTAAGAATGAAGATAAAAGTATCAATAGTCTCCGCGCTAAACTTGATGTCGCCGAGCAAGAACATAAAGAATCCATCTCTAACCTTAAAGAGGTACACTCTAAAGAAGTTGAGTTGCTTAATGATAAAATTCATAAAAGTAAACCGCCAAGAGTTAAACGAAAATTTGTTTCTATTTATTAGTTAAATACTTATAACAAGTTACTCAAACGGACGCTAAACAGTTGGCTAGCTTCGTTCCTCGCAATTTTAGCCAACCATTTCGCGCCGCTTAGTAAGGCGTTAGGCATCTTCAGCGAAATAAGTTGAAGCATTTGATTCCATTTACGTATTGTTTCAAGGAATGTAGTTACTTATAACAATGAATAATTTTAATCCGTTCTCTTTTCTTTGGAAATGCTTAGGTTTATTTGGTGGAGTTATGGCTTTATCAGGCATGGCTGAAAGTATTGTAAAGTTTGTTGGGTTTATTAAATATGCAGTTTCAACCTATCGAGGGGTTGTTGATCCATTCTTCGAGTTTATTTTTGGTTGGCTTCCTTTTCATGTGCCCGTTTTTTGTCATGATTACTTAGTTGTTGCTGTCATTTATTTTATGTCTCAGCTTAAAGTGATGTCATCAATGATGCATTTTGATGTGTATACCCCGAGTATTACACCGGCCCTTTTCACAACTACAGCAATATGGCCAATAACTATTATTCTTCATATTCGTGTAGCTCTTTATGGTAAGCCAGAGAGCTATTTTGATGAGATTCTTTTTTTTGCTATTAAAAAAAATCTATTTTCAATGCTGACGACATTTTTATTGTTTGTAATCGTGATTATAATAAACCAAACAATTACTATGTTCGGGATTACTTAACAGTAATTTCTCGGTGTCAAACAGATGCCTAACAAGGGTTTTCAAGTCGGACAAATTACAGTTGGCTTTTTGTTCGTGCCTCACTTATTTTAGCCAACTACAATTTGCCGCTTAAAACGGCGTTAGGTGTTTATTTGAGTTCGGTAATTAAATCTACTTTAGTGTCTTCTCTTATAGTATTTATAACCAGTGCCTCTTTTTTCTTATTTTCTGGAGGCGGTTCAGTTGAATGGCTGTTAAACTTTTCTTCTGCTTTAGTGGTTACAACTATAGCTTTGGTAGTTACTATTTTTTGGTTTATTCCTTTACATTACTTGCTCCAAAAATACACTAAAGGAAATATGATAAGTTACATTATCGCTGGGTTAGTTCCGTCAGCTTACATTCCGATAAATCACTATTTTACGGGTTTGTATGCTGATCCTGTTGGTGATACATTATCCGTTGCATTAATTGGATTTATTGTGGCAATTAGCTTTAAACTCAGTTTCAGAGTTAAAAACACCTAACAAGCAATTCAACAGGGACAAATAACCATTGGCTTTGTTCGTCCCTCACATTTTAGCCAATAATTATTTGCCCGTTAATTGGGCGTTATAAATTATGGAGAGTGTAGTGCAAATAATCTCTGATGGTCTTGCTCTCGAAGAGGCTTTTGAAGTATTAATCTCTGACTATATTGATTATGAATTAAGTGTTTATCGTATAAGTATAGAAAACATAGTTAGAGGGCAATCCGAAAGAAATAGTAACTTCTTTGATACGAGGCGTCTTATAAATAGAACAATTTCAAATTTATTCTCCTCAGTGAAAACATATGTAGATCAAATTGAAAAAATATCAAAAAAATACGAAGACTTAAAACTTAAAGAAAAAACGATATCAGATGAATTCGATAAGTCACCTATTTATCGCTTTATGTATAGGTTAAGGAACTATGTCCAGCATTACGATGTGATAATACATAAGAAAAGATATGGTTCTTTTACGTTACTTGAAGACTTCAATACAGATGAGCATCCACACAACTCATCACTTGAACTAATAATTGATAAAGATCGATTGACTAAATCAGATGTTTTTACAAATAAAATTTTGCGGGAGATGCCCGATGAAATTTTTATAACAAAAAGTTTTAGGGAGTATCTTGGTTGTTTAATGAGAGTACACGAAACCACACGAGAAATACTTAATTACCAACAGAAATGTAACGATATTATTAATAGCTCTGCTGATGATAATAATGTGGACACAAGAAAAATAGATGCATTGATGAACTTAATAATAAAAAATGAACCAACCGACATTATTGAAAGAACAAAAATGATCGGTATTAAATAATTTATAACAAGCCACTCAAACGGACAAATTACTGTTCACGCATTTTGCAAAAACACGCAAAATCCGCGCCCAGCAATTTGCCGCTTAGTGGGGCGTTAGCCATATTAGGGAATAACCAGCAATGCAGTATGTCGACACATTTAAGATGAACCCTCGTCATTTAATTTTATGTACATCTACTCTTGCAATTTTATTGCTTACTATTGTTATTGTGTATGAGGATGGATTGGACATTAACTTAATAGCGTATGGAATGGCAGTTGGCTTTGTCATTGTATTTTGTATTTTTTCTTCATTTATTATGTCAGCCTATTATAAAGTTACACTTAATGATAACGGTCTTAAAGGTTTTAACTTTTGGGGACTATCCCTATTTATAGAATGGGGAAATATTACTAATGTAAAACCTATCAATTTTTTTGGTTTACCGTTTTTAAGAGTACTCCCCAATAATTCTGGCTTAGCTTTGTGGGTTCCACTATTTATGAAAGACGTCAATGGCTTTCACGAACAATCGAGTTATATTCCACCTGAAGGGAATGTTTTTCGAGAGTATTTTTCAAAATAATATGGCTAACAAGTTGCTCAAACGGAAATTAATGGTTGGCTTTTGATATTAATCATATCAACGCAAGTGTATGTAATTAAAACCGATAAGGATTTACGAATGAAAAAATCGATCGTTTTACTACTAATAAGTTTTAGCTTTATTTCAATTCAATTTGCAAATGCTACAAGCGGAAGAACAAACTCATCTGGCTGTCATAATAGTAAAAAAGTTGGTTATCATTGCCATGGCGCGCCTAAAGCATCAAGTTATAAACCCAAAAGTACTTCTTACGTATCAAAAAGTAAAGATACAGCCAGTTACGCTTCGCCAAATAAAAAAGTTAATGAAATTGATATCCTTGTTCAAGGTATTCAAATTCAACTAAATGCGCTAGGCTATAAAGTAGGAAAAGCTGATGGTATTCTTGGTAAAAATACAATTTCAGCAATTAAAAGGTTTCAAACCAAAAACCACCTATTGGTTGATGGAAAACCAACAACAGACTTGTTGGTAAAGTTAGTCTTAGCCAACAGTTAGGTGTAGTCAGCCAGCTAACAAGCAAATTAATCAGGACAAATAACAGTTGGCTTTTGCTCCTGCGTCGCTATTTTAGCCAACAATTTTTTGCCCGCTAATATGGGCGTTATATTTTTCTTGATGAATGATGCGCATCACGCTACACTTGTTGTATGATTAAATCTTTTAAACACAAAGGCCTTAAGAAATATTTCCAAACTGGGAGTATCTCCGGTATTCAGGCAAAGCATCAACGTAAATTACGTATGCAATTAGTCGCAATAGATACCGCTCAAGAAATTGATGATATCAATTTGCCCGGTTTTAAATTGCATCCATTAAAAGGCAATCGAGACGGGATTTGGTCTATTACTGTAAATGGTAATTGGCGCATTACTTTTGAATTTATCGATGGTAATGCTTACATTCTCAACTACGAGGACTATCACTAATGAATATGCATAATCCCCCACATCCAGGAGAGTTCATTTACGATGTTTATTTAGAGCCTGCTGGCTTTAGCTGTCGCTATTTAGCAAAACAACTGGATGTAGCTTCTTCTACTTTGAATCGTGTTCTAAAAGGTCAAAGTTCTATTTCTCCAGAAATGGCACTTCGTTTGTCAAAAGCAATCGGCAGAACACCAGAAAGTTGGCTTTCAATGCAAGATAACTATGATCTTTGGCATGCGAAACAAGAAGTTAACTTAAAGAATGTCCACTTTGTAAATTTCGCCGTGGCATAAAAAATATAACAAGTCGTTTAAACGGAATAAAAACAGTTGGCCATCGCTACGCGATTATAGCCAACTGTTTTTATCCGCTTAACGAGACGTTAGCAGGCAACACTTATTCTATTTTTTAAAGTGTTTGGCTAATTGAGTATTTCATAACAGAGGATTGGCACTTTTTTCTTTCCTTCCTTTTTTGTGGCAAAGTTTAGGTTTTTATTGATCTGCAAGTATTTTTTGTTATTGTTTATCAATTAAGGTTTGTGGTTAAGTGTTGCGGTATTTTTAATGTTTCACTTCCATCAATTTGGTTTTAGGGTTTTTGGTAAGTTCAGCCTGTTTAATAAACTTGCTGCTAACAAGCCATTCAAAAGGACAAATAACAGTTGGCTGTTTTTCGTTCCTCAAAATTTTAGCCAACTATCATTTGCCGCTTAATGGGGCGTTAGCAGGCAACACTTATTCTGTTTTTTAAAGTGTTTGGCTAATTGAATATTTCATAATAAAGGATTGGCGCTTTTTTTTACTTCCTTTTTTATGGCAAAGTTTAGGTTTTTATTGATCTAAAATTGGTGAGATGACACATAAGTCAGCTCTGACAACGAAATTAACACCATGATTTTATTGCACTTAATGATTTTGCATATTCCCTCAACTAACATATTCCTATCTCACTTTCGCCGCCATAATGGGATAGTGTTAACCGTCACTATTACCACATTGCGGACATTAGTATTTAATAAGTAGCGGTGACTTGGATTAGATTTTGGGCGATAACGCCCACATTAAGTGGATAAAAGCTGTTGGCTATACTTGTTGATGTACGAAACAAAGCCAACTACTTTTGTTCCGACTTAAATTGCTTAGATTTATTTTGTGAACTCAACTACTACTCCAATAAAGTGATAGTCTTCGGTTCCATCAAGCCCAAACTGCTGTACATATGGATCATTAATATCTGGAACAACACCTCTTCGAATGGTAAAAGCATCAAGTTTACAATGTACATTAGTTGGGATTGTTAATTCAGAAAAATAACTTTGGTATCGTTTTCTGATACGTTTTAAGTTACTTGCTTCTTTTTTATCAGACATTGTATTTTTATAACTATGCAGAGCAATAAAGAATGTTGCAGGTAATTTTGATAAACCTGTTTTCCCTTTAAAAGAAAAATATTCTAGATTACGCGCTAAATCATCTATTACTTTACATTTTGGTGGATTAAACCCTTTAACCTCGATCGCACAACTTGGTGTAGAAAAACTTGTAGAGCCATCATAAACTGCGATATCAATTTTCCCAGTTCTTGATGTATCAAAGTTTTCATTCCTCAGAATTGATTTAGGTATTTTCGTTGTAGTAGGTGCCTTTGATAATATTGGGACACAATTGGTAGCAAAATGAGAAGTCGAGTGCTCAAGAAATATTTTATGAGGACTACCAAAGCAAACATTTAGCTCTTGAATACTTTTTGCTGCATTTACTGTAAGTAAATACTCAGCACTAATTAAACTAGTTTCATCATCGGAAAAATAAAATGAGTCTGTACAAGCTTGATGAAGTGCTTTTATAAGTTTATCTTTTATTGCCACTGTACCCTCAATTAAATCTAACACCGCGTTAAGCGGACTAAAATTGTTGGTTATAATGTGAAGCGAAACCTAACCAACTGTTTTAGTTCCGTTTAAACGCCTTGTTATAGTTTTGAGCTAAACACTCATACTAAATCACAACTTAGCAGAGTAAGTATTTCAATTTCCTGCTCTGTATGAGGGATTAAGTCTTTTAAGTTTTGGAGAAGTCGTTGAGATTTCTTATGGTTTAGCCCCATATCATTAAAGAATGAAAGTGTGAGTTCATCTTTAATTTCAGGTTCTACTGTACCGGCTACATGCTCTTTACACGCTATATTTAACAAATTAAGTGAGCGAGTATTATATTGTCCTTCAGTATAAAGGTCAGGAGTCATGTTATCTAATGAACATAATATTTCAGAGTATATATCGACCAGTTCACCTATAAGGGTGATTAGGTCATTATAATTTTCATTATATGCTGGCTTATCGGACTCAAGCGCGAATGTTTTATTATCATGTGAAAGCAGGTGATCCTTGCCCTTATGCACACCTCCGTTGTGAACAGTATTTCTATTTGCTCTGAGGAAGCTAATAATATCTTTATCTTTATTTATATTTCTTCGATACTTATCCTTATCGATAAGCTTAAATATACTATTCAATTTATCAGGAAATGAAACAAAGCCACCTGGTAGTTTTATTATTTTCTGTAATATTTTACTTCTATCAGATTCGGAGGCATCTCTGTACTTTTCAATTAGTGAGGTATATTTTGATTCACGGATTTTAATTAAATCCGATTCAATTTTCTCTTTATTTATTTCATATATTTTAGATATCCAAAATTCAAAAGAAGAAAAAGCAGAAACTTGAAAATCCAAAATTTGACTTCCCAACATTCCGTTAAATTTATTCACAAGAAGCTCATTCATTTCTTCGAGTGTAAATTTAATTTTAATATCATCAAAAATAATCTCATCATTATGAACTGTTATTTTTTTTCTATAAAACCCTTCACTCATAACTTCTTCGATTAATTTTGAGTAAGGCTTTCTTCCTATACTATTAGATATTTCTTCATTGATTAAGAATAATATTGATAGATCACAAACATCTCTCATATGAGAGAAAAAGCTACTGAAGTATATGAATGGAAGATTATTGTTATTGATATCAAATCTGATACCCAGCCTTTCAGATTCATGATAAAAACATTTATCTTTTAGCGATAGAAAAGCACCAATTCTACTTTTATTATTAGAATCAAAGTCACACATATTTTACCGCCAATTTATTGGGAAAACTATAACGCTGCATTAAGGTGTGAGCAACGCTACCACCAGACCTAAACTATTGCACTGTAAACACGATACCCAACATTGACCTAAAAATGCCAGCCGTTGGGAATCACTCTTAAATTCTTTGTTGAACGAAGCCGCTTTGCGGCAGAAAAAGATCCAATCAAATGGAAAATCGTCTTCAAATAGCCTAATGTTATTGTGAGAAATTAAATTTATACAAAACAGTTAACTCACTGTAATAACTACCAAATATAACACGTCGAATATATTTACTAGTTGCATAGATTATGCCAATAAATCGGGATTATTCAACAACAGGATAAAGTTGCGGCTGCGCGCAACCTATCCTTGTTTATTATATTGCTCTTATAACCTATCTATTTAGATAGGTTATCGCCGACTAAATTTCGCTAGTATTTCTTCATCTGTTTCTTCTTGCTCGCTCTCTGATGAATAGAAAAAACTAACTGTTTGATCATCGCAGAATAGTGAATAAAGATGAGACCTTAGCAACCTTGTTTTATTATCATTAAATGGTGATCTATTTCTATTTGTGCCATTTCTTCGGACATCAAAGCAGTACAGTCTATTTGGGTTTTCACTGTCACTTGAGGATAAATCGCTAACCATTGGGTCTTTTAACCAATCTGGTTTATTTAAAGTAATTGTTGGGGGGATAAACTGAGCGAAGTTTTCATTAAACTGTATCAAAATCTCACGAAGATTTGGAGCATATTCTATATCAAAAAACTCTCTTAACTTTTTAGGGCTGATAATAAATCCATTTACATTCACTGGGATCGTTATATTTATACTCACATCATCCTCTCTCATTATTTTAGTTTTCATGAGAGCAAATTTAGGTCTTCTTTCATTATCCTGATATAACTTAGCTAAAACTATATAATCATAGTTTTTGTATTTAAATGGAAAAGCATCAATAACCCAACCTTTATCCTCCATATCTTCTTTAAGAAGTCGGAAGTTATCAAAAATACTCATACTATTTACCATCCAAAGGTTAAATTTACCTGATACTGTACAACTATTTAAAATAATTTATCGAATTTCCAGACGTTTAGCAAAAACTATATCACTTAAAATTGAGGCCAACGCGCATTTAAAGTAGAACAGATACAGCCGATTGATTACTCACGTTATCTTCTGGGGTATGTTTAGTTTAGGTCATACTTACTAAGTATGACTCCATAATTTTATCAAAATATTGATATGCATTTTTATCTCTAATTAATCCTGTTTAACATAGTATTTACAAATACTTATACCCGTAGTCACTATAATCAAAGAAATTAGTTCTAAAGCAACTTACCTATCGCTATAGTGCTAATAAAACTTAATGAATAATTTCCACATAGTTAAAATTTAATTTAAGAGGCCATAATGTCAAATATTTATCCCATTTGTTTTGGAAATAATGGAGAGTATGAACTTACAGAATCTGCCATAAAGCACATTCTAACAGGTGACACTAAAGTTCGGTCAACTAGTGTTAATGGTACCCGAACCACCGAGGTCGCGCTTTCTGGTGGACTCCACACTTGGGAAGCTTGGGAAAACCTCTTGAACGATTATTCAGATGTAGTGCACTTGCTTGAGTATGATTCTGATATACATGACAGTTGGTTCTTCGCTAGGGAACTTCAAAATGGAGTTATTACGCTAAAGATACCTCGCCGAATGTTCACCGGAAATGCAGCTAAGATTACGATGCAGCCTGACAATTATTATAGATCTGGCTACCTGTGGAAAACCCTATTTCCACTAGGTTATTCAGAAGAAAAAGTTATTAAGGTAATCGGAGAAGCTTTCGACAATATAGATATAGAGGATTCGACATACCCTACAGCAGAACAACAAGCTGGAGTACTTTATGGTTATGCATTGTTGAACGACCCTATGAAGACCATGAAATTACGGATTCAAATTAGAGGTAATCAAATTCTATCGGTATTTCCGTCATGGGAACAGCCCGCTTCAGGAAACAATGGTAAACCTTATTCGCATTCAAACTCGATCAATTTCAATATTGCCCATTCAACCGTAAATCATGATAAATATGCTAAAGCTTGGGGACTTGTTTTTCAAAATGAATACTTCTGCATGGATACATTAATAAGTATTACGCCAGACTTTATTCTGTGTAGGCCGCGACGTGACTCTTCAACTAGCATAGATAGCTGGCGAGATGAGCGTGAGAAAAAATTGATATCCATTGCCCCCTTGATGACTACCGAAGAGCTTCTATCAATAGAGACCTACTTACACGATTTTGTCTGTAGTAAGAATCCCTATGGTATACAGGTAAAATTGTACATGAATTGCCTAGATGAAATTAGGAATAGCGATTCCATATTTAATACTTCTCAATTGCTTGAGAATATCGCTGAATGTATCCAAGTGTTGACTCATTCTGATCTGAAGCATGGTACACGACGAGCGATGGATTTGATAATACGCTTTCTCAATATGGCTATCGTTCATACTGGGGGGCTGTGTACGTTAATGTTTAAAAGGGTTCTCGGTGAGTTTATAGAAACAGCCGTAGGGCACCATGATGAGAACTCTCGTCGCGAATTCTTTAATGCTTTGGCAAAATCACCGTGTCGTGCCGCGTTATATACAGAGTTTGATCTTAGTCCACTTGTAAAAGAAAACAATGCGATGGGGCTGTCTTTAGTAGGAATCGTAAATGTAGACATCGAGTTAAAGCCAGAACATCTATATCAATTTTTGGCTTTTAATCTCGGAGAGAACTACTTATTTTCGCTCTCAGAAGAAAATAGACTTGCCATCGCACAAGGATGTTTCACTGGACTTGAGTTACAAGCTATGGTGGCAGATTGCATGTCTTTTCTTTCAGGTATAGATTTTCAATTTTTTATGCCAATTCGGCTGGATCCAATAAGACTCGAACAGAAGCTTGCACCTAACGAAGAAGATCTTATTGCAGTGGTAAGAGACTATAGCAGAATGCTAGTTTTATACAGGCAACGTATTGTAATTGAGGATTCTGAAGCGCATCAAGCTGATCTAGACTACGGACAATCTGGCTCTATAGAGTTCTTTAATCTAATCCGACAAAAACACAAGCGCCAATTTGTTTGGGATATGCATAATGCCATGCTTGACGAACTACACAGCTTGGCGGAGACACTAGAGTATACAAAATTAATGGAAAGAGTTAAAAATATAAAAACTGGATTACCAAAAGAACGTATTCCAATGCCAAAGAAAGTTCCAAATTACATATTAGAGCACCTAGATTGGATAAAAGCTCCAACACTAGACATGAGTAATGAAAATTTGGTTAGGCAAATACTTGGAAGTGATTCCTCTGATCAGTGAAGTTGAATGTTATCACAGCAGTTCGCTTAGATGATCAGTGTATGTTTTAACTACACTCTAAAGTTTCGGCTTTAACATTATTTCTTTATTTTTCGGTAACATGCAACAACCTAGCTAGAGCCATATAGTGCTTACTTAGACCCCAAACCACAAATTAAAACACTCACTTTTTTACTGGTTTTGATCTGGTCAATGATCCTTTCTGTTGCCTGATTCGATCAGGTTTTCATTAAAAACTATTACTCCAAACCAATGTTGACCTTCACTAAATACTTCTGTCACTTTTACCGTTGAGGTCAATAAAGTTGCCAGATAACATGAGCTTATAGATTTTAATTACACGGTTGTTTTTATGAGTGCACAGCTAGGATACATACGAGTTAGTTCAGTAGATCAGAATACAGAACGTCAGTTATTGAACGTCAAACTTGATAAAGTTTTTGAAGATAAATGCAGCGGCAAAGACGTTAATCGCCCTGCTCTAATTCAACTTATCGATTATGCGCGAGAAGGTGATGTTATTCACTGTCATGACATCAGTCGTATGGCTCGCTCTACTGAAGATTTGCTTCGTTTAGTCAAAGAATTCAATGCTGAGGGTATCAGTTTAAATTTTCATAAAGAAAACTTCATTTTTGATGGAAATGACAACCCAATGCAACAGCTAATGTTAACGATGTTGGGTGGCATCTATCAGTTTGAACGCGCTATGATTTTAGAGCGACAACGAGAAGGAATTGCCATTGCTAAAGCCAAAGGCCGCTACAAAGGCAAGCAGATTAACAAAGAACTTCACGCTAACATCAAACAACTATTCTCTGAAGGTATGAGCAAAGCCCAAGTAGCAAGAACCATTGGCTGTGCAAGAAAAACGGTTATTGATGTTTTGAAAAGATATGATTTATCTGAAACTAGCTAATAACTTAGTAACCTTATTTTTAGGTGTTTTAGCCAGTTTTTGTATTAATGAAAATGGCACTTCATCAACATCGGTTTGTTGTTGAATATCATCAAGCATGGTTAACCACAGTTTTGCCGTCATTTCAGAGTCGTATAACGCTCTGTGAAAGCTACCGTTTGAGGCAATACCTTTATAGTTAATTAACGTACCTAATTTATGATTAGGTGCTGTCTGGTATAGTCTGCGAGAAACTAGTAACGAACAAGCGAACTGACCATCATAGTTGCTTGATATTCGCTTTAGCTCACTGTCTAAAAAGCGTTTATCAAACGAAGCATTATGAGCAACAAGGTTTTGACCACAAATAAAATCAGCAAAACGCTCCATCACTTCACAGCACGGTGCGGCTTTACTCAACATTTTGTTGGTGATGCCCGTATAGTCTTCAATAAAATAACTAACAGGTCGTCCGGGATTCATTAGCTCTTGAAACCGATCTGTTACCTCACCATTTTCTAGTTTAACCGCACCTATTTCAATCGCCCTATCACCATTATCTGGTGACAAACCAGTTGTTTCAAAATCGAGAATTATTAGAGAATTAGCGTTCATAAAGGGCGATTACTTAAATATGAAAAATCAGCTGAATATTTTACGTTGAAGCGGCTAAAAGTAAACCTCAAGATTTAGCACCTTTAATAATTTATCCAATCAAAAATTTAACAGGGGGCTGAGGGGGCTAGTCGATCCAACTGCCCACAAAAGCCGTCTGTTATACTATCTCAACAAGTGGCCTATCGATTTCATCAATGGGATAAAGACCCTTTTTCATATCACAAAATAAAGCCTTACCGCCACAGTCACGAACAATTGATAATGATTGCTTTGCCCTAGTGATAGCAACATACAAAATGCGTTTCTCGCAATACTCGGTATCAAGTTGGGAATACCCAAACCTAGGGTCAATAACAAATACATGCTTAAACTCTTTCCCTTTACTGCCGTGCATAGTCATTAATGAAACTCCGAAAGCATCGTCATCATTAGGAACAGGAACTTTCTCTTTTTCCATTATTGAATTAACGCTCTCTAGTTGAGCGTTAGTACGAACTAACACTGCTATTTCATTAACACCCTCGCCTTGTTCAAGTAATTCAATAATACTCTTACAAACCCATCCCATACTTTCTTCAAACGTGGATTCAGAAAGCAGTTTCGGCTTAGAGCCGTTGGCTTTAGTAGATTTTATTTCATGATAATTATCATTGATATTTTTCCGCAGCCAATTACCTACATCTACAATTTCAGCACTAGAGCGGTAGTTCTTAGTTAGCTTTATTTTTACGCTGTCAGCAAAACGACTAGTAAACTGAGATAAATACTTTCCACTAGCACCACGGAAGCTATAAATTGTTTGGGCAGGATCACCTACACAAAACACCTTAATCCCTTTTCGACTCAGCTTCCTTAATATACTCCATTGAATAACGCTCATGTCTTGCGCTTCATCAACCAACAAATGACTAGTTTTAGCTAGCACCTGTTTCAAAAAACACTTACTTTTTAAAGCCGCATAAAAGTCTGTTAGAAGGTCATCAAAATCAACTTTCCTTTTTCTCAGCTTTCTACTTTTATACTCTTCAGAGATCTGCTTTAGCTGTTCTTCCTTCCCTTTAAGATGTTTAAAACGTTTTTGAACAGCTTTATCAATACTTATATCTTTGTTAGCGCAGTAGCTTATTAGCTGAATGACATGAGTTACGTTAAACCGATTTCCTACAATTTTCTTAATAAACGTTTGTTGTTCATCAGTCTCCGTATTAAAGAGCTTTACCTCATAACCATTTTCTCTCAGTTCTTTTAAACACCAACTGCTAAAGGTACTGACATTGCTTGACAGTTGGGGCAACATTCGTTTTCTAATTTCTTCTTTAGCGGCGTTAGTAAATGTTATTAGCTTTATATTCTTACAACTAATACGATCTGCTAACCAATTATGACGTTTTACTAACAATGAGGTCTTGCCTGCCCCCGGTCCTGCAATAACACAAACATTTTTACCCTTAGCTTGCTTTATTGCCTTACGCTGTCTTCTGTTCCATTTCATTTGCTTAGCCTCTTCAACTGTTTTTTAGGCTCAAGGATTAGTCCTTTGAGCGTTGTTAAAAGCTTGAGATGCTGGCTGTCCACCACCTCTCGCTCCACACTAAGCATATTTACAGTATTACTTTTTCTAGCTTCGTAACGTTCAACAGCACCTTTAACATCAGTACCTTTTCGTTTTTTTATTAAAGACTTATTTGTAAGCTTGTGCATTTTTGCAACATCAAGAGGATCAACAAAGTCCAGCTCATGAAGTATTTGATTACATGACTCAAGGTTTGCTACTCGTATCTTCCCTCTAACACGGTTTTGATGTTCGACTCTTGTTGTCATCACTTTATCGTTAATACTACAGCCAGTGTTCTTCATCATTTCTAATAGCTTGTCGTACAGCTTAATCATGTTACCTAACCCATGCTCAACTGTTTCAGCCACATCACCATCTTCAGGGTATATCTCTCCATCTTTTAGCTTCTTATAGTTACAAATCGTATAGACAAACAATGAACATACGCCAAACAAATTAAAGCCTGTATCTAACCGAGTTATTCGTGCCCTATTAATTATAGTTTTGTACTCTCTACTGCCAAATAAACTTTGAATATGTGTAAAGACCATAGTTATTTCTTTATTAGTAAAGTGGTTAGGATTAAAGCTAAACCTTAAGCTGGCTGTACTAAACTTTTTCTTTCCAGTTGATACATAAACTTTAACCGCTGTTTTTTCTTTTCCTGCTACACATACATCAAAGCATGTGTTGTACCAAGGGCGTCTATTATCTTTGCTAGGTTCAACATCACGATTGATATTCCTTGCATTACTTTTATCAACAAGGACAAGGCCTTTTAAAGCTTTAACGGTAATAGTTTCAATGTTATCTAATACCGTTTGAATAACAGGACTAATACCTTTTTTGCTCTTTTTAAACTTAATAGTGAAATCTAGCTTATCTACATCTAACTTAACGTTAGCAAGGCAATGTTTAAGTACTGCGCTTTGGTATTGCGCTAATTCTAAGTTCTTAACGTGGTCTACCAATAGGTCTGTATTTTTGTACTTTATAAGGTCAGTGTTTATAAGATTACGGAGTACTTTATTAAGCTTAGGAGTAATATGTTTATTATTTTTAGTAAGAATGTTTCGTAGTTTCATGGTTTGTACAACTTAAGAAAAATGTGTGTTAGTACTAAAAAATTAAGATTATCGGTACTAAAACACATGGATATAGCAGGATGAGGTTAAGATTGATGTTATAGGCTCTTAACTCCAATTCTATTCAATATCAACTCACTGGGGGCTACGGGGGCTAGTGGATTGCCCACGGTTAATAGCTAATGGGTTCACCTTCCAATGAATCACCTCGTTATCACCTTTTTGTTCTGTTTTGAATTTGTAGATCAATTTGAATTTAGCAAGGATTTCTAACGCCCCTCTTGTGCGCTCTGGGTTGTCTTTTACACCTCCCCAGCCTTTTTCTTTATAGATAGTTGTTGCTGTAAACATCCCGTCTAGCTTACTGAGCTTAGTCGAAAGGTGTTGTGCATTTATATAATCTATAGGAGCACAATCATGTAACTTTATAAGGTTATCTAGCAATAATTCACCAAATTTAATGGCTGAAACAACATTACGCGCAGAAATATATTCAAATTCTTCAAATGTACGATTAGATTCATCATGCAAACTAATAAGTTCGTTGATCAACGAGACTTTTCGCACGACAAACTTTAAATTTAATATACGATTCTTTAACCATGGAACATTGTTAAAATCATTAGCAACAACATCAACTACCTCAGCCTCCCAATCATCAATTAGGTCTTGCCCTACTCCTTTTTCATCAAAAGTAGCAATGATTGGAAAGGGTATGTTTGACATCCATTTGTTTAAATCAAAATTGAAATAACAATACTCTTTGTAACTGTCATCAAGATAGAAATTATTGTTACTCGTAATAAAATGATCTGTTGTTGAGTAGGTATACATATCCATGCAATGGAGTGGTTGTTTATAACTCTTGTTTTCTTGCTCTTGCTGAAGATTCAAGGAATCAAATTCATTAGGAGAAAAATAGTTCAAACTCGATAAAGCAATCTCACCAATTTTTATTTCTTGCTCTGTACTTATAGGAGAGCAAGGCTCAGATAAAATATTTAATAAGTTGCTATAGTTATGTTCATCTTGCTCGCTCTTCGCTAGTTTTTGATAAAACCTAGTTGAACTTATTGGCATATGCAAAAAACTAGAAGACTGTAAATTTCTATGTGCAAGTAAAGCTTCCATCGAATTAGTTATAATTATTGGTACTTGTTGCTTTAACTCTGGCTCAGCTTCATCAACGGCTATTAACTTGTCACCGAACTCGATCATAAGACTGTCCTTCATATTAGCTTGATAACCAAAAACTTGAGAAAACTCTTTAAATACAGCTTCTTTTACCAATGATTTTTCTTTTTCGTGCAACATTTTATTTGCTTTAAAGCGTTTTTCTTTAGTAATATTTTCTCTACTAAGTTGGTGTTCTATAAATTCTCCAACTTTTTTTACTAGCTCTAGTCCCTCATATCCGCCACCAAGTTGCCCTCCAATATGACAAGAGGATAAGTTCATTGATGGTAAAATCACTTGTTCCATTGTGAGTAACTGCTCATCAAAAACAATACTAAATCGGCTACCTATTGCTGTACTTATACTGCAATACATTGCTGGGAATGCTTCATAAAAATCGCCATGATTATGATATTTCATATCAATTTTTAATGAGCTAAAAAGGCTGCTAATAAACTTAGTTTCAATTTCTTTGACTACAACACCTTCATATATTATTGGCTGTGGTAATGGAAAGAAATCTAGCCCTACACTTTCAGCAACGCCCTCAGGAGATAAAACATCGGTTTCAGTTACCAAATACTTACATTTATAACCTGCGCCTTCTGTTATCCCTGCTAAAGCATTTTTTGTATTACCATGAAAACATTTATCTGATAGTCGAATTCTCTTTGGTCTATTTCCTCTACCTTTCCCATCAAACTTCTCATGTAATTGCTTTTGCAAGTTATCTGCTTCTGTTTTGGTATCGCATTCTACCAACCAGTAATGGCGTAAATAATTAGAAGATTTAATACTTACAATTGTTGGTTTATTTTCTATAATCCCTTTTGAAACATGTGAATATGATGTATTGGGCTTTCCTTCAACATGACCATAATTCACCATCACCCAGTGTAGACTGATATTTTCTTCCTCATATTTTTTAACATCAAGGTAGACTGTACGATCTGTAGAAAAATACTCTAAACATAAACCCTCTAAATCGGCATACGCTGATTCGACAAGGGGCATTTTTTTACCTAAACGATTTAACACATACAAGGGCAACTTGTTTTTTGAACAACGACATAACTTTGAAAGCTCTTTCAATGATTTTTTTATTGCTTTACGTTGTTCTTTTGTAAATTCAGTTTGTTGTTTTTTATTTGTTCTCATAGTTATTACCTTCTAATTAGTTAACTTACTTAGTGTCGAGTTACTTAACTCTTGGTAATAAAGATACAGATCATCAAAATCAGTAGCTCCCAGCGGTTCCATTCAAAAAAAAACACTTTTTCAAATACCATTGCTACACGCCAATGAATTCAACGAGTAGAGAAATATAGTTTTTTCACAAAAACACCATTTTAAAATACAAGCAAAGGTATCAACGCAGGTAAATAAAACCAGTAGTAATTACATAGTTAAAGGATTTATAGTACCTAATGAAAGTAAGTTTCAAAAAAAGAGTAATAAAAATGAAGGTAGGTAGTAACAAACATCCAATTAAATTAGTTAGTGAACATGATGAAACTTATGATTCAGAATCTAGCTCTGCAAAGCGAAAGCTACTTCATAAATATACAAAATTAACTGAGAAGCAGAACCCTGATTCAAACTTTGATTTTAAGCATATTGAAAAGGCTGATATTGGGTATATGCTGTTCTTTCACAATATCGTTGCCAATAGCAATTTGCCATCATTAAGTGTAAGAGTCGGCATCGCGCTTTATTTACTGTTATGGCATACCAAAAGAGGTGAAGTTTTCATTACCACATCACGAAAACTGGCATTTGATGACTATGGATCATTAGGAAGCATATTCATTGGGAAAGGCAACGGTAAGAATGAAGAATACATTTTAAATGAAGATTCGAAATTACTCCCTATTCTTATTAATGATTTTAATATCGATATCACATACAACCAACTAAACAAAACACTCAAAAATCTCCATCAATTTCACTATATAACCATAACAGGGATAACACCTGATAATCTTTATGCCGAAGGTAGGAAAAAATGGAATAGAGATAATTCAGATCAAATAATTGGTAAAACGAAATTTAGAGCCAATATTAAACATATAAATCTTAATTTCATTTTAGAAGATAAGTTATTGATTAAAAAGTGGGTTAGCGTTGATGAAGGAAAGCGAATTAGGACCGTAGAGCGGATTAAAAAATCGAAGGCATCAAGAGCTACCAATAACAACAAACTTAAAAATCACCTATAATCTTGATGGATTAATTGTGGCTCTGATATATCTTTATAAGTCATTGGTTTATCAATCAGATGGGCAATAAGGTTTTGTGGGGTATGGGGTTGAAGGAATGGTTCAAACTGCTCAATTTCATTAAACATCGGATCTAACCACCTTTCCAATAATATTGGTTCTTGCGGCAAACGGCATTGCTTTGCTGTGAATGTGCTTGAGCTTGAGCTTAAGCTTATCATGTGGCGGTAAAGTTATAACCGAACAACTTATTTTAACTTCACCCGTTGTTTGGTGCATCCATTCTCTATACAAACCACCTAATATTAAACCACCTGTTTCAGCTTCCATGTCGTAGTAATGAACAGGATTTTTATTCACAAATTCAGTTTCACCAAAGCCTTTAACTGCGATAATGCACCGTGAATTTCGATATGCTTGATAACCTGAACATTTAGCTTGTCGTATCGTGTATTAAATGAAGTATATTGAGAGGGTTTAAAGCCGTTTTCCGTTTGATCTAATAATAACCACCAAGTTGCGTTTTCCACTCGACGTTGTTCACCTACATTTCTAATAATAGAAACGGTGTCCGCAGCTTTAACAAAGCGACTATCAATGGGTTTATCAATAACCTTATTAATATTTAAGCTGGTATAAAGCTTTTTTACACCACCATCAAATGTAGCGTTGAACCTTCCGCACATAATTTTATTCCTCATTACTGACAAGTAGCTTAACAACGAATTTTAGGAATGTCTCGCCAGCTAGTCGTGAACTGAGGGCTTAAAAAATGTCGTTTCATTTGCCATACTTCTGATTGTCCTTCTGCACCTAACTTTAATGTGCCTTGACCATAACGATTATTAATTTTATCAAAGCAGTTCATCAGTACAGGATTGGAATTGTCAGGCATGAATAAATCAGGTTGTTTAAACGCCCTGCTTTCTAATTCAATGGCACCAACACCACAACGGTAAAAACGAACACCTTCAACAAAAACATCTGCCAGTACTATGCTAATGGCCTTAGCAATTTCACAACTATTATCAGTAGCTACAGGAAACTTATAAATCATAGCTTGTTTATAATAGTTGTCATCGTGAGGCGAGCTATAGGCAAAAATCATCAACTTTTTCACCAACGATGACTGTCTTCTCACTTTTTTAGCAACAATAGCTCCGTGCGTTGTTAACGCTGATTGTAATGTATGAATATCAACAATACGCTGACCAAAGCTGCGGGTTGAGAAGATTTCACGTTTAGGCTCTCGAACACAATCCCATGACAAACAATTGACACCATTTAATTCGTTAACGGTACGCTCTGTTACCACGCTAAATTGTTTTCGAATTGCTTTCGGGCATTGAGTGGATAACTGATAAGCCGTTTGAATACCTTGTTGCTTTAGTCGTTGGCTTATTTTCCTGCCAACACCCCACACATCATTCACATCCATTCGTTCTAATACCGCTCTACCATTTTGAGCATTATCTATCACTGCCACACCATTATAACCACTGAGCTTTTTAGCCGCATGATTTGCTGCCTTTGCCAATGTTGATGTCTTACCAAAACCAACCCCAACAGGTAACTTGGTTTCTTTCCATATGGCACGTCTTATTTCATGCCCGTACTGATGCCAATCTTTAATTAAATTTCCGTAGTTTTTAAAGTGTAAGAATGATTCATCAATAGAGTAAACATAAGAATTATCACTGTATCTTGCGATGACATTCATCATTCTTTCGCTTAAGTCAGCATAAAGCTCATAGTTAGATGAACGAACAACAACACCATGCTTTTGTAGTAACCACTTTACTTTAAAATAGGGTTCAAACTTAGGGATACCAAGCCTTCTCGCAATAGGACAAACCGCGCAAATGCACCCATCGTTATTTGTAAGAACAACAACGGGTTTATTTCTTATACTTGGGTCAAATACCTTTTCCGCACTTGCATAAAAAGATACCGCATCAACTAGCGCATACATGCGGTTAATTCTGGTGCTGGATGATGAAGCCGAATAGAGCGAGTAACCACACCTTCCAGTTGAAAGTCATCTTCAGGCTTTATCGTTACAGGGGCATGAGTTTTTGATGCTGATAATAATCTAGCGTGTGGTTTATCAATGAGCTTGCAAACAAAGCAGCCATTGTAATTAGCCACAATAACATCACCATTTTTTACGGTTAATGACCTATCAACAATAAGCAAATCCCCATCAAAAATACCAATACCTTCCATTGATTGTCCTGAGGCTTGACCAATAAAGGTGGCATTAGGGTGGCGGATAAGGAGCTGGTCTAACGATAGACCAAGCTCTTTATATTCTGCGGCAGGTGATTCGAAGCCACTGATCCCTGCTTCGATGTAGATAGGTATAACTTTCATAATGCAAAACCAATTAACTGTACATTTAAACAGTATAGTTTTGTTGCATGGTTTTATAAAGTTAAAACGGTTTAATTTATATTAATTAACTGCACTCAAAGTAATGCCATCTCTACGCCCTCTTGAATGTAGTGAATCAACCACAAAGTGAGGGATGAACCCCTTAGCTGTAGCAACCACGACTTTTGATTCAGTGCCAATCAACCGAGCATTCACAATAACACCTCTATCATTGTAAGTTAGTGTGCCACTTAGTACATATTCAATTGAAGGATAGCTTCCTAATTCATCACCATTGCGACTAAATGAAAAGTCACCATTTCTGGTTACTCGTACTGATCCTGTATGCTTGAAATCAACAACAGATAAACCAAACTCTTGTAATTCACTGATAAAACTTTCTGCCAGTTGATTTCCAAAAATATTTGTTGTTTGGAGGTTATTATCCAAGTTCACAAATGATGTTACTGCTATTGGCGTTCTATCCGTAACATACTTCATATTTTCAATTAACTTCATTGCTAACTGTTCGGTGTAATCACTCAATAACTTGCCTGTATACATTGGTCGATAGCTATTAGCAGGAGGTTGCCATCCCCAATTAGGATTATTTGATTGCGCATATTCCCTACCATGAATAATACGCTCAGAGCTATGTTGGTAGTTTGTATTTGGCGCATTAACAGGTGCATTATTTGATGCAAAATTCTCTGATGTACTACAACAACCTGATACGCCTAATATAAGGATAGCCGATAAAAAGAATGTTTTTTTATTTGATAACATAGTATTTTCCCTAAAAGTAAAATATTAAATAACTCACAAAACCTTTATCGACAAAACAATAAATAACTTTAGAATAAAGGCAGTATAAAACCAATTAAAACAAAGTCTTAGAAAAAATAAAACACAAAATCCCACCCTGTATAAAAAGGGTAGGTAAATCAACATCATTATCAAACTAAAGGTCTATTGTTTAATCAGTTTTATACTTTGTCCTTTTTTAATTGTTGGAATAACATTATCAATAACTTCTCGCGGAATAATGATCTGAGCGACCGCTACAACGGCATGTGATTTTGCTCCTACTACCTTCGCGTTAACTTGAACTCCATCCCTTAACGCTGTCAGTGTTCCCATCAATATATAATCAATGGGTTGAATTGTTTTCAATTCGGTATAGTCTGTTGATAAGGCAAAATCTCCTTCAGGTAAAACTCGAATAAACCCTGTCGACTTAAACTCAATAATAGGTTGTCCTATTTTATGAAACTCATAAGTAAAGCTTTCCTGAATTTGTTTCGCAAAGGTGGGCATTGTCAGAAAATCACCATCAACATACACAAAACTTGATGATGCTAAAACTGACTGAGGCTTAACGTAGTTCATATTACTCACTAGCTCATGCGTTAAACTTCGAACATAATCAGTTAGATCCCGTTCGCGTTTTTTAATACCGATTAACACATTATTTTTTTTATCTTGTCCTACAGTGATCTCATTATCACTATAAGATGAAACTGAGGTTATAGAGGAGCAAGCAATAGAACTTAAAGCTAAGCAAGGATAAACAACAATATACTTACACAGTTGCATTTATTCCCCCCCGCTATGACTATTTCGATAAATCATACCGTCATAACTGGTTACTTGGCGGCGATCCCAAAACACATCAATAGGAATAAACTTTGTAGTTGCTGCTGATACTTGATCGTTTTCTATGTCAATTATTCTCAAGCTAACCGAAGCACCATTCTCTTGATATGCAATAGTGCCAGTTAAAAAGTAACTAAGATTTTGATCTTGTTGTAAGTATTCAATTTCTCTTGTTAGCATCAAATCTTGATTGTCACGGATGATAATGTTTTTAGCTCTGCGGTACTCTACAACCTTATAGCCACGATTTAAAAATGATGTGATAAGCCCATCTTGCAGTTTTAACCCTAGTAAATTAAGAGGGTGAGTGTTGTCTTCTGATAATTTTAATGTGTCGATCATTCCAATCGTTCCAATTGCTACTCTGCCACGCTTAATTCGATCATAATGATCATTAACAATTAATGAATCCGCCATTGCATCAACATAATTTTGAATAAATTGAGAGCGATTAACATAGTGCTGATAGTGATTTTTATGCTCTATAGGCTCGTGACTAACAGATGAGCAAGCGCCAAGTAAAAGAACTAAAACACCGTATTGGCTTGCTCTTGAAACAGATTTACTGGGTAGATTTGTAAACATAAAAATCAACTCTAATTTTATTTATAAGTTTTATTTGGTTAAAAGTGACTTAAGGAATACTTAGATCTAAGCATTACTTAGTAAAAAAGGCAACAAAAAACTTAAGAATAACTTAGATATTTTATTTGCTTAGAGTTATGTATGAGTTCAAAAATGCTATCGCCTTTGGCAAAACGTTTAAGAGAAGCGAGAAAAAACGCTGGTTTTACCCAAGAACAATTGGGTATTAAAGCAGGGATTGATGAAGGTGTTGTAAGTGCGCGTATGAGTCAATATGAAAATAATGTCCATACACCTGATTTTAGTTTTATAAAGAAGGTCGCAACAATACTAGGCTTACCAACTGCCTACTTTTATTGTGAAGAAGATGAGCTTGCACAAATCATCAAAGCGTTTAATGATTAGTCTTATATATTTTCAGATGTAGGACTCATCGTGCCACAGTACTTAACCTTAGACAAAAGCTTTACCCCTTGCCAAGTCGATGACAATGATGAGTTGTACCGAAA
This sequence comes from Colwellia sp., assembly GCA_051531915.1. GTDB lineage: Bacteria > Pseudomonadota > Gammaproteobacteria > Enterobacterales > Alteromonadaceae > Colwellia. Next base: position 34,705 of record JAOPTQ010000059.1, on the reverse strand, counting down.
TGGCATATTTACCTTTAATATTTCAAAGATGCTGAGTTATTTAGAAAGTGAAAACTCGGTTATTAAACCTAACGATGTCACCGTATCAAGTTTACCAAGTGGATTCTCAAGGCTTAATGAAGCGCATATTGATTCGGTTGACCTAACTCTCCCTGTGATCATTGCAGAAATAGCGCCCAATCAATACAACCTAATTGACGGAAACCACCGCGTAGAAAAAGCCAAACGAAATAATGTAACAACTATTCTTTGTTATCGACTAAACGTTACTCAACATATTAATTTTTTAACCACCCAAGAAGCCTACCTAACATACGTTGAATATTGGAACGGGAAAATAGAGCAATATTAAAGCCATCGTTCTTTGATTAAGTACCACAAAGCTCTGGTTTTTGTTCTTCAAAATCGGCAATAACTTCATGTCCTGTTGAACGTAATAACTTCAAGTGCTGAGAATTAAAACCCTGTTCACCCGTAATCTGCTGATACTTAATATCCAAAACAATACCTACTTGCCATTGGTTAATTAAATTGTCTCGTACAAAGCCTTTATCAATTCTATCAAACTCACGACTTTTCCCATCAATCATCCCAATTAACGTAGTTGATTGCCCTTGGTCAATTACCTGATAAATTGAAATACCTCTAATCTCCCAACATTGTTTATCAACTCGTTGGAACATTACAAAAGACAGTATAGATAGGTGTTCAACAAACCTATCGGGGAATATGACTAGGCATTCTCTACCACTATTTTGAATGCCAACCCTATTCAATTCGTTCTCAAAGTAATGCTTTATTTCTGGTGCTAACTCAAAGGGTAACTCACTGGTTTTTAATGTCGTTGCTATTAGGTTTTGTACTTTTTCCATCGTTAATTCCTCATTTTGTTTAACTACTAAGAAATTACGAATAACAGCAATAAGCTACCTTGTGTTTACACGTATAAGGTTGTCATAAATACCCTGTAGGTAGGCTGATTAGCCCTGTAAAATGGTTACATCCCCTATTAATCAAAGAGAAAAGCGATGTCATCAGATGCAGCTATCCGTTACCTTGCCTGTGATGTTATTAAGAAGATATTAGCCACAGGGTTATATGACCATGAGTTCGTTGATGAAATCCCCAAAGCGACAATCACTCAGCTAACAGGTAAAGCTTTTTTAAGAAATCCCCACAACAAACAAGACCAATTTGATCTATTCGAGAGAAGCTTAAACTCAGTAAAACAAGACAATTCGTTAAAGCCGCGATTGCAACATAACGTAAGTTTGATTGGAGAAGCGTTAGAATTACCCCAATACAGCCTTTCACTACTTGAATTAAGCGTTTTATGCAGTGTGAATTTCGGTTTGTATGACTTGATACAGCATCACCTGAATTTCAGCCATGAAAATATCAATGTGATGGTTGCTGATGTATTAAACATATCACCGTTAGAGTTAGAGCAAGCAACACTAGCCATTGCTTCAACACCCTTATTTAACATGAGAACAGCTAACTTTTTAGAGGTATTACGCTTACCTAACGCTATTGCAAGAAAAGTAGTAGAAAGTGATGCCAATAGTTACCAAGAGCTGATGGTCGATATCTTTTCCATTATGCCAAAAGCAAGTTTAAAACTACGTGATTTCCCTCACCTTGAGTTGGAGCATTTACGTCAGTATTTAACCATTGCGGTTAAAGATAATATGCAAGGCACTAACATTTTGCTTTTTGGTGATTCAGGTGTAGGTAAGACCGAACTGGCAAAAACATTATCTTCATTAGCAAAAGCACAACTAATTAGCATTTCAGCCAAAGGCAATGAGCTGAAAAGCCCGAGTGATGAATTACAAACACAATTAAACGTAGCCCACCTAAGATTGCAATACCATGGTTTGATGCAATCCATGTTAAAAAAAGACAATACTTCGATACTCTTGGTTGATGAGGCAGAGGATTTATTTCACGAATATTACTCAGGCATTAAAGTGTCCAAAGAGCGACTGCATCAAGTTGTTGAGGCAAACAAAACACCGACCATATTTATCACCAATCATATTGAGGATTTACCGCACAGCTTTATCCGCAGATGTTTTTCAATGGAAATAACGTCACCACCTAAAAGCATAAAGTTGGCATTACTTGCTAAACCCCTTATTGGCTTACGCATTAGCCGAACCTTCAAAGAAAGCTTAGCTAATATTGAGGCGTTAACGCCAGCGCATATAGCAAGTGCCGCAAACGTTGCAAAAGCTATTGGGTTAACTGGAAAAACTGCCGAGCATTGTGTTCATCAACATATTGAGCAAACACTTAATGCGTGTAATTTACAAAGTACAGTACCTCACTACCATGCAGAATTACCGTTTGATAAACAGTTCATCAATATCAAAGGGGAGTTGAATTCCATTGATGAATTGATAAAAGCGGTAACAACGTTTGATGGCACAAGAGCGTTACTTATAGGTGAGGCTGGCACAGGGAAAACAGCCCTCGTCAATCACCTTGCAGAATGCTTAGAGCAAGAGTTAATCACGGTTAAGTGCAGTGATGTACTTGGTAAGTATGTCGGTGAATCTGAAAAAAACGTTGCTCGACTTTTTAAACAAGCACAACAACAAAATGCAATTTTATTCCTTGATGAAGTTGATAGTTTACTCAGCAGTCGTTCATCACTGACGAATCAATTCGAGAGGCAGCTTGTAAACGAATTCCTTCAACAAATAGAACAAAGTGAGTTAACGATATTCGCGGCAACTAACCACGCTCAAATTGTCGATAAGGCAGCCCTAAGAAGATTCGATTTTAAGCTGACATTAGATTATCTCAATCAACAACAAGTACTAAAATTATATCAAGAAACTGTCGGCAAGATTTCAAAAGCAGAGCTTCAACTACTTATGCAATTGAAGCAGCTAAAACAATTAACCGCAGGGGATTTTGCCATCGTTGCTAGGCGAAACCGCTTAAGCCGTAAACCCTTAACCCACACTCAAAACATCAAATTACTACAGGAGGAAAACAGTCGTAAACAACAACGTCAATCCATCGGTTTTGTTCGATAAGAACTAGCCACCAAAGCAATACCAGATAAATCAAACCATTCAATTTAACGATTAATTTTAACAACCCATTTTCAACAACCAAAAGGTACAGTCCATGTCTAAATTATTGAGTTCGCTTAAGCTTTCCGCTCGCCCTGAAAAAACATCAGAAAATCCAACATTAAAGAAACGTGAAAAATTACTAACCAAGCTAAACCAACAACTTGCTATGGCGCAAAGCCATGTTAAGGGCGAAACCTATACCGTTTTCAAAGAGAAATGGCAAAAGAATGCGGAAACAGGGGTACAAGAGAAAATACAAATACCGAAAAAAGTCAGTCCTTGGTTTTATTTGCGTAACAATCAGTACCTTTTTGAGGTGAGATACGGAAATAAGCCATTGGAACTTAGCAAGGGCAACCACGTAATTGAACTTGGTGAAAAAGAAAACCTCGTTTCAACCATAACCACAGTTATCGCAGCCGTTGTTGCAGGAGAGCTTGACCCTCTACTCGATAAAGTCACTTCCCATTTAAGTAAAAAGAAATAACCACTCACGGTTTCAACCTAATGTGCCTGTTACTTAACTGGACAGGCACGTTCATCTACCAAGGAAGTCCAATGCCAACCAAACTTAAGACCACAGGCTATCCATTAGCAATATCCACCGACTTCATTAATATGGTACAACAACAAATCAATTGCCATGAAGTGCCCAACTCTATTAACCGTATCACAATAAAGTTCACCGACCCCAAATATGATGAAAAACCTGGGGGCTTTCACCCAACCGATATTCAGTTAGTCAAACAAACCGATAGTACTTGGCGCATCGTCAGCATTTGCGACTACTGCAATATGAGCCACACACAATACCCGAAGTTTGCTAAAGATTTAGAGTTCGATTTTATCAATAAGCTTTTTCACAACATCGGCAGTGTCTTTTCGGATGAAAAAGCCAAAGAGAATTTCGAGCTATGGCAAACAAACTTCGTCTATTTTGTTGAAAAACATGGTGCTTATGAAGTTGAAATTCAAATGCACTGGACGCCCAACATTAGATAATTCCCAACATATGCGCGGAGAATACCATGCCTATTTTACGAGAAATTGAAGTGCGCTATACCTTTAAAGAAATAGACTGTTCCACAACAGGTAAAGCATTAAATAACCCGAAACACATACATGAGGTATTTAGTTTCCTCAAGTTTGAGCCTAAAGAAAAGTTTATCGTGGTTAATTTAAGTAACCAAAATACCATCATGAATTATGAAGTCGTGGCATCAGGTACAGTAAATTCAGTCAGTTTACGACCTGCGGAAGTATTACGTACCGCTGTTATTGTGAATGCGCCCACGATTGTCTTAGTTCATAACCACCCATCAGGAGTACCAGAGCCAAGTAAAGCCGATATAACGTTTACTAAAACCGTTATTGATGCCGCCAAGTTACTGGATATCACGGTTATTGACCATGTGATTATCGGTGAAAACAACTTTTATAGTTTAAAAGAGCAAGGAGATATGTAGTCCGTTAGAAAGCACACCTTATTTCAGTAGTACCTCAAACATACCGCAGTTATTCGTCAGCATATAAGCGCAGCTAATTGCCGCACAAACTTAGTTTAACCACCCAATTTACATTTTACATTCATAAACCCAAGGAATAAAACCATGACCATTCGAATTAAACACGAAGGATTAGCCGTACCTATGAGTCCGATGTTTGCACTCTATATTGCCGATTTACTTGCACCACACGAGAATGAAAAAGCCATAACGATTAACTTTCGTGATCCAAACTATCGTGTTGATGATGGCGGTTATCACCCTGTAGAAATACGATTAGAAAATGAAGGTGATGGTTGGCGCTTTTGCTACATCACTGATTTTACCTATGTAGGCAGTGGCTTCTGTGCAGAGCTTACTAAAGACCTAGATTTTGACTTTGATGCTAGCGTATTTCAGAACCTATTTGGTACATACCCTATTGAACAGGCTATTGAGATGTTCCAAACGTGGGAAAGTAACTTTGTTTATTACGCTATGGTACAGAAGGTTTTTACTATCAAATGTACAACCGATTAAAGCTCAACATCACCACTTGGAAAAATCATATAATTCAAAGCTTGGTATTATGCTATCAGTTGATTCATCAAGCTTTAAACCACAATAAGGACAAAACTTAATAGCCACGGCAACTTGATAAATCGTTTGCCCTACCTCTTCAAGGTAATGGTTATCTTCCAGATCTTGCTCAGTTGCTACTTTATTAATATTAAGTATCCAACCTTGAGCTGTTTTCTCAATCCATGCTTGTGCTAAAGTCATTGATCCACATTTATGATTATCACTCATAACGCTACCTAAACTTCACAACATTATCAGGTGTCGCTCTTTCCATTCGTTTAACCGTAAACGTTGAGCTATCACCGTTATTAAAATAGATAATACCTTCGCCTTCATAAGGAGTTGGAAATTCTATTTTGCCTCTGCCACAAACAGGTCTTGCATCATCAGTCCCCTCCCATGAAAACTGTAGCTCAGGAATTCGGGTATTAACAACGACATCCATATGTCCTTCAACAGCACAAAAGATAAATTGTCCTTGATCACTTTCATCAAAGCTAAAATAGCCATCTTCAACTAAATCCACCATATCTTGTGACCAAACTTCCATTTCGGTTATGCGCCATTTACCAACAAATTCATTCATTTTTACACCTCAAAAGCATCAATTATCGGTATCAAATTCTTAATATCTGTCACCTTATGCGTGTAGTTACTGGTAATGCCAAACCGACTAATTTCATGACCGACTATTTGTTGAAGTAAATTAACATTAATATTTGGAGTATTCATGCACTTAGTAATAAACGTGTGGCGGAAACTATGGAATGAACGAATATGGTCAAACTCATTGGTTGGCGCTATATTCAAACTTGCCATATGGCGTGGTATCCAACCTGTTACCACTTCAACATTAGTCAGTTCATAAAAAACTCTATCTTTACAGCTTTTCACATACTCAATAAACCCTGCAGCTATTAAGACTTTGTGTATGGGGATGAGTCGTTTAGAGTGAGCTGTTTTCAGTTTTTGAGTTTCGTGTTCATCCGTTATCATTAAATAATAACGTCCCGTTGCTTCATCTAATTTAACATCACTTTTTCTAAGTTGTACTATTTCACCTCGTCTAGCTCCGGTATAAATACCAAGATAGATAACCCACTTCTTCCACTTTATGCGCTCTTGTTTGGCTGACGTTAAGAGTGCTGATAATTCTTTATCGTTAAATATTCCACGCGTTTTTGCTTTAAAGTTTCGTCTAATGGTACAAGGTGATTCCGTAATGTAGGCAATTGTGTCTCGCTTAGCATATGAAAATACGCCCATTATCCATTTGTAATATTGTTCGACTGATTTAGGTGACTGAGTATCTTCATCAGGCACATCAACATTGAGTCGTTGCTCCCAAGTCATTTTGTTATACGGACTAATGTTCATTCTAGGGAGTTCAAAGCACCTATCAATAAACAAACCAATATCTTGCTTGGTATAGGTATCTATAGGTTTATCTTCAACTAAAGTAAGCCAAACGATATGCAAACGTTCGTAACTTTTCTGCATTTTCTCTGATAATTTACCTTTATTAGTTTTATGCGCTAGAAATTCAGTATAGATTTGAGAAAATAAAGGTTTGGTTGATTTGGGCTTCTGAGGCTCACTAAGAATAGGTTGTGTTGCAGTTAATGAAGGTGAATGAATCAATAGCTTCAACTCTCGTTCACCAATGCTATCGCCCTTGAATATTGAACTGAGTAATTCATTCCTCACATCATTAGACGCTTTTAATTTACTGAGTAACACGCGATACGGGACTGAATTTTGGTCAATGCTATACCCATAAGCGTTCAGTACTTGTTTAGCTTGGTCTTCAAGTCCCTCATCATTATCAAAATCAGTACTTTCAATAAAAGACATGGCTTTAATAACGGTTGAAAAAGATTCTAAGAAAGGCCATTTTTGCTCTTGAGTTAAACCTGCGACAACTTCACTAAAGCGTACTAAACGCTGTTCATTATCCTGTGCTTGTGCGATATAAAGATACTGCCCTTTAAATGTTTCATTCAAGCCAAGTAATGAATTATGGGATAACGCATTCAGCGTATGACCTTTATCACTATAGCCTTGCTCAATATTAGCTATCAGAGGGTCAATATCGGATATTTCTAACTGCTTCAACATAGCATCCTTGATTTGAGTAAACTGCAAACAGATTAAGTCAGTGTCTAATGTTCTTGAGCGAATAACAAGTTGTTTTAACGAAGAAATTAACGGTAGAAGACGTTCTAAAACAATCACAGCGACACTTAATTTATGAGTCCGCAAGCAAAGCCTTACCTCCCTTGCACCAAGGCGCTTTGACACTTTAACTCTCACATAAAAAGTACGTTTTCTAAGGTATAAATACTTAAAACCTGTAACTGCTTTCAATTTACCTACTCAAGTTGGCCAATTTTTTAAAACCGTGTACCGTTCCGTGTACCAATAATTTGAGATTTTAAAACATTGAAATCGATGTTGAGCTGAAAAGTCTAGCAGGTAAAAAGTTGAGCCTAAATCTATTTTGGAGAGAAACTTTAACTGAAAATTAGAGAGTATATTTTTGAGTGCAAAAATCAGTACCGTGTAGCTAACCGTGTACCATTTTTTGATTGTAACGAATTGATATGAAAGGATTTTAGAAAACTGCTTGATTATTTATTAGATAATCAAGCAGTTACTAAAAAGTTTGAGTCAACGTTATAAGCCGGGTTTTGTGTCTTCTCTTTATCGAAATAAAGAAAAGTGACAATCATTCGTCTAGGCCTTAAATCGCTCTAAGGCTCAAGCAACCTACCCGGTTTCCACGCGAGCCGCGCTTATATTACCTAAACTTACGCTTAAATAATCATGAAACCCTATTTGGTCTTGCTCCGGGTGGAGTTTACCCTGCAATTACTGTTACCAGCAATCCGGTGCGCTCTTACCGCACCCTTTCAGCCTTACCTGTTCCGCAAAGCGGTCATCGGCGGTCTTCTCTCTGCTGCACTTGTCGTCGGCTTGCGCCGCCCAGGCGTTACCTGGCACCCTGCTCATTGGAGCCCGGACTTTCCTCCCCCTGCTATTAATAAAAAGATATCCGAAGATAAAACAGGCAGCGATTGTCTAGTCAACTCGACGCGCATTTTACCCGATATAAAATAAATGTCTATGACATTTGTCAGGTAAAAATGGTGACATTCGTCTCTAACTTTACAAATTGCTTTAGTCGATACTAACTTGGCATTAAGCAATGTGTGTTCAAACAAAAACTTACTTAACTAACTACCCATTAAATTAACATATCAAAGGATATAGTCATGAAAATAATACCTACCTTTGCTAGCTTGTTGCTAGCAATAACATTAAACAACCATGCTAGCCAAGCAGACATCAATGAAATTGAAGCGGCGTCTATGGCATTAAATAGCCAAGCACTCGTTTCATTAATCAATAAAAGCACCGGATATACGCAAGCATTAGCGCATTACCGTTTATCGATAAGTCAAAATGTGTCTGAACAAAATGAGCAAGCCATAACCAGTTTAAACAGCGCAGTGACAATATTAGAATCAATAACCGAGTTAAATCCTAGTGATGATGAGTCATGGGCGTTACTTGCTCAAGTATATGGTTTGAAAATTTCTCACCAGCCAATAAAAGCGGGGTTTTATGGTCCTAAATCAAATAACGCTATCGCAAAAGCTTTAACCCTAAATGATAACAACCCACGCGCTCATTTAATTAATGGTATTATTAAATACCATACACCTGAAATGTTTGGTGGTAGTAAAACAGAGGCATTAACAGCGTTCAATAAATCCATCACCTTGTTTGATCAAGCACCGGTAAATAATACCGACTGGGGGAAATCAGAAGCTTATGTGTGGCGTGGACTAACACGATTAGCGTTAGATGAAAAACAACCGGCGTTAAACGACTGGCAACAAGCGTTAATTATATCGCCCGATTATGGTTGGGCTAAAATGCTATTAGCACAAAATAAATAAGTAGTAGTTATTAATAGGGCCGGTTTGTCTCATGTAATGCCTGTGACAAACCCTATAAAAATAGAATGAATTAGGAATTAAAATGTCTGACACACTAAACCAACGGTTGGCCGATAGTAAAAAACCATACTGGATTTGGGGACCCCTAATTTTTTCTAGTTTTTACTTTCTGCCATTATTTTTTAATTTCAATGACTTTACCATTACAGCTATATTTGGTTCTACTATTGTTTATTTAGTTTTTATTTTACTGTACAGACAGGCTGTTTTTTCCCAAGGTGAAAAAGTAATTTACCCGCTAATTGCGACGCTACTATTATGTATATTAGGCAGTTACTTCACTTCTGGCACCCAAAGTTTATTTGGTTATATCGCTTATTTTGTTGGCTTTAATTTTTCATTTAAAAAGTCAATATTTGGTTTTATTGTAATTATCATCAGTATTTTCATTGCCGCATTACTGTTTGATTTACTTGACGTCTTTTATATTGTCCCTGCCATTTTCATCAGCTTAGGTTTACTATTTTTTGGTAGTTTCGAGCGAAAAGACAGAATTTTCAAACAAAAAGAAGCCCGTAGCCAAGAAACGATTGAAGAGCTAGCAGCCATTGCCGAAAGAGAGCGTATTGCCAGAGATTTACATGACTTAATCGGTCATTCGCTTACCTCGATATCATTAAAGGCTGATTTAGCTGAAAAACTAATAAACATAAATGAAGTGACAAAAGCACAGCATGAAATTGCAGCCGTAGCAAAACTCAGTAGAGCAACTTTGTCAGAAGTGAGGCAAGTAGTATCAGGCTTAAAAACACAGGGCTTAAAAGCATTGTTAATTAACCTAAAAAAAGAATTAGAACAACATCACTTTACGGTAGCGTTTCACTGTGAAATAGCTGAAATACCGACTGAACTTGAGTCTGATCTTGTCTGTATTTTCAAAGAAGCAATCACTAATATATTAAGGCATAGCCAAGGCAACCAAGTTAAAATAGCCATAAATCAAGAAAACAATGAAATTTATCTCTCTATATATGATGATGGCGTTAGCCAAAACTTAACCCAAGGTAATGGTTTAATTGGCATAACAGAGCGATGCAAACAATTAAATGCTAAATTAAAGATTAAAAACGATGTCGGTTTTTCAATTTCAGTGCAAGTACCCATTATCACTTAAGGTGATAGCGCTCTAAACTTAATCATTTTCAAGCCGTTAATATCTGCTACACAAAGAAAAAGAGTTAGAAACATGAAAACAATCAATATACTTGTTGTTGAAGATCAAGCATTAGTGCGTGGGGCAATATCGGCATTACTGTCGCTCGATAATAATATTAATGTAGTTGCCGAAGCCGAGCATGGTAAACAGGCGCTTACATTACTTAAGCAGCATCAAGTTGATATTGTGTTAACTGACATAGAAATGCCGATAATGTCTGGCATAGAATTAGTGGAATCTATCGCAAATACGCAGCCTAAAATTAAAACGATTATTATGACAACATTTTCTCGTGCCGGTTATATTAAGCGGGCAATCAATGCCGGTGTGTTGGGTTTTATCTTAAAAGAGTCCCCTTCTGAATATTTGCTTGCTGCGGTGAACAAAGTAGCCCAAGGTAAAAAAGTTATTGAAAGTGAGCTTGCATTGATTGCGTTAGATGATAACGATCCTTTAACGAATAAAGAACGAAAAGCCTTAAAACTGGCGGGCAATGGCATGAAAACAGCTGAGATTGCGACAACCTTATTTTTATCTGAAGGTACAGTGCGAAATTACTTATCAGAGGCTATCGCTAAGTTAAATGCAGCAAACCGCGTTGATGCTGCACGTATTGCTCAGCTAAAAGGTTGGCTGTAACTAATTAATTTTACTGTTATTTTCTTCAATCAAAACAAACTCATTCAATAATCGCTTGGTACTATCATTAGCTAATTCACTTAATTCACTTAATTCACTTAATTCAGTTAATGATTTGAGCCGGTAAGCCTTTTTTAAAAGTTTATATTGAACAACGTTATTAGAATTTTCTTTTTCTGCTGTGTTTTCGGTTGCACGGGAAGAAATGTTAATCACATAGTAATCCTCATGTTCTGACACCAAAGACCAACGTGCTTGTTGCTTTATAAACAACACATACTGTTGATGCGTTAATGTAGGGCTATCATTTATTAATAGCTCTTTTTTTGTAAATTGAGCCACCGACAAAGCATTGCTTGCTATGGCTTCAGGTTCACTTAATAAGAACATGTTAGCGCTTCGTGCTTTGCTTCGTTTCCTGCTTAGCTCTTTGCTTTTTTGTTGCTTATACTCTGATCGCTTTTGTTGCGCTAATGTTACCCTTTTATACGTAGATGCCACTTTAGTTTCCAGTAAGGGCTCTGATTGAGCCATTACCGGTGATTGCATTGAACTTTCAACAAAAAAATCATTATTTACAGCGGGAATGGGGGAATCCTGTTGATTCATCACAAGAGACACCACTAAAACCAGTGATGCTGCTGTCGCAAAAGGAATGGTCCACACCGGTCTTTTTTTGCGTTTTAAAACAGTTATATTGCTTAGCTCAATAACTGGCGCTTTGGTTGCTGCTGACTTATGTGCCGCCGCAATAATACGTTGATCAAGTTCCTTGCTAGGTTGATCGTTGATAGCTTTTTTCCCTCGTTTGGAATCTTCTAATTCGACGTTTTCTAGCTCAGCACTTTCTAACTCAATGCTTTCTAACTCAACGTAGAGAGCATCAATAAAGGCTTCATCATTTGCCAATGCCTTATCTTCATCTTGTTTTCTAGACATAAGAAATTAACCCCTTACGTAGTTTTTGCAAAGCATAGCGCCACCGACTTTTTACTTTTTCTTTGTTTTGTTGAGTAATATTAGCAATCTCTTCAATACTAAATCCTGATTCTTGTTTTAATAAAAAAACGTCTCTTTGATCAAAAGGCAATTGGGCAATTTGTTGTTTCAAGGCCAAGATTAACGCCTGCTTTTTGTAGTACTCGTCTGTTATATCACATGATATCTCTAACACTGGTTTTAATGGTGTTTCTAAAGATTTATCTAAAAGCTTTTCTAAAGGTACTGCTACCGATAAAACATCAGCAATTAATCCAACCTCTTCACATCTTGTACTTTTTTTCTGTTGAAAATCAATCATTAAATGACGCGCGATAGTAAACAGATAGGTAGTAAATTTAGCTTTCGCTGTATAACTTTCACGGGCATTAATAATTTTTAACCAAGTGTCATGAGCAAGCTCTTCAGATACCGCAACCGATAAGCTTTGCCGAGCAAAATATCGATACACTATTAGCTTGTGTTTAGCATACAGTTGCTCAAAAGCTGACGCATCACCTTTTGCATAGGCAAGCATCAGCAATTCATCCGTTTTATCAGATCTTAGTTTTTTATCCAGTTTCTTATCAATTCTCTTAACTTCCTTTTATTGCTAACGCGATAAAGCATCACTTAGTTTTACCATGTTTATAAACTCAGCTCTATAGCCAGATTTGTCATCGCCTTTGGCATTTTGTGCCATTTCAATCACGTTTTTCATATCAAGTGTCGAAAGGTTATGACCGCCTCGCAATATTTGACCAAATCCCGCCACCGCAGCAGAAAACCTAAAGTTATTGCTACTTGCTTGAAAACTTGGCTTTACGGCGGATTTTTCAATAACAATTTCAATTAACCGACTGTTGTTTTGATTAGGTAATTTATAACGTAAGCGTAAAAAGGCAAGTTCATTCTGATTAATTTTATCCTTTTGTTGAACTTCGCTGTTTTGACTTTTTATTTTTGGGTAACGTAACGAATCTATCATCTTATTTTCTGAATCAACAAAGCTTACTTCATAAAGCGCGGTAACTGTGTGTCCGGCACCAATTTCGCCAGCATCTATTTTGTCATTATTAAAATCTTCGCGCTTTAAAGCTCTTGTTTCGTAACCAATTAAGCGATATTCGCTAATAGTCTCAGGGTTAAATTCAACTTGAATTTTAACATCTTTGGCAATGGTCATTAAGGTTGCTGTTAATTCTTCAACCAATACTTTGCGCGCTTCGTTTAAGGTGTCAATGTAATAGGCATTACCGTTACCATTTTGCGCTAAGGTTTGCATCAAAGCATCATTATAATTACCCATACCAAACCCTAACACGCTTAACGAAATGCCTGATTTTCGTTTTTGCTCAATGAGGTTTTGCAAGGCTTGCTGATTAACCGTGCCAACATTAAAGTCGCCATCGGTTGCTAAAATCACACGATTTATACCACCTTGAACAAAGGATTTTTGTGCCAAATTATAGGCTGCTTGAATACCTGCATCGCCGTTAGTAGAGCCGCCCGCCGATAAACGCGCTAAAGCATCAATAATGGCAAAGTTATTGTCACCTGCCGTTGGCTCAAGTACCGTACCTGCAGCGCCAGCATAAACAACAATGGCAACGGTATCTTTTTCACTAAGCTGTTTTACTAACATTTTTAAAGAATTTTTCAGCAAGCCTAATTTATTGGCATTATTCATAGAGCCTGAAACGTCAATTAAAAAAACCAAATTGGCGGCAGACCTGTGTGCTGCATCAACATTTTTACCTTGAATGCCTATATGTAATAAGTGTTTACCGTCATTAAATGGGCTAGGAGCAACTTCGGTAAAAGTAGAGAATGGTTGCTCATTCGTTACTTTAGGGTAATCATAAGAAAAATAATTAATGAATTCTTCAACTCGCACGGCATCATGTGGTGGCAAGTTCCCTTGATTTAATAGTCGACGAACGTTGGTATAAGAGGCGGTGTCTACATCAATTGAAAAAGTAGACACCGGTTTGTCTGTCACTAATTTAACGCTATTTTCAGCTACATGAAGATATTTTTCTTGATGCTGTAAAGGTAAGCGCACCCTTTGCTCATAAAAAGCAGTACCGACTGGCGCCATCATATTTGTAGTGATTAAGGTGCGTTCTACTCTAGCATGTTGAAAATTAGCGCTACCTTTATCGGCAAGTAATTGTTTTTTCTCTTTGATTTCATCAACGGCGATAACCTCTCGCGCGCTGGTTTTGGTGGTGTTAACTGTTGGTTCTGCTTGTTTTTTTTGTTCCGCGACATCTTTAGCGCATGAGGCTAAGCCTAAAATACTTAAACATAATAATAGTTGAATTGATTTTTTCATCGTTTTTCCTGTTTACTAAAAGTAGTGATACTTATATAAACGAAGAACAATTCAAAAGGGGTTAATTTAAATTCTCGAAATTTTTATAGATCTGAAATTGTTCATGCAACCACTCTAAAGCGGAGTCTCGGTCTTTAAAAAAAAGAATGTTTTGTTTTTTAAATGCAGGTACTCGTTGTAACATAATTTCTTTTTGCGCCATTGAACTAACTAAACAAGCTTTAGCTATCATTGGTTGCTGGTTAAGCCAATGAGTATATTTTTCTAAAAGCTCATAAGCTATAGGAGTTCCACCTTCTAGTTCTAAGTCATTAACCAACATCAAAAAGGGTTTACCATTGAGTTGTTTAATTTTATCTTCAACACTTTTTCTATAAGCTCGCGCCCCACTCCCATTAAAGCTGCCTTTAAGTGTTGTTTCAATAATACTATCTGTTAAAACAACAATGTATTCTCCGTGCTCATCCATCATAATATTACTTCAAAGACAGGGCGATATCATAAAGCGCATTTTTTCTAACACCATAAATTTCGGCGGTAATCGCGCAAGCTTTTTTGGGTTTCATTTCGGCGAGCAATAATTTTAAGGTGTTGATAACGGTTGATGATATTTCATTAGGATCGGCTTTATAGCCTTCAATAATTAACACCATTTCACCTTTTAACTGGTTAGGGTCTTGCTCAAGCCATGTTAATAAATTTTTTGCTGTATCAGAATGTACTGTTTCAAAGGTTTTGGTTAATTCTCTGGCAATCACTACATAACGTTCGCCACCTAACGTCGCAACTATATCTTTAACGGTATCAATAGCGCGGCGTGGTGCATCGTAAAAAATCATGGTTCTTGATTCACTTTCTAAGGCTCTTAATGTAGTTTGTCTTGCCCCTGATTTAGAAGGTAAAAATCCTTCAAACGAAAATCTATCGGTAGGTAAACCAGCAACCGATAGAGCCGAAATAGCCGCACATGCCCCCGGAATAGGAGATACCGGCAAGCCTAAATTGCGACAATGACGCACAAGATGAAAGCCCGGATCGCTTATCAACGGCGTACCGGCATCAGAAACTAACGCAATACTTTTGCCTTCTTGCAATAAGCTGGCAATATAATCTTGGCGTTGCCTTTCATTATGATCATGCATTGATAAGGTTTTATTTTTAATGGCAAAAACTGATAATAATTTACCCGTGTGTCGAGTATCTTCACAAGCAATAATATCAACTTGCTTTAAAACCGTTAAAGCTCTTGCGCTAATATCACCTAAATTACCAATAGGCGTGGCAACAATGTATAAAGTCCCTTTGTTTATTGCTATATCATTTACGGTGCTATCGGCCATTTCATTTACTATTATTTCACTCATTAAAATTTACTCATGTAGACTTACTTCTCTTAACTTAACTGTAATTTATAACTTATATAAAGGGTATTAGTTGAGAGATGACTTAATGACGTTTATTATAAACGCATATCAACAATAAAATGCATGGATTTATTACTGGTGAGCCAAACTAATTTTTTTATCACTCTTTTACGTATTGTTTTAGTCACTTTTTTAGTGGTTAGTTGTAGTAGCCAATCGCCCGTCACAAAAACCACTCAAGTAACTGAAGAAGTTAATGATACAAAACACAGCTCCGCCTCAACTATCACGGCAACACAAAAATTAGCCTCAGCAAAATCACTATTAACCTCAGCAACAACATCTCAAGAGTCATCAAAAACGTTACTATCATTACCTTTATTCGTTGAAGCGAGTGAACTGTTTTTACAAGAACAAAACTACACTAAAGCACTTTGGTTAGCCGATAAAACGCAGTTATTAAGTTCCGATGCCGCGCTAAACTACCGTCTACTGATGGTAAAGGCCGCTAGTTTACATGCTTTAAATTATAACGAACAAGCTTTTTTACAATTACAATCTGCAGAGAAAATTTCACGGGTCAGTGCAAAAAATAGCAAAGCCAGTACAAAACGCATAAATTTAACATTTGATTACTACGTGTTGCTAAGTGAGGTATTACACAATAAAGCACGACCTATTGCTAAGTTGAATGCCGATTTACATGCATTTTATTTAAATAACACTGCTGATGAAAACGATATAACCCTACTCTGGCAAAAATTAACATTACTCTCACAATGGCAATTAGAGCAATTAGCTAAACAAAAACCGCCTTTTATTGAAGGATGGCTACAACTATTAAAATACAGCCATCAATTTGGCAATAATCAACCTCAATTCAATCGCTATTTACGACTTTGGCAGCGCCGTCATCCTACACACCCCGCTATAGGGATTGCCCAACAATTACAAAAAGCGAATTTAACGCTTCATAGTATTACTAATATTGCCATTATTTTGCCTTTATCAGGAAAGCAAGAAGCAGCAGGATTAGCAGCTCAGCAAGGTGTTTTAGCCGCTTATAAAAACAACGATAGTAAACACTTACATTTTTTAGATAGCTCTAAAATCGAATGGAAAAATATCAATGAGATACTTGCAGCGAAAAAAATTGATTATGTAATTGGTCCGTTATTAAGAAGTAATGTTGAAGCTTACTTAACGGTAAGTAAAAATGCAGACAATGAATTAACGGATGAAATTAAGGCTGAGCTTTCAACATCACTACCTACACCGACACTATTATTAAATTTACCACAAACATTGTCACTACCCAAGCATATAAGTGCATTATCAATGCGACCCGAAGATGAAGCAAACCAAGCGGCAACAACATTGAGTAAAAAAAATTATCAGCATCCTATCATTTTAAGTCATCAAGACAATGTGAGTAAACGTATAGCCAGTGCCTTTAGTAAGCAATGGCAAGTTATGACCGGTAAAACTGCTGATATTATTTACTTCAAAAAAGGTAAATTAATGCAAGAAAATTTAAAAACCAGTTTAGATGTTACCGCTAGCCAAGCACGCATTAAAGAGTTGAAAAGTCGACTTAAACAAAACATAAAAGCAGAGTCAAGAAACCGTCGAGACATAGATATGATTTACGTGGTTGGATCGGCAAAGCAAACTCGTTTAGTAAAACCTTATATTGATGTTAACACGAGTCCTTTTGCTAGCTTAATTCCTGTTTATGCTAGCTCACGCAGCCATAGTGTGAAAAACGACACCGGTGATAATAGAGATTTACAAGGCTTAACTTTTACTGAAATCCCGTGGTTGCTGCACTCAAGTCAACAGAATAAGGCGCTTGCTAAATTGAATCATCAATTATGGCCCAAACGTAGTGACAGTTTGTCGAGCATTTTTGCCATGGGTTATGACAGTTACCATTTAATTAATAAAATTCCATTAATGCAGCAAGCTTCATATATTCACCATGCTGGACAAACAGGCACCTTAAAACTTAATGAAGATAATATTCTCACCCGCAGCCTTATTTGGGGTAGATATCAAAATGATAAGGTGATTAATATTGTCATGGACTAACCCTTTTGCTAAAACGCAGAGTGCCGCATCAGATAAAGAGTCTTATAAAGGCAGCTCAACAAGAGAAATAGGACAGTTAACTGAAAAATTAGCGGCTCAATATTTGTCAAAACAAGGCTTGATTTTTGTTGATAAAAATATTCATTGTCGTCAAGGTGAAATTGATTTAATTATGCAAGACCTTGATACCTTGGTTTTTATTGAAGTAAAATATCGAAAAAATAATCGCTATGGCGGTGCCTTATCAGCCATACCGGTAAGCAAACAAAAGAAAATTAAACATTGTGTTGCATTTTTTCTGCATCAAGCGGGATTAAATGAATATAATACCGCATGTCGGTTTGATGTTATTGCTTTAGAAGGCGATATTAACCAACCACAAATAACGTGGATAAAAAATGCATTTTAATTTTCATTCTCCTTTTTACACGTAAAAAACAATCTCATTATTCAGGTATATCAATGTTAGAGCAGATCAAAGGTAATTTTACCGAAAGTATTCAAATTCAAATAGAAGCTAGCGAAGTGCTTGCGGCGTCAATAGAGCACGCGGGCATGATAATGGTGCAAAGTTTATTGTCTGGACAGAAAATTTTATCTTGTGGCAATGGCGGTTCTGCCGGGCATGCTCAACACTTTTCGTCACAATTAATCAATAAATATGAAACCGAACGCCCAAGTTTACCTGCTATTTCATTATCAACCGATAATGTGGCGATCACTTCCATTGCTAATGATTATCAATATGATGAAATTTTTTCTAAACAAGTACGCGCTTTAGGTAATAATGGCGATGTTTTACTAGCAATATCAACCAGTGGCAGTGCGAGGAATGTTGTAAAAGCCATTGAAAGTGCTGTTTCTCGTGACATGCCCATTATTGCATTAACCGGCGGTGACAGTGATGATATTGCCGGTTTATTAGGAGAAAATGACGTTGAAATTAGAGTTCCATCAACACGTGCTTCAAGAATTCAAGAAGTACATTTAATTGTCATTCATTGCTTATGTGAAATTATTGACACTACTTTGTTTCCACAGTCGGAGTCTTAAATGCTGCTCTCTATCGAAAAAAATAACACCACAAAAAAACATGTTAAAATTACCGCCTTACTGTTACTGATTGCTGTCCTACAAGGCTGTGCAGTTGCCGCTATTGCTGTGGTCGCTACGGGTGCAAGCATGGCATCAGATAGACGAACTGTTGGTAAACAAATTGACGATCAAAGCATCGAATTATCAGCTCATAATGAAATTGCCAAACAAAAATCATTAATCGATAACACTAATTTACAAATAATTAGTATGAATGGCTCAGTATTAGTTATTGGACAAGCTCCTAATACCTATTTACGCGACTCTGCAATTAAAATCATTGAAAAAACAAAAGGAGTAGTGCAAATTCATAATCAGATCCGTATTGGTAACACTATCTCTGTTACCACAAAAACCAATGACATTTGGCTAACCTCAAAAGTTAAGGCAGCATTATTTTCTAGTGATAAAATTAAAGCGAAAGATATTAAAGTGGTCACCGAAAATGCTGAAGTTTTTCTAATGGGTATTGTTTCTCAACAAGAAGCGGATGAAGCAGTTAACATCACCCGAAATATTAGCGGCGTAAACCGAGTATTCAAAGCCTTTGAGTATTTATAATATATGTTTATAAATCATTCCTACCTGTAAAAACAAATAGCTGCTTAGCTTTAGTAAGGCAAGCAGTTATGCTTTAAAACGCATGGATAAGTCTATCGCCTGAACATGTTTTGTTAAGGCGCCAGAGGAAATAAAGTCAACACCGGCTTTGGTATATTCTTGTAAAATTTCAATGGTCATATTGCCCGAAACTTCCAATTTTGCTTTACCACGCGTGGCACTAACGGCTTGCTCTATCATACTTGGGGTGAAATTATCCAACATGATAATATCGGCACCCGCATTTAGCGCTTGGTGTAATTCATCAAGTGATTCAACTTCAACTTCAACGGTTTTATCACTATGATTAGTTTTTGCCGCTGCTACAGCCTGTGCAATACCACCACAGGCCGCGATATGATTTTCTTTGATCAAAAATGCATCAAACAAACCTATTCTATGATTAACACCGCCACCACAAAGTACAGCGTATTTTTGTGCACTTCGCAAACCCGGTAATGTTTTACGTGTATCTAATAACTTAGTGTTAGTTCCTGCTAATTTTTTTACATATTTAGCCGTTAACGTAGCAGTACCCGCAAGCGTTTGCAAAAAGTTAAGCGCTGTTCGCTCACCGGTTAATAAAGTACGCGCATGACCTGATAATTCGAACAAGGCCGTATTTGCTGCTACCGTGTCGCCATCATTAACAAACCAAGTTATTTTAGTATTGGTAATATCAGGCTGTGAAGCATCTAACTGTGCGAAAACTTCATTCACCCATGCAACACCACACATAATACAATTTTCACGAGTGATAACGGTAGCAACAGCTTGTTCGCTTTCAGGGATCAACATAGCCGTAATATCATGATTAGCATCTCCTACTTGGTTATGATTGGGGTCTAAGTCTTCTTTTAACGCCCAAGCAATAGTAGTGGTAATGTCGTGCTGTAATTTTTTAACGGATGATGTAAGCATTTACTGTGTTTCTCGTAAAATAAGTTGTTTGCCTGTTTGGCTGAAATCTAATTTTTTTAGGGCGCTCATACCTAGCAATATTTCATCACTTTCCATTGCTGGGTTAATATGCGCAGCGACATTATATAGGAAAATATTACCAATGCTAAGTTGATCTATTTGGGTTTTATAAACAGTCACAGTACCATTAGCGGTTTGCACTAAATAACTACCAAAACTTATTAACTGTAATTCATCGGCAACATGCGCAGGAATAGAAACTTGCGTTGCCCCAGTATCAAGCAAAAACGTTACTGAACTTTCATTAATAGTGCCTTGAGTGACATAATGCCCTTGCCTATTTTGCACTAAAGTCACTTCTGCCTGACCAGTATCTGTTAAACGCATTTCAGGTTGACTATTTGGGTTATATTGTTTATCTAAAGTTTCTTGAAAAAATAACATCAGTAGAATAATGGCAATAATCCAAGCAACCCATACAAAAACTTTACCTATTTTATTTGTCGAATCATCTTCGGTCATAGTAAGCTTAACAGTTATCAGAATATTTGAAGGTATTGTATGATAAATAAAGACATTCAGCTAACAATTGAACAAGGTTGGTTAAAAAATATCGAGCATAAGCCCTCACCATTTTTTTCACCCCGCGATATTGATGAAAAAATAAACTTACTCGTTATCCATAATATTTCACTACCACCGGGAGAATTTGGCGGTCAATATATTAGCGATCTATTTTTGGGGCAACTAGAGGCTACGGCTCACAAGAGTTTTGCCGACATTGCCCAACTAAAAGTCTCTGCACATTGCTTAATACGGCGTAATGGCAGCATTATTCAGTACGTTTCTTTTAATGACAAAGCATGGCATGCGGGTGTTTCTGTTTTTGATAATCGTGACCAATGTAATGATTTTTCTATTGGTATTGAGCTTGAAGGAACTGACAGTATTGCCTATACACAAGCGCAATATCAACAACTGACTAAACTAACTACTAGCTTACAAACTCACTATCCCTTTATAATAAGCGACAACATTGTTGGTCACTGCGATATTGCACCGGTTCGAAAAACCGATCCTGGTGAAGCCTTTGACTGGCATTATTTTCGACAAAGTTTACATAAATAACCTTATCCATTTTTATGTTCATAAGTAATAGGCAATAAAAAATGAGTTTACTAAGTTTACTAATTGCGCTTACAACAGAGCGCGCTTTAACTTCTTCACCCTGGTGCTTTGATTATTATTTTCAGCGTTATATTAGCTTTTTTCAAAAAACTGTTCAGGGTAAAAGTAAGTTATCGTTGTTAAAACAAGCTAACGCACTTAGTAATAGTATTTTTTTACTATTACCTGTTGCTTTGGTTTATCTCTTATTAGCATTTATTGATAATGGCTTAGTCCACTTAATTATTTCTACCGTTATCTTAATTATTTGTTTAGGGTGTTTTTCGATTCGCGATATTTATAAAAATTATCTGCAATCTGGCTTACGTGGGGAACTAACAACCAGTGAGTTATATCATCAACAACTATTAACAGATAAAAATTTACCGCAAATGGGTTTTGGACAAGCACTTATATGGCTCAATTATCGTTACTTCATCGCCATTATATTATTTTTTACTGTTTTTGGTGCTGTTGGCGCTGTTTTTTACCGCTTACTAACCACCATTATTGAGCAACAAATTAATGACACAGCTACCTGCGCTGAAAGTAAAAAAGAAGGTGAGATAGAAAGCGAGACAGAAAACGAAGATAACAATGATGCCGAGAATAATAACCAAACGATTGATTCAAGCACCGTCACTGATCATGATTTTTATCGCAATATCATTTTTTGGTTAGACTGGATACCGGTACGATTAACCTCGCTTTGTTATATGTTTGTTGGTCACTTCTCTAAAGCCTTACCCATTTGGCTTGAAAGCTTATTTGATGTTAGCAAACCCACTTACAAAGTATTACTAGATGTTGCTCAAAAATCTGAAGATATGACCTTTGACAGTGAAGACTGCACTGCAGAGCCTTGTTTATTAGTACGTTTGGCAAAACGCTCTGTATTACTTGTGTTAGCTGTTATTGCTGTTTTAACCTTAGCAGGGGTGGTTAACTAACCATAAGTTGAGAATTGTAAAATCATAGCTTGCACTCAATAGCGTGCAGGCTAAAATTTCCTGTCTACTCTAGTTCGGCACTGGATACCACTCATTGGTAAGACCAGAAAGGAAATACTTAGAAAAACATCCTATTCTAATTTTATTACTAACACCCTCCTTGAAAAAACCCTTTCCATCAACTAAATTTCATTGTACTTATTACTATTATTTGCTATCTTATATCGCAATAATACAAATGGTAATACCAATTTACCAAACAAAAATATTTGTCATTAGAATTATTAGGATGTTGTTTCACTAGTATGAGCACTAACAATCAAAACAGATTAGACGGTAAGTCTTCAGTAAAGCAACCGCTTAAACAGCAAAAGCTAGCTGATATTATTTTAGCTCAACTTGAAAACATGATAATTGAAGGGAGTTTAAAGGCCGGCGAAAAATTATTGCCCGAGCGAGAGCTGGCGAAACAATTTGAAGTGTCAAGACCGTCTTTACGCGAAGCCATACAAAAGCTTGAAGCAAAAGGTTTAGTCACCCGAATACAAGGTGGCGGCACCTTTGTTAGTAAAAAAATATTGAGTGGTTTTTCTGATCCCTTATTTGATCTTATGTCGAAGAGCAATGAATCACAGTTTGATTTACTTGAATTTCGCCACGGTATTGAAGGTATGGCCTCTTATTATGCTGCCATGCGAGGCACCCAAGCCGATATTGAACAAATACAAGTAAAGCATGACAATATAGGCAATAGTCAATTAGAAGATAATTTCCATTTAGAAGCAAAAGCGGTTTTTGAATTTTATTTATCAATATGTGCGGCTTCTCATAATGCCATTATTTTGCATTTAGCGCGTAGCATGTCAGCTTTAATTATTGACAACATCGAACAAAATTTAACAGTTTTAGCAAAACGTCCTGATATATTTAGCCAGATAACGGACTATAGAAAAAACTTGCTCAACGCTATCACCAGTAAACAGCCCAAAAAAGCATGGGCAGCAAGTCATAGTCACCTTGCTTTTATTGAAGAAGTTTTATTACAGTTAACTCAAGAAAATAGTCGTATGGAGAGATCCATGCGCAGAATGTAAAAATAATCAGTTTTGAGTGACGAGTTACGAATACAAACACGGCTAGTGATAAAATTCGACACTCTTTAACTCGCTACTCGTAACTAACAAAAACAAACAATATTGGAGACAACACAATATGTCAGATCAACAAAATATTGATATTGATTCATTGGAAACCCAAGAATGGATCGAGTCAATGCAATCGGTTCTGGAAAGTGAAGGCCCTGAACGTGCTCATTTTTTACTTGAAAAATTAATTGATAATGCACGTCGCAGTGGTACACATTTACCTTTCGATGCTAAAACAGCTTATGTAAATACCATCCATCCGGGTGATGAACCTTACATGCCAGCAGACCAAGATATCGAAAAACGTATTCGTAGAGCAATTCGTTGGAATGCCTTAGTTGTGGTACTTAGAGCGAATAAGAAAGATTTAGAGCTAGGTGGTCACATTGGTAGTTTTGCTTCTTCTTCTACATTATATGATGTTGGCTTTAATCACTTCTTCAAAGCAGCTACTGAAAAAGACGGCGGTGATTTTATTTTTGCTCAAGGTCATATAGCACCGGGTATTTATTCACGCGCTTTCGTTGAAGGTCGTATCACTGAAGCTCAAATGAACAACTATCGTCAAGAGTGTGATGGCAAAGGCTTATCGTCATACCCTCATCCGCATTTAATGAAGGATTTTTGGCAGTTCCCAACGGTTTCTATGGGCTTAGGTCCTTTGCAAGCTATTTACACTGCTCGTTTCCTGAAATACTTAACTGACCGTGGCATTAAAGACTGTTCTGGCCAACGTGTTTACTGTTACTTAGGTGACGGTGAAACTGATGAGCCAGAATCATTAGGCGCTATTGGTTTAGCAACACGTGAAGGTTTAGATAACTTATGTTTTGTTGTTAACTGTAACTTACAACGTCTTGATGGTCCTGTACGTGGTAATGGCAAAATAATTCAAGAACTTGAAGGTACATTCCGCGGCGCAGGCTGGGAAGTAGTGAAAGTTATTTGGGGTCGTTACTGGGATGCGTTAATTGCTAAAGATAAATCAGGTAAATTATTACAGTTAATGGACGAAACCGTTGATGGTGAATATCAAAACTGTAAAGCGAAAGGCGGTGCCTATACCCGTGAAAATTTCTTTGGTAAATATCCTGAAACGGCTGCTTTAGTAGCAAATATGACTGATGAAGAAATTTACCGCTTAAACCGTGGTGGACATGATCCTATCAAAGTTCACGCTGCCTACAAAAAAGCAATGGCAACTAAAGGTCGTCCAACCGTTATCTTAGCGAAAACCGTTAAAGGTTTTGGTTTAGGTGCCAATGGTGAAGCGTTAAATATTGCTCATAACGTTAAGAAAATGGATATTGAAGGGGTAAAATATTACCGTGATCGTTTCAGTATTCCGGTTTCAGACGCAGATATTGCTGACTTACCTTACTATAAGTTTCCTGAAGACAGCGTTGAATACAAATACATGCAAGTACGTCGTGAAGCCTTAGGTGGTTCACTACCTGCTCGTCGTGTTCAAGCCGAAGAACAAATTGAAGTGCCAGCACTTTCTGCATTCGATGCTATCTTAAAAGGCTCTGGTGATCGTGAAGTCTCTTCAACCATGACCTTTGTGCGTGTATTAAACGCTTTATTAAAAGATAAGAAAATTGGTAAGCGTATTGTGCCAATTATTCCTGATGAAGCACGTACCTTTGGTATGGAAGGTTTATTCCGCCAAGTTGGTATTTACGCACACGAAGGACAAAAATACGTTCCTCAAGATGCGGATCAAGTTGCTTATTATCGTGAAGATAAAAAAGGTCAAGTATTACAAGAAGGTATTAACGAGTTAGGGGCAATGGCGTCATGGGTTGCTTCGGGTACGTCTTACTCAACTTGTAACACTACAACCATTCCTTTCTATGTTTACTATTCAATGTTTGGTTTCCAACGTGTTGGTGATTTAGCATGGGCAGCAGGCGATAGCCAAGCACGTGGTTTCTTATTAGGTGCTACTGCCGGCCGTACTACACTTAACGGTGAAGGATTACAGCATCAAGATGGTCACTCGCATGTTCAAGCGAATTTAATTCCTAATTGTGTTACTTACGATCCAACTTACGGTTATGAAATTTCAGTTATCGTACAAGACGGTTTACGTCGCATGTACGGTGAAAATGAAAGCGTGTTCTACTACTTAACCTTAATGAATGAAAACTACAAACACCCTGCTATGCCAGAAGGTGATGAAGTAGCAGCACAAATCATTAAAGGTATCTACAAGTTAGAAACAGTTGCAGCCAAAAAATCGACCACCAACGTTCAGTTAATGGGCTCTGGTACTATTTTAGAATCTGTTCGTGAAGCAGCACAAATATTAGCAAGCGATTACAACGTTTCAAGTGATGTTTACTCAGTAACTTCATTCAACGAACTTGCTCGTGAAGGTCAAGATATTACCCGTTGGAACATGCTTCACCCTGAAGATGAACAAAAAGTACCTTATATTAGCACTGTTATTACTGCTGAAAATGGTCCTGCTATTTCGGCAACTGACTATGTTAAAGGCTATTCAGATCAAGTACGTGCATTTATCAACACCGAATACCGCTGTTTAGGTACTGACGGTTTTGGTCGCAGTGATAGCCGTGCAAATTTACGTACTCACTTTGAAGTGAATGCGAGTTATATTGTTGTTGCTTCATTATTTGAATTAGCAAACCGTGGTGACGTTAAGAAGAGTGTGGTAACTGAAGCAATTAAACGCTTCAATATTGACACTGACAAACTTAACCCGCTTTACGCATAATAAGAGATTAGATAAGGATTTAAACATGTCTGATATTCAAAAAATTCTAGTCCCTGATGTTGGCGGCGAAGAAGTTGAAATCATAGAAATTTGTGTTGCTGTTGGCGACGCACTCGAAGCCGATGAAGGAATTGTTACCGTTGAAACTGATAAAGCGTCAATGGACATTCCAGCACCATTTGCAGGTACGCTTGCAAGCTTATCTGTCAGTGTTGGCGATAAAATTAAAGAAGGCGATGTTATTGGTGAAATAAAGAGCGGTGAGATTCAAGCAGAAGGTGCAGCAGCACCGGCTGTTGAAGCTCCTGCCCCAGTGCCAACCGTAGCTGCTCCGGCGGTTGAAGTTGCCGCAGCTGCTGCTACGCCGACAACCTCGGCAATTATTGACGTTGCTGTACCTGATATTGGTGAAGACGGTGAAGTAGAGGTTATTGACGTACTGGTTGCTGTTGGTGATGTTATTGAGCAAGAAGATGGTTTAATTACCTTAGAAACTGATAAAGCCACCATGGATGTTCCTTCTTCACATGCCGGTACAGTGAAAGAAGTATTAATTTCAACGGGCGATAAAGTAAAACAAGGCTCTGTGGTTATCAAGCTTGAAACTAAAGGTGCTGTTCCCGTTGAAATAACTGCCGCACCGACTGTTTCAGCGCCATCAGTGTCTGCCCCTGTTAAACTTCAAGCGCCCGATCAACCTGCGCCAGTAGCACTGGCTGAGGTTAAAGCTTCTGGCCCTATTTACACTTCTCCGGCAATTCGCCGCATAGCGCGTGAATTTGGCGTTGATTTAACCTTAGTTAAAGGTTCGGGACGTAAAGGTCGTATCAATAAAGAAGATGTACAAAACTATGTTAAAGCAGCCTTAGCAGCACCTAAAGCAGCAAGTGGCAGTGCCGTTGTTGGTGACAACGTATTGCAAATTGTACCGGTTAAACCGGTTGATTTTTCTAAGTTTGGCGAAGTTGAAGAAAAAGCCCTAGGCCGTATTCAAAAAATTTCTGGTCCATTCTTACACCGTAACTGGGCGACTATCCCTCATGTTACTCAGTTTGATGAAGCCGATATCACTGAATGTGAAGCGTTCCGTAAAGATCAAAATGCTTTCCATGCGAAGAAAAAAACTGGCTTAAAAATTACGCCATTAGTTTTCGTGATGAAAGCAGTTGCTCGTGCGTTAGAGAAATTCCCAAGCATGAACTCTTCTTTATCTGAAGACGGTGCTAGCTTAATTCTTAAGAAATTCATCAATATCGGTATTGCCGTAGCAACACCAGGTGGCTTAGTTGTTCCTGTTATTAAAGACGTGAATAAAAAAGGCATTGAAGAGCTTTCACAAGAATTAATTGTGATTTCTGGCAAAGCACGTGACGGCAAGCTTAAAGCGGCTGACATGCAAGGTGGTACGTTTACTATTTCAAGTCTTGGTGGTATTGGTGGTACAGCATTTACCCCAATCGTAAATGCACCTGAGGTGGGTATTTTAGGTGTCTCTAAATCTGACTTTAAGCCTAAGTGGAATGGTAAAGAATTTGAACCACGCTTAATGGTACCGTTAAGTTTATCTTACGATCATCGTGTTATTGATGGTGCAGAAGGTGCAGCTTTCTCAACTGAAGTTGCCAACAACTTAACAGATTTACGTCGTTTAGTATTGTAGTAACGCCGGCAATGTTAGTGTTATATTAACATTGCTAAAACGGATGCCTTAGCTATTTATCAGTTAAATAAATTGTTAAGGTATCAACTAATAAATATAAAAACACTGGTATCTATCACTAAATAACCAGTAATTAATTTGAGGTTCACATGAGCAAAGATATTAAAACTCAAGTAGTCGTTTTAGGTGCAGGCCCTGGCGGTTACTCAGCAGCATTTCGTGCAGCAGATTTAGGCTTAGATGTAGTATTAGTAGAAAGCCGTGCAACACTTGGTGGTGTTTGTTTAAACGTTGGTTGTATCCCATCAAAAGCATTACTTCACGTAGCAAAAGTTATTGATGATGCAGCAGCAATGGCATCTCACGGTGTTACTTTTGGTAAGCCAGAAATCGATTTAGACAAAATTCGTGGCTGGAAAGAAAGTGTAATCAGTCAATTAACTGGTGGTTTAGGCGGTATGGCTAAAGCACGTAAAGTTAATACTGTTTTCGGCTTTGGTAAATTCACCTCAGACAAAACAATCGCTGTAACCGCTGATGATGGCACGGTAACAACCATTACTTTTGATAACGCTATTATCGCTGCTGGCTCTTCAGTCGTTGATTTACCTTTTATCCCAACCGAAGACCCACGTGTTATTGATTCAACTGGCGCGTTAGAGCTTAAAGACGTTCCGGCAGAAATGTTAGTACTCGGTGGCGGTATTATCGGCTTAGAAATGGGTACAGTTTACAATGCCTTAGGTTCTAACGTTTCAGTAGTAGAATTTGCTGATCAATTAGTACCTGCTGCTGATAAAGATATCGTTAAAATTTACACTAACTACAACAAGAAAAAATTCAACCTAATGTTATCGACTAAAGTTGTTGCGGTTGATGCAAAAGATGACGGTTTATACGTTACTTTTGAAGGTAAAAATGCCCCAGAAGGTCAAGTACGTTATGACAAAATTTTAGTTGCTGTTGGTCGTAAGCCAAACGGTAAGTTAATTGACGCTGAAAAAGCAGGCGTAAATGTTGATGAACGTGGTTTTATTAACGTGTCTAACGAATTACGTACTAACGTAAATCACATCTTCGCTATTGGCGATGTGGTTGGTCAACCTATGCTTGCTCACAAAGCGGTACACGAAGCGCATTGTGCTGCTGAAGTTATCTCTGGTAAGAAGCACGTATTTGACCCTCGTTGTATCCCGTCAATCGCTTATACCGATCCTGAAATGGCTTGGGTTGGTATTACTGAACGTGAAGCTAAAGAAGAAGGCTTAAATATTGAAGTAGCTAACTTCCCATGGGCTGCATCAGGTCGTGCTATCGCATCAGCGCGTACTGAAGGTAAAACCAAAATGATCTTCGAAAAAGAAACTGGTCGTGTACTTGGTGGTGCTATTGTTGGTATCAACGCTGGCGAAATGCTAGGTGAAATTTGTTTAGCCGTTGAAATGGGCGCAGATGCTGAAGATGTTGGTTTAACTATTCATGCTCACCCAACGTTAAACGAGTCAATTGGTTTAGCCGCTGAAATATTTGAAGGTTCAATCACTGACTTGCCAAACGCAAAAGCAGTAAAAAAGAAAAAGTAAAAATAGAACACATAAACTAAGCTAAATTAGTGTTTTAAAAAGCCAATCGTATGAAATTACGGTTGGCTTTTTTGTTAAAAATAATTACAAATTGATTTTATCTTCGGATATAACCTCTCTCAAACATGGAGCGGCTAAAAAAGACACTGTTTACCTTGATGAAAGTGGCTTTACGCAATACATGCCGCACACACATGGTTATTCAAAAAAGAGCTTCACTGTTATGCGATGCATGATTGGCAGGAAAAAGACCGAGTGAATGTCATTGGTGCTATTGTCACTTGAGAGTACCGCACTGATAGCGAACAGAAGAATATCAATAAGTTCATGGTTTTTGCAGCGTTCAATGCGAGGCTCGCTAATTAAATTAAAATGTTTCAGAAAAGTAACGCTCATGTTTAGTGATCAAGGTGATTATTATGCCTTGATCTGATTATCACTTATTCTAAATTTATAATGATTTTACAGCGAAGCTAAAATGATACGTTGCCAATAAAATCAATAGTTTTATTAACTAATTTATAATATTATCCTTATTGTTACCACCGACGACCTAGTAAATTTAGTTACATGCCTATTTAGATAACTCAGGCATCAGTTGTAATTGCCACCTTCGAGTTGTTAATCGAAGAACTAGGTATTTTTATACTTAGATCACCGTTTAAGACACCACGGGAATGATGAACCTGAGTGAAGTGCATAGGCACGTTAAGTTATAAATTTTTTCAAACAAACTTTACTACTATATTCAAATTTGAGGTTCTTTGTGAAAGAATTAGAAAATATAATTAAGTACTCAACTAATCTAAAACTCTTATATGTAGAAGATAATCAAAACGCAAGAGAAGCAACGCTAATGATATTTGAAGAGTTTTTTCAACATATTATCGTTGCTGTTGATGGTGAGGATGCTTTAGAAAAATTTGATGATTCTTTTGACCTTGTTATTACTGATATCAATATGCCAAAGCTAAATGGTTTAGCAATGACTAAAAAAATAAGGAATTTAAATGAAAATATTCCTATATTAGTTTTATCTGCTTATAACGAATCAGGATACTTCCTAGAAAGCATAAAATTGAATGTGGATGGTTATTTGTTAAAACCCATAGATATGGATCAATTTTTAACCGCATTAAATAAAATTATATCAAAAGTTAAACTATCTGAAGAATCAAAAAATTATTTAAACCTTTTGCAACAATACCAAGAGGTAACAGATAAAAGTTCAGTCGTAATAAAAACAAATTTAGAAAGAAAAATTACGTATGTTAACAATCTTTTTTGTGAAATTTCAGAATACAAAAGAGAAGAACTTATTGGTCAAAATCATAACATAATAAGTCATCCTAGTAATTCACCAAAAACATATGAAAAGATATGGAATACTATACAAGTTAAAAAATTAATTTGGCAAGGTATAGTAAGGAATGTTACGAAAAGTGGGAAGAGTTTTTATTTACAATCATCTGTAAAGCCTATTTTAGATCTTAATAATAATATTATTGAATATGTTTTTTTAGAAAACAATGTTACAAAACTAATGAACCAAGAGGACCAGTTGCTTGATTTTATTGAAGTTGTAGGGTGTGTCGCTGTTGTTTTAATCGACATTGAACAATTCAATGATATAAAAAAATATTATGGATTAAACTTGAGCAATAAAATTAAGCTAGAGTTCACCAAAAGATTTTATGAATTTGTTCCCGATGGATTTTCTTTTGATAAAATTTTTATTTTAGACAATGGCAAAGTTGCATTAGTAAAGAAAAAGTTTGAAAAAAACACTTTAAAAGAAGAACTAAAAAATAATTTACTTAGACTTAAAAATAATATAGATGAAGCAGAATTTATAATAGAAGGTGTTGGTTATGAGATATCAATTATAATTAGTGTTGCATGTAAAGACAATCCTTATGAAAATGCAACATTAGGCATTAAAGAACTAATAGATAAGAAACAGGACTTTATAATATCTAATGACTTAGTAGAAAAAGAGAGAGAGTTGGCTCAACACAATTTAAAGACCTTAAAGATGATAAAATTTGCTATTGATAGCGATAATATCATTGTTTATTTTCAAGCAATCGTTGATAACAATACAAAAGAAATTATTAAATATGAAGCACTCGTTAGGTTAGTAAATGAAGATAAAAAAGTCTTAACTCCCAATCATTTTTTAGATGTAGCAAAAAAAGGGAAATATTATTCTCAAGTTACTTCTGTTGTTATAAATCAAACATTTAAAAATCTAAAAGTAACTAACAAAGAGTTAACAATTAATTTGTCTGCTATCGACATTGAAAAAAAAGCAACGCAAAAAGAAATTTTTTCTTTATTAGAAAAATATAAAAATGATGCACATAGAATCACATTTGAACTTTTAGAAGATGAAGAAATAAAAGATTTTCAAACTATTAGGGACTTTATTGCTAATGTAAAAGAGTATGGCGTTAGAATTGCTATTGATGACTTTGGCACAGGACACTCTAACTTTGAAAGACTTTTATCCTATAAACCAGATATTTTAAAAATTGATGGGGGGTTAATCAAAAATATACACACGGATAAATACTCTTTAAGTGTAGTAAAAACTATTGTAGATTTTGCAAGAAAACAAAATATAAAAACAGTAGGGGAATTTGTGGAAAATGAAGAAATTTATATTATTTTGAAAGAGATAGGGGTTGATTATTCTCAAGGTTATTATTTTGACAAACCAAAGCTATTAATCAATTAAGAGTATCGAAGATGTTAAAAAAAACTAAATTCAAGATAAAAATAAAACTGCCTATTATTCTTCTCATTCTAATTTTCTTAACAATGCTTGTTAGTTTATTAAAAATCAAAAAAAATGACTATAACTCTTTAGTAGACTTAAATACACAGGTTGTATTTGCCACTAAAATTTCGAAACTACTACATGAAATACAATTAGAAAGAGGGATTTCTATTGCTTATATATCAAATAATGGAAAGATATTTAAAGAGCAATTTATCAAACAACAATCCTCAACTGATCTTCACTATAAAGATGTTATTACATACGCACAAAAAAATATGTTTTTAGATGAAAATAGCCATAAAGCACTAAAGTTTATTAACATAAAATCACTTAAAACAATAAGAAAAAAAGTAAACCTATTAGAATTGAAAGAGCCCGAAATTATACAATTTTATTCTAAAGTTAACTCTAATCTTTTAAACATTGTTATAGATATATCGAAAATATCAAGTAAAAATATTATTTCACAAAATATTATCGCCTATATTAATTTTCTTTACTCTAAAGAATTTGCTGGCTTAGAACGAGCTTTAGGTGTAAATATTTTATCTAATAATAATGCAGATCCTCTTATTATTAATAAATTTAATACGTTAATCTCTAAACAAGATTTATATAATGACTTTTTCTTTAAATATGCCACAGATGAATTAAAGAAATATCATGAAAACACCTTTAATACAAAAATTTTTAGACAAGTATCCCAAATGAGAAATATAATTCTCACGGCTCCTGCTCTTAATTCTATTAATATTGATCTAACATATTGGTTTGAAAAATCTAGTGAAAAAATCGAACATCTTAAAAAGGTTGATGACTTATTAAGTAAAAATATTTTAATGTATATCTCTAATAAAAAAAATGAGATTACTAATGAATTAGTGTTTTTTGTAACATTATCAATTGTAGCTTTTTTTATAGCTATTTTTATGCTCTATTTATTGGCTATGTTTATTAAACATGAAGAAGTACTTAGATCTATTATTGATAAAAACGTGGTCTCATCAACCACAGATTTAAAAGGAGTTATAATAGATGCTAGTGAAGCATTTTGTAAAATATCTGGCTTCAAAAAAAATGAACTTATAGGACAGCCTCATAAAATAGTAAGACATAGAGATATGAAAAAAGAGACCTTTAAAGGTATGTGGCAAACGATAAAAGATGGCAATATTTGGGTAGGAGATGTAAAAAACAGAAAGAAGGGCAATAAAGGTTATTACTGGGTTACTGCTACAATTACACCTATTTATTCTTTTGGTAAAATTGTTGCTTATACCTCTACGAGGCAGAATATAACTGATAAGAAAGAAATTGAAGAGCTAAATAAAAATCTTGAAGAAAGAGTTCTTTTTGAAGTTGAAAAAAACAGAGAAAAAGATGAACAATTGGCACAACAAGCAAGATTGGCTCAAATGGGAGAGATGATTTCTATGATTGCTCACCAGTGGAGACAACCTCTTGCGGCAATTAGCTCTCTTAGCCTTGGATTAAATTTAAAAGCACAATTAGGAAAACTCAATAAAGAAACCACCTTAGATTTGAGTAATAAAATCACAGAAAACTCAAAGTATTTAAGTGAAACTATTGATGATTTCAGAGAGTTTTTTAGACCAAATAAAGAAAAAAAAGAGGCTCATTTTGTAGAAATTATAGAAAGTGTTATAAATATTGTTGGTGATTCAATAACAAATAAAAATATAAATATTATAAAAGAGTTTTCCTGTGATAAAAAATTCTTAACCTACCCAAATGAGATAAAACAAGTAATATTAAATTTAATCAAAAATGCAGCTGATGTTTTAATTGAAAATAAGATAGAAAACTCATACATTAAATTATTAACCTATTCAGATGATGACAAAGTTATCTTAGAAGTAAGTGATAATGGTGGCGGTATTCCTGATCACATTATTAGTAAAGTTTTTGACCCTTATTTTTCTACAAAAACCAAAAAAGATGGCACTGGACTTGGGCTATACATGAGCAAAACTATAATCGAAAAACATTGTAATGGTAAACTAACCGTTAGTAATTCAAAAGAAGGTGCGGTATTTAAAATATGCTTTACTTTAAAATAATCACAAATTAACCTGAACTCTGGATAAAAAAAGACGCAGAGCCAAACGCATGACTCCTGCTGAAATAATGACAATAATTATCAGCTTTCATCAATCACACCATCAAAACTTTTAGAACTATTATTTGGGTTATGTCAGTCGACATATGAAGGAATATTTCCCATCATTACTAAGCTACACAAGGTTTATAGAGGTAATGCCGTCTGTTATTATCCCTTTAAGCAGC
>JAOPTQ010000058.1:0-53317 GCA_051531915.1 Colwellia sp. | reverse complement strand
TTGATTAACAATAGTTAAGTACAACAGAGCTTTCTCAAAAAAAGCTAGCACATTATAAACAAAGCATAGGACCTAATTTTTGACCTCCTACTAAATGCATATGAATATGAAAAACTTCTTGACCACCATCTTTATTACAATTCATAATTAATCGGTAGCCACTCTCATCTATACCTTCCTCATGCGCTAATTTTTTAGCCACCGTAATCATACGACCCATGGTTAACTCATCGTTTTCAACAATATCATTAACCGTGGCAATATGTTTATTCGGAATAATTAAAATATGACTACTCGCTTGGGGAGATATGTCTCTAAAAGCGGTAACGAGTTCATCTTGATAAAGTAAAGGCGTAGGGATTTCTTGACGTATTATTTTAGAAAAAATAGTTTCTTCAGTCATAAGGTACTCGTATAATTAAAGTTATTAAATAAGTTTACCCTGAAAAATAGTGCTAACAAACATTTATCCATTAATTAGTCTATTATTTATCACCCCTAACCACTTTTATTGACCTTAATCAAAACTTAACCCTGTTAACTTGTGACATGCTATTCAGAATATACTCTGTATCATCATGGTTAAATGATGTTACATCCACTTTGAGATAATAAAATGGAAATAGATTTTAGCGAAATCAATTATTTGCAAGATCCTCTGTGGCAAGATTTACATGCTGACTATGAAGGATTTTTATTATCAATGACCGGTCCAACGGTTATTGATATTACCGGAAACAACACTGACCGCTGCAGAGTGATCACAACCTTACTACAAGGAAATGAGCCCTCAGGATTAATTGCAATTCATCGTTGGTTAACATCAAGAGATTGTGAAAAAAAACCACAAACAAATTTACGCTTTATTATTTGTTCAGTTGAAGCGGCATCTAAACAACCTTTGCTTACTAAACGCTTTATTGAAGGCAGTAAAGATATTAATCGCTGCTTTGGTAAAGCAAAAAAAGAAGACAACAAAGAGGGGTGTTATCAACGAGCATTGTTAATTGAGCGAGCGATAAGAGAAGTTAGTCCTGAAATAGTAATAGATCTGCATAATGCGTCAAGCCCAAGCCCAACATTCTCAATTTGCTCCATGATAACAACAGAAACATTGTCGTTAGCATCATTTTTCTGCCAAACCCTGATTTTATCCGATCTTAAAATTGGCTCTTTAATGGAACAAAATTTTCATTGTCCATTTATTACCATTGAGTGTGGTGGCTATAACGATGAACAATCTCATGAAGTCGCTTTTGCGGGGTTAACACATATTGCTGATTGTGAAAATATTGGTTACATCCATCAAGAAAAAGACGTTGAAGTTATCTATAGACCCTTAAGGTTACAATTAAAACCTGAAGTAAATTTATCCTATGCTAAACATGATGAAGGATATAAAGGCGTAACGTTAAAAACTAATATTGAATATTTAAATTTTGGCAGTGCTCATCAAGACGAAATGTTAGGTTGGATAGATGGCAAAGGCTTAGATAATTTACAATTATTAGACAATAATGACATAGATGTTATTGATGAATATTTCTATGCCCGTGAAAACCAACTCGTTTGTCGACAAAATCTACGCATATTTAAAGCAACCATCAATAAGCATGTCGCTATTAATGATTGCTTATTTTACGTAGTAAAATCAACGATAAATGAGCAATAAATGAGTAACATTTTTTATAGCTGATAAAGACACATAGCAAAAAAACTCTACCCGTAGTAATTCAAAGCACTCAAATTACTGTGGGTATCTCATGTATAATATTACTATAATTGTAATTATTCAGCCCATGATGATTTTATAAAGCACCAAATCTTGTTTACGTCATCTTCGAGATGTTTTAATCGAAGATCCCGTTTTTTAATATCATAGATTCCCGATTAGATACTTCGGGAATGACGTTTGAGAAGCTTGGTGAACAGTTACCTATAATTTTTCATTAAACTTGGCAAAGCCTTGTTCAAGATCAGCAATTAAATCATCAACATCTTCTAAGCCAATATGTAATCGAATTAATGGAAATTTTGCTGTCCATTTAGTCGCACTACGGATAGAGTCAACGCTAGTGATCCCTAAAACAAGTGATTCAAATCCTCCCCAAGAATAGCCCATTTTAAAATGAGACAAACCATCAAGAAAGGCAGTAAGCGCTTCTCTATTTCCGCAATTTAACGTGAATGAAAACAAACCATTTGAACCGGTAAAATCACGCTTAAAAAATTCATGCCCCGGACAAGACTCAAAAGCAGGATGCAAAATAGTGTCAACTTCAGGCCGTGTTTTTAACCAGTTAGCCACTTTTAAAGCGCTCTCTTGATGTTGTCTTAAGCGCACACCAATGGTACGAAGACCACGTAAAGCAAGGTATAAATCATCGGGCGAAGTACACTGCCCCATCAAATAACTATTATCACGTAATTGCGGCCAATATTTTTCAACCGCAGTGGCAGTACCTAGCATAACATCTGAATGACCCACAATATATTTAGTCGCCGCTTGCACACTGATATCAACACCATAATCAAACGGCTTAAAGTTAATGCCAGCACCCCACGTATTATCAAGCATAACAATACAATCATGCTTGTGCGCTATTGCACTAATGGTAGGTACATCTTGCACTTCCATCGTAATAGAGCCGGGAGATTCTAAAAAAACAAGTCGAGTATTAGGTTGAATTAAGCTTTCAATATCCGCACCAATAAGTGGGTCGTAATACGTAGTTTCAACCCCCATTTTAGCTAAAATTTTATCGCAATAGTCACGCGTGGGTTCATAAACACTATCAACCATTAAAATATGATCGCCACTTTCAACAAAAGAAATAATTGCGTTAGTAATAGCAGCAGTACCACAAGGGTACAATGCACAACCTGCACCGCCTTCTAGCTCAGTCATTGCATCACTAAAGGCAAATGAAGTGGTAGTGCCACGACGACCATAAACCATTGTAGGGCTATGTGTGTTTTTCAAAGCGTAATTCATTTCATCAACAGTATTAAATACCACGGTTGATGCACGAGTAACGCTGGGGTTAACTACGCCATTTGTCCATTTTGCTTTGCGGCCTGCGGTGACAATTTTAGTATCTTGCTTCATTGTTTTTTAAACGCCTTGGTATTTATGAATGATAATAATAAGTTTGCAGCTATTTATAACCTGAACTGATTTAGCTTTCACCTGTTATCTTAATAAATCTAATAAACAATCGATATAATAACGATAAATAGACTCATATTTGTACGATTATAAATACCATTTACATTTTCTTAGCTATAACTAATTTTATGGCGCACAAGTCGGCGTACCTTCAGGTAAAAGCTCAATTCGTACATCAGCAATTTCAATTTCAAATTTTCCGTCTGTAGAAATCAATAACGGACCATTGATCTTGCTAGTATCTAAACCTTGGGCTGAAAAACAATTAATCGGAATAGGAAAAGTGACCCATTCACCTTTAGGTAATTCCCGAAACATTTTGTGAATATTCATTTCACCACGGCAAGGGTAACCGCAATCCATACCTAACAACACACCTTTTTTCGGTCTTTTAATGACTTTTACCTGCATGGTTAACGCCGCAATATTTTCAACATTCGATAAATCTATTGGCTGCCCATAAAGTGCAAACTGCCCTTTACCTTTTTTTCGTGACCATTTTAAATTCAAAGCATCATTAGCCACTTTATAAGTTGCGGGCGATGACTTTAGTTGTTTGTTAGATGATTCACCGGTATTACCTTTTAAACGTAAATTCCAATTGGTTTCATCACCTAAGGTAACAGCCCATGAACCTAATGCTTTGCCGTCTCTAAAGTAAACATAATCAGTATTAACGCTATTTTTTTTCTTAACCGTTTTAGGCTTAGCTGACTGTTCAGCGTTCACTAATTTAACCCAAACAGACATTAAATAAGTATTCCCCTCCACAAGACCATTATTAAACGTTAATGCAGCACCCTGCCAGTTTTCAGTTCTTTTGGTGATTTTTAAACTAAACTGCCCTTCTTTTACTTGCTCTTTCTCAAGCGTTAATTTTGCTGAGCCATTTTTGAACCAAGGAGTAATGGTGCCTGACTCAAAATTAGCATTGTCAGTAGCAAGTATATTGTCATTTTTATCTTGGCTAAGATCGATAACAGAAACAGCATCAAGATAAAAATCAATGCCCGCGTCAGGACCTTCTATATAAAGGTATGGTTTGGAAACTTCTTTACCATCAACTTTATGCGTATATTTTCCTGAGATCTGTACCCAATCTCCATGAGTAACTCGTTTCCTACTAACATTATTGTAGTGATTACCTTTGTCATCTTCAGTTTTTATCGACAAAGCAAAATCCGATGCTTGGACATTCGTCAATACCGACGAAAGCAATACGAATAGAGAAAGAGTAAAAAATTGAGTAGCACGTTTTATTATTTTTTTCATTTGAGTCATGGTTCAACTCCTTATGTTAAGTTTGCCATATTGGTTATTTTTGTTATGTGTATAAGTGCAGGCCAAAAAGCTCCTACTTAATTAGGTGAAATGCTTATTATTTATTCACTATATAGCGATGAATTTATAAAAGGTATAGCAAAAAATGACTTTAAAAAAAAAAAGAATACTCATGTATAAAAACATAAAGATAACAAGCGATAACATAATGTTAGGCGATAATGTCAGTAAAAGTCACTTAGCTATTACCCCCCCCGCCATTTTCGAACATCACTGTTATAAAACCGAACACATAGCGTTACTATTAATCAGCAATATAACACCAACACCCTGATTTTAAAGTGATTTTATTTTTGGCACGATACTTCCAATAGTATTTCATACCAATCCGTATAATGAAGGTGTTCACTTTTTTATACGAAATGGTATTACCTAAATATCAAAATTAGACGATTAACACTAAATAAGTAAAATGTAACTTTATTATGAAAATTAAAATAACTAAACAAAAAAAATGGAAAACATGGTTGGCAAGTTCGCTATTTATACTGTCGTTGGTGTATGCCACTTATGCAGTAACGGGTAAATCAGTGAAATCAGTTTCGACTGCTAGCTTGAGTTTTCAAACCGTACAACAAGGTGAATTAGATTTATATAGCAATGCCTACGGTGAGCTTATTTCAGCAAAAGAGCGATTATTAACGGCTCCCGCCTTAGGTAAAGTGTCAGAAATATTAATACGTCCGGGTACTCAAGTAACCCCAGAAACGATAATTTTACGCTTATCAAATCCAAAACTTGAGCAAGAAGTTAACAAGGCCAGAGGCGAGCTAGCTCAACAACAAGCACAACTTGAAGCATTTAAATATGAGCAGCAAAGTGAACGGTTAAATTATCAAGGAAGGGTTGCCGATATTGAAGCTGAAATTGAAAAAGCGCAACTTGAATTGTCAGTCAATGAAGAATTAATGGGGCTAGGTGTTGCTTCAAAAATCGAATTACAACGAGCAAAACTTGCGGTAAAGCAACA
This sequence comes from Colwellia sp., assembly GCA_051531915.1. Lineage (GTDB taxonomy): Bacteria > Pseudomonadota > Gammaproteobacteria > Enterobacterales > Alteromonadaceae > Colwellia. Next base: position 47,837 of record JAOPTQ010000058.1, on the reverse strand, counting down.
AACTAATCGCTTATCTTTTGAAAAAGAAAAATACAAACAGTTTATTGAAATGCAAAGCTACCAGTTAACGCAGCGCGATATCACCATAGCGCAACAAAAATCACAAGTGACTTTGTTAGCCAAACAACTAGAAGATATGCAGGTTAAAGCGGGTCTTACCGGCTCACTACAAACTTTAGAAGTAGCGCTAGGTGAAAGTGTGCAGTTAGGCGGTGCTTTAGCGAAAGTTGGCAGCGATGATGAATTAATTGCGCGTATTCGCTTACCACAAAGTCAGGTTGATCAAATTGATATTAATGCACCCGTTACTATTAATAGTCAAAAAGGCACTATGAGCGCGCACATCTCACGTATTGAAAGCATAGTGACTAACGGCACTGTCTTAGCAGAAGCGGTACTCGATGGCGAGTTAACCTCAAATGCCCGACCATCATTAACTATTTCAGCGCAGGTTTTTATTCAACATCAAAAAGATGCACGCTATATCAAACAAACGGCCGGTTTTCGTCCTCGCAGCAAACAAGCCGTATTTGTTCGCACCAATGACAACACGCTAATACAAAGAGATATTTCTTTTGGAGAGTTATCGCAAGGCTACTTAATCATTAATAAAGGGTTATCGTCAGGTGAAGAAATTGTCAGCTCTGACACTAGTAAATTAAATAAATTCAAACAGATATCACTTATACAATAAAGCGATATAATCCATAGAATTAGATAAGGAAGTAATAATGAACGCAGTTGTAAAAATGAATAATATTCATAAACACTATGATGCCCAACAAATAGAAACGCATGCCTTGCAAGGGATTTCAATAGAGATTAATCAGGGCGAATTTGTCGCCATAACCGGACCGTCTGGCTGTGGTAAATCGACACTATTGGCCATTATGGGCTTAATGGACTCTGCCAGTGACGGTGACTATCAACTCGCCAATATTGACACTTCTGGTCTAAAAGTTGATCAACGAACACAAATTCGTAATGAACATATAGGTTATGTTTTTCAGTCATTTAACTTGATTGATAACTTGACCGTTTTTGAAAATGTCGCCCTACCACTTGAACATCGTGGCACAGGAAAAAACGAGATTAAGCAACGTGTTGAAGAAGTATTAACGCAAGTTGATATGTTACACAGAAAAAGCTACCGACCTGATCAACTCTCAGGTGGTCAGCAACAACGTATTGCTATAGCCCGTGCTTTAGTGGGTAAGCCCGATTTAATTTTAGTAGATGAGCCAACAGGTAACTTAGACAGTAAAAACGGTGATCAGGTAATGGCATTACTTGAGCAACTTAATAAAGAGGGTTCAACTATCGTGATGGTAACGCATGATAGCCGCTATTCACGCTGCGCTAATCGAAAGATTCAGTTATTAGATGGTCAAATCATCACCGAGCTGCAACAAAGCAGTCATTAAGGAAGTCACATGAGCTTACTAAAAAAAGCCTTATTCAATGGTGTTGTACGCATATTCTCACTGCCAAGATTAAGTATTCCATTAATTTTAACTTTAGGATTAACTTTAGGAGCAGTACTTAGCGTTATTGCTATTTCATCAACGCTTTTATATCAGCCATTACAAGGCATAAAAAACGAAAACAAATTACAAACCTTTGAATACCGATTGAATATTTCTGAATCTATAGGTATTTCATATTGGAATATGAATCGTCTAGTTGCTTTTAGTGATCGCTTTGCCGATGTTGGCGAGTGGGCAGGTATTAGCCCAAGCGAGCAAGACGTGACTATTAATGAAACGCGCTATACAACCACAAGTTATAAAGCCTCTAATAATATTTTAGCAGTACTTGGATCAAAGCTGTTGTTAGGAGAAAACGTAACTATGGCATCGCCAGAAAAATATGTCTGGATTTCTAATAGCTTATGGCAATCGGCCTATGACGGCGCTAACTCGGTACTGGGTAAGCCATTAAACACTAATAAAAAAAATTACCTTATTGCTGGGGTTATTGAAGATGTGATGGCTATTAACAGTAGTGATAAAATTTTAAATCAGCAAGTGTGGTTTATCAGGAATTTAGATGATGTCAGATCACAAGAGGATAATGTTGGCAATTTCAATAATGAAATAGACTTCTTAATAGTTAAAAGTGCCGATGGTCAAGCAAACCTACCGACACAAGCACAAACTGATGAATGGCTCATTGACTATGTCACTTTAAATGCAAAGGAAGAAAACCTAGAATGGCTATTAGACTTTTTGGCTAGTAACAATAAAGAGGTTATTAGTGATAGCTATCGTACTAATATGTTAGGGGAAACCGCAGGGTTAATGTTAGCGTTATTTTCTGCTGTTATTGGTTTGTTGTTTATGGCAACTTTAAACTTATTAAATTTATTTATTGCCCATTATCAAGGTCGAACTAAAGAATTTGCTATACAAATCAGTGTCGGTGCTAGCTTGTTAAAAATGAGAAGCTTAGTGTTAATAGAAAATTTACCGAGTTTTTTATTAGCCGCCATTATAGGGTTATTAGTGACCGGTTGGGCATTAAAGGGGTTACCTTTAATCGCTGGTGATAGCATACCGATGATTGATGCTATAAGTATAAATAGCACGACAATAGCAGCGGCTGTGGCGATCATCTTAATGCTAAGTGTACTATTTAGTGCTCTAGCTTTAGTCGATATTGATAAAATAGCCTTAGCCAATAACTTAAATAGCAGCGGTAAAGGTTTGCAAGCGCAAAGCAACCAGTGGCTAAGTCGTGTGCTTATGGTGGTGCAATTAGCGATTGCTTCGGTGCTACTCACGGCTTCGGTAATGATTAGCGTACAAAGCTATCAAGCGGTTTATCAACCTTTAGGTTACGAACTTGGTAATAGCTACAATATAAGTTTTAGCGTAAATGATGAAGAATATTCAACTCAGTTAGAAGGCGAGGATGAAGATAGCTATCAAACCAGTGAAATTAAACGTTTACTCGCCGAGGTTAGTACATTTATTGAAAGTAAAGTAGCAGATAGCCAAGTGGTTATTGCCGATGTAGGACCACTATCAAACAATATACAAATACGTTTTTTAAAAAATCAGGACAACAATGGTGAACAAGTGTTTTACCAAGTAAAAATATTAAGCCACAACTATTTCAGTACTTTTAATATACCGTTTCTCGTTGGCGCTAATTTGACTCAGATGCAAATAGATAATGACGAAGAGCGGGTAGTTATTGATGAACATATGGCAAAAACGCTGTTTCCATTGTTATCTAACGCTGAAATTATCGGTAAAACGGTGCAGTTGAGAGAATCTTCGGATCATCCCCCAGCGATAATTACCGGTATAGTGGCTAATACACTTAGTAGAACCGGTGTCTCAGAACCGTTAGGCTTTCCAGTAGTCTATCCACATCGTATTTATGCCAGCCGTACTTTAGACTTTACGGTTATGATGCCCGAAGGAAAAACAATCACAGCCGACATGTTTACTACTGAGCTTAATCGTCAATTTCCACGTTTAAGTAATGTACAGGTTAGTCCACTTTCAGATTTGTGGCAGGAACAAACCTTAAATCAGCGCATAAGTTTATGGGTTGTGATTGCCATGACCGGCTTAACTTTATTTCTTGCAGCAATAGGGGTGGCAGGGTTAACACAAATGACCACTAACCACAGAAAATATGAACTCGCTGTACGCATGGCAACGGGCGCTAAGCAAATGAAGCTGATTAACTTTATCGTCAAAGATGCACTATTGATGCTAGTAATAGGCTTAGGGTTAGGTTTTATTGCCTCAGTATTGAGTTATCAACATTTAGCGACAGAACTAGATATGTTACCGAGCTTTAATTGGTTGGCAATGTCATTACTAGATGTTGGTTTAATATTAATCGTATTGCTTTCAGTGATGATGCCGGCATGGCGCGTTATTAGCGCTGATCCAATGCAGGCGCTGCGTTGCGAATAGTATTCGTGAATAGCCTTGCTAATAGTTCTGTAAATAACATTGCAATTAGCGTCAATAATAATTATTGACGCTCTTCTTTCTACCTTATATTTAATTTACTATGTTCCATATGAAAGCGATCAGTTGGTCGCTTTCTTTATGAAAATAGCATGGAGGTTCTTTTGAGTCCGCATAAAGCAAGCATTTTAGTCGCTGATGATGATGGCGACATTCGCCTAGCACTTGAGTTATTACTAGTGGCTGAGGGTTATCAGGTGATCGAAGCAGCTAATGTAAAAGAAGTTATTATTAAAGTGACTCGATATCAACCTGATTTAATTTTACTGGATATGAATTTCAGTCGTGATACTACCAGTGGTCAAGAAGGACTTGATCTTTTATCACAAGTAAAACCCCATAATATTCCCGTTATTTTAATGACGGCTTGGGGTTCAATCGAGTTAGCGGTTAAGGGACTGCAGCAAGGCGCGAGCGATTTTATAGAAAAACCATGGCATAAGTTGAAGCTACTAAATAGTATTAAACAACAACTCAGTTTTTCCCGCATAAAAGATGAACATCAAGGATATCGACAGTTACTTGCCCAAGAGAATTCTAAGCCATGGATTGGCCGTTCTAAAAGCATGGTGGCTATTGAACAACTGATTAATCAAATTGCCCCAACCGATGCTAACGTGCTTATTTTAGGTGAAAACGGTACAGGTAAATCGCTGTTAGCTGAGCGAATTCATCAGTTATCTAACCGGCAATCATCACCTTTTATTGCCGTTAATATGGCGGCAATTCCAGAAACCTTGTTTGAAAGTGAGTTGTTCGGCCATCAAAAAGGGGCTTTTACTGATGCAAAACAACATCGTGTAGGCCGATTTCAACTGGCAGATCAAGGCAGTTTGTTTTTTGATGAAATTGGCGCTTTACCGTTATCGTTACAACCAAAGTTATTACGAGTACTCGAAAGTGGACAATATGAAGTGCTAGGCGCTAGCCAAACCCAAACGACTAACGTTAGGCTGATTAGTGCCACCAATGCCGACTTAAGTCAGCTCGTTGCTAATAAAGAATTTAGACAAGACTTACTTTATCGTTTAAATACGTTAGTTATCACCATACCGCCATTACGTGAACGTTTAGAAGATATTCAACCGTTAGCGACAAGTTTTATTAGCCAATTTAGTTTGAAATATCATAAAACTGAATTAAGCCTTAACCAAGATGCAATTGATAAATTAAAGCACCATAAATGGCCTGGAAATATCAGAGAGCTAAGTCATACCATAGAGCGCGCAGTGTTATTAACAACCAGTAATGAAATAACCCCGCAGCAATTACTACTTGATATTACCGATACTGCTAACAATACTGTGATATTACAACCATTAGAGCAGGCTGAGCAACAATTAATCGAAAAAGCAATGTCGGTTACTTCAGGGCAAGTCATTGAAGCTGCCAAATTATTAGAAATTTCCCGAAACGCACTTTACCGACGCTTAGAAAAATTTGGTATTACCTATGTTTCATAAATGTGTGTAATAAGAGGTGCCATAAAAAATGAGTCATGAAAAATGGCTGCTCAGTGGTTTAACCATCACCTTAGTGATTATTCTACTCCTCACAGCAGCACTGACCTTGAGCTTGGACTGGAGTTACTTAGCGGTAGCGACACTATTATTTTTTCTCTGCTACCCGTTAATTTGGTTAGCATGGAAGGCATATCAATTTTGGTGCTTATCTATTATGCAGCTAACCACCTTTACTCAAATATTAAGAGAGGGTGAGCGCAATTTACGTTTTAAAAAACAAAACCCTGATAACTTATTATTAGAGCTGCAAAAAGAAATAAGCCTACTTGCCCATCAAGATTCTAAAAAAAATGCAAACAATGAAACACTTGAGGTTTTACTTAGCAACATTTTAGACACTTGGTCCGTACCTATTTGCCTTTTTAATAACAGCCTGCAGTTAACTTATCGCAATAATACTATGAACAAGTTACTACAACAGCCTATGCTATTAGGAACCCCTGCTGAAGATTTAGGTTTTCACTTAGAAGATAATAACTTTATTCACCCCTTGTTTGGTGATAATTGGCAATGTCAAAACATACGATACACACAACAAGGTAAAAATAACTGGCTATTTACCGCCGTCGATATTGCTAAAGTTTTACATAAAAATCAAAATACTAGTCAAAATAATCTCATTAGAGTATTAGGTCATGAGTTACGTAATTCACTTACGCCAATGAGTTCAATGGCAGATACCTTATTATGCAGTGAAGTATTAGAGGAAGCGCAAACGCGTAAAGTATTGAGCAGAATTAGACAGCGTAGTGATCGCTTAATGGCTTTTATTGATGAATACAGTCAATTATCTCAATTACCACTACCACAGCCTACATGGTTTGATTTCTCAGCTGTTTTAGTAGAAGCAAAAGCGATGATTAATAACAACTGTCAAGTAGCTGTTCAAGGTAATAACCAGTGCTTCGGCGATGTTAATCAAGTCGCGCAAGTACTGATTAACCTGTTAAAAAATGCCCAAGAAGCTTGTATCGAAAAACCTTGCAAGGTGAGTATTACCATATATTCAGTTAACAATGAGCAGATTATTGAAGTAACCGACAATGGCCCCGGGTTTGCTAATTTAGATAATGTATTAACTCCTTTTTACACCACCAAAACTCACGGTTCAGGCATCGGTCTATCACTTTGTGCGGAAATTTCACGTAATCATCAGGGACAATTATCTGTTAGCAATATTAGTAATAGCGGTGCAAAAATATCCATGATGTGGCCAACTTCAGCATAAAAAATGGTACTTACTTTACCGTGATTCAAGTTTATCAAAGGGTGTTACCCATTTACGTTCAAATTAACAACCTCGCGCCAAGGCTTTTCGCTTAGGCTCAAATTCGCTTCGCGAAGAGAGGCATATTATGAGCTAAATGTAGGTCGGCATTTATGCCGTCAAATTTATGGGCTAAAGCCCAGCCTACAATGCGCCGCGAGCGGCGGGGAATTAACCCGCTCAGATTAAAATGGCGAAATTAATTATAATGAGGATGGCATTAAAGTAGCGATTAATCCTTATATGCAGTAAATTACCACTTAAAATATAATTGAAATAGAAGGTTAATGAGCGAATGAAAAAATCAGCGAAACAATCAACTTTTATTAGCAAAGCCGGCACAGTTATTACCGCTATAGCCGCACTCGTATTGATAGCACCGAGCCAAGCCGAAAACTTCACTTGGCCAAATAAGACCAAAGCGGCAATAGTATTAAGCTATGACGATACTTTGAATAGCCACTTAGATAACGCTATTCCTCAACTTGATAGTCATAAATTCTCAGGCACCTTCTATATCAGCGGTGCTAAAGGTCAATTAGATACTCGTATGACAGAGTGGCGTGCCGCCGCAAGCAATGGTCATGAACTGGCAAATCATACGCTATACCACCCCTGTCAAAAATCTAAATCCGGTCGAGATTGGGTACAGTCGTATGCCAATATGGATACCTATACTCTTAACCAATTTTTAGCCGAATTAAAAGTAACCAATACTTTATTACAAGCCATTGATGGTAAAACAAAACGCACCTTTGCTTATACCTGTGGTGATACCCAAGTTGGTGGGCAAAGTATTATTGAAGCAATAAAGCCTGTAGTGACAGCAGCGAGATCAACCATCAGTGGTTATAACAATCCACAAGCGATGGATTTTTATCAAATAAAAATGCAAGATGGCGCCAATAAAAATGCTGAACAATTAATCGCCATGGTAGAAATAGCCAGAAAAAATAATGCGTTGGTAGTTTTTTTATTTCATGGTGTTGGTGGTGATTACCTGAGTGTTGACAGCCAAGCTCATCAACAACTTTTAGACTACCTTAATGACAATAAAAAAGATTATTGGGTTGCCCCTCTGCAAGAAACAGTTACTTATATTCAATCTCAACAATAATTTGAAATAAGTTAAGGCAATTTAAGTACTTAAAATAAGAAGGCAGCCGAACATATCGTGGTGCCTTTTTGGTTTTGGTTTTGGTATAAACACTACTTAGTTAAACCGCCCATGCATAAATATTTAATGTCTAAATAATCATCTAAACCATATTTTGAACCTTCTCTGCCAAAACCTGACTGCTTAATGCCGCCAAAAGGTGCAGCAGCATTAGAAATAATCCCTTCATTAATACCAACCATACCATACTCTAACCCTTCTGCTACACGCCAAATTCGACCAATATCGCGAGAATAAAAGTAAGACGCTAAACCAAATTCAGTATCGTTAGCAATGGCAATAGCTTCGGCTTCATCTGCAAAGGCTATTATTGGCGAAACAGGACCAAATACTTCATGCTTGGCTATAGGCATATCATTGGTCACCTTTGTTAAAATAGTGGGTGTTAAAAAGGTTTCACCTAAGTCACTATGTTCACCACCAAGTACCCGCTTAGCGCCTTGAGCTATAGAAGCATCGATTAACTTTTTCACCTCTGCAACCGCTTGTGCACTGATCATAGGGCCTATTGTTACGTCTTCAGATAAGCCATCTCCTAATAACAAGGTTTTTACTGCCGTAATAAATTTTTCCGTAAACTCAGTTAATACATTTGCTTGCACTAATATTCGGTTTGTACAAACACAGGTTTGTCCGGCATTACGATATTTAGAAACCAAAGCACCTGCCACTGCGGCATCAATATCTGCATCATCAAAAACAATAAACGGAGCATTTCCACCAAGCTCCATTGAAACTTTTTTCACGGTTGATGCACATTGACTAATTAACAATTTTCCAACATCGGTTGAGCCGGTAAAAGTAAATTTAGCCACCTCTTTATGCGTTGTGAGTACTTTGCCGATACCATGAGCGTCATCACCAACCACTACATTTAAAACCCCCGCAGGAATACCTGCACGTTTAGCTAATTCAGCCATGGCTAAAGCCGACAAAGGGGTTTGTGTTGCCGGTCGAACAACAAAAGTACAACCTGCTGCAAGTGCCGCTGCCGCTTTACGAGCAATCATAGCATTTGGAAAATTCCATGGCGTAATTGCCGCAACAACACCAACAGGCTGCTTGATAACAACAATACGCTTATCACCAGAAGGTGCAGGAATAGTGTCACCATAAACACGTTTGCCTTCTTCAGCAAACCATTCAACAAATGCCGCACCGTAGGCAATTTCACCTTTGGCTTCAGCAAGTGGCTTACCTTGTTCTAACGTAAGTATGCGTGCTAAATCCTCTTGATTTTCCATGATTAAATCAAACCATTTACGCAATAATACTGAACGCTCATTGGCTGATTTTTCTGACCACAATTTAAAAGCATCTTTAGCCGCTTTTACGGCAAGCTCTGTTTCTTCAACGCCGGCATTATCTACCTTAGCCACTAACTTGCTTGATGCAGGATTAATGACCGTTATTTTTGTAGTACTGCTGTGCCAAACACCATTAATGTATGAAGAGTTTTTCAGTAACTGATTATCTTTCAAATTGTGCATTGCTAATCTCTAATTTGTCATTGCTAAAGGGTATTTTCAAATAATTTAAAGATTCTACGATATTCATTTAACCATGAGCTAGGCTGTACAAAACCATGCGGTTCCACCGGATAAATAGCCGTTTCAAAGTCTTGTTTTTCCAATTCTATTAACCGCTGAACTAAGCGTACGGTATCTTCAAAAAACACATTATCGTCAACCATCGGTGCATTAATTAATAAGGGTTTTTGTAAGCCTTCCGCAAAGTAAATGGGTGAGCTACGTTCATAAGCAATAGGATCATCTTCTGGTGTGTTTAAAATATTAGCGGTATAGCCATGGTTGTAATATGCCCAGTCTGAAACCAAACGAATTGCTGAACCCGAGGCAAATAAATCAGGCTCGGTAAACATAGACATTAACGTTAAAAAACCTCCGTAAGAGCCACCATAAGTGCCTATTCGTTTGCTGTCAACATTCGCATTGTTAACTAACCAATTAACACCATCGCGCATATCTTCAACTTCTACTTTACCCATATGACGGTAAATACTGGTGCGCCAATCACGACCATAGCCACTCGATGCACGATAATCCATATCAATAACAACATAACCTTGCTGCACTAACATTGAGTGGAACATAAATTCTCGAAAGTAACCTGACCAACCAAGGTGTGAATTTTGCAAATAGCCCGCGCCATGAGTGAACATTACCGCTCTATTTTTTGTTGCCGTGGCATGCTGTTTTTTAGGCACCTTATTTTCAAATAAATAGTTTTTAGGCAAATACACGCGTGAATAAATAGGTTCTTGTTGATTACTTGAAGGAATGGCAACAATAGTTGGCGAACTCCATGGCATTGCTAAAAACTGTTTTGATACTGTATGTGTAACCTGCTTTGCTTCATTTTTTGTCGTTAAATTATTAACCGATAAGTTTTGAACATAAAGCTCTGGCGGCATTGTTACCGTTGAATGCTCTATTAATAACTTAGATTCATCAGGACTCAAGGCATAATTATTCATGCCGCCTAAATTCGTTAACGCCGTTAAGTTTTTAGCTAAATCAACTTGGTAAATCTCATATATACCCGGATGTTTTTTATTCGCTTTAAAAATAAAACGTTGCTGGTCTTTACTTAAACTAACATCACTCACTTCAAATTTACCTGAGGTGAGTTGACTCGCTTTACCCTTAAGCGGTTTCACATAAAGGTGAGAATAGCCACTTTGCTCTGACAAATAATATAAGCTTGTTTGCTTAACTTGGCTGCTTTTTTTACTTTGAGTGCTTTGCTTGCTTTGATTATTTGAACTGTTTAACCAGCCAAACTCGTTGAAATTCCAATTAATCCAAGCATTGTCATGTAAACGGTGTTGTGAAATTAAACGGTTATTGGCAAAATTTACCGTGGTTAACCATCGATCTTTGTTGTCCCATGCTTCTAACATTAAAGCAACTTGTTCACCGTTATTACTCCACTTAACAGGAAGTTTCATCGCTAATAAATGAATATTTCTCGGCGTTTTTGTTGATTGATAAACTTTACCTGAACGGGCATAATTTTCTTTTTTAACACTGGCTAACACATCGTCATCAAAACCGGGTAGGCTGTCATAACTTAATACAGTTTTCTGTGCTGTATTTAAATCAATGATAAATAATGACTCTTTATATTGACGATTATTAGCCACTCTTGAACGTACTTTTTTTACAGCAATAACTCCGTTATTAGTCACATAATTGGGCATAATATCGCTTTTATCACGACTTGATTTATCAGACGTAATACTAACTAATAATTTATCTGCTGCTGGCGATAAGCTTGCATGACTTACTTTATTGCCTTTACCAAAATAAAAATCAGTCATTGTCACTGTATTATTTTCACTCAACAAGGCTTGTTTTTGTTGTACTTCTAGTTTTTTATTACGCTGCTGCAAGGCAATATATTTAATTAATTTGTGCTGTTCTTTAGCAATATAAGTTGACGGTTCTAGTATGCCTTTTGGCTTATCTAGCATTTTAAGGTTAGCTAATTCAACAATTTTACCGGTATTAATAGTGTGCGCATAAAAAGTATTACCAACACGGTAAGCAACATCGCCATTGGTTAAAAACATAGCATCACTTGCCTGAGCAGAAGTAAAAGTAAGCTGTTTAACCGTATTATCTTTTAATGTTTTTACAAAAACATTGCCGTTAAAGGAATATACTTCATGGCTGTTTTGTTGATTCAATATAGCGTTTTTATCTTTGGTGATATGATAATCAGCCAAAGCAACTTTTTTGCTAGCATGATTAGTCGCTAGCTTTTCATTGTTTAACTTTATTTCAAATAAATCATGTAACGGCGTTCCAAGCTGTTTTTGTTGATAAAAAACGGTGTTACTGTCATCGCCCCAATACCAAGCTGTTGGCGCTCTGCCAAACCAGTCAGGATCCGCCATAATTTGTTTTAAAGTGATCTTTTCATTATTATCATGACCCACCGATAGTGTGGTTTTTACCACGCTAGCAACCGGTGTAGTTAAGGGTTGCTCCGCTTGTGTTTTTTCAGTACTAACACAAGCAACTAACGAAAAACTTAATGTTGCGGCAATTAATTGTAATTTCATAAATTTTAAACTCTTTTTGGAAATGTTCTTGTAAAAGTATTCTTTGTAAATGTTTAAAAGCTTATCGTAAAAACTAAATAATGTGTAAGGTAAAGCTATCAGTGGTATTATTTATGAGACAAAACAAATCAATGACTTAACCTATTAATGAATAACTTAAACGCTGTTGACAATAATATTTGCCCTTGCGGCTCTGCCTTATTATTCAAACTTTGCTGTAACCCTTTTATACAAGGCGAAAAACAAGCTAAAACTCCCGAGCAATTAATGCGCTCTCGTTATAGTGCTTACGCAATTAACAATGCTCAATATATTTATGACACTTATGCTAAAGCAAGCCAAAAATCACAGTCGGTAGCAGAAATAAAAGCATGGGCTGATGAATGTGTTTGGTTAGCATTAGAAATAGTTCACAGCGCTGACGTTGTTGATAATTACGCTGCTGAGCCTTATGCGTATGTAGAATTTTCGGCTTATTATTTGTTAGGGAGTCAACTTAATAAACTGCATGAAAAATCTCGTTTTGTTTTACAGCAATCTAATGTTCATCCTGAAAAACAATGGCGTTACCTTGACGGCGATGTTACTGAACACACTGAACTTGCCAATATAAAACGAAATGATCCTTGCCCATGCAACCATTATAAAACCTCTTTTTCTGCTTTATCACCGTTATCAACAAAGAAAAACAAAAAGTTTAAACATTGCTGTGGGCAATAATTTTATAACAGGAAAATTTAGTTATACCATCTTCGAGATATTTTCCCCACAGAGCCTAGATACTTAGCTTCGGTCTGGAAAATAGAATGGATTCCCGATTAGATACTTCGGGAATGACGTTCTAGAGTCTTGGTTAACTATTTCCTATTTTCTATTTTCTATTTTCTATTTTCTATTTTTCAAGTATTGATAATGCCATGGATTCAGCAATTTTAATTCCATCAATCGCGGCTGACAATATACCGCCAGCATAACCTGCACCTTCGCCCCCAGGATAAAGCCCTTTAACATTAACACTTTGCAAAGTTTGTTTATCTCGGGTTATTTGAATAGGCGATGACGTACGTGTTTCAACCGCCGTTAACGTGGCTTCGTCCATAGAAAAACCTTTAATTTTCTTTTCAAAAGCGGGTAAAGCTTCTCTAATGGCGGCAACAGCATAATCAGGTAACGCTTCACTTAAATCACAATAAGTAACACCCGGTTTATAAGACGGAATAACACGACCATGCTCGCCTGTTTTTCGTCCGGCAATAAAATCGCCAACAAGCTGTACCGGCGCATCGTAACTTTCACCACCGAGTTTAAAAGCGGTTTCTTCTAATTGACGTTGAAATTCAATACCCGCAAGTACATTATCGCCTTCTGCACCTTTGTCAGAAAAATCTTTCGGTTCTATGCCGACAACAATGGCACTATTAGCATTACGTTCATGACGAGAATACTGACTCATACCGTTGGTGACTAATCGCCCAGCTTCTGACGCGGCAGCGACCACAGTACCGCCAGGACACATACAAAAACTATAGACTGAGCGACCATTACTGCAATGATGTACTAGTTTGTAATCTGCAGCGCCTAAAATAGGGTTGCCTGCATTTTTCCCAAAACGTGCTTCGTCAATAACAGCTTGTTCATGTTCAATACGAAAGCCTACTGAAAATGGTTTTGCTTTAATAGATACACCTTGGTCAAACAACATTTTAAAAGTATCACGGGCACTATGCCCAATTGCCAAAGCGATATGGCTAGTTGCAATATATTCACCACTGGCAAGTGTTAAACCAATCACTTGCTTATTTTGAACTTCGGTTTTAGCTTTTTCGTTTTTATTCTTATAGTTGCGTTCAATTGATTCAAAATGAATTTCTTCTACACGTTGCTCAAATCTCACCTCACCGCCTAATTCAAAAATTTTAGCGCGCATTTGCTCAACCATAGTAACCAATTTAAAAGTGCCAATATGAGGTTTACTCACATATAAAATTTCTTCGGGAGCGCCAGCAGCTACAAATTCATGCAGCACTTTACGGCTGTAGTGTTTTGGGTCTTTCACTTGGCTATATAACTTTCCATCAGAAAAAGTACCTGCGCCACCTTCGCCAAATTGCACATTAGATTCTGTATTGAGTATTTTTTTACGCCAAAAACCAAAGGTGTCTTTAGTTCGCTGCCGCACTTCTTTACCACGTTCTAAAATAATGGGTTTAAAACCCATTTGCGCTAAAATTAAACCAACAAACAAACCACAAGGTCCCATACCAATAACAACAGGTCGTTGCGCTAATTCTACCGGTGCTTTACCTACAAAGTTATAGCTCATATCAGGAGTAACTTTTACGTGAATATCTTGCTGAAATTTTTCCAATAAGGCTTTATCAAGGGTTGTTGTGACATCAAGGGTATAAATCAATACTATTTTATTTTTTTTACGGGCGTCGTAACCCCGTTTAAAAACGGTAAAATTAACTAACTGCTGCTTCGTTATTGCAAGCTTTTGTAAAATAACTTGCTCAAGTTCACTTTCTTGATGATCTAAAGCTAATTTTATATCGGTTAAACGCAACATGATTTGGTGCCTAATAGTCTGTCTAAAAAAGACGATAAATAAATTTTCGCTATTTTACCTCAAGATGTAACATTCAGCGAGAATTAAAAGCTTTATATTCAAGGCATTTAATCAACAATACTGTCAACAATAAAAGCAAAGAAGAGATTGAATTTACGTAAAAGCAGAGTATGATCCCCTGCAAAATATTTTTTGAATCAATTGAGAGTGACATGACTTTTGTTGTTACTGATAACTGCATACGTTGTAAATATACTGATTGCGTAGCCGTGTGCCCTGCGGATGCTTTTTTTGAGGGACCTAATTTTTTAGTTATCAGCCCCGATGATTGCATTGATTGTGACTTATGTCCGGTTGAGTGCCCTGCCGGCGCAATTTTTCAAGAAGATGAAGTGCCAGAACATCAACAAGAATTCATACAACTTAATGCTGAACTTTGTCAACTTTGGCCAAGAATAACAGAGGTAAAATCAGCGCCTGAAGACGCTAAAGACTGGGATGGTGTTGCAAACAAGCTGCAATATTTACAAATAGAATAATGCCGTTTACTCGCAATAAAAACCCTCGCTTTTCCCTCCGCTAACAATCCCCTATTTTCATCCCTGCGGTTATTTATGACAAAACGTCTATACTAAAACGTATCATGTAATAAACCCTAGGGGTGACTATGTGGCAGTGTATTGAACAAGCAATTAGCGCAGAAACAAGTATTCCTTTTCATATTTCTGAAAAACAAGCAATTTCTGTCAGTGGCAGTACTAACCTATCTGGTAGCTTGTCAGATTCAAAAGACCAACCACTTAACTTATCATTCAAGATAAGTGACGGTCAGCGTAGTTTTTTTCTCAAACTAAATAACAAAGAAAGCCTCATTAACTTTCAAGCTGAAGCCTATTCTTTAAAGCAACTAAAAACACTTACTCATATAGCTTGCCCTAACGTAGCAGCTATTGGCATCAGTTTAGATAAGAGCTTTTTAGTGTTAGATTACGTCGACTTTAGCAAAGCAAAGCCGGTGCTATGGTATCAATTAGGTCAACAACTCGCTCAAATGCATCGGGAAACACCCCACGGCCAATTTGGTTGGCAACATGACAATTTCATTGGCAATACTATTCAACCAAATAATTGGGGTAGCAACTGGACAACTTTTTTTGCCGATCAACGTATTGCTTGGCAATTACAATTATTATCAGAGAAGTCTATTTTATTGGGTAATATTGATCACATCGCCAAAATTTGTCATGACAGGTTGTTACATCATTATGTGCGCCCGTGTTTAGTTCATGGCGATTTATGGCAAGGAAATATGGGCTTTACTTCAAGTGAGGGCATGATTTTCGATCCTGCTTGTTACTATGGTGATCGTGAAGTTGACGTTGCCATGACCGAACTTTTCGGGCAATTCCCCAATGACTTTTATCGAGGTTATCAAGCCGAATATCCGCTTGATGATGGCTATGATCAACGGAAAACAATTTATAATTTTTATCATATTCTCAACCATGCCAATATTTTTGGCGGTATTTATATTGAACAAGCCAAAGCTGTATTATCTCGCATTATGTCTATGTCGGTGCATTAAGATGATAAAGATTAATCTTAGGGAAATATGGCGATTTTTCAAAAATACAACCATACTTAATAACAACATATAAGGGGGCTGTATGCCCAAAGACATTACCGAAAAACGTATTCGTTGTCCTCATTGTGCTCACCACTTGCATGTTATTCTAGACTCTTCCGCGGGTGATCAAAACTATTACGACGAGTGCCCTGCTTGCTGCAAAGAAATTCATTATGATTTACATATTGATGAATATCACCAAAAAATACAATTAACCATTGATAGTGATGACGAACAAATATTTTAAACCTTTTTGAGTGCGTCTACTCTGTTATGATAGTAGAATTACTACCGTAATTTATGCTTTTCATTATTAGAGTCTGATGAATTTATCACTGTTTTTTTCTCAAACTAAAAGTTTATTAAAACTTGCCTACCCTATTTTAATTGCTCAACTTATCCAAAACTTAATGGGCTTTGTTGACATAGTGATGGCCGGTAGAGTGAGTTCTATTGATATGGCCGCTGTTGCTGTAGCAAACAGTATTTGGCTTCCGCTTATTTTAACGGTTTATGGCTTAATCATGGCATTAGCCGCTATTGTTTCGCAATTAGCGGGCGCTAAAAAACACCTTGAGATTAGCGAGCAAACCTATCAAACCGCTTGGATAGCATTAACTTTAGGCCTATCACTTATTGCTGCTTACTATATTATGGCGCCGTTAATAGCACCAAATATTGAATTAGAAGGGAATTTAAAACCCTTATTATTTGATTACTTAGGTTACATTGTTTGGGGCGCACCCGGTTACTGTTTGTACTTAGTATTAAGAAATTACTCTGAAGGATTGTCGTATACAAAACCAACCATGATCATTAGTATCATCGGCTTATTAGTGAATATTCCAGCTAATTATATTTTTATTTATGGCGAATTCGGTTCACCTGCATTGGGTGGCGCGGGGTGTGGTCTAGCAACCGCCCTAGTTTACTGGGCAATGTTTATCAGTATGATCGTTTATTGTTATAGCTCTAGCGTGTTAAAAAAAACCTCACTATTCAACCAGTTTTATTGGCCGAACTTAGCTAAAATTAAAAATATTTTAACCTTAGGGATCCCTATTGCCCTTTCGTTACTATTTGAAGTCAGCCTATTTGCTATTGTTGCTATTATTTTGGTTCCCTTTGGCGCTGAAGTTGTTGCAAGCCACCAAATAGCACTTAACTTTACCGGCTTGATCTTCATGGTGCCCCTGAGCATTGCCATGGCAACAACAATTAAAGTCGGTTTTGCTATCGGAAATAATAACCTTCAACAGGCGAAAGATTACGCTTTTTATTCAATAATATTAGGCTTGATTTTAGCGATATTTACCGCAGCAATAACCATCATATTTCGTCATCAAATTGCTAGCATTTATAGCACCGAAGCAGCCGTAATTGAATTAGCCGCCAGTTTAATATTATTGGCAACCTTGTATCAATTTTCAGACACGGTACAAGTGGTTTGTGCAGGAGCGCTTAGAGGCTATAAAGATACCAAAGCAATTTTATATATAACATTTGTTTCTTATTGGTTAATCGGTTTATCTGTTGGACTGGTATTAGGCGTTACTGACTGGGTTATTCCAAAAACAGGACCTTATGGCTTTTGGATAGGATTTATATCAGGGTTAACCACCGCTGCGATTTTACTCTCATGGCGCTTAAAAGTTATTCAACAACGCTTAATGTCTAAAAAAGTGGATTCGTGAAACTTAGGGGCGGTTGATCTTTCGCGGTTAAATTTTATTCGAAAGTTCAACAGTCCCTAATATTTGCCAGCTTTTGATGTAAAATCAATCAATCACTTTAAATTTTAAATGAATTAATTAAAAGTACTTGCAAGCGTTATACTTGACAGCTAACATAGCGCCTCGTTGGATATTTCAACAATGTAATTTCAGTAAAAAAGCTCGCTTAGCTCAGTTGGTTAGAGTACTTGCATGACATGCAAGGTGTCGCAGGTTCGAGTCCCGCAGCGAGCACCAAATTATAGAAAAGGCTACCCTCGGGTGGCCTTTTTACTTTCTACTATTACATCAAGCTGTTAGCAGAATTTCATCCGTTATTACTTCACTGAAAATTTCAATACGGTATACTTTTAAGAAATCCCCTCAAAGAAACACCAATTTACTACGGACATTATTTAGCTACTATTTAAGTTGAAGCTTACGTTTATTTGACTCAAGTATATCGTAACTTAAGCCATCTAAATCAGCATAAATAAACCTCTTTGTAATTCCCATTTTTCTCAGTCGCCATTTCATAGAATCTTTATCCTTAAAAGAAATAGTTATTTTTTTGACAATATTTTTAATTTTATTTTTTCTTGGATCTGGATGAAATGTAAATAAGCCGTCTTGATTTTGGTATCTCGTGTGAGTTCTACTAGGCACAATATGAATTAGATTTAATGAAGTATTAAATACTCCATCATTGCATTTAAGTAATTCCTTCGGTTCATAACCACTACTAGGAAATGCACAATAAACAGCCCCATCCTTTTCTACATTATTCTCAACGGCAAAAAACAGCGCTACTAATGGATTAAACGTCCAATCCATTAACCGAGTTGGAATCCCATGGTGTTGAGCCAAGCACAACCACTCTAGATCAGTACTAGGCTTATCCGAAAGAAACATAGGAGATTTAAGTTTAAAATCATCAAACAACATTTTTTCAAATTCAACTTGCCGTTTTAACTCAGAAATATCAAACCTTCCTACTCTTGGTATTAAATTATGAGTTGAGTCTGCGATACCTCGATAAAACTCAGTATCTTCTAGTGAATCAAATAAATCTATATATTCACCTATTGATGTTACAACAATTTCTTTCATATCTAATTCCATCTTAAATCTAAACATTATTAATATCTTATCAGAACATAAAAAGGATGTTGAGTTAGTATAATCATTTAAAGAGTCCTTAAGACGTGGTTTAATGGACATTAGATCTTCAAACAGAGACTTCGATGATGAAGTTTGCAACGAAGTCCTGAGTTATCTACATAGGCTAATTATTCATCAAGTTTATGACTGTCCTCGTTTATCCTCTCGTTTTTTCATCTAAAAATGCTCAGAATGTCAGATTATTTATGATAAAACCATTATAATTCACTTTCTTAACTTGAATATTCTTGAGAACATAAAGTAAATGAGTCACACACTAGATTTTTTTTCAATATTACAAATTGCCCTTAGCGTTACTGCCCCTATTTTCTTAATTATTATTTTAGGCATTTACCTAAACCACATTAAGCTTATTAATCAAGAATTTATTCATACATCATCTAAACTTATTTTCAATGTTGGCTTACCTGTTTTGCTATTTATTAGTACCGCAACTCAAAATTTCGACAGATTAATTAACGTTACTCATATTGCTTTACTACTCGCAACCACTTTTATAATGTTTCTAATAAGTACATTTACCGCCGGTAAGTTTACCTCTGTAAAAGAAGATAGAGGTGTTTTTGTTCAAGGGGCGTTTAGAGGAAACTTAATTATTGTTGGCTTAGCGCTAAGTGCAATAGCCTACCCTGAACAAGGTATAGCGATTGCAACATTACCCATGGCAATTATCATCATTGTTTATAATTTACTCTCAATTTACACACTAAATGCCAGTTTACATAATCAGCGTTTTTCTCTGAAAAAAAATATGCACGACATTGTTAGAAATCCATTAATTATTGGTATTACAACAGGGTTAATCGTTAATTTTTTCAAGATTCCTACTCCTGCTGTTTTAATACAAACAGGTAACTATCTTGGTCAAATGATTTTACCTTTAGCATTGTTAGCTATTGGTGGCTCTCTTAATTTTTCACAACTTCAACAAAACATGTACCCCGCCACTATTGCTAGCCTTTGGAAGGTAATAATTAGCCCCGCGATACTTATAATACTGGTATTAATTTTCCCAATAGAAGGCGATGCAACCGGAGTACTGTTTTTTCTGGTTGCTTCACCCACAGCTTCAGCCAGTTTTATTATGGTAAAAGCCATGAAAGGTAATAGTGATTTAGCCGCTAAAATAATTATCGCTTCAACTTCAATGTCACTTTTTACCATCACCTTAGGATTTGCCGTGCTTGTATCAACTGGAGTTGTGACAATATAACGATGAATATCATTTGGCTAGCTTGAACTCCTTAAAATAATTCAGGAATAATTTAGGATATCCATTATTTACTAATTTTTTTAGTAAATACATTTTTGTTTTGTAAGTATTACAAAATAATTAAAGCCTATATTTATCAGTAAGTAAATATACAGTTCGAGTCACTCAGCGACTCGTATCACTCTATTACTTTATCTAACGCCATATCAAAACACTTACCGTCAAATGGCACCACTAAAACTTTGCTTCCGTGATTATCACTACCTTTATCTTGATACTTTTGTACATCTAACGCAGAAAAAGTGAAATGGGTTACGTGACCATTTTCCACTAAAACGCCCGGGCGCTCTAACATAGTCCATACATTTTTACTGCCGTTGGTGTACTCAAACCCCAAACGTGGATCGTAGGCTATGCCGGTATCAACCCAATGCGAAATGCCGTCACGTGAAACAAGATGCCGCGCTTTACGAATATCCCACCAATTTAAAGTAATATGATATAAACCACCGCTATACCAAAGTATGGGATCTTCTGCTTTGCTATTGTCATAACCGTCAATGGTTGGCCATACGTTCTTGCCTTGTGCTACATAAGGCCCCATCAATTTATCACTTAACATGATAATGCCCGCACGAGAAATCAATAAAAACTTACCGTCAGGACGAACAATAATGCTGATATTAGCCGTAGCATGTTCGAGGTTTTGACCATTAGCGTCCATGGTAATAGTGCCCTGAAAAGTAAATACTCCGTCTATGGTGTTAGAGGTAAAAATATCCCCTTTTCGCCCTGCGTCACTAGCAACAATATAATAACTACCATCGGGGTGTACTCCGCCGGTGATATTATGCCCAAAACCGTTATTATCATTAAAAAGCTGTTTGGTTTTCAAGTATGGACCTTCTGGCGTTTCACTTACCGCATGAACGGCAATTGATTTAGACCAGTCGTAATGGGTTAATTCTCCCTGCCAGCGACTCGCATATAAATGATATTTACCTTTTGAGCCTTTAATTATTTTTCCGTCCCAATAAGACCAAGCTGGCTGCATTTTTTGGCTTTCTAAGCCGTTATCAATATTACGTGGTAGCACATTATTTGCCCCCCAAATATCGCTACTCATAGAACCAACAGACATGGGTAAAAAGTAATCTTTCATTTGAGTTGAATGTTTATTGTCACAAACTTGATTTGGCAGCTGTTCAGTTGCTTTTTTTATTTCGGTAATTTTAGAAGGCATTCGATTGCTACAAGCGGATAAAAGCAATGCCGCTATTAACGACATTGTTGGAACGATTAAACTAGGTGAATTCATTAAATTTTTCCTGATAGAATTTTCTAAAAGCTTTTAGAATAACTTCTCTAACAAATAATACATGTTGATTATCCCAAATAGGTTAATCAATATGCACTTGGTGTATTTTTTCAATGGTATTGATTGCTTGCACTATGCCATCTTCATTTTGTATAAATTGAGCAATTTTTTTCGCCGCTGTTTGATAAGCTTGATCCCCCGTTACCATGTCAATAGCTTGTGCCAGTATAGTGGCGGTCATCGTTTTTTGAGGAATTGGTTGAACACCTGCACCTAGCTTTGCAACCTGCTTGCCCCAAAAAGGCTGATCTAAGCCAAAGGGACAAATAATATTAGGGCAACCGGCACGTAATGCCGCTGCCGTAGTTCCTGCGCCGCCATGATGCACCACCGCTGCAACTTTTGGTAGTAGCCATTCATGCGGCGCTGACTCCAATACAAAAATATTTTCAGTATTCTCTGTTGAAGCATTATCTGTTGAAGCAACACCTATTGCAGTAATACCACCCCACCCAGTAACAATAATGGCGCGCACCCCTGATTTTTTAACGGCACTAAGGATAGTATCAGTTACTTTACTTGGGTCAACTCCTGACATGCTACCAAAGCCAAAATATACGGGTGCAGAGCCTTCTTCAAGAAATTTAACTAACGCTGCAGGAGGTTTCCAAGCTATTTCTTTATTCGATTTTTGCGATAAAAACCAATAACCAACAACCGAGGCATATTCAGGCCAATCAAGTGGGCGCGGATAAACAAACTGACTATGTGCATGAATAACGGCAATGGGCTTATTCTTGGTAACATGAGTAGAAGTACTGTGCTTGCTAAGCCCAAGTTTGTCATATTTATCACGCCAATGACGCAAATATTTTTGTGTTGATACGGTTGTTATCCATTGAATAAAACGATAGGTACAACGATTATAATAGCGCCCGAATGATCGACCAAATAAAGGAGAATCACCCGTTGGTACATGCATAGGACATAACATAGCTAAAATGACAGGAATTTTTTTAACCGCTGCAAAAGCAGGCGCACAAAACATTTTAGGGTGATAAATAATCAAATCAGGTTGATGAGAATCAACTGCTGCCCAACAATCATCAACCATCCGGCGATGAATAGGGCCTACCATTTTAATTACTTTTGGTATGGTGCGAAGTACGCCCAATAAACCATTGAGATTTTCAAATATTGCCCGACCAAATTTTGATTCAAGTAGTTGTAACAAGCCATCATCAAGTTTTTCAAAACCAATACCATAATCAGTAATAAATTCACAAAACCTATCGCTAGTACAAATAACGACATCATGACCCGCAGCTTTTAAGCCAACGGCTAATGCTAAATAAGGTTGAACATCACCTCGTGTTCCTATAGTGGTAATTAATATTTTCATTATGATTTAACCCCTAACGAGTAAAAGCTAACAATACTGAGATAATTGCTATAAAGTATTATTTTATAATCAACGTTAATTTATTCCTATTTATTGTATAATATCATATAAATAACTAGTCTATCTTTACACAAGGAGTATAAAGTGAATAAAAATAGGATCGGTATTAGCACAATTTTTGCGCTTATATTGGTATTTTCTACCAATATATATGCTGAACAATCATTAAATAGTCAATTTAAAGTTGCCTATCATGCTTACCAAGATGCAATTAAAAACAACAATAGTGTCAAACAACTTAAGTATGCTATAGAAGCTTATATACTTGGCGAAAAGCTTTACGGCACTGACAATATAAATACTGCAAATCTAGGTCTATTATTAGCTAAACTTTGTATTAATATAGAAAAACTAGAACAGGCAAATACATTACTGCTTGATGCCTTAGAAGTTTTTAAAGTGGAGTACGGTAAAAATGCCTCCGAGCTTGCAGAAATTTATATTTTATTAGGTCAAGCTCAACCTCATAAAAAAATTGAACAGGCTATTGATTATTTATTAACAGCTATAGACATTGCCGAAGATCATCAAGAAGAATTCCCTTATTTTACCGCAAAAATACAGTTAGAGTCTGGCATTTGGTTACTCCATCATGGTTCATACCAAAGTAAAATTATTTTAACAGCACAAGCTTTTTTTAAGAAACATTTGTCTGCAAATGATAATGGAATGGTGAAAGCCAACTTTTATGTTGGAAAGTATTATTTAGCACAAAAAAATTATCGAAAAGCGATTAAAAATTGGCAACTGAACCTACCTGTATTTAAGCATTTACAAGGTGCCAGTCACCCACTAGCGCTAAACACTCATGCTTTTTTAATTCACGCACTTGAAAAAACAGGGAATAGTGAAGAAGCCACAAAGCATTGTATTGCCATTGGCTCAATGACACCATGGGATGACAGCCAAGAGCCAACATCATTATTTAAAGTTAGCCCCGCTTACCCACTTAATGACGCCCGCAAAGGAAAAGAAGGTTGGGTGCAAATGTCTTTTATTATTTCGGATATTGGCACCGTAAAAGAGCCTAAAATCATTGACTCTGAAGGAGGTGAAGGTTTTGAACGATCCGCAATAGCCGCTTTAAAAAAATGGCGTTTTGCACCTAAATTTGATCATGGTAAAGCGGTTGAGTTTAACAGCTCTCTTCAAATGGATTTTAAAATGGGGTTTTAATCTGAGCGAATTAATTCACCGCCGCTTACGGCGTATTGTAGGCTTTAGCTCATCAATTTTACGGCATAAATGTCAACCTTTTAGTTCATCATTAGAACTCAGTTAGGGGTAACCCTAACTGAACCCTAATTTAAGAAAACGTTCCTTGGCTTTCTTTTACTTAAAAGTCAGGTAATTCATCTAAGGTAATCACTGATTCATGATCATAAACATGTTGTTTATGGCTATTCGTATTGTAATATTCACCGGTCCAGAAGTTTTCATTCGAGGTAACGCCTGCCTCTTCTGAAACATCATTCCACGTCATAAAATACAACCACCACGCTTGATCTGCTACCATAGCATCAGGATCAGGAATGTTACTGTTTTCACTTAACGCGACTAATTTTTTCTGTGTTGGGTAGGCTGCGGTAATGTTATAGCTTTCACTCTGTGAAGCATAATTTTGACTGCCATCATAAATATCAGTGCTAACAATATCGGCATAAGCATCACCCGGATACCAAGTAGCATGTTGTCCATTCCACACCCAAATTAAATTATGAAGTTGGTGATGATTTGTTAATCGATCATACATATAATGCCATAAAGCAACAAAAGCTTGCGCTGCTGAAACGTCATCTGTACGTGGTCTACCCCACCAGAACCAACCACCTGAGGCTTCATGCATTGGTCGCCATAAAACGGGCGTACCTGCATCAGATAGTTTTTTCAACTCAATGGCAATTAAATCAATATCCGCTTCTATTGCGGCAAATGCAGCACTGGTTTTATCTAAGCCGCTTAAGGTCATAGGAATATAAAAGTCAGTTCTGTCAGTGTAAAATTCAGCCACATTATTGGCTAATAATGGATCTCGCCAATGCCAAGCAAAGGTAACTAAGCCGCCTTTATTCCAATGAGCAATCGCTTCTTCAGTTTGTTGTAAACCTGAGCCGCTCGTTGCACCATACTGCATAAAGTCGTAACCCATAATTGCTGGCGCTTTACCGGTATCATCAAGCACTCGCTGAAATTGATCCGTTGAATCACGCCAAGTAAGATCTTGCTGACCCGATAACATTTTACTGCCCCAAATAGACTGTAAATAATCATACACTTTTTGAGTCACGTCATTAGCATCAGGGTCAATTAAATCGGTTAACATATCCGTTTGTTCATTGGTTCGATTAGCAGGACAAAAACTTTTAGAGATACAAGCATTGCCATTTTCAAACCCCCAACTGCCAATATCAGTTTGGCAGTAGTCCCATGTCACTGTGCCTATGATACAACCTTGAAAATTAGGATCTGCATCGGGATCTGCTGCTGAGTTTTTTACCACACAGCTAGCATTATTTTCCCATCCCCAACCGTCACCATCAGCATCAAGACCTGCTCGTGTACAATAAGGATGCCCAGTACTGGTCATCGCAATAGTGGCCGTTACCGTAATGCTATCGGCTAAGCTATCAACGGTACCATCATTCACGGTTAATGAAACAATATAAGTACCTGCAATATCTGCTGTAAAACTCGGACTTATATTTGCGGTATTATTTAGCCCTGCGGTACTACCAACAGGCTTTGAGGTAAACGCCCATAAATAAGTTAATGTATCATTATTAGCGTCAGTACTTGCACTACCACTTAATGAGACTAGTTCATCAATTGTAACCGTTAAATCTTCACCCGCATTAGCAATAGGCGTTTGATTAGTTGGTGTTGGCGTTACGGTATTATTATCAGGTGTTCCCCCTGTTCCCGAACCACCACAGCCAGATATGATGAATATCAATACCCCAACACAACCTACCATTTTCACTAAATTCATTTTTACAAGCCCTTTTGAAATTTTCTTAACCGCTTATCTCTCAATTTGCTTAATTCATCTAACCTAATGGTTATCAAATTGACTGATTTTATCTAAAAGAAGAACAACTACATCATGACTTTTTACTGTAAAAGTTGATGCTTTCGCCGTTGTTGATTTGACATTATTAGCAGCTTTATTCCAAACATTGTTAATACTATAACGAGAGTTTTTAAAACCTGTACTATATTTACTACCTTCTACTGGGAAAAATGGATCAACTACTGCTTCACTCTTCCAGTCAAAAGTAATTTCTTTATTTTTTTCACCGCGGTTTAATATCATCATCGCCCAAGATTTATTGGCTAACGGTTTAAACCAATATTCAATATCGCCTTCAACTTTATATTTAAAAGCTTGAACACCTAATTTATCTTGGTTAATAGCAATCATATCCGAATTGGTTAATGTTGCTTTTGCCGCATCTGTCATTTTTCTTAAATCATTGCCGGCAATTAACGGCGCGGCTAACATAGCCCAAATTGAAAAATGCGCTCTGTCTTCATTAGCCGACATAGAATTGCCCACTTCCATCATGTCGGGATCATTCCAATGATTAGGACCGGCATATTGACGTAAACCATCTTGCATATCTAAAATGCGTAAAATACCCCATGATGACCAAGTGCCGTGATCAACTTCACAATCCCAACAGTCAATAATATCACCGGTAGTACGCCATAAATGACCAAACTCTTTACCCCATAACCAAGGCTTTGTATCGCCCCATTCACAAATACTTAATACTATAGGACGTTTCGCATTATATAATGCGTCACGCATGGTTCTGTAAGCGCCGGCTGAATTTAAATTTTCAGTTTTACACCAGTCATACTTTAAATAATCAATATCCCATTTCGCATATTGCAGCGCATCTTGATATTCATAACCATTACTACCCGGTTTACCGCCACAAGTTTCATCACCGGCATCAGAATAAATGCCAAGTTTTAAGCCTTTGCTATGAATATAATCTGCAAGCGCTTTAATACCTGAGGGAAATCTTTTAGGATGAGCTTGTATAAAGCCATTCTCATCTCGCTCACCATGCCAACAATCATCAAGATTAACATATTCATAGCCAGCATCTTTCATACCTGAAGACACCATAATATCGGCAATATCTTTAATTAATTGCTCATTGATATCACAAGCAAAAGTATTCCAACTATTCCAACCCATTGGCGGAGTATCGGCTAAGCCTTCAAATTTTTTCGCCGACACATTAATACTTACCATAGTCAGCAGTATTGACAGCACTATTAACATTCTCATACAACATCACCCTTTTGAATTTTATTGCCCAAGCAGCTTCAAGATACTTAGGCACACCTATAATTATGAACCGGTTAACTTTTGTGATTTGATAGTAACAAACAATTTTATTAATTACACCTACATATTAACGAATTAACACTTAAATCAATAGCAATTGACTATTTAATAATAAAACGCATAAAAATGTTTAAAATTTATCTTATTAGTTATACCATCCTAACTATGAACCGGTTTATGTCGTGTTTGTATTATATTTATATCATGTTTAAAATAATTAATGTCAACGTTACTTATCAATATTGGACTTAAAATGAAGTTATTAAAATTTAATTATTTATTAGTGTTATCGCTAATAATAACTAGCTCACTGCTTGGTTGTTCCAAGCAGGAAGAACAATTATCAACAACCCCAACAGCTAGCATAGAAAATACCGCTAGCGCATTTGTTTCTGTAAAAAATGGCAAATTCAATCTAAACAATAAAGCTTATTATTTTGCTGGCACTAACTTTTGGCATGCGGCTTATTTAGGCATGGAAAGTATTCCTAATAGCAACACCGCTAATCGCGAAAAACTGATCAAAGAGTTAGATAACCTAAAATCATTAGGCATTACTAATTTAAGAGTGCTAGCAGCATCAGAAAGTAGTGATTTAATGATGGCATTACGCCCTGCCATGCAAACAAAAATAGGTCAATATGATGATAGATTTTTACAAGGTTTAGATTTTCTATTAAGTGAAATGAATAAGCGTGATATGAAAGCTGTATTATTCCTTAACAACTTTTGGCAGTGGTCTGGCGGTATGTCGCAATATGTTTCATGGTTAACCGGTGAGCCGGTATTTGATCCTGATGTAACCGGTGACTGGAATGGCTTTATGGAAAATTCTGCTAAATTTTACCGCATGCCAAAAGCACAAGAATACTATCGTCAACTGATTAAAAAAGTTATTAGCAGAACCAATAGTATTAATGGTATTGCCTATGTAGATGATCCAACCATTATGACTTGGGAATTAGCCAATGAACCACGCCCAGGTAGTGATCAAGACGGCGGAAAACATGCGCAAGAATTTTTAACTTGGGTTGATAATTCGGCTAAATATATTCACAGTTTAGACAAAAACCACTTAGTAACCACGGGTAGCGAAGGCAGCATGGGCACAGTGCGTGATGCTGATTTATTTGTTAAAACTCATCAACTCGCTTCTATTGATTATGCAACTTTCCACCTTTGGCCAAAAAACTGGCAGTGGTTTGATGTTAAAAACCCTGAGGCAACTTTTGATTCGGCAATGAAAGAAGTAAATGCCTACATAGATTTACATTTTACTATGGCCAAAACAATTAACAAACCAATGGTCATGGAAGAATTTGGCGTTGAGCGTGATCAAGGCTCTTTTTCACCCGAAGCAACAACGGTATGGCGCGATAAAATACTCGGTAAAATGTTTGATCGTGTTAATCATCATGCTGTTAATGATGGTAACGTTGGTGGTACAAACTTTTGGGCTTGGAGCGGTAGTGCTAGAACAGATAGAAGCGATTATATCTGGCAAGATGGTGATGAATTTTTTGGCGATCCACCACAAGAGCCACAAGGTTTAAATGCTGTATTTGATAGTGACACATCGACTTTAGTTGTGATCAAAAAACATGCAAGTGAAATGAATACACTGTCAAAATAAAGCAGACAATGCTTTAACTGACAATATTTTAACTAACAATACTATAACTGAAAACACCACAACTGAAAGTGCCTTGACCCGTAATACTCTATTTACGTGGTCAAGGTAACTTTTTCACATCAGGTTAAGTAGTAAGTCTTCAAACTTTACTTTACTATACTGACTGAAATATCTGTAAACGTAAAAATATTTTGAGTTTTTGCTAAATATTTCTTACACCTCTCTATTGAACATACTGAACTTACCTAACAATGTGACCTACTGATGAAAAAAAATTATTTACTACTATTGATATTAACCTACCTCTTTATTGGAAGTTTCTCTGCTATAGCACAAGCTAAGCAATTTAAAGTATTGTTGTTTACTAAAACCGATGGTTGGCATCATAAATCAATTAATGAAGGTGTTACTGCCTTACGTAAAATGGCTGTCGCTCATCACTTTGATCTTGAATGGCATGAAGATGCTAGCCGTATCAATGATGAAAATCTTAAGCAGTTTGACGTAATTATTTTTTTATTAACCAGTGGTAATATTCTCAATAATTCTCAGCAAGCGTCGATGGAAAAGTTTATTCAATCAGGTAAAGGTTTTGTTGGTGTTCATAGCGCTTCAGATACCGAATACCAATGGCCATGGTATCAAAAACTGGTTGGTCGAAATTTTGTTATTCATCCTCAAATTCAAACCGCAAAGCTAAAGGTTGAAAATAAAAATTTCCCAGGGCTTGAAGGCATGCCTAGCGAGCTATTATGGACAGACGAATGGTATGAATTTGGTGATGAACATACTGACAGTTTACAATATATTTTATCAATAGATGAAACCACCTACGATCCTAAAGCTGACTGGGGTCATGTTAAAGGCGATGGTATGGGAAGCTTTCATCCTATAGCATGGTATCACTACTATGACGGTGGGCGTTCTTTTTATACCGGTTTAGGGCATGTTGCCGCAACCTATAGCAATCCAATATTTTTATCACACCTTTTCGGCGGCATTTACTGGGCAGCAACAGGTAAAGGTTTAACCGTTAAAAAATAAATGCTTTGCTACTATTAACAATAACAAAGCATTTTATGAGTTTGTAAATATAGTGCCATGCTACAGGCACTATAACAATATAAGGTTTTAGCAACTTGCTCTAAAGCCTGAACTAATAACAGTAGTTATTGAGTATAACTAAACGCTGTTTTTAATCGAATATCCGTTAACGATGAACCTAGCATAATAGTAAAGTCACCTGTTTCCGCTAACCAATTATTGGTTTTAACATCCCAAAAAGATAAATCACGCGTAGTTAACGTAATCGTAATTTCTTTACTTTCGTTAGGCTGTAAAAATACTTTATCAAAGCCTTTCAATTCTTTTATGGGTCGTTCAACACTAGCTTCAACGTCATTCAAGTATAATTGCACAACTTCTGCACCTGCAACTTTACCGGTGTTAGTTATCGTTGCCGTTACCGTTAAACTTTGATCTCCGGCAAGCGCTGACGTTGATAATTTAACATTACTATAATCAAAGTTGGTATAAGACAAACCGTGACCAAAAACAAAATTTGGCTTAATGTTTTGCTGTTCAAACCAACGATAACCAATAAAAACACCTTCCGAGTATAATGATTCAGTTGCGTTATAATCGTTTAAGGCAATAGGCGCTACATCCGCTAATTTAGCCGGTAAAGTAATAGGCATTTTCCCGCTAGGATTAACATCACCAAACAATACTTCAGCAAATGCATTACCGGCTTCCATACCACCATACCAACCCCAAACTAACGCATTAGCTTGTTCTGCCCATGGCATTTCTACGGCTGATCCTGCTACCATAAAGACAACAGTATTAGGGTTTGCAATTAACAGTTTCGAAATTATTTCATCTTGAGAGTTTGGTAATTTCATATCGGGGCGATCAATTGATTCTCTATCATCACCGTGGCTTAAACCGCCAAAATAGATAACAGCATCTGCATTTTTAGCGGCTTGTAAATAGTCTTGCTCTTCAGCAAACAAATTACCTGGGGCATCCCAACCCAGAGTGAAGTTTTTATTGCCGTCGTAGTTAATGGTAAATTTATAGCTTTGGTTTGCCGTCAATTCAATTTCATGATCAACAACATTAGCGTTTGTACCTGTGTGTGATACTACGTGCTTACCGTTAATGCTTAATTCAAAATGACCTAACGCAGAAATTTTTAATGTATGAATACCAGTTTGTAATGGCTTAATATTGGCCGACATGGTGATATAATCGACCGATGCTGCATCTAATGACGAATATTGAGAATCAACAATCCAAGATTGCTCTTTTATGGTTTTTCTGTCTTGGTCTTCAAAGGTAGAAATATTCCATGCAGGCGTTCCTGTCCAGTGACGGCTATCAACATAATCACTGGCAATAGGTGCTAATACGCTTGAACGTGCTCGCATTACCGTAATATTCACCTGGTCAGAAAGTTTATTTTTTAAACCTTGTAATGGTGTTATTTCATAGGCTGATTTAACTTCTGATGAACCGCCACCTTGACCGTGTTTTTTATCGGCATTAGGGCCAATCACTAAAATATTTTTCAATGCTGCTTGTTGAAGCGGTAAAATGTTATTCTCATTTTTCAATAAAACCACACCTTCGGCCGCTATTTTTCGTGCAGTCATGCGGTGTTCATCAGTATTACGCTCTCCCGGAAAACGATTTTCGTCCATTAAACCAACACGAAATTGTAAACGTAAAATTCGTCTTACCTTTTCATCAAGTACTGATACCGGTATTTTTCCTGATTTTATTTGCGCTAGCAATGGTTTGGCTAAGAAGTAATCATCATAATTTTCAACATTGGTGCCCATTTCTAAATCAAGACCGTTCATTGCCGCGTCAAAAGTATTAATATCGACATTCCAATCGGTGAGTAATACGCCATCAAATCCCCATTCTCCTTTTAAAATATCCATCACTAAATGTTTACTTTGATTAGCATTGGTACCGTAATATTGGTTATATGCGCCCATCAAACTATAAACATTACCTTCTTTAACGGAAGCTTCAAAAGCGGCTAAATACACTTCTCTTAAGGTGCGTTCATCAGGTTTAGCATTAACGCCAGTTCTATTTAACTCTTGCGTGTTTAAGGCAAAGTGTTTCACATTGGCAGAGACATCATTTTTTTGAATTGCGATAACTTCAGGTACAACTAACTTGGCAGCGAGAAAAGGATCTTCGCCCATATATTCAAAGTTTCGACCATATAAAGGTAAACGCGCTAAATTAACACCCGGCCCTAAAATTATATCTTTACCTCGGTGTCTTGCTTCACGGCCTAAAACATCACCGTGTAAAGTGGCTATAGTAGTATCCCAACTCGCAGCAACAGACGTTAAGTGTGGTAAATAAGTTGAATCGTCATCTGTCCAACCAGCCGGTGCCCAACTGTCACGTTCAATTTGGTGCCTAACGCCATGAGGACCATCAGACAACCACATTTCAGGAATACCTAAACGTTCAATGGCATTAACATGGAATTTTCCGCTGGCATGAGTTAACGATATTTTTTCATCTAATGTGAGTTTGGCTAATAAAGCTTCAACATCTTCTTCTACCGTTGACATTCTTTTTTCTCGAACTTTTTCTTTACTCGTTACCTCTGCAACAACTTTATTGGGTGAGTGACTGGTAGCGTTGTCACTATTAGTACACCCCACTAAACATAACGAGGTAATGGAAGATAATACGAATATTAACGATGGTTTCATCAGTTGACCTTATATTAAAATTAAAATTGAAAACCTCGCGCCAAAGCTTTTCACTTAGGCTCAAATTCGCTTCGCGAAGAGAGGTATATTATGAGCTAAAGTAGGTCGGCATTTATGCCGTCAAATTGATGGGCTTTAGCCCAACCTACAATACGCCGCAAGCAGCGGGGAATTAATCCGCTCAGATTAAAAAAATTTAACGACTTCTATTTTACTGTTTTCTTAAGCTAAGTGCATAACCACGTTATTTATTATTTTTTATTTATTGCTTATTATTTATCAATGTAACTTTGTCAAAAACATCGGCAGTAATATAACCTAAATTTTTATTGCCATTAATCGCTTTTATTTTTGTTGAGCCAATAAAATTTTCACGCTCTTTACTGCCATCATTATCACAATAAGCCAACATAAAGCCTAAGGTTTTACCGCTAAAAAGTGTAACAGGTTGTTGAAATTTTTCCCTTACTACTGATTGAGATATGGATTGAGATATGGATTGAGACGCTAATTGTGCCATTGATTGGCTATAGTTAAATTTATCATCGTAAACCGCCATTGAAACTTCCCATATAACTTTATTCGGCGCTTCTTTACTACGTCGCCAAACACTGGTGATATGATCATTTAACAAAATAGGGTTTATAGAACCATCAGGGTTATTTTCACCGATATCGGCAAC
Source organism: Colwellia sp. (assembly GCA_051531915.1). Lineage (GTDB taxonomy): Bacteria > Pseudomonadota > Gammaproteobacteria > Enterobacterales > Alteromonadaceae > Colwellia. The sequence continues at coordinate 14,278 of JAOPTQ010000058.1, read as the reverse complement.
TTGGTTGTCTAGCGCAATATGATAGGCGAAGGCATTAAAATTAAACTGATGATTACCGCCAGAGGCATCTTCATCGATAAAAATTTCTAAGCAATCATCATCCCAATATAAATATAATGGATCGGCATGTTGATCAAACAAAACATCATCCGTTATTTCCACTAAAAGATATAATCTTTGTTCGTCCCAAAGCATTTTAAACTGACCGCTAAAATCATCTGCCGATGGTTTTTCACCAAGAATGAGTTGGTCAATGGGTCGCCAAGTAGCTGACTGCCAACTTTTTTCATCAGCCATACCATCAATATTAATTGCCCCTTTAGTTTTAACTATTTCTAGTGCCAGTGTATTAACACTGAGTAAAGTAAAGCATATCAGTAGATATAAATTTTTCATGCATATTCCATGGTTAATAGTTTAACATGCCTATGCACTTGGCTCAGGATAGTCATCCCCATGGTGTCTTAATCGGGGATCTAGTGTCTAAAAAACAATAGATCTTCGATCAGAGACTTCGAAGATGACGTTTACAGCGAACTCCTGAGTTATCTACATAGGCATGTAGTTTAATCAGTTAAAGGGGTTCTAACCTTTAACTGATATATTTGATGTTCAATTAAGTTATTAAGACAATGACTAGGGATTATTTTATCATCTAATCGTATTTCAAGCGTTGCTACCTCAGCAGATTTTTCAATTACAAAATTAATCACTGCGCCTCGAAAAAGACGTTGTCCTGATATTTTATTTAATTTACTGGGAAGTTTAGGCACAACAAGTAAACCATGATAACTCCCTTTTAAGCCGCATAATTCTTCAACTAAACAACGATAAAGCCATGATACCGTACCGGTATTAAATAAATGACTGGATAAACCGGCTTGTTCTGGAAATTGATGAAAAGCACCTCGGTAATAGTTAGGCACATAAACAGGTAACTGCCCCGTTTTTTTCGCTTGTTCAAAAGAGGGTAATATTTTACTGATCACCTCAAAAGCTAAATCATTTTCCCCAACTTGATATAAAGCATAAGCATAAAAAATAGCCGCATGATTATAAACAGAGCCGTTTTCTGAAACCCCCGGATACTTTTGAGTAACCCGACCAATATCTTCAACCATTTGGGTATAACTCGGCGCTAACATCATAACACCGTAAGGTGTCATTAACTGTTGATTAATGGCGTTAATCATGCTTTTTTGTTGTTGCTGATTAGCGGCGCCACTTAACATAGCCCAACTCTGCGGATTTAAAAATATTTTTCCTTGTTCATCCGCTTTAATACCAAACACTCTGCCCTCATCAGTAATGCCACGGGCAAACCAGTCATCCTGCCATAAATGCTTATTGACTGATTGATTAAGATTTTTAGCGGCATGTCGGTAATTTTTTAGTTTGGCCGTAGGCATGTTTAGTTGGTACTGCTCACTAAGTTCGCACCATGAATTTATGGCATAAGCAGTGGCAAGAGAAAGCCATGCAGACACGCCTTTCCCTTTATGCCCAACCATATTCATAGGATCACACCAATCGCCTTGCTCAATAAAACTTAAGCCTCGATAATCGGTTGCCGCTAACAGCCAGTCTAAAGCAAGTTCAATATGCTCGCTAAATGTTTTTGTGGTGTTGGAATCCGTAAAAGAAATAGCCACATTCAGTAATTCAGTATCTCCGGTTTCACATAAATAGGTTGCTAAACAAATAGGCAACCATACACAATGATCCGCATGCGGAACTTGATTAATATATTTAAGCTCTGCAGCTTCATGCAATAAAATACCATCAGGCATAGCGCCATTTATCTGCTGTTGAGACAAAGCTAAAATAAAGGCTTCTCTAGCAACCTTAGGCTTAATGTAACTCATGCCCATATTGTCTTGAATATAATTACGTGTTTGCGGGTCAGTACTTAAACGATTAACATCACCATGATAAAACATTTGCCGTGGCAACCAATGGTTAACAAAGTTATCAAAAGCAATATCATCGGTTGTAACGGTTAAACAACCTTTACCCGTTGCAATATAGTCATCATACTTTTTCTGTGCTTGTTGCGCTTGGCTTTGACCTAAATAACGCGCGCTTAATTGAGCAATTTCAGCGTCATCTTTGGCCGGTCCAAATAAAAATTGATAACCAACTTCTTCTTCAACATCAAGCGTTTCTCTAAATTGCATAACAGCAACGGGCGTATCGTAACACGCCTTAACATTCGCTAAAGTTGGTGCTTGTAATGCATCAGGGTTATGTAAACCACCTTCGCCTTCAAATGTTTGTTGCGCGGTATGCCAAGCATTAGGCTCTTTATTGGCAACGAAAAAAGTTTTATCTTTCAATTTTTGATTTTTATAATATTCATCAACTTTTTGATAAGGGGTTATTGCACTAGCAACAATGGCATTCAATTTAGGTGTAAAGATCGCCGATTGATTCATCCATGACATATAGCCAATAGAAAAATAGGGATAAACACTGATATTACGACTCCCCTTAGCTAGGTTTTTTATCGTCAACGACCATCGCTCTAGTACGTCTTCTTTAGCTAAGCTTACCGAAATATTAACTTCAAGATTAAGATGATTAATCAACCAGGTAATTTTACTCTCTGAGATATTAAAGCTAAATTTATCCAACTTAACTCGCATTGGCTCATAAGGTAGTGAAAACATTTCGTTGCTATCTTCATCTTTTATATAGAAGAAACGTCCCGGATGATGCGTAAAATAACTGTGCTCTGGCTGAATAAATGTTTTGGCTTCAATATTCGGTGCATAAGAATATTTACTTGGCTCTGGCTGCATAAATTGTGCATTAATATAACCACGACAATTAACTTGCAACACCATTTTTTTGTTCCACAAAAAACCACAAGATTTAGGCAAACGTGTCGGGCTATTAAGCATTACATTAGCGTGCTTATTCTTGTCAATGCTTATTGCCGCAGACTTACTTGAGTTAGATTGACTTGCCATAGCTTTATTTGGCATAGCTTTATTCAATAATTGTTTAGGCATTAGTATCACTTACTTTTTCATCAGCACTTAAGCACTCCTGCACCTGTGCAGAGGAACTTGCCGATTTTCTTTGTGCTAATTCATCTTGAACACTTTTTAAGGTGTCGTCACCTAAAGGGTAAAACCAAATAAGCGGTATAGAAATTGCCGCAAAAATGCCCGGAATTAAGGTCATCAATAAAACAATACCTTGTTCAGAAGCACCTGTTTGCGCTTGATTAGCAATATAGCCTAAAGAAGCCAGTAACCAACCTATCATGGCTCCCGCTAGTGCACCACCTAACTTTTGCGCGAAGGCAGCCGCAGAAAATATCATTGCAGTTGCTCTTCGCCCCGTTTGCCATTCAGAAAAATCTGCGGTATCAGCATACATAGAAAACACTAACGGCGATTTGGGTCCAAGTGCCAAGCCAATCATTATTTGTAAAGCAAACATTAAAGTAATGTTATCACTAGGCACAAAATAAAAAACAACCGATAAAACCATCACTATTGACATTAAAATCATCAATAAACGTCGTTTATCGACTAATTTCGTTAATAACGGTGTTGATGCTGCCCCTATTGCTAAAGCGATCATGTAACTCATTGCAAAGCTACCAATAAGATCTGCTCGCCCCACATAATATTTAAAATAAAAAGTTCCGGTACTACCACGCAATGAAATGGTCATCATAATGATTAAGGCCAAAACAAACAGCACCTTCCAAGGTTTGTTATGGGTGAGATCTTTTATATCTTGTAGTACCGGTGTTTTTTGATTAGCCGGTGGAGAAATTCGCTCTTTAGTTGATAAGAAAGTAATCACAAATAAGGCTGCGGCAATGATGCCATATACCGCCATAGTAAGCTGCCAACCTAAGGCTTCATTGCCTTGACCTAAAAATTCCACTAATTCAGGTGTCATATAAGCAACAAGACTTCCGCCGGAAAAGGCACCGATAAAACGAAAACTGGTCAATGTAGTGCGTTGTTGTGTATCGCCCGTTACTACACCCAGTAATGCACCATAAGGAACATTAATAAAGGTGTATGCCAACATCATAAAAATATAGGTGCCGTAAGCCCATATTAATTTATTGCTATCGCTAACATCAGGTACAGTAAAGGTTAATACGCCTGCGGCGGCAATCGGTAAAATACCCCATAATAAATAAGGCCTAAACTTACCAAATTTTGTTTGTGTTCTATCCGCTAAGGCGCCCATTAAGGGATCTGAAAAAGCATCAATAAGCCGAGTAACTAACATCATAGTACCAACAGCCGCAGCAGATAAGCCAAAGACATCGGTATAAAAAATAAAAAGAAACACATCAAAAACACGCCAATAAAAATTGGAGGCGACATCACCACAGGCATAGCCAAGCTTTTCTTTTACACTCAATCTGTTTTTACTATTATTTTGAATCATACCTACTCATTATTTTTATAATTTATTTAAGAAGTCACATCCTAGTGACCGGTAAGTTAATTGTTAATTTTTGGCTTGTTTTTGGTTTATCGTCAGCATCGAACTCACCCAACCTGCATGAAAGCGCTTACATAATTATACTAGTTAAAATAGAAAATCAAGATTTTTATAAAAAAGTGGTGTGATTAAATAGTGTGATTACACTAAACAAAAAGACCCATATTCCATGTACTCGTCTATAGGCATTTACAATCAAGTAAATACCACAAAAACACTTTTAGGTTAAAAAGAATGAACCATGTAATAAAACAAAAGAAGCAACAATTTTTTTTATTGTCTTATTTTACAATAAGTTAAATATTAATTGTAATTATTTGCAATAATATTGTTAAATAGTTGTTGACCTAGAACAACTATTACACTAACTTTATGTAAGCGCTTTCATTTATTGTTAAATAACTAACAAAAATAAGGTTGTTTTTGCAATGAGTTAAGGGGTTATACAACAAAAAATTAAACAAATAAATAATTTATATCTCGGGGGAGATTTTTATGATTCACAAGAGTTTCAATAAAACCAGAATCGCTAGCAGTATTGCTGTGATTTTAGCAAGCACAATAGCGCCATCTTCAATGGCCGCTGAAGATGCAAAAGCCGCAAAAGAAAATATAGAAGTTATCGAAGTTACCGGTATTCGTGGCAGTACCAAAGTTAGTATCAATGCAAAACGTTATGCTGCATCACAGGTTGATGGTATCGCTTCTGAAGATATCGGTAAACTGCCTGATGTAACAATCACTGATTCATTACAACGTATTTCTGGTGTACAAGTAGAACGTGTTGCTGGTGAAGGTGGTCCTGTACAAATTCGTGGTTTGCCTCAAATTGACACAACCATGAATGGCGAAGTATTTTTAAGTGCAACAACAATTGACTCTTCTGGTGCAGATTTAGGTGATTTACCTGCACAGTTGTTCTCAGGCGTTGATGTATACAAAACGGCAACTACGAGCAATACTGCCGCAGGTATTGCCGGCGCAATTGATTTAAAAACTCGTCGTCCATTTGATATGGATAATGGCTTTACTTTTTCAGGCGCTGTTGAAGCGACACAAGGTTCAATTAGTGAGGAAACTGATCCTTCATTAAATGGCTTAGTCAGCTATAATGCTGAAAAATGGGGCTTTTTAGTTTCAGCGGTAACCTCAGAAGTTACTCTAGCTTCTGATTATAATGGCCACAACGATACTTCTGAAAATGGTGGTATTGGCTGGACAAGTAATAACTATGCTTGGGGAGGTACACCAGGTGATGGTTCTACCATTCATAATATTGTACCACATGGTTTTACCGCGTTTAATAAAACAGAAGAACGTGAGCGTGATGCCTTACAACTTTCTTTTCAAGCTGACTTAGGTGATGGTTTTGAATTAACCGCTGATTATTTCTATACCAAACAAGACAGATTTAATGCTCGTACTGGTTTCAACCACAACAGTCGCTGGCAAGGTTACGCTAATTATGGTTTTGCTACCAAAACTACCGGTGATACTTTCACTGATGGTGATGGTAATAAATGGCAAGGCGTTAACGCTTTTGAAATGAATCCATATCGTTTGCAATCATTTACGCAAGTCAATGTTAACGAAGAAAAGTCTCAAAACTTTAACTTAGAATTAAACTTTGACAATGGTGGTGCGTTAACCGGTCAAGTGCGTGCAACACACTCTAAAGCTACCGCTAAAATGCGACATGCCTATGGTGAAGGTGACATTTTAAGTATTGACTCTGGTACCTTAGTGACCGCCCCTGGTGGTTTATTATCTGCTGAATACTGTGGTGCTGGTGATGAAATTGTTGGTGACAGCGGTGGTTGTTATGGCAGTTACTCAAAAGGCATTCAAGATGACTCCTTCATGCTCACTCATGATGCTTCTGGTGAATTCGCTGTCTTTGGCGGCTTCGACCAAATGGTTGATGGCGGTTTAGGCACTATGTCTGTTGCTGACTATATGGCCAACAAAGATGCTTATCACATTGGCGCTTTCTCATCTGAAGGTAATACCGATGATAAAGGTGAAATTAATACCTTTAGTACTAAGTGGAATTATGAATTTGACGATGGCATTATCACTAGCGTAGATTTTGGTCTTCGTACAAGTGAACGAAAAGTTGATCATGACCAATTTACCTATACTTCTGAATTTGGTAACGGTTGTGATATTGCACAATGGAAAGCGGTTGATCAATTCTATAATGGTGCGGCCGAAGGTGATCCTTGTTATGAAGTAGCTGGAACTGGTGAAACTATTGACGGTGTTTGGACTCCATATACCTTATTACCACCTACAGCGATAGACCAATACACCACAGTGTCATGGCAAACTGATTTTGGTAACGTTAAAGGTATTCCTGGTGTTTGGGTAATTGATCCAGAAAACTTCCGTGATCCACGTCAATGGCATGAAGACACTTTTGGTAATGTACAACGTACTGAAAATGGTGGTAAAACTTATGATGTTACCTTAAGCGAAACGTCTTATTTCTTACAAGCAAACTTTGAATGGGAAGACTTAACAGGTAATATTGGCATGAAAGTGGTTGAATCAGACCTTTCTGTTAAACAAAACTTAATTGGTGCTAACCTGCCTCATTCAGGTTTAGGTCCAGATATTGGTGATACTTTAACTGAACGTAGTTATACTGATTATTTACCTTCTTTGAACTTAGCTTACTCAGCCACAGAAAACATTGTATTACGTGCTGCTTGGTCTAAAAACATGCAAGCATTAGACTTAGCACAATGGGGTGAAGGTAAATATGTAAAACAAGCATTCAACAATGATTGTAACTGTATGCGTGTTACTAGCGGTGATTTAAACGGTAACCCTAATTTAAATCCTTGGCGTTCAGAAAACTATTCACTATCAGCCGAGTACTATACTGGCGATGCTTCAATGGCCTATATAGCAACTTATGGCATTGATATTAAAGAATTTACTGAAACTACAACCGTTTATTTAGATGAGCCAGATTCTGATGGTATAACTCGTGGTCCATGGCCATTTAGCTCTATCGCTCAAGGTAATGGTGGTGAAGTTACGGGTTACGAAATTGGTGCAAAAGTAGCCTTTAGTGACTTTATGGACATTAGCCTTCTAAACAATATGGGCTTAGATGCTAACTATACTTACAGTGATAGTTCTCAAGATGCTAAAGACGTAAGTGGTAATGATTTACCGTTTGCTGGCATGTCAGAAGATACCTACAACTTTATTGTTTGGTATGAACAAGAAGAGTTCTCAATGCGTTTAGCTTATAACGCTCGTAGCCCTCGCTTGATGACAGTTGGTAATGCTGACACCGGTGGTCAATCGCTTTATCAAGATGACTATGCTCAGTTAGATTTTAATGCAACCTACAACTTAAATGAAAACGTGAGTTTTTATATTAATGGTTCAAACATTACTGAGGAATATCAACAAACTTATATTGAGTTTGAAGATCAAAAAGCGTTCCAAAATGTTTATGAAGCACGTTGGACAGTTGGTGCTCGTGTAGTTTTCTAAGGAGTAATCCTTGCTAAGTTAATACTTAAACTAAAGCCGATACATTTTTGTATCGGCTTTTTATTTATTTCAATTTAACGAAAGAAGTAATCCAAATGACAACAAAAAAATCGGTAAAAAATATAATTATCGTTGGCGGTGGCACCTCCGGTTGGATGACAGCGGCTACTTTAAGTCAACAATAAGTCAACAATTTAAAAATACAGCGGTCAATATCACCTTAGTAGAATCAACGGCAATGGGTACAATAGGTGTTGGCGAAGCCACTATCCCTACATTACGTCGTTTTTATAATAACCTAGGGCTTACTGATATCGACGTAATAAAAGCCACTAATGCCACGTGTAAACTTGGTATTGAATTTAAAGGTTGGTCGGGTGATAACAGTACTTTTATTCACCCTTTCGGGCTTTATGGCCAAGAAGTAAATGGGGTTCCATTTCATCAATACTATACAAAATTACGCCAAAGCGGCGATAAAACAAGCTTTGCTGATTATTCACTGGGCGTAAATTTAGCAAAACAAAATAAATTCTTTCAACCTAACACTAGCCCTAAAAATCAATTAGAAATCTTTGATTGGGCATTGCATTTTGATGCTGGGTTATTTGCCCAACTTATGCGTGATTATTCTCTCAACAATGGCATTACTCATATTGATGGAAAAATAGAACAAATAAAAACCAATAATGACTCTGGTGATATAGAAACACTTGTGCTTGAAAATGGCAAAACTATCTCTGGCGACTTATTTATTGATTGTTCTGGCTTTAGTGCCTTACTCATCGAAAAAACCCTAAAAACCGGTTATGAAGATTGGAGTCACTATTTAGTTTGTGACACTGCGGTTGCCGTACAAAGTGAATTGGTTGGCGAGCCTGCTGCAAGAACGATTGCTCATGCTCAAAAAGCAGGTTGGCAATGGCAAATACCACTGCAAAATAGAATGGGTAACGGCATTGTTCTTAGTAGCAAATTTGTTGATAAAGATGAAGCTATCAACACCATGTTAAAGAATATTTCGGGAGAGCTTCTTAATGAACCGCGTTCTTTTTCTTTTACTCCTGGGCGTCGTAAAAAAGCATGGAATAAAAACTGTATTGCCGTTGGCTTAGCATCAGGATTTTTAGAGCCACTAGAAAGCACCAGTATTGCTCTGGTTGAAACAGCCATTGAAAAAATAGTATCATTCCTTAAAGAGCCTACATTCGGACAGGAAGAAACTGACAAGTTTAACTATGCAATGGGTTTAGAATATGAACGCGTACGAGACTTCATTATTTTACATTACAAGCTTAACGGTAGAACGGATTCACCGATGTGGCAACATTGTCGAGATTTAACCATACCACAAACGCTAACCGACAAAATGGCAGCTTTTAAGGCTAACGGTGAAATGATTCGCTATCCTTGGGAAATATTTGGCAAAGATAGTTGGTTAGCGATTTTTGATGGTTTCGATTTCAGACCCGAGTCTTACGATACTTCTATTGATAAATTCTCGACTGAGTTACTATCAACCGAACTGACTAAAATGCGAGTAGATATTAACAATTCTGTCAATAATGCTCCAAGCCACACTGATTTTCTTAAGCAGTATTGTGGATTTAAACAATAGGAATAACGAGTGAAGCCAAGCAACCCTATAAACACCAATGACAACACCAAAGCGAACAAAACAGCCAGAACCAATAAAGTTCGTTGGGGTATACTCAGCACTGCAAAAATTGCCCAAGAAAAAATGATCCCCGCACTCCATGCGGCTGAGTCATCTGAGGTGGTTGCCGTGGCTTCACGTAATCAAGCACAAGCGGATACTTTTGCCAAACAAGCTAATATTCCAACAGCCTATGGTGATTATCAACAATTACTTGATGATCCCAATATTGACATTATCTACAATCCTTTACCTAATCATCTGCATGTTCCTTGGACAATTAAAGCGATAGAAGCAGGTAAACATGTGTTATGTGAAAAGCCTGTCGGTCTTGATACGAGAGATGTTGAGAAATTAATACAAGTCACCAAACAACACCCGCATTTAAAAGTAATGGAAGCTTTTATGTACCGTTTTCATCCGCAATGGGCATTAGCAAAACAATTTATTGATGATGGAAAAATTGGTAACGTTCATAGCATTGATGCCGTATTTACTTACCATAATACCGATGCCACTAATGTGCGCAACATGCCAAATATTGGCGGTGGTGGTTTAATGGATATTGGTTGTTATTGTATTTCTGCCGCTCGCTACCTCTTAGAGAAAGAACCAATAGAAGTGATGGGGAAATTATCAATAGATACAAATTTTAACGTTGATAAACACGCTAATGCCCTACTCAACTTTGGTGATGTTCGAGCCTCATTGTATTGTTCTACACAGAGTGAACCTTCACAACGGGTTTATATTTCAGGTGAAACGGGCAGTTTAACGATAGAGCTTCCTTTTTATCAGCCCAATAACTGCCCTGCACAGTTAATAGTGCGACACGATCAAAAACAAGAAGTTCATACCATTGAAGGCTGCGACCACTATGTTAAACAAGCGGATGCACTAGCCGGCGCCATTGTTGATAACCGAGCAACACCAACACCGTTATCTGATGCATTAAATAATATGAAAGTGATCGACGCCATTTTTGCTAGTCATGAAGAAAAGGCTTGGGTGTCCATTAACTGATAGAAATTGATAAGAAAATGATTAGCGTAAATTAACAAGACCCAAAACAAATTTAGTAATTGCGTAAAATGATGACAACATCAATGATGAGCTTTTATAATATTAATACACAAGAGTTCGTACTATGTATATCGGCATTGATTTAGGCACATCAGGTGTTAAAACTATATTAATGAATGACGCAGGAGAAATACTTGCAACCACACATTATTCCCTTGACGTTTCAATTCCCCAGCCACTTTGGTCAGAGCAAAATCCTGATCATTGGTGGCAAGCAACCCAAAACTGTTTAGACCAATTAAAGCAGCAGCAAGATTTATCTGGCGTTACCGCAATAGGACTTGCTGGTCAAATGCATGGCGCAACCTTATTAGATAAAGATGATCAAATATTACGCCCTGCTATTCTTTGGAATGATGGTCGAAGTGCAGAGCAATGCCAGCAAATAGAAACCGATGTTCCACAGGCAAAAGAAATCACCGGTAACTTAGTCATGCCCGGATTTACTGCCCCTAAATTATTGTGGGTAAAACAAAATGAACCTGAAATATTTGCACAAATTAGTAAAGTACTTTTACCAAAAGACTATTTACGTTTATGTTTAAGTGGTGACTACGCCTCAGATATGTCTGACTCAGCAGGGACAAGTTGGTTAGACGTTGGTAAGCGCTGTTGGAGCGAGCAAATGTTAACAGCAACAGGCTTAACATTAGCACAGATGCCAAAATTATTTGAAGGAAGTGATATTACCGGTTACCTATTGCCTGAATTAGCAACACGTTGGGGTATGAATAAAGTAGCATTAGTTGCCGGTGCTGGCGATAACGCTGCCGGTGCTATTGGTGTTGGTATTACCCAATCAGGGCAAGCAATGCTGTCATTAGGAACCTCTGGGGTTTATTTTGCGGTAAGCGAAGGTTATAAAAGTAACCCTGAATCAGCGGTACATAGCTTTTGTCATGCCTTACCAAATAGTTGGCATTTAATGTCGGTTACGTTAAGTGCCGCCAGTTGTTTACAGTGGTTTGCTGATAACAATGGTTTAGAAGATGTTGGTGAATTATTTGCCGAAGTTGAAGCTCAAACAAAAATAGATGACGCAACAACACCTTATTTTCTACCTTATTTAACCGGTGAACGTACGCCGCATAATAACCCGCATGCAAGTGCTAGCTTTTTTGGTATAACCTCGGCAACTACCCGTGCAGCAATGAGCCAAGCCGTAATTCAAGGCGTTTCTATGGCTTTGGCTGACGGTATGGATGCACTGCATTCTGCGGGTATGAAACCAACGGATATAAGTTTAATTGGTGGTGGTGCTAGAAGCCCCTATTGGCGACAACTACTTGCTGATGTACTGGGAAAACCCGTCAGTTACCGCCAAGGTGGTGAAGTTGGTCCGGCATTAGGTGCCGCTCGATTAGCACAACTGGCAATGAACCCAGAAATGAATATAAACGATATTTGCCCTGTACCTGAACTTGTTGAATCTCATCAACCAAACCCTGAACTGGCTGAGTATTATCAAACTAGACGTGAAAAATTCCGTCAGCTATACCAACAACTAGAAACCTTGTTTTAAACATCCAACATTCATCATACAATAGTATTAGCTGAAACAAACCAATTCAGGTAAACTAAAATAAAAGTGATAAATATCAGTGATATTTTCAAGTAACTTGACCTAGCAACAGTTACTTGAAAATACCCCCTTATTGATATCTATCATTACCCTGTAAAAACTTTTCATTTACTGGATTTATATATGCAAATACTTTCAAAGCACTTCAATATAAAAAAATTTAGCCAAACACTCCTTTTAAGTACTAGCTTAAGCTTATGTTTAACACCACTGGTTTTTGCTAATGAAGAGGTATCATTAACTATTTCCACCAATGACACATTAGGCACCATCAATAAAAATGTTTATGGTCAGTTTGCTGAACATTTAGGCCGTGGCATTTATGAAGGTATTTGGGTTGGTAAAGATTCAAATATAAAGAATGTTGATGGTTTTCGTACTGATGTTATTGATGCACTAAAAGCATTAAAAGTACCTTTAATTCGCTGGCCTGGTGGTTGTTTTGCTGATGAGTATCACTGGCGAGATGGCATAGGCGATAAACGTACCGTTAAAATAAATACCACTTGGGGGGGCGTTGAAGAGCCCAATACTTTTGGCACACATGAGTTTTTTCAATTAGCTGAAATATTAGGATCTGACACTTATGTCAATGGTAATTTAGGCACCGGAACGCCACAAGAAATGGCTGAGTGGCTTGAATACATGACCGCAGACAACCAATCAGCTTTAGCTAAATTACGCCGAAAAAATGGCAGAGATGAACCTTGGCAAGTTGACTTTTTTGCCATAGGAAATGAAGCTTGGGGTTGCGGTGGTCATATGCGCCCAGAGTATTACGCTGACTTATATCGCCATTATTCAACTTTTGCTAAAAGTTTAAGCGGTAAAAAAATGCAGTACATTGCCAGTGGTGGTAATGGTAATGACACCACATGGACAGAAGTATTAAGCAAAAACGTTAAACAAAAAATAGATGCTATTGCTCATCACTATTACACCTTACCTACGGGTAAATGGAGTAAAAAAGGCACCGATGTTAACTTTCCTGAAACCGAGTGGATGTCGACACTGGTAAACACTTTAAAAATTGAAAAATTTATCACTGATAACGTTGCTGTTTTAGATAAAAATGATCCTGAGAAAAAGATAGGATTTTATGTTGATGAATGGGGCACGTGGTACGACAATACGCCCGGTAACAACCCAGGTTTTTTATACCAACAAAATACTATTCGTGATGCCATTGTTGCGGCACTTAACTTTAATGTTTTTCATCAATATCCTCAACGAGTAAAAATGACCAACATTGCGCAAATGGTAAATGTACTACAAGCAATGATTTTAACTGATAAAGAAAAAATGTTGTTAACACCAACTTATTACGCCTATAAAATGTATCGCCCATTTCAAGATGCACAGGCACTTAAATTAACCACCACTAAACAAACGTATTATCAGTTAGGAGAGGATAAACTGCCTATGGTTAGTGCTTCAGCCGCAACTGGTGCTGATGGCAAGCTCTATTTGTCGCTAGTGAATGTCGATCCAAATAAGTCAGTAGACGTTCAGGTAACATTTGATGATAAATCTAAAAAGTACCGTAAAGCAATTGGTAGCCTATTAAGCGCCGATAAAATAGATCAACACAATACTTTTGATAAGCCTGAACAGGTAAAACCAATAGATTATGCCGAGAAAAGTAAAAATGGCTTATTTACTTTTACAATACCGGCAAAATCCATTGTTGTTGTTGAAATAAAAGAGTAAGTAGAAACATATTTTTATATGCCTATGTAGATAACTCAGGCATCCATTGTAATCGTCATCTTCGAGGTGTATTAATCGAAGATCTAGGTGTTTTTATACTTAGATTTTCGTTTAAGACACCACGGGAATGACGAACCTGAGTGAAGTGCATAGGCACATATTTTATTAATACCCGTTCACTGAAAAGCTAATTTTCAGGGTAAAAAATACCAGAGCGGGTCATACAATAACAAGATGAATAGTTATACCAA
>JAOPTQ010000057.1:0-25499 GCA_051531915.1 Colwellia sp. | reverse complement strand
ATTTGATTTAGAATGACTAGATCTAAATAAATTCGCCTTGTTATTGAACATTGAGCATAGCTCTGAGTTGGGAAGAAATTTAATCAAATTGGTATAATTATCTATTACTTAAGGTTGTTAAAACACCATGAAATTCGTTGATGAAGTTGAGATAAGAGTTGAAGCTGGCGATGGCGGCAACGGCTGTGTCAGTTTTCGTAAAGAAAAGTACATTGAATACGGCGGACCTAATGGCGGTGATGGCGGTGATGGCGGCGATGTTTATTTAATGGCTGATGAAAGCTTGAACACCTTAATTGATTATCGTTTTGAGCGATTTCATCGAGCAAAGCGTGGGCAAAATGGTCAAAGTCGTGATTGTACCGGCAAAGGTAGTGATGATTTAATTTTGAAAGTACCGGTTGGTACACGTGCTGTTGATGTTGATACTGGCGAGCAGCTAGGTGATTTAACGCATAAAGATCAAAAAATGATGGTGGCTAAAGGTGGCTGGCATGGTTTAGGTAATACGCGTTTTAAAAGCAGTACTAACCGTGCACCTCGTCAAAAAACTGATGGAACACCGGGTGAAATACGTAACCTCAAACTTGAGTTATTATTATTAGCCGATGTGGGTTTATTAGGCTTGCCCAATGCCGGTAAATCTACACTTATTCGCAGTGTTTCTGCGGCTAAGCCGAAAGTAGCTGATTATCCCTTCACGACACTTGTACCCAATTTAGGGGTTGTACGTTTAGATTCTCAACGCAGTTTTGTTATTGCTGATATTCCGGGGATCATTGAAGGTGCGGCTGATGGCGCTGGTTTAGGCACTCAATTCTTAAAGCATTTAGAACGTTGTCGTATCTTACTCCATGTTATTGATATTATGCCTGCTGATGGCTCAGACCCATTAGAAAACGCTAAAACAATTATTAGTGAACTGGAACAGCATAATGAAAAACTAGCCGGAAAACCGCGCTGGGTTGTTTTTAATAAACTTGATTTATTATTTGAAGATGAAGCAAAAGAAATCACCGATAGAGTTCTTGAAGGACTTGACTGGCAAGGCTCGGTACACAGTATTTCAGCTTTTAATAAAATGGGTACAGAA
Organism: Colwellia sp.; assembly: GCA_051531915.1. Classification (GTDB taxonomy): domain Bacteria; phylum Pseudomonadota; class Gammaproteobacteria; order Enterobacterales; family Alteromonadaceae; genus Colwellia. The sequence goes on along the minus strand of JAOPTQ010000057.1, from coordinate 24,406 downwards.
GAGCTTTCGCAAAAAGTGATGACTTTTATTGAGGCATTACCACCTGAGGAAGAAGAAACGCCTATTGATGGTAAAACAGTTGAATTTAAGTGGGATACTTATCACCAAGATACGATAGATGAAGTAGAAGATGATCTTGATGACGATGACTGGGATGAAGATGATTACGATGTTGAAGTTGAGTATCGTCAATAACGTTAAATAAAATTTTATTTATCAATCAATATGAAAGCAGTGACTTATGATCAGTCACTGCTTTTTTGTTATTATCTCAGTTAATGAAATGATTATCCCTGTTTGATTTATTGAACAAGATTGAAAATTAGGAGCTCAATGACTATTTTATCGATGATTGTTGCCACCGCTGATAATAATATTATCGGCAAAGATAATGATATGCCATGGCATTTACCGGCGGATTTAGCTTACTTTAAAAAAATAACCTTGGGTAAGCCTATTATTATGGGTAGAAAAACGTTTGAATCTATTGGGCGGCCATTACCCGGACGACGAAATATTGTCATTTCTCGTGATGAAAAATATCACGCAGAGGGTATTGAGTCAGTAACCTCAATAGAACAAGCGTTACTGCGCGCTAATGACGTTGAAGAAATTATGGTTATAGGTGGTGGCGCCATTTATCGCCATTGTTTACCGAACGCTGATCGTTTGTATATTACGCATATTAAAGCAAAAATTGACGGTGATACTCAATTTCCAAGCTATGATAAAAGTTGGCAAAAAATCAGTAGTGAGTTTCGCGGCAGTGATGAAAAAAATAGTTATGATTTAGATTTTTGTATTTATGAACGGATATAAGCGCTAATTAAATACCGATAACCTTTTTAAATGTGCCTATACTTTTTGCTCAGGATCGTCATCCCCGTGGTGTATTCATCGGGGAGCCAATGTCTAAAAAGCACTGGATCTTCGATCTGAGACTTCGAAGATGACATTTACAGCGAGCTCCTGAATTATCTACCTCGGCACGCTTTTGTTTCGCTACTCGCTACTCGCTACAAAATCTAAAATTCCCAAAGCCGCTTTACGGCCTTGATCAACCGCAGTAACCACTAAGTCAGATCCTAAAACCATATCACCACCCGCGAAAATATTTTGCTTACTGGTTTGTAAGGCAAATTCACTATTATCAACAGCAATAACACGGCCACGAGAGTCAAGCTCAACACCGGCATCTTTCATCCATTGTGGTGGACTAGGTAAGAAGCCAAAGGCAATAACAACCGCATCGGCTGCCATCATAAATTCAGAGCCATCAATTTTTTCAGGATTACGTCTGCCATTGGCATCAGGCTCTCCTAACTGAGTTTTTACAAAATGAACACCGGTGACTTTTCCGTTGTTATCAACCGCAATATCTAAAGGCTGAATGTTAAACTCAAAGTTAACCCCTTCCTCTTTAGCATTTTGTACTTCGCGTGGCGAGCCTGGCATGTTAGCTTCATCACGTCTGTAAGCACAAGTTACTTCAGTTGCCCCTTGTCTAATCGATGTTCTTACACAGTCCATTGCCGTGTCACCACCGCCTAAAACAATCACTTTTTTATCTTGAAAACGGACATAGGGTTTTATGCTATTAGTATTTACGTCGGCACTTTCTGCTGAAATTCCCATTAAGTGTTGTGTGTTGCCAATTAAAAAGTCTAACGCACTATACACTCCAACCGCATCTTCATTGTCAAAGCCGCCGGTCATATCGGTGTATGTACCCAAAGCTAAAAATACGGCGTCATATTCATTACTGAGTTGATCAAATTTTATATCAACACCCACATCAATATTTAAACGAAATTCGATGCCCATACCTTCAAAAATTTCACGCCGTGTTTGAATAACTTCTTTTTCTAATTTGAACGACGGAATACCAAAGGTCAATAACCCGCCAATTTGTGCATTACGATCATAAACAACCGCTTCAACACCGTGACGAGTAAGTACGTCAGCACAAGCCAACCCAGCAGGGCCTGCGCCAATAATAGCAACGCGTTTTCCTATTTTAACAACGTTTGATAAATCGGGTTTCCAACCTTGTGCAAAAGCTGTGTCGGTAATAAATTTTTCAATATTGCCAATGGTGACGGCGCCAAACTCATCATTTAAGGTACAAGCTGACTCGCATAACCTGTCTTGAGGACAAACACGACCACACATTTCAGGCAAACTGTTGGTTTGATGACATAAGTCAGCCGCTTCAAAAATTTGTCCTTCAGTCACTAATTCTAACCATTGTGGAATGTAGTTATGTACAGGGCATTTCCATTCACAATAAGGGTTACCACATTCTAAGCAGCGATCGGCTTGACCTGTACTTTGCTTTTTACTGAGAGGTTGGTATATTTCAACAAAATTAATTTTACGCTGCGCAATCGATTTCTTTGCGGGGTCTATGCGTTTTACATCAATAAATTGATAAACATTTTTACTCATCTCGGACTCTTCCTCAATTCACGCTAGTTGATCATAATGTGAAGTTCAGCACTTGAACGACTACGATGACCTAATAAGGTTTTTACATCGGTTGCAGTTGGCTTAATTAACTTAAACAACGGCGCGAATTTATCAAAATTGTGTAAAATTTCTTGGGCACGTAAGCTACCAGTTTCTTCAAAGTGCTGATTAATAATGCCGCGTAGATGCTCTTGATGTATCGATAAATCATCAATAGATAACATCTCAATAGACTCTTTGTTCAAACGAATGTCTAAATCACCTTTTTCATCTAAGATGTAGGCAAAACCACCGGTCATACCCGCACCAAAGTTAACACCAACATTACCCAAAATAGTGACTATGCCACCTGTCATATATTCGCAGGCATGATCACCTGTACCTTCAATAACCGCGCGACAGCCTGAATTACGTACCGCAAAACGCTCACCTGCACGACCACTACCGTATAACTTACCGCCAGTAGCGCCATATAAGCAGGTATTACCCATAATCATTGTTTTATGACTTAGGTATTCAACGCCCTTGGGTGATTTAATGGTTAATTTACCGCCGGTCATCCCTTTGCCGACATAATCATTACTGTCGCCGGTTAATACCATATTTAAGCCACCCGCATTCCAAACGCCAAAGCTTTGGCCTGCAGTACCTGATAAATGAATAGTAATAGGGGCAGAAGACATGCCTTGATCGCCATGATGACGGGCAATTTCACCTGATAATGTAGCGCCAACTGAGCGATCAGTATTTTGAATGTTAAACCTAAATTCACCACCACTACTATGAGTTACCGCCTCCGTTGCGGCAGCTAATATTTGTTGATTTAGCTGACCTTTATCGAAAGTTTCATTTTTTTCTGTTTGGTAAAGGGCGGTGTTGTCACCGGCAACAACTGGGGCAATTATCGCGGATAAATCTAATTTTTGTTGCTTAGCGCTAATGCCACTAATTTGGCTGAGTAAATCTGTTCTGCCAATAATAGCCGTTAAACTTTCAACGCCGAGTTTAGCTAAAATTTCACGTACATCATAAGCAATGAACTTAAAATAATTCATCACTTGATCAGGCAAGCCTTTAAAGAACTGTTTACGCAATACTTCATCTTGAGTGGCAACACCGGTTGCGCAGTTATTTAAATGGCAAATACGTAAGAATTTACAGCCCAAAGCCACCATAGGCGCAGTACCAAAGCCAAAGCTTTCAGCGCCTAAAATAGCCGCTTTTACAATATCAACACCCGTTTTCAAACCACCATCTACTTGTAAGCGTACTTTATGACGTAAACCGTTAGTAACAAGCGCTTGATGCGCTTCAGCTAAGCCAAGCTCCCAAGGACAACCGGCATATTTTACTGACGTTAATGGGCTGGCAGCGGTGCCGCCGTCATAGCCTGAAATGGTTATAAAGTCAGCGTAAGCTTTAGCAACACCCGCCGCGATAGTACCAACGCCAGGGCCAGAAACTAATTTAACTGAAATAACAGCACTTGGATTGACTTGCTTTAAATCGAAAATTAATTGTGCTAAATCTTCAATGGAATAAATATCGTGATGCGGAGGAGGTGAGATTAACGTGACGCCGGGAACCGAATAACGTAATTTAGCAATTAGCGGTGATACTTTGTCACCGGGTAACTGTCCACCTTCACCGGGTTTAGCACCTTGTGCTACTTTAATTTGTAATACTTCGGCATTAACTAAATAGTGCGGAGTTACGCCAAATCGACCCGAAGCAATTTGTTTGATACGTGAATTTTTTACGGTGCCAAAGCGGCGAACATCTTCACCGCCTTCGCCTGAATTAGAACTTCCGCCTAAACGGTTCATGGCAATGGCTAAAGCTTCATGTGCTTCTGGACTTAAAGCACCAATTGACATTGCTGCGCTATCGAAACGTTTATACATTTCACTTTCCGGCTCTACTTGGCTAAGATCAATAGGCTCGCAATCATCTTTTAGGGCTAATAAATCACGCAAGGTGGCGGTAGGCCTTTGGTTAACTTCGTCAGCAAATTTTCGATAATCAGCGTAGTCACCATTTTGTACGGCACGTTGTAAATAGTTTACTACATCAGGATTGAAAGCGTGGTATTCACCACCGTGAACATATTTGAGTAAGCCACCATGAGACATTTTTTGATGGGGTAAAAAAGCTTTGCGGGCAAGGTTAATGTTATCTTGTTCGATATCACTAAAATCAGCGCCTTTGATACGGCTTGGTAAGTCACTAAAGCAGAGCTGCATTATGGTGTCATTTAAACCAATAACCTCAAACAAACCGGCACAGCGATAACTGGCGATAGTTGAAATACCCATTTTAGAGAGTATTTTTAATAAGCCTTTATTAATCCCTTCGCGGTAATTAACAATAGCATCGCGCGCGCTTAATTTAATTTGCCCTTGCTGAACTAATTGCTCAATGGTTTCAAAGGCTAAGTATGGATAGATTGCCGTTGCACCTAAACCTAATAATACCGCGTATTGATGTGAGTCACGTACTGAAGCTGTTTCAACAATAATATTAGAATCACAGCGAAGTTGTTGATCAACTAAGCGTTTTTGTACTGCACCTACGGCCATCGCTGCTGGAATTACCACCATGCCGGAATGTATTTGTCGATCTGAAAGTACTAAAATTACTGTACTTTTATGGCGAACTAAATCTTCAGCTTCGTCGCATAAACGAATAATGGCGGCCTCTAAACCTTCTTCAGGATCATAATTAAGGGTGAGCGTATCAGAGCGATAATGTTGGGGATCTAATGCGCGTAGTTGTGTTAAACCGGTATACATTAATACCGGTGTTGAAAATAACAAGCGATCAGCGTGATCCGAGGTTTCATTAAATACGTTATGTTCACGCCCGATACAAGTACCTAACGACATAACATATTTTTCACGTAATGGATCAATAGGTGGGTTGGTTACTTGTGCAAATTGCTGACGGAAGTAATCATACAAGGTACGCGGTTGGCTTGATAATACTGCCATTGGCGTATCATCACCCATAGAGCCGGTTGCTTCTTGCCCATTTTCAGCAAGCGTTCTAATAACTTGTTGAATTTCTTCATAGCTGTAATTAAAAATTTTATGGTACTGATTCATTTCTTCATCAGAAAAAACACGCGTACCAATGCTGTTTGCTTCTAACTCATCAAATGGCACTAAATGTCGAATATTTTTATTCAACCATTCGCGGTAAGGGTGACGTTCTTTTAAGTCATTATCAATGTCACTAGAGCTATATAATTTTCCGGTGTAGGTGTCAATAGCAAGCATTTCACCGGGACCTACTCGGCCTTTTTCGATAACTTCATCTTCACCGTAATCCCATATACCAACCTCAGAGGCTAAGGTAATAAAACCGTTACGGGTGATAACATATCGAGCAGGGCGCAGACCATTTCTATCAAGGTTACAAGCAACATGACGACCATTAGTCATTACCACGCCAGCAGGACCATCCCAAGGTTCCATATGCATTGAGTTAAATTCATAAAAAGCCCGCAAATCATCATCCATTAGAGGGCTGTTTTGCCAAGCAGGAGGCATTAATAAACGCATGGCTCGGTATAAATCCATACCACCGGCAAGCAGTAGCTCAAGCATGTTATCGAGTGATGATGAATCAGATCCCGTTTGACCGACAAAAGGAGCCGCATCTTTTAAGTCAGGTAATAGTGGCGATTTAAAGCGATAGGTACGAGCTCGGCTCCATTGACGGTTACCATTAATGGTATTAATTTCGCCGTTGTGCGCTAAATATCGAAAGGGCTGTGCTAAATGCCACTGTGGAGATGTGTTTGTTGAAAAGCGCTGATGAAAAACACAAATTGCACTTTGCATACGAATGTCAGCTAGGTCTAAATAAAAGTTAGGTAAATCTTTAGGCATGACTAGGCCTTTATAGATTGTCACTAAACAAGAAAGGCTGGCAACATAAAAAACATCATCAGTAATACGCTTTTCAGCACGACGGCGCGCCATATATAAGCGGCGTTCTATATCTCTATTTCGCCAACCGCTAGGCGCGTTAACAAAAACTTGCACAATATCAGGTAAGTTACCTATAGCGTCATCGCCTAATATAGAGGTGTCAACGGGAACGGTACGCCAACCTACCAGTGTTAAGCTTTCATTGATGAATTCTTCTTCTAAGATTTTTTTCGATAAAGCAGCAAGCACAGGATCTCGGTTTAAAAACACTACACCAACCGCATATTGCTTACCTAGTTTCCAGTGATTATCTTCGGCAACGGCGCGAAAAAAGCTGTCGGGTTTTTGTAATAATAAGCCACAGCCGTCTCCAGTTTTACCATCGGCAGCAATACCCCCACGATGTTGCATACGATCAAGCGCTGAAATAGCGGTCTTAATTAACTTATGGCTTGTTTCACCATGTTGGTGGGCAATTAACCCGAAGCCACAATTGTCTTTTTGAACGCTGTGATCATAAAGCTGCATTTTTGTCTCCTAATAAAAAAGTCCCGTTGATTTACAGAATAGCAAAGAATAAAAGCATGAAGAAAAGCGCATAAATATCCTGTTTTTTTTAAACAACAGTATCGATCAGACTAACCACTAATGACACAAAAATCAATCAAAATAGAGCTTTTGCTCATTAATTAAGCCGAGTCTTTTGTGGTCAGTTATAAACGATTAATTTTGATAAAATAAAGAGGCTATTGTTTTTATTCTATTTTATTTACACCTAAACCACCTCAAGTTAGGTATATATTAGCTATCATTAAGGCTGGTATCCACCCTCAATACCTTTAGTGGTAACACTAACAGCATCGTGTGCATGCAGAGACTCTAAATGATTTATTTTTAGCCAGAAATCATCATATTGATGTGCTTGATTCATACTATGTTGCAAGCGGCGAGCAGCGTCTTCACAAAACATTAAATTTTGACCATTAAGACGAGCAAACTCTTGTTCATCTTCTCGTTTTACCGCCGCTTGTACTGGCGTTTGCAATGAAGATTCTATGGCATCAACTAAATCAGTAATAGGGAATTCACTCACTGCGTTATTTAATTTAACTTTTATTTCAGCAACTGAACGTTGAGAATGTGGTGTTGCAACAATACCTTCGGTAGTGCCTAGCCAATCGTGAACAGAGGCTTTATTTAACGAGGTATCATCAAATTTTTCTTGGAACGCTTGCTGAATTAACTGGCGAGCTAGTGCCGCTGAGCAAGGACAAGTAGATGAATAGCGTACATCGATGGCTAACTCAATGGTTAATTTACCTTGATTTAAGTTGCCACATAAGGTTACCGGATAAGCTTTCCAACCTTCTTTGCCACTGACCAAAGACTTTCTTCGTAAGTGATACTCAAAATTAAAGGTCACTTTTGCGTTATCGCTTAACTCTTGATGGCTACTGATAAAGCCATCGAGCAAGCTAACTAGGCTTTGATAATTTAGGGTGTTATTACATGATAATTCATCTAATAATAAATAAAGACGTGACATATGTATGCCTTTGGCTTGAGCATCTTTTAGGTTAACAAAAGCATCAACATGTGCTGAAACCATGCGTTCGCTTTCACCTTTTGAAGAAACCATTATAGGCATTTCAATATTACTCATACCTACCCAGTCTAGTTTTCCCTCAGTTTGGGCTGTAGTATGGTTTGCAATATCAGGCATTGATGTCGACATGACGACTCCGATTTTAGCTATAGTTACTTAACTAGGGCCGCGTGATGATAGCTAGAAAAATCGCGCAACAAGTAAATTCAAGGGCGCATATTCTATCTTATTTTTAATGAGTAATCATTATTGTTATCTCAAGGTTTAGAAATTTTTTTTGTCTGAACCTTACAAACTCAGTTTAGTTAGGTAATTTGGTATTGCTTTAGCGCGAATTATTTATATTTTAATTTGGATGAATAAACACTACACTGGCATGGGCGTTTTAATATGAAGAGTATTACTGTGAATTTAGAGCAAGATTATACGCAATTAGACACTGTTTTATTGACCGATTATGTGGCCAGTTTAGGTAAAACCGTGGTTGAACAAATGTTGAATTTATATATCCAACAATCGGCGCTATACCTAAGTGATATTGAAAAGGCACAAGTAATGGACTCATCACCATTGTGGCAAGAACATTGTCATAAAATGAAAGGTGCTGCCGGTAGTGTCGGTTTAAAATCTTTGCATGCGCATTTGCAAAAAATAGAGAAAACAACCGCAACTAAACTAGAAAAAAGGGCGCTTTTTGAAGCGCTAAAAACGTTAAATAAAGAGGCGGTTTTAGCTTTTACTCACTGGCTAGTAACGAAGTCATGATGAGAACTAATCAAGTGCACCGACAAAACGATAGCCTTCACCATGAATAGTGTTAATTAATTCAGGGCCATTAGTGATAGATTCGAAGTGTTTACGTAACCGTCTTATCGTGACATCAACCGTGCGATCATTGGTGCGTAAATCTCGTCCAGTCATTTCTTTAATGAGTTGCTGACGAGTTACAATTTTCCCAGAATTTTTAATTAATAATCGTAGCGCTCTATATTCCCCTCTTGGAATAGCAATAACCTCACCTTGTGGGCTAGTCATTTCTCTAGAGTTTCCATTCAGAGACCATTGATTAAAAGTAATAATTGCTTGTTCAGCTTCAACTTCTTTTTTACTCTGGCTAATTCTATTAAGAATATTTCTGGCTCTAATGGTTAATTCGCGAGGATTAAAAGGTTTTGTTAAATAATCATCTGCGCCTATCTCTAAGCCAAGTATTTTATCAATATCACTATCACGACCAGTTAAAAATATTAACCCAAGTTCTTTATTTGCGGTTAATTCACGGGCGAGTATTAAGCCATTTTTACCCGGTAGGTTAATGTCCATTATGACTAAGTTAATCGCATTTTGTTGCAACTCAGTACTCATTGTTGTGCCGTCAATGGCTTCAACAACAGTATAGCCTTCGGCTTCAAATAATTTGCGTAAGTTAAAGCGTGTTACATCTTCATCTTCAACAATAAGAATTTGATAATTTTCTGTTTTATTTTCCATTAACGATGCTTCTATTTTAGGCTATTGTAATGATCTTTGACCACGCATTAGAATAAAATTCTACCGGTAAGTTCAAAAAACCTTAGTAATAATGTAACTATTTTATACAAGTTATCGCTAAATAACAATTTTATACCCATTATCATTCACGATGTAGGTTTTCCAACACTTTGAGTATATGCCCCTTCGTTATTTTTACTGTGCTTTTATCGGGAAAGTTATATTAAAAGATACGCCGTGATTAAGTTCACTTTCTACACTTATTTGACCATTAAGTGCTTGGGTAACTAAATTATAAACTAAATGTAAGCCTAACCCGCCACCGCCTAAACCCCGTTTAGTTGTGGTGAAAGGGTCAAACATTTTGGTTTTTATCTCATCAGGAATGCCAATGCCATTATCGCTAAAATTGATGTGTAAATTATCATTTAACTGGGTGATGCAAATATCAATAGTGCCATGTGGCATATTTTCAAAGCCATGAACAATGGCATTTAAAATTAAGTTATGAAAAATTTGGTTGATTGGCTCAGGTTTGTTACATAGTGTTAATTCTTTAGGACAATCAATAATGATAGACACTTTTTCTTGGTTTAACTCAGGTTTTAACGTGAGTATAACTTCGTCAAGCAGGCCTTTAATAGTAAATACGGTAATTTCAGTTTTTGATTGATCAACGGCAAGTAGTTTAAAACTAGCGGTTAAATTGGCAGCACGTTCAAGATTTCTATAAACGATGGCTAAATTTTCTTGTCCATCGGCTAAGAATTTTTTTAGTTGGCTCGATTTAAGAGTTTTATTTTCAAAGGCTTGAGATATTTTTTCTAAATTATCATATAGCACCGTTGAAGCGGTAATTCCGAGGCCAAGCGGGGTGTTAATTTCATGAGCAACCCCGGCAACCATATCCCCTAAAGATGCCATTTTTTCATTTTCAACTAACTGCCCTTGAAATTGATGTAGTTTTTCTAAGGTTGATAAAAGATCTTGATTAGATTCTTTTAAGGCGCTCGTTCTGAGGTTGAGCTTATCTTTTAATTCGCTGTTATTTTGTAATGTTTGCTCGAAAGTTTCATCCATGTTTACAATGTGCTTTTCAACACGCGTGAGCAATATGTTTATATTTTTTGACAGTATATCGGACTCTGAATAAGGCTGAGGGCTTAACCGTTGACTAAAATCTTTATGGTGAGCGATTTCTTGTATGGAAGCATTTACTTGCTGTAATGAAAGATTATATTTTCTATATAAACGTATACCAACAAGAACGGTGAATATGATGAAAACTATAATTAATGTAAAAGAAACATAAATAACTTTTTGAATAAATTTATGTATGTAATTTAGATTAGCTTGAAGATATAAATAGCCATAAACTTGGCCGTTTTCTCGAAGCTTTATAATAAATTCAAGAATGCCATTGTGATAATGTGTATTAGATAACAGGTCTATATGATCAATTTTATTGGCGATAGGGGGGTATTGTCTGTTTTTGTTGTAGCTAGTATAAAATTCTATAGTGCCATTATCTTTTGTTTTATAAACATGAATATAGTTAATAAACGGGGCAATAATTACTTGTTTAAAATGTTGCTTTAATAGGCTATGTGCATTTTTATCATTGCTCTGAATAGAGGTAATACTTTGTTTAGCGAGTAAATTAGCCCACGAGCGTGAGTCTTGCTCTAATCGTTCAGTGTCATGATCGATAACAATGGACGTAACAATGCTTAACGAAATGATTAAAACTAAGAAAACAATGCCAACCATCCCATCTAGGAGCAGTCGACGAACAGACTGTATTTTAGGAGATGAGGTCATAGTTGTTTAATTTTTGGGAAATTGTTAAGTAGATCATTGCTGAAAAAAGTGAAAAATTCAACTTTTGTCTCATTAAAAGTAAAGGGTTTAGCCATTATTTTATTTTACCGTGATAAACAGTAAAACCGTGTTTTTTTATTAAGAGCGCTGTTCTGCCTATGTATTCTTCCATAATAGGGCGATAACGTAAAAAACTATTGGCGACAATGGTAATAGTGCCTTGGCGGTTTATATGGTTTTTACCTTGTTGTAAAAATTGTTCTGTAGCACGGTAATTAGTTTTAATACCTTGATGAAAAGGCGGATTAGAAACGATGTGTTGATAATGCTCTTTGACGGTTGATAAGCTGTTTGACGCAAAAACAGTTCCAGACAAATTATTTAAGGAGAGCGTTTTTTTTGCCGAAGCTAACGCTAAGGCACTGACATCAAGTAATGATAGCTCAGTATTTGCGAATTTTTTGCCGATAAAACAACTGATAACACCGGCACCACACCCAAAATCTAATATTTTACCTTGCATGCTTTCAGGTAAATTCTGTAATAACAGCGCAGTACCAATATCTAGCTTTTGTTGGCTAAAAACGCCAGGCAAAGAGGCAATGGTTAATGTTACATCGTTTATCGTTATTTTGTATTGTGTAAACCAGTCATTGATATTAAAAGGTTTAGCATCAATCGGCAGGTTTTTGTTAGTAAAAATACCGACGTATAACAAGCAATGACGTGCCGAATCTATTTTTTGATAATTGACTAAAAAATTTTCAATAAGCTTAGGGCTTGATTGAATGCCGCCTTTTTTTTCTCCGACCAAAATCACTTTGGTATTTTCCGTTAAATATTGCGCAATCATCGCTAAAGTAAAGGTTAATTCTGCCTTGCTTTTAGGAAAAGCGATAATAACTAAGTCATGCTTAATATCACTTTGATAAACACTAGCAAAGGTACAGGTAACGTTAGCGACATGTTTATTTTTTATTGCTTGATAATCAATATAATTGGTGTTGTAACAGCTTAACTGGCAATTTGAATTTTCTGACAAAAAAAGATCAATAAAACCATCTTCAGGTAAATTAATAAATAATGGTGTATTAGCACGTAATAACTCAATGTTGCGTAATAAAACTTGGCTAGCGCCAGACAGTTGAGAGCTCGAAATAGACATAAAAACCTAAACAAAAAATGAAAAACAATAAGTGATAGACAAGACTATTCTACGTTATGCCTAATTTGATCGCTAATTTATCTTTTATCAATTGACTTAAAGAAAAGAAAAATGCTTAAATAGCGCTGTCTCTAATTATAGAGTCAGAAGAGGAGCGTTAACCAGGTAGTTATTACCGTATTAATTTCTAATTAATACAAAGAGATCAAACTCTTGTAGTAATAATGAGGGGGATTAACGCCGAGATAAACGTTTATTTGATGAAACGTTTTTCGGTTGTTTGGGCTGAATCCTGACAACTGTCACTTGTATTCAAGTTATTTGTGAACGAATAAATAGTTGAATATATGAGTGGAGAGCTTCTGGCTTTTGCATAAAACCAAAAAACAGGCGATTTAACGACTATGTTAAATCAACGCTTCAAATTGGTTACTTTGTAAATGCCTAGAAATTCTCCGAACTAGCTTGCGATTAAGCAGGAAAAAATGAGTTCGAGAGCATGAATCAAAAAAATACTTTTATTGATCAATCTGATGTAAAAAAGCATGATCAAACAATAGATCTACAAACAGATCTAAACATGAGTCAACGAAAATTGCCTTCACAGTGCACATTGTGGACCGCGTTAATTACTCCCTTTGATGAACACAAACAAATAGATTTTACTAGCTTACAAGCCATTGCTATTGAACAAGCTGATACGGGTAATGGTATTTTACTGCTTGGCAGTACCGGTGAAGGTTTAGCATTAACACCCCAAGAGCAGCTTTCTATTGTTAACTTTGTTTGTTTATTGCAACTTAATACACCGTTAATGGTTGCTGTTGGTGGTTATAATTTAGCAGAGCAAACCGAGTGGATAAAGCAATGTAATAAGCTCAATATTGATGCTTACTTACTTGGCACGCCACTTTATGCCAAGCCGGGCGTTATTGGGCAAACACAATGGTTTAGCCACTTATTAGAGACGGCACAATTTCCCTGTATGTTGTATAACGTACCATCACGTAGTGGTGTCGAAATTCCTGTCGAAACAGTAAAACAACTGCAAAATCATAAAAATTGTTGGGCGATGAAAGAAGCGAGTGGCGATTTAAATCAGTTTCTTCGTTTTCGCCAACATTGTCCTAATGTTGAATTGTTTACTGGTGAAGATGCCATGTTGCCTTATTTAGCACCAGCAGGAGCTAAAGGCTTGGTGTCAGTATGTGCCAATGCATGGCCGCAAGCAACAAAACATTATGTTGATCTTTGTATTGGAGATAATACCGCGTTAACGCAAATACAGTGTTTATTTCCTTTATGGAATAATGCGGTTGATGCCTTATTTTCTGTTGCTAACCCTATTCCGGTGAAAGTATTAATGCAGCAAAAAGGCAGTATTGCAACGCCATGGCTGCGTGCGCCATTAACCCATGAAGAATTAATTGATACACAGCCCCTTTTGGCTTTTGATGAAAAAATTAAGCAATGGCACTCTGAGTCATTAAAACAAGAACAAGCAAAGAAAACAGTTCAACAAATTGAATTAATAAACCAAGAAAATTTAACTAACCATAAAGAAATAAGTAGGAATATAGCATGAGCTGGCAAGACATATTAGCACAGTTAGAAGCAGGTACTTTACGTGCAGCAAATCAAGATGAAGCAGGTAACTGGCATGCAAATGTTGAAGTGAAACAAGGAATATTGGCGGCATTTAAAGCCGGTGAAAATATTACTTTTACCGGAAATTATCAAGGGTTTGTTGATAAACATAATATGCCCGCTCGTCAATTTACACCAAGTGATAACGTACGCTTAGTACCTGGTGGTTCGTCTGTACGTAGTGGCGCTTATGTTGCGCCCGGCGTTATAATTATGCCGCCTGCATATATCAATGTTGGCGCGTTTGTTGACAGTGGTACTATGGTTGATAGCCATGCGTTAATTGGCTCATGTGCACAAGTCGGTAAAAATGTTCATGTGTCTGCCGCCGTACAAATTGGTGGTGTGTTAGAGCCTATTGGCGCTAGCCCAGTGATTATTGAAGACGATGCATTTTTAAGTGCCGGAGTTGTTATTGTTGAAGGTATTGTCGTGAAAAAAGGTGCGGTATTATCACCGGGCGTTTCTTTATCAAAATCGGTTCCTGTGTATGATTGTGTTAATCAAGTGATGCGAGAAAAGGGCGCTGAAATACCTGAACGTGCTGTGGTTGTTCCGGGAACTCGACCTGTTAAAGGTGAGTGGGCTCAAGCGCAAGGTTTACAAATGGCTTGTGCTTTAATCGTTAAGTATCGCGATGAAAAAAGTGACGCTTCGTTAGAGTTAGAATCTATATTAAGATAGTTTTTTAAGATAAGATTTCAATGTTTCTTGACTAAAACACATAGGCAAATATATTTATATTATATAAATTTTTTGAAAAGACATTATGACCACTAAACCTGCTTGGTTCGACGCCAGTATTGAAAATGCTTTGTTTGAGCATGAATTTACAGAAGATGAACAAGGTTATTTTGTTTATCAACTTGATGCCCTAAAAGCACATCTTGCTCAGTTGCAGCAGCAAGATGTTGTTAAATTGTGGTTTGCTGTAAAAGCGAACCCGTTGTCTAAAATTATTCAAACGCTAGACAGTGAAGGTTTTAATTTTGATGTTGCGAGTTCCGGAGAGTTAACTCAAGTGTTGGCGCAAGGCATAAGCCCTGAGCGCGTACTTAATACTGGCCCGGCTAAATCTAAAAAGCAACTACGCCAATTTGTTCAGCAAGGCGTTAGCACTTTTGTTGTTGAAAGTTTGAACCAACTTAAATGGTTAAGTGACATTGTTCAAGAAAATCAGCCGCTTGAAAAACCAACCGTATTGTTGCGTGTTCAATTACAATGGCAAGAAGGTGAAAAAAATCCTTTAGGCGGTAATACCTTAACGCCATTTGGCTTGTCAGTAGCAGAATGGCAAAATATTCAGGTAGCACAGTTTCCTCATTTGAATATTTGTGGTTTGCATATTTTTCAATGGGGAAATATGCTGAGCAATGAAAAAATGTTTTCTTTGTGGTCACAAATGGTAACGCCACTGACCGAACTTGCTCAAAGTATTGGCATGAATCTACAAATTCTTGATCTGGGCGGCGGCTTAGGTGTTGACTACTTAGGTGCCGGCAGTAACACAATACAAAAATTGTCATGGCAACAAATCATTGATGATTTAGCGGTGATTAAAAAGCAAGCCGGTGTTACTGAGTTATGGTTAGAACTCGGTCGATTTGCGGTGGCTGAATATGGTTATTATGTGGTTCCTGTGATTGATAGAAAAATAAATTATGACCAACCACAATTAGTGCTTGGCGCCGGTATTAATCATTTATTGCGCCCCGCAATTACTGACCAACCTTTTCCGGTGACTTTATTACGTAATTCAACACTGGCTGAGCAAGCGTTTAATATTCATGGACCATTATGTACCAGTATGGACAAGTTAGGTTATTTACCTTTACCTAAAGATACTAATGTTGGCGATGAATTAATTTTTGGCTATTGTGGTGCTTACGGTTTTACTGAAAGTATGCCTTTTTTCTTGTGTCATGAAATTGCTGCTGAATACGTTTATCAAGCGGGAAAATTAACTCAAATTAGAGCAGCACAGCCGGCTTCTTTTTATCTTGCTTAAGCGCGTTATATTAATATTTGATCACTAACTTACTGGTATAGCTATGAATTACCGAGGAAAGGTATGAATAAATTTTCTAAAGAGCATTTAAGTGTGGCATCGAACGCCTCAGGACGAAAAATGCATGTACCTGTTTATCGATTTCAGGGGGAAGAGCCCGGACCCAAAGTGTATATTCAAAGTTCAGTACATGGTGCTGAAGTACAAGGTAATGTGGTGATTTACCATCTTATTGAATACTTGAAATCTACCCCTATTCGTGGCGAAGTGATATTAGTGCCCAACTGTAATCCGGTGGGGACTAATATCAAGTCAGGTGAATACACTTTAGGAAGATTTGATCCTGTTAATGGCGAAAATTGGAACCGTGGCTATTTCTTTAAAGAAACGTTAATTAACGACTTTATGGATAGCGTAACAGAAGAGCAGTCGTTTGATGACATAAAGCTTGCCTTTCGACAAAGGGTAAAGCAAGCCATGAATGAAGAGCTTAATAAAACATGGGGTATTGGCTTAGCGTCACGCTTAAACCTGCAATTGCAATCGTTAGCTTTTGATGCCGATATTGTTATAGATTTACATACTGGATCTGTGGCTACACGTCATATTTATGTTCCTGAATATGCGAAAAATTCAGCGAAATATTTTAATATTCCTCATGTTATCTTTATACCAAATCAATTTGATGGTGCTTTAGATGAATCTGTTTTTTGTCATTGGTGGACATTAACCGATAAACTTGCTCAAAAATTTCCACAACAACAATGGTCTGTGCCCGTAGAGGCATTTACGCTTGAAATGGGTAGCCAAGAGCTCATAGATTTTGACTCAGGCCAATATGATGCTAATGGCATTTTAGCTTACTTAAATCATAAAAACTGCCTTGTTAATGCCGATTTTATGCCGGAAAATATTGCGCGGTATGCGGTATTTCTTGATGATTACAAAACCTTCTACACCCAAAAAGGGGGAATAGTAGAATATAATGTAACACCGGGGCAGCATATAAAAGAAGGGGATGTTTTAGCGAAAATGCTCAACGTTGACGACTTAGAGAATGACAATGCAGTGAGTTATATATATGCCCCTAAAGATGCCATTGCCATATTACATTTTCCATCAGCATCAGTATTATGTGGCACTCAACTTTATAAATGTTTTATCAATTATTTTTCGTTATCTTAACTTATCTTAACCTGTGCCCGTATCAGCTGAAGATGCCTGAAACGAGCATCTTCAAATAGCATGGGTATAATGCTTATGACTATTTGTCATAAGTACTAAGCCTTGGTTATGTCATCTTTGCAGTTTTTGTTAGAAGATGACGATTTTAAGCCAAGTACAATAAGCACAAGTACATATTTTAAATACATGAAATTATATGCTTTACGTAGTATTATTTAGTGCCTTTAAAAGCGTATAGCAGTTAAACAGGGGCCGGACGTAATCTTAGTAGTAGAGGTGCTTTTTACTACGAGAAAAATAGGATATAAAAGTGGTTTAAAAAAATATTCAAAGCGCACTTGTAAAAGAATAGCAGGGCTGAACTCTGTTTAAGGGGGTCAGTTTAGTTAACCTAAATTGATATTAATTAACTGTTCAAAAGGGATAGGTTTACTAAAATAATAACCTTGGTATTGGTAACAACCTAAAGATTTTAAACAGTTTAATTCATCCTCTGTTTCAACACCTTCAGCGAGCACAGTCATATTTAAGGTTTTTCCTAGGCTAATTATCATGTTAGCGATAGCGGTACTTTCATTGTCTTTATGAATATTGGTAACAAATGAACGATCAATTTTAAGTACATTGGCAGGAATTCGTTTTAAATAAGTTAACGATGAATAACCTGTACCAAAATCATCAATGCAACAATCAACACCATGTGCTTTTAGCTCATCAATTAATTGAATACTGCTTTCAAAGCTTTCAACCAATAGGTTTTCTGTTAATTCTAGGGATAAACGATTAGCGAGAATATTATATTTTTCAATATTTGAAAGCACACTTTCTTTAAAATCATATTGTATTAATTGCTTAGCACTAACATTAATGGATATTTTTTTAAAACTTTTAGGTAAATTGCTTTGTTCTAAAATAGCAATATCATGACATGCTTGCTCTAATACCCATTGCCCAATATCTAAAATTAAATCGCTTTCTTCTGCAATGGGGATATAAATTTCAGGTGACTCCATACCTCTGTTTGGATGATGCCAACGCAATAAGGCTTCCGCACCAATAATTTCATGCTGGCTATTGTATTGTGGTTGATAAAAAAGCTGAAATTCATTTTTAATTAAACCTTGCTTCATTTCCTCAATGTAGGCTAATCGGCGATTAATTTTATCTGACATTTTAGGTTGATAAATTAGGCCATTAGTAGTGCTACATCGCTTAGCTTCATACATAGCTAAATCGGCACACTTAACCACATTGTGTATTGTATTTTCCGGAAAGAATGCATAGCCAATACTACAATTTAATTTGTATGAACCTGAATCAATAATGAAAGGCGTTTCTAGCGTGTTATTTATTTTTTTAATAATCTCTTGAATACAAAGAATATTATCTTGTTTGTTGTTTTTTAGATTTGAGATTAAAAAGATAAATTCATCTCCGCCAAAACGAGCAATTTTTATATTTTTATTTGCCAGCCCTTTTAATCTCTGAGCTAAGGTGATCAGTATATGGTCGCCAACAGTATGCCCCATAGCATCATTAATAGGCTTGAACTGATTTAAATCGACAAAAATAACACTGCCAATAGTATTATGGTTGATTGCAGAATTAAAAGACTCGTCTAGTAAAAGGTTAAAATATCGTCGGTTATATATACCGGTTAAACCATCATGCCTAGCTTGATAACTCATTTTATCTTCAGCTGTTTTTCGTGCCGCTATTTCTTGCACCAAAGAGTCATGAATAATTGAGGTATAACAACTTGTTGCTAGCTTTTTTAAAATAGGTTTGAGTGCTTTTTGTATTGCGATTTCTATAAAAAATCGTGTTTCAAAAATAATGGCACCGTGTTCAGGAATGATAAAACCAAAAAGAAAGTTACTGTTTTTACATTGGTAATTTATGTTTTCTTGACCATTAATTAATCGCTTAGAAAAATCTGACAATATTGGATTGTTTTGCCAAAGTTCACCTCGTTTTTTTTTCGGAATACTGAGTAAATGTTTAGTGTTGGTTGTTTTATCCTCAACTATTCGTGCTGCAGAATCCACTGTGTTTTTATTAATATAAATATGTGCACTGGTTAAATTGAAGCGATTAAAACAAACTTTTAAAAAAACTTTGAGCATGGCTTCAAGATTTATTTCATTACCAATGGCCATAGATAATTCATGTTGAAGTGATACTATAAATAATGCTTTATTCATGAAGTTATAAGCAGCCTATTACGGTAGATTTATTCAATAATCGAATTGCACCGCTTTTGTCGTTTGCTATTTCACCAAGAGAAAGCACACCAAAAACAGCTTCTTTTTTACAGGAATTAACGATAGCAGATAGCTCTTGTGAAAAGGCATCTTCCATATATAAAACTCGACTAATACAATCAAAAACAATAGCAGCAGATATTGATTGCTCAGCCTGTTTGTTTTCTTCATTTTCGCTTGTTTTACTTGCTTTTATGGCTGCATTTTTAGCCGACGCTATTAATGACTCAGTTTTACCATGGAGTATATGTACCATTGAATTTACCGAAACATTACCAACACATTGCAAGTTATTATTAAGTGTTAATATGGGATCTCTAACCAATATTTCTGCGCCAATACCTTCTATTCCTAACGGGAAATGTTTAGCGATATCAAAAAACTCTTTTTTATCAAATCTATAATCACTTAAATTTTCAACGGTTTCTTTATATACATCAAAGGCAGGAATATAGTTTAAACTTTCAACACTTTGCCCCCTCAGCTTCACTCACTAAAAAAGGTCCTTTTAAAACTTCCCAACCGTGCGCAACACCTAAGTGTAATTTATAAGGTAAAGCAACTAATTGAATAACATCAGTAAGTAAACCTTGATTAGTAAACACACAAGGGCGTTGAATAAAATCTAAACTTCCGGCACCACCTCCAGCAATGGTAATTTCATGATCTAATAATTCATAAAAACATTCGATAAAATTTTCAGAATTACTCATTAATCCATCATAAAACATTAAAAAATCATTTTGTAATTGAAGAGTACTGTCTTGCTCAATTTTTTGTTCTAACAGTGCTATATCGGCTAATTTTTTGTTTATATTAGTAAAGTTATGTACATCAATAGTTGTAGGAAAACCAATAATAAGACTACCTTTTTTCATTAACTCTTCTTGGTAAATCACCATTGGATATATGCCACCAAAAACAGGAGTTTTAAGTTCAGTTAAAATAGGGGAAATATCATTTTTTTGAAAGTTATTTTGGCTACAACTTAATATTAAAAGACTTTTAGAGTTATTTTTTATGGCTAAGTTTATTCCGGATTTTAAGTCACTAATTTTAGGACTCAATGTGTGCCAAATGAATATTTGAGGGGGCATTTATATAACAATAACTCTTGAGATACATTCGTTAATTGTAGTAAAATTAACCACATTTGTAAAGAATGGCTTTATTTTATTAGTTTGGGCTTAAGGTTAAAACCCTCATATTTAAAGGGTGATATTATTGTTTTTAATCGATGAAAAATGTTTTGTTGCTAACGCTTTAAGTTCAGCCAAGCTTTGGTTATTCACTAAAGCAAGCTTCATAATATTGGCAGAATAGTAACTTTGATGAAAAGCCGATAGCTCTTGTGCCAGTACAGAATTTTCTTTATCGCTTAACGTGGTTGAATTACCAACACCCAACTTATGCATAGGGTGTAGCGGGTTTGAAATTTTTGCCTTAACGCGATTAATGGTGAAAAAATCGGATTGTTTGGCGCGCTTCCATTCTGCATCTATGGCAGTTAATTCTTTTTTTTGAATACTCGTTATTAAGCAAGGGAAACTTTATTGAGTCTGCTGACATAGCGAGTGCGCTACTATATTGTTTATTGGCTATTTGAAAAAAGTAACTGGTACTTTGTGCTTCGGTAACTGCGTTATACGTACCGCTATTATTTTTTTGCAAAGCACCTGACTCAGAGAAGTTTTTAGACCCTATAAAGAGCACATGTTCAAGATAATGCGCTAAACCTTGTTGTTGTTTAGAATCTTGAAATTGTCCCACACCAATGGTTAAACTGATTGCTGATTGCCCTATTGTTGGTACCCACTCAGTTTTTAAACTTCTAAAAAAATGTTATATTGGAGAATTATCCCAACTGTTCCCTCGGCGGATCATGCTTTGTTTGATTTGATAACGCCATATTAATTGCCTAAATTTAAGACTGGTATAATGGCTACCTTGATCAGGAGTCATTAGACGAACACGCATTCGTCCATTGGTCTTTTTTGCGATAAGGAATTTGAAGTCTATGTGATCAAAGGGACTCATAAGCTGTGATATTAGGTATGAAAAACAAAGCCAATTAGATCACAAATTTAATCAAAATGGTATTAAACGCAATTTTCCCTATTTTTGGAAAATTTCAATTCAAATCTACTTGAATGGTGAGTTTAAAACATTGTTTTGGGGTAAAAGAAAAAACGCCAGAAAAAAGTGAAATACTTGAAAAGGAAACTAGCTCTTTACAATGTCATTAATTTTGCAGTGTCAGCCATTTCAAAAATTGAAACTGGCTGACACAGAGTTAAATTAAGATAAATTAACTTATTTTGAATATTGCAAACTATCTAACAATACTTTTTTCTCATCTTGATGGAAATAACCAGTTGGTTGCTTTCTACTCTCAACATCACCTAAACCGTAGGTTTCAAGTTTAAAGCTTTTACCATCAATTTGGATAATAGTAAAGCCGACTTCGTAAGCAAATTGATAAGGTTGACCTAAGTTGATTCCAGGCCAATAGGCCAGCTGCTCCATTTCAGAACCAGTAGAATTACGTGGGTATTGACCAGCAGGAGCTGCTGTTAAATGCCCAACACCTTCATTTGATTCTCGACCGTAAACACTATGAAAATCAAGTGAATGTTCATTTCCTGTCACTGGTTTAATTCTTTGATATTGATGAACGTGCCCAGTTAGTGTCCAATCTAATTTTTGGTTGAACTTTCCTAAATATTTACGCAGTGAAGGAACTTCTCCCGTTTTAGTACCAATAGGATTAATGATTGGCACATGCCAATAAGCAAAACTCCATTCGCAACTAGCGGCTTTATCAACTTCAGCTGATAACCATTGCGATTGCTGTTCGGCATGATTTTGGTTTGGACGATTACTATAGCGATTATAAAATACTGGGATCTCAGAGTTTACACTCATAAAACAAGCATTACCGTAAGAGTAGCTATAGTAGTCTGGTTTGCTCATGTCATGATTGATGTAAAAATACTTTCTGAATGCACGAGTATCTTCAGCATTACTACAATAGTCTCTTAAAGCACCTGAGCCACTACTGCCGCAGTCATCTGAACCTTCGACATTAGGGTTGCCAGGAGTATCATGATTCCCCATGGCTGGATAAATCGGCTTATAAGCAAATATATCTTTGCCTAGTTCAAAGAAAACTTGCCAAAAATAAAAACGGTCGCCATTTTCAGCGATGTCATCTTTCACCATATCACCAACGGTAACAATAAAATCAAAATCATCCATATGGTCTTTACTAATGGCGGCAGCCACATCTTGCCAACGTTGATCTTCACCTTTAGGATCTTGCATATCACCAACAACTAAGAACCTGCTGTAATCCATCGATTTTTTAGCGGTCGTAAAGTGGTATTGTTGACTGAATTTGCCATCAGGGCTATTCACTTTATATTCATATTTAATACCAGGTTCGAGATCTCTTAAGATAATATGATGAACTACGCCCCAATCACTGCCAATTTTAACTTGATTTTCTTCATTTTTAACTAACCATGTTTGACTGCCAACCTTACGATAACTGGCTTGCGCTTCAAAACTACTAGGCGTATTTTTAATCTCATAGTTAATAATCATATTACTGGCAGGATCAAGAACTGTGGCCGTATTATCACTGCTACTAAATTCTGGTGTAATAAGTGTAAGGTAAGGGCCAATGTAAGGAGCAAATGGTGGGTTTTTACATTCATCAATTGTGCTATACCAACGGCCAGTAGTATAACAACCCGATTTGTCACGAGTCATGGTGCTCGCGTTATCAATTTTGAAACTGAGCTCTGCCCCTGCAACAATTTCAGCTTCAAACTCTGTTGGCAAAGACCATGTGTAATAACCTGATTTAGAGTCAAGAGTCATTTTTTCCTGAGCATCCCAAGTGTAGGTAATACCATCATGCACTTTTGAGCCACCTTCAATCCATGTCCAAATTGTAGGTGCTTCACTGTAATTAGCTGGATCAATAAAAAAAGTTAAACCTGTTTGCTCTGCCTCATTAACTGTCACGGTTACTTGTGCTTCTGCTGCTTTGCCATCAATAGAAACTTGAGGCGGGTTATCTTTGTTTTCTGCTTCAGTTTTAGAGCCCCCTGAGCCACAGGCACTTAATAAAAAAATACTGAAACTCATCACCAGCACGTTTAAAATTATTTTTTTCATATTAAATGGCACCAATAGTAAATAGATTAGGAAGGAATAATATGTGAAAATCACTTTATATTCAGTGAACAATAACACTTATTTATTTTTTGTAAATGTTTGTAAAGTCAACTTTGGTCATTAACAAAAATGAGAGTTTTATGCATCTAGTCATACACATAGCTGCCCAGTTAACGCTTGAGGGGAAAACGTCAAGTATGGTTTTAGTTAAACCAGCTTAGAAAAATCATTGCCTATGCTTGAGGTAATCAATGAGTTAAAACGTTATAAAGTAGCGCCAGATCATTACAAGAGCAAATTAATTTACTAAAGCAAGAAATTAATTCATTAAGACAAGAGATAATAGAATTAAAGAAAAGCTAAAATAAAAAAGTTTACTAAGGAAATCAACCAGCCCTAGTTGCTTACTTTGATGACAGTAGCCGTTAATGGTGCAAGCTTAACGGAGTCACTGCTAATTTCAACACCTTCTGCTTTTGCTGTTGCTTCTGTAATTTCATCTCAATAATATCGCTGGGTAAACCGATAACACGCTTGATTAATCTAGTGTCAGCAGCTTTAGACTCAAACACAGTAATTTCACCCCGCTGTGGCTCACCGGTTCTAAGCCTGTCTCTTGATCACATTTAT
>JAOPTQ010000056.1:0-17015 GCA_051531915.1 Colwellia sp. | reverse complement strand
TTAAACCCCCAAGAGATTAAAAATATTCCCTCTGAAATACTATTAGTTAATATTATTTTCCATGGTGTGGGAGGCGATTATTTATCTGTTTCATCTGAGGCTCATATCCAACTATTAACTTTTTTAGCGAATAATCAAGAGACTTATTACGTAGATTCATATATAAACTTGGTAAAATATATAAATAATACCAAACGGATTAAGTAATTCGTTTGGTATTAATTCGTTTGGTGTTAATAAATGAATAGCAGCCCTATTACGTTTGCTGCGCTTCATTAAGCTCACAATGGATCTGTTCTACCATTTTTTTATCAAGTACATACCAACGCATCACTAAAGCAACAAATATTGAGCCAAGTGCAGGGTAAATAGTAAAAGATAGCAGTATTCCTTGTTGAGTCGCTTCAGTCTGTTCAACATCGGCTTGGTAGCCATAATAAGCAAGGAGCCAACCGGCAAAAGCACCACCAAAAGCCACCCCTAATTTAATGAAAAACACAATGGCAGAGTAAATCATTCCCGTAATACGAATACCCGTTTTCCAATGACCATAATCAATGGTATCAGCCATTTTAGCCCACAATAATGGTGTGGCCATTTGCAAAAAGAAACTCCAAAAGAAAAACAGCGCAAAGGCAAGAAAATCATATTCTTTAGGAACAAAATAACTAATTACACAAATAAATGCTGCGATTAATTGAAGCGTTATATAGGCTTTAATTTTACAAACTTTTTTGGCTAGAGGCTGAGCAAATGCGCACCCTAAAATACTACCAATCATTCCTAATGTAATAAAGAGCGTAATTTGTTCTTCTAAGCCAAGAACATATTTAACATAATAAATAGCCAACGTAGCTCTTAATACTTGCCCCGTTAACAAAAACAAGCCGGCTAGGCATAAAATTCGCCATTGGTCATTTTTGTAGAGTGATCTTAAGTCATCAAAAAATGACGATTTTTGTTCCGCAGGAGGGGAAACTCTTTCCTTTGTGCCTTTAAAACATAATAAAAATAGCACCACTCCTAAAAGACTCATTGCTGTCATTGTCAGTTGATAGCCTTTGGCTTTATCACCGCCACCAAACCACTCAACTAAAGGTAGTGTACCTGAGGCGACAATTAATCCTCCTAGCATACCTAAAACAAAGCGATAAGACTGCACAGAAACACGTTCAGAAGGATCCGCTGTTAATACCCCACCCAATGCTGAATAGGGAATATTTATTGCGGTATAGGCAATCATAAGTAAGGTATAGGTGACAAAGGCATACACAATTTTGCCATCATCAGAAAAATCAGGAGTAGTAAATGCCATTATTGAGATAATACCAAAAGGTATCGCTAACCAGAGAAGGTAAGGTCTGAATTGTCCCCACTGAGTTTTGGTTCTATCTGCCAGAGCTCCCATTAAAGGGTCAGTAATTGCATCAAAAAGTCGAACAACTAAAAACAACGTTCCAACAAGAGCAGGAGAAATACCAACAACATCAGTATAGAAGATCAATAAAAACATCATCACGGTTTGAAAAATGATATTACTTGCTGTATCTCCTAAACCATATGCAATTTTCTCTCTAATTGTTAACATCTATTTTCACCTATAATATTTAAAAAATAAAACCGCTGAACAAGCAGCGGCTTTATAAGGGTTAGCTCATTTTAAAAAACGTAACGCGCACCTAAAGAGTAACGCGCTGAGTTTCCTTGAGCGCGTAACATTTGCTCAGAGTAGCGACCGAAAATTCGTAGCTCTTGCTCTAAGATGTTAACACCTTCAAAAGAAACAGATAAACCTTCGGTTACCTGATAACTGATGCTAGCATCAAGTTGTCCAAAAGATTCAGTGAACTGTGGTGCCGGTCCACCAGCTTCTGCTTGTCCCATACCTGATAAAAACTCATCACGCCAGTTGTAAGCGACACGAACTTGCAAGTCATTCTTATCATAAAATATTGAAAAGTTAGCTGAGTCACTTAAACCAGGTAAAGCAAATTGTTCATCTGTTGCCTCAACATCGTATTCAGTATCACCACTTACTGTCGTGTAGTTAGCTGCTATACCGAAACCTGTATCCCAGAACCAGTGTTGAGCTGCAATTTCCCAACCATGAATGTTAAGATCTTCAACGTTGTCTGGTCTACTAATTTTCCAGTCTGCAATGGGATTTTGTTCAGATTGAGGAACATTATTATTGGCATCACCGTGGCCATTATCTAGCAACCATTGGAATACTGCTTCGTCACTTGGTGTGCCGCCATCAGCAATAATTTCAGCGCGCGCTTCCTCAGCGGCTGAGCCAATGTAAGGGTCACGTAACTGATTAAACTGTTGTGTGCTAATAGTATTAAGCAAAAAGTTTCGAACTTCTTTGTTAAACCAGCCCGCAGAAACATAGCTGCCTTCATCGTAGTAGTATTCAACAGAAAAATCTAAGTTATCTGAACTATAA
The DNA here is from genome assembly GCA_051531915.1 of Colwellia sp. GTDB lineage: Bacteria > Pseudomonadota > Gammaproteobacteria > Enterobacterales > Alteromonadaceae > Colwellia. Next base: position 14,566 of record JAOPTQ010000056.1, on the reverse strand, counting down.
GGTTTTAAAGCCGTATTACCTGCAAAACCAGTGCGAGAGCCAACTTTTGGTTGTGCTGTTAATGATGTCGTTGCTCTCATTGCACCTAAAGATGGACGAGTAATCGTTTTGCTATATGAAAAACGAGTTACAACGTCATCAGTAATTTCTAAGCTTATATCTAAGTTAGGTAGAAACTCTTTGTAATCATGAGTTTCGTCACTAAAAGAAAAGTCATCAGAAAATACCGTTTGCCATTCAGTAGGGTTTAACCAAACTAAACTTTCAGCTTCTTGCTGCATACTGCTAGCAGAAACATCTGTTTGTTCATAACGCATACCTGCAACAATATTTAATGGCATATTATTGAATTCGCTGTCAATATTCACTTGAACGTAAGCACTTGTGGTTTCTTCTTTGATCTTATGGTCGTCAGTCCAAGGGGCTGCTATATATTCAACATCATAAAGGTCTTCAGCAGTAGCCATTGCTGCATCTTGATCATAGTTGTAGTAATAAGGAATTAACATATCACTACCACCACCAGAGAACTCGCCTAGGAAGTCACTACCTAGACCCACGTACTCAAGATCGTCAGCCCATATACCCGTGTTGCCATACCAACCAGCGCTAATAGGACCCGTGTAACTGCCTTGTGCATGAGTTTCCATTTTAGTATAAGCTACGCCAAAATCAATTGAGGCAACAGCATCATCATTTTCATTTATCCAAGTACCATCGAATTGAAATTGGCTAACATCTGACTTATTTTGTGCGGCTCTAACACCTGCAAATAGTGAAGCGTAATGCTCTGCTAATAAGTGAGGTTCGCCGTCAGGATTTTGAGTAGTCCAAGTACTACTTAATAAAGGAATATCAGTACTTGTTGCATCATAAGTTTTATCTGCAACATTTAACCCACCCATAATAAAGAATGTTGAACTTGCCCCGTTGCTATCTACTCCAGCAGCTGTAGCTTCAGAGTTATGAACATCAAATGCTAATGATAAGTTATTAGTTGCTTGCCATTTTATGTTTAAGCCTAGTGATTTATTTTCATTTTTATTTTTACCGGTAGTCATTGTGCTTGAGTAATCACCATCAACTTCACTTACGTAATCAAAAGTACCATTTTTGTTGATATGTGCACTAGTTGCATTACCAGGCCCTGAGAACCAGTAGCCAAAAGAATCATTATTTGTTTCATCTTCTAATTTTGAATAAGTGTAATCTGCAGTAACTAACAGATCATCAGAAGGTGCATATTGCAATGATACTTGAGCATTTAAACGCTCACGTGCTGTATTTTCAATGCCATAACCAACATTACGCGCATAGAAGGTATTGCCATATGGGTTTTCATTTTCATCGACAACAACTGCATTTGGGTTTAATTCAGCGTGAATATTTTGTCGCCAACCGTCAATACTTGCATACTTTGTAGTTGAATCACGCTTTTTATAGCTTGCAGAAACTAATGCACCAAAGGTATTATCAGCAAAGGTGTTACTAATTATGCCTGATAATTCAGGCGTAATATCATCACCATCATCAACTACCAAATCATGGTTTGCTTTAACACCAAAACTTGCTACCAATCCATCGTTATCGAATGGACGAGCTGTGCTAATATTAATAGTTGAGCCAATTCCACCAGAAGATAAATTAGCTTTACCTGTTTTGAAAATTTCTACTGCACTTACACTTTCTGCAGCAAGGTTACTAAAATCAAATGAGCGAGTTGATTCGCTCTCTACTTGCGCTGTAGGCATTATTCTATTATTGAGTAAAACAAGATTGAAATTTGGGCCAAAACCTCGAACGGTAACTTTACTCCCTTCGCCATTGACTCGGTCAATAGATACACCTGTTATTCGCTGAAGAGATTCAGCTAAGTTAGTGTCGGGAAATTTACCGATATCTTCTGCAGTGATGGCATCAACAACACCACTCGCTTCTCTTTTGAGATCAGTCGATTTAATTAAACTGCTACGAATACCCGTAACTTCAATTACTTCAACTGCACTATCTGCCTTTACAGAATCTTCTGCGGCAAAAACTGGAGTAAAGGAACTCACTCCGAAAACTAGTGATAGGCAAGTTGCCAACTTACTTTTTTTAAACTGTGTCATTTCAATTTCCTTGGATGCTGTTTTTCAACATCTTATAATTTTATATGTAAATGAATGTACTCCCCTGAGCTGCCATTTTAGTCATTGAATAATAGCTATTATTTCAATAAAACTTAAATATTGCCCGAAAATGATACTACTCTTTCAAAGTAATAAGCCTACCTATTTGCGCTCAAGTGTCCCTTTTTACAAGATAAAAAGGACAGATTTGCTCTAATGACACCGCACACTTTAATAGGGGATAATTAATCCATTAAATTAAGGTGTGAAAATGACTAAAAAAAGAATTATTAGAAAATATACAGATGAATTCAGAGAAGAAGCAGTAGCCCTAGTCACTCAACAAGGTTATAGCGTTACAGAAGCAGCTAAATCATTAGGCATCACAACCAAGTTAATTTATAACTGGAAAGATAAGTTAACGATTAAAAATTCAGAGGATGCCTTATCATCAGATAAACGAACTGAACTAATTCAACTTAGAGAAGATAATAAACGTTTATTGATGGAGCGAGAAAGACTAAAAAAGCGCCTTCTTTGCGAAAGAAATGAAGTAAAATACGATTTCATTAAAAAGAATCAAATTGTTTATTCAGCACTCTCATTATGCAAAGTGATGAATGTTAGTCACTCTGCTTATTATACTTGGCTATTGTCATGGATTTGCACTCACGACGTATTATTGGGTGGCACTGAACAAACGCATGACAGTTAATTTAACCATGAGAGCGTTTCAAATGGCAGTTAACTTACATCAACCTAAAGTAGGCTTAATGTTCCATAGTGATAGAGGCTCTCAATATACGAGTAACATTATCAGGCATTACTTAAAGATAATCAGGCCATTGCATCAATGAGTGGTAGTGGTGCTTGGCTAGATAATGCTGTTGTTGAGCAATTCTTTGGCAGTTTGAAAAACGAATGGTTGTTGCATGTTTATCATTTAACGAGAAATAGCATGCAAATAGATGTTGAAAAAAATATCAAATATTACAACGGAGAAAGATTGCGTACGACGTTAAATGACATGTCTCCGATTGAGTTTGAGAATGTAAGAGAAAAGTGTACGGCTTAGTTTGACCAGATCACATGAAGGCGTATTACCATTGAAGGTTTAGCCTTTTTCTTGGTGATGAGCTTTTCGGTATTCCGATGGTGTCATACCCTCGCTCTTCTTAAAAAAAGTATAAAATACCGATTTACTGTTAAAGCCTACATCATAGACAATATCGATAATAGTTTTTTTTCCCTCGTTAACGAGCATTTTTTTCGCTTCATCAATGCGGTATTGATTAATATATTCATAAAAGTTTACTTGAAAATGACGGTTCAATGTCACTGATAAATCTTTTGTCAATAACCCTAATTTATCTGCCAAAATATCAATAGTAATATTATCAAGCAAATAGGGTTTTTCTTCATTCATTAAGCGTTCAATATTTTCAATATAATCCGGTTTAAATGCACTTTGCTTTTCAAAATAAATTTCGAGTTCTTTATTTGATATTGGCACGACAGAAGGAAACTTGGATACACTGTAAAATAACAGCGCCGCCATTAAGAAAAATGTCCCATAGTAACCTGATACGCCTAAGGCAATAAATATAGATATATCGAGAGGCGTGAGGATATTTATTACTTTAAGAAAGGCAAGCAATGCTTCTCCTGTCATAATCAGCAAGAAACCGAAGACTAAAAGTTTTAGCCATGAAAGGTCAATCGATAAAATATCAGCAAAGGTATCCTTATGACGTTTTCGATATCGTGAGATCAGTAACAAACAGCTACATATGTAACCAATGCGGATAGCTTTGATAAGGGCATCGGTGCTTACGTAGTGCCATGAACTGGTGAGTCGCCATTCCAAAATGGTAACCTTTTGGCTCATAATATCAAGACCATAATAAACATCAAACATATAGATAAAATAAAGGCACAGTGGGATAAGGTGTATTGCGTCCTTTTTTCGTAAGCTGAGGTCTTCGCAAATAATTGACTTTACGTAAAAGTACATCAGTACAGCATCGAAAAAATATGCAAAACTGCCAATAAAAAACAGGTTGGGAGAAATATCCAAAATTTTGTAGCGAAATTGTTCGCCGTAATAAGTCAATTCGTGTATCGATATAAAAGCATGGGCAATCAGAAACCCTGCCAACAGGTAAGTACTGGCATTACTCATTTTATGGCTAGACAAAAACATTAACGAAAATAAAACAGCTAAAATGACTGTCATTGCTATAAACATATCGTGTAAATTAAATATTATGCTATCCATTTGTGAGGCTCTTGTTCCATAGTATAATTGTTACTTCACGAAAGATTTATTTATAAATGCCTATAGGTACATTAAGTATTTAAGAGGAAATCATTTCTACACATTACAGCTATAAGGCCTAGCGGGAATTTGATTTAAGGCGACAACAGAGCCATTTGTGAATATATTACCTTCTAATTATTAGAAGGTTTGTTTTAGATTTCAATAACATTAAATACTAGTTTGAACCTCTGTCTTTGATACTAACCTATACAAGGTTGGGAATTAAAGAGGTTTTATCAATTAATTTCATATCTAGCTATTAGCCAAAATATCATAAATACTCATTTTTCGCTGATGATTTTAAAATAAAGAAAAAGTGACAGCCAAAGTGTAAAAAAAACTAAATTAATCCTCCAATAATAACAATTTCATTATCAATAAATATGTGGTCATTTAGCTCGGTAGTCCTTTATTAATAGTAGGTTTATTTAAGTAGCCCTTATTCAAACCCTCTTCCCCCCCCTTGTTTGATTATTAGCATTTTAGTAGGACGACAAAAATTACTAAGCATATAACCTTGCTCGTAGGTGATAGTTACGAGGAATTAGGAGCGAGTGTTACCGATAATATCAATACCGGTTTAACTGCGCGGGATAGTCGATACCTCAATTGCTGATACTGCAGGCAATGAAGTCTCGGTGATCAGAATGATTATTGTTGAAGATCAGTTTCCTCTAGTGAATGGCGATGCGTATATTTTTCACTCAATTTGTATTAAATTTTACACGGTTAAAAATTATGGAGTATTCATGGTAAACAAAAAAACAATTTATTTAGGTTTAGGTCTACTATCTACGGGATTGATGTCTTGTGCTCTGGTACCCCAAAAACCAGTCACATACACAGCTATTAAATCTACGACTTTAACGAGCACCAACGAAATTCTACTCACCAGTGAAGCCGGTGATAAAATTGCCAGCAAAAACAATGTACGTTTTCGGCAAGGGTTAGGAGAAGGCAATGTCATTACTATCAGCCCTGAGGTAGTCAAACAAACCATCACAGGAATAGGTTCATCTTTTACTGAATCATCAGCGTTTGTGCTAGCGCACCTTGATAAAGACAAACGAGCCGAGGTGATGGCCAATATTTATGGTGAAAACGGTGCAAATATTTCGTTAGCGCGTACCGTTATTGGTGCAACCGACTTTGCTATTAAAGGTAAATTTACTTACGCAGATGTAAAAGATGATGCCAACTTAGATTATTTTAGTATTGCTGTTGATAAAGATGGTTTTAGTAGCGAACAATACCCAGGTATAAAAGATGAGTCATTCGATTTATTGCCGATGATCAAAGAAGCGTTGGTGATAAAAAATAATCAAGCCGAAAAAGATCTACGCATAGTGGCTTCTGCTTGGACTGCACCACCTTGGATGAAAGATATTGAAGATTGGTATATTAATCCTACACCAGAAAATAATTATCAGGGTACCGGCGGAGAACTTAAGCCTGAATATATTTCGACGTATGCTGATTACATTGTTAAGTACCTTGATAGCTACCAAAGTGAAGGTGTTGATATTTGGGGGCTTACGCCTATTAACGAACCTAATGGTAATAGTGGTCAATGGGAAAGCATGCACTTTACCCCACAAAGCCAAAGCGAATTTATTAAAAAATACTTAGGGCCTAAATTACAAGCTAATGAGCATGATGATGTCAATGTTTTGATTTATGACCAAAACCGCGATCATCTAGAAGAATGGGCTGATGCTATTTTAACGGATGAAGAAACCACGCCTTATGTTTACGGTGTTGCTGTGCATTGGTATGAAAGTACCTTTAAAGTAAATGAACAAGCACTAGAAAACGTTCATGAAAAATATCCCAATTTCCCGATTATTCATACCGAAGGCACCATAGATGACTTAGGAAAACCAGCAAATGATACTATTGGTGATCCTGTCAATTTTCAAGAGTCTGACTGGTTTGCTAATGATGAATTTTGGTGGAATGATAATGCGACAGATTGGGCTTATACTGCCTCTTGGGCTCCTAATGAGCAAGATCACCCTATTTATGCCCCGGTGCATCGATATGCCAGAAATATTATTGTTAGCTTAAATCATTGGATGGAAGGTTGGATCGACTGGAATATTGTTTTAGATCAAAACGGTGGCCCGAACCATGTCGGTAATTTTTGTGGTGCGCCGATCATGATTGATGTCAATACTGGTGAAATTTATTACACTCCTATTTATTATGTATTGGCACAATTTAGTCAAACCATTAGACCAGGTGATCATGCGGTACAAGCTGATACCAAACTCTATGGTTTAGATACCGATGCCCTGCATGCTAGTGCTACAGTTAATAGTGATAATCTGTTGAGTGTGCAATTATTTAATACCACTAAAACACCAATTAGCTATTCATTACAAATTGGTGAACAGCATGCCCAAATAACCATTGCCGCTAATGCGTTGCAAACAGTGAGAGTGCAGCTTTAAAGGCTAGTTTTTACGATCTATGAATTCATCTCTAGCGCAGGTAACTTTGTGTGTTAGTGGTGAACTCACACCCGAGTGTAAAAAATAATTAAATAACCCCTCGAATAATAACAGTCTAATTATCAATAAATATGTGGTCATTTAGCTTGGTAGCCCTTTATTAATAATAGGTTTATTTAAGTAGTCCTTATTTAAACCTTCCTCCTCCCCCCTGTTTGATTATCTGCATTTCAGCCGGACGACAATATTGTGAGTTAATTTTAGATTAAAAATTACTGGTAAGTCTTGCCATAACAAAATTGATAATTTGATGGACCAAATATTAATAGGCATTAAATGCTTTGACAGCACAAGCACCAATATGGACTCCAGTGAAAAAGGATAGTGGTCAGCGCGGAAAAGAAAAATCAAAGCTGAGATGCTGACAGTTATTAACTATAAATAATTATATTTGGGGTAATCAATGAATAAAACAATAAAACAAATCGCACTACTAGGCATGTTTCTGGTTAGTGCACCACAAGCGTTAGGGGCAGCCATTACCAATGGTAACTTTGGTGCTTCAGGTGCTTGTAATTTAGCCAGTTGGGATGTAGATGATTTAGATGGTGATATCAGCGTAGTTGATTCAGGGTCTTGTTCTGCAAACCTTAGTGTTGATGACGATTTATATCTGTCTCAGATATCACAGGAACTTTCTTTTGATAATGATACTAATTACATTTTATCCGTAGATTTCAATTTCGGTGCTACTTTAAACGATGACATCTTTGATGATTTTTTCGCTATTGATTTAATCAATGCTGATGGTGACTATTTTGAGTTGTTTGAATGGGACATTTTGGGATCTGAAAGTATCACTAAGTTAATCACATTTAATACTAATGAACTGACTACTTATGCCGATCAAAATTGGTCTTTATCATTCACACTTTTTGATGAATTTTGGGATGATGGCGATGATACTAATAGTTCATTTGTTTCAATCAATAACGTATTTTTAGAAGAAGTAGTCACCGATGTACCAGAGCCATCAAGCTTAGCTATTTTTGCGCTAGGTTTTGCCGGTTTAATAAGCCGTCGAAAAATAGCTAATGAATTAGTCCGTAAATCAATTAAAAAATAATACAAAAGGGACAACTAATGAAGATAAGTAATATGTTTAAGGGGCTTTGTTGCTCCTTGTTCTTACTATTGTCTAATACAGCATTCGCTGATTGGGCAACACTCGACGATGATCTCTCCATCTCACAATCTAGAGCGCGTTATGTGCGTGCTCAAGCAGCTTATATTGTACAAATAAAAGTGACCAATAATGGTGATGAAACCGTATCTGGCCCATTTAGAGTGTTAATTGAAAACTCAACACTAGCCGTAAAAGATGCTGATGGCCAAACCGATGCTGGTGTCTCTTATTTTAACTTTCTGTTGGAAGAAGTTGCGCCAGGCAGTTCCCTTTCTGTCACCGCTAAATTCGAATATGAACGTCGTGCACGCCTTACCTTTAACACCCATTTGCAAAGTGACCAGCCATTAGATACAGATAGTGATGGCGTTATTGATTACGTGGACTTATGTCCAGAAACAGTAATAGGTGAAGATGTTAATACTGCAGGTTGTTCATTAGCACAATTAGAGAGCGATAGTGAGCCTAGCATCACCGCCACTTCAGGACAGAGTAGTGCTGTACTTGCTATTGATAGTAATAGCGGAAGTCGCTGGGAAAGTGAGCATGGTATTGATAATGTCAGCCTTATTTATGGCTTAGGCCGCGAGCAAACCATCACTACTGTGCAAATTGACTGGGAAGCTGCTAATGCTGCTAGTTATGAGCTACTGGCCAGCACTGATGGCGAAAATTGGGTTTCCATTGAAACTTTTACAGGACTTAGTTTTGGTAACCGCTCTGACAATATTACCGTTAATGGTACCTACCGTTATTTAAAAATAGTTTGTACTGAACGCAGTTCAGCTTATGGTTATTCAATTTTTGAAATAACGGTTGAACATGGTACAGAGCCAGATGATGGCACTGAACCTGATAATGCTACTGGCGAGGTTAGTATCACAGCAACTTCAGGAGCTAGCAGTGCTGCACTTGCTATAGATGGTGATAGTGGTAGTCGCTGGGAAAGTGAGCAAGGTATCGATGATGTCAGCCTTACTTATGACTTAGGCAGCGAGCAAACCATCACTACTGTGCAAATTGACTGGGAAGCTGCCAACGCTGCTAGTTATGAGCTACTGGCCAGCACTGATGGCGAAAATTGGGTTTCCATTGAAACTTTTACAGGACTTAGTTTTGGTAACCGCTCTGACAATATTACCGTTAATGGTACCTACCGTTATTTGAAAATAGTTTGTACTGAACGCAGTTCAGCTTATGGTTATTCAATTTTTGAAATAACGGTTGAACATGGTACAGAGCCAGATGATGGCACTGAACAAGACCATTTAATCTTTCATAGTGAAAAGCGTGGCATTGCCTATGGAGATCACTCAGAAGCCGATCTTGCTATTACACAAGGTAAAATCAAGTGGTGGTATAACTGGGGAACTGAAGCAGAGCCTGCCGTTGTTGATGTATACGACGACTATGGTTATGACTTTGTACCGATGACTTGGAACGGCGATTTTAATGAAGCTGAGTTACGTAATTTCCTTGATGATCATCCTGATGTTAAATATTTACTTGGCTTTAACGAACCGAATTTTGGTGAACAAGCAAATTTGACCCCCGTAGAAGCGGCGGCTCTATGGCCAAGGTTAGAGGCCATTGCACAAGATTACAATCTGAAATTGGTTGCGCCTGCTGTAAATTTCTCGCCAGGTAATGTCGATATTCCAGGTACAGATGATGATTGGGACCCGTGGAAATATCTTGATGCGTTTTTTGCTGCCTGTGAAGGTTGCCAAATTGACTATATTTCAGTGCACTCGTATATGAAGTATGCAGGTGCATTTGAGTGGTATATCAGTGAATTTGAACGCTACAACAAGCCAATTTGGGTGACCGAATGGGCTGCATGGGATGACGGTGGTCCAGCCAATATGGGAGAGCAAATGGATTACTTAGCTGAAACTGTCCGTTGGCTCGAAAATAACGATATGGTTTACCGCTATTCATGGTTCTTGGGGCGTAGTAATCAAGGTCACGAACAATTTCCTTATTTAGACATCTTAGCTGAAGATGGTTCATTATCGCCATTAGGCAGTGTATATACTTCAATTCCATCGGTAAATTATCGTTATGATTTACCAAGCAAAATTGAAGCTGAAGGGGCTCATCGTTTATTTGGCTTTAAACATCAACCGACTACAGATATTTCTGGCTTGGCCAAGATAACATCACAAACAGGGGACTTTGTAGAATATGATCTAAATGTGTCAACTTCTAACGAATACAGTATTAAGCTTCGCTTATCGTCCTTATTTGAAAATACGCTTGTGGTTAAATTAGATGGTGAAGTCATTTATACCTTAGATGGTTTTTCAACTGGTGCTGTTGATTTATGGCAGACATTCGAATCTGATGCGATTAACTTTCCAGAAGGAGAGCATATTTTACGCATAGAAGCGACCGGTAGTTTTGGTTTTAATTGGTTAAGCATCTCTGCACCCGATAGTGATACTGACGGTAGCGATACTGGTGCAGGTAATGGTAATACGGATAATTCAACCAACTCTGACTGGGCACTAGTTTGGAACGATGAATTTGATGGCAGCAATATTGACTTAAACAAATGGGAACACGAAGTTAATTGTAGTGGTGGTGGTAATAACGAGAAACAGTGTTATACCAGTAATTCAGAAAACTCATTTGTTGACAATGGCATTTTAAAAATTGTTGCTAAAGCTGAATCAGGTAAAGCATTACCTTATAGTTCGGCACGTTTACGTACTAAATATCAAGGTGACTGGAAATATGGCCGTATTGAAGTAAGAGCTAAACCACCACATGGACAAGGTTCATTTCCCGCAATTTGGATGTTACCTACCGATGAGATTTATGGTGGATGGCCTCATTCAGGTGAAATCGATATCTTTGAATCTGTGAACTTAAAAACAGTTAACAACGAAGGTGTTGAGGAAACTTACATACACGGTAACCTCTGGTATGGTCGCAGCTGGCCAAATCAATCTAATAGTGGTGCACATTACAAATTACCCGATGGACAAAACCCAGCTGACGGCTTTCATACTTATGCTATAGAGTGGGAAGCCGGCGAAATTCGTTGGTATGTTGATGGTTACTTATATCAAAGCCAATTAAAATCTGAAGTGAATATTGATGTAGATGGTGATGAAAATGGTTTAATTCACGCAGGTTGGTTTTCTGATTATGAAAATGAATTTCATTGGGATAACGCACCATTTAACCAAGACTTCCACATTATGTTGAACTTTGCTGTCGGTGGTAATTGGTCTGAAAATGTTAATAACCTTGGCATTGATGCCTCAGCCTTTAATGAGAGTAATGCGTTTGAAATTGATTATGTTAGAGTTTATGAATGTCCCACTAACCCAACAACCGGTCAAGGCTGTGCAAGTATACGTGATGGTTATTTAGCGCCGATTACTGAAAATGGTACATTAGTTGGTGGTGAAGCTCCTACACCAATTAAACCTTCTAATGGCATAGCAACAGACCTGATAGTTTTTGACAATGCTATTAATGAAAATTGGCCTGCATGGAGCTGTTGTGATGATAAAGCATCACTTGTAGTCATTGATGATGGTGAACATGCTGAAGTGATGGAATTTTCTATTGGTGCAGAACCTACAGTAGTTGGTTTTAATACCAATGTTGCAGATTTACCTACAGCATATGATGGTTCTCCAATGTTAAATAACGGTTGGTTGGAGTTTGATCTGAAATTGGTGACACCAGCAAAAGATGCTAATGCCAATTGGATTTTAAAAGTTGAACAAAGCGGTGCAAGTAGTGAAGCTGAGATCATTATCGCCAGACCCACAGCTGAATGGCAACATTACAAGGTATCCTTAAAAGCCTTGAATAAAGCTGGCCTTAACCTTAATGGTATTGATATTATTATGATTTTCCCTAGTTGGGGGCAAGGTGAAGGAGCTGTTTTTAGAGTAGATAATGTTACTATTTTGCAAGGTGATACTACTGGTGGTGATTCAGGATCAGGTGGTGGTGATTCAGGCACAGGTGGAGACACAGGAAGCGGCAATAATGGCTCTGTTTCGGGTGAAGAATTGCTAAGTAATGGTTCTTTTGATAATGGTACTGATGCTTGGATTGGTGAAGTTGCTGTTAATACCGAAGGGGATAATACTTTCCTCCAAGCTGATATCGAAACCGCAGGGGACTCATGGGATGTTAATGTCAGTCAAGTGATGACGTTAATACCTGACGAAACTTATGTTTTATCTTTTAAAGCAAAAGCATCGGTTGCACGTAGTATGATTGCAGGTCTTGGTTTGATCTCTGATTCATGGACAAATGTTACCAAAGATGTTGATTTAACAACAGAGTGGCAAACCTATACTTATGTATTAACTACCTTTGGTTTTGGTGATGATAATAGCCGGGTATTCTTTGACCTAGGTGCTGAAGTTGGTTCGGTCTTTATTGACGACGTTAGTGTTTCAGTACTAGTTGATACCGGCGATCCAGTTGCTGAAGACGAATTTTTCATTATCTCGTCAACAGGTGCTAGTGATGTTAGTTATGCTGCAGATACTGTCGGTGAATGGAGTACAGGTACACTTATTGACGGCGGGATAACTTTTGATTCGTTGCAAGCTTGGAAATTAACTTCTCAAGGCAGCTGGGGCACTGTTTTAGCTTTCCAAAACGGTATTTTTGGCGACTTTAGCTTGTTCAACCGTATTGAGTTAAAACTGGCAACATCTGGAGGTTATAGTGGTGGTTATAAATTGAATATATCCGCTAATGGTATTAGCCAAGAAATAACCTTACCTGTAAACGAAACGACGAATACTTGGCAAACAATTTCAATCGATACCACTAATATTCCATTGAATTTATCTTCAATTGATGGGATTGCTTTGTATGGTGTCGGCGGAGAAGCGGCAGTTTCTACCATTCATATCACTGATTTTCGTTTAGTGAAAGATGAGGTCATCGCTTTTGATAGTGAAACAGAAAGCGATTATGTCTTTATTTCATCCGATGCAAGCATAGCAAGTGACCTGATCCATGATGGTGATAACAACAGTGATATTGGTAACATTATCTTTGGTGAATGGAGCACAGGTACGGGAATTTCTTCAGCTAATTATTTAGGCTTAGACGCGATTGTGCTAACGGATGGCGGTAGTTGGGGCGCAGTTTTTGCCCTACAAGGTGATATCTCTGACGGCACAACTATTGATAACTATGATGTTGATATGGCGAAATATACTAACATCAAGTTTAAAATTTCCTCACAAGGTGCATTTGAAAGTTATGTCTTATTTATTAACTCTAAGGTAGGGGGTAATGAAGCTTCTCAAGAAGTTACTTTTACTTTAGCCAACCCTGCTCAATGGAATGATATTGATATCGATTTAGCTCAGTATGGCGTTAATTTATCTAACGTTAATCAAGTGGTTTTGTATGGTATTTATGATGGCGGTTCTGCCGGCCAAAAGATCTATCTAACTGATATGGTGCTTTACGACAGTGGTTATATTTCAGCCAAAGATAGTTCTGATGATAAGTTTGTATTCTTTTCATCGACGGGCGAGAGTTCAGATATGATCTTCGATGGCGATAACTTTGCCTATAATGGTAATGTTACTTTGAGCGAATGGTCAACCGGCACTCAATTTACTGCAGATGTTAGTTACAATGGTTTAAACGCCTTTGAATTAAACAAAGGCGATAGTTGGGGAGCGGTTCTGGCTTTAATGGGAGATATATATGGTGATGTACAAGAATACAAACTGGATGTCGCTAAATACGAGACCATTAATTTCAAAATTGCTGCGCAAGGGACATTTTCTGAATACGTGATTAACTTCTTGGTTAATGGCGCTGAATTTCAGGTACCTTTAACTGTCTATAGCAATTGGACAGAGGTCAATATTAATGTCGTTGATATACCACTAAACATGTCGAAGTTAACACAAATTGCAATATATGGAGTTGGTGGTGCTGCCGGAGACAAAATTTACATTACTGACTTAAATATCTCAAAATAACAAGTTAAGTTAGGCGCAACAAGAATAAAAATCCAGTAATTGCTTAATGCTGTTCACTTAAGGTGAGCGGCATTTCTTTTTTCTACAGGATATCTATTTTTAGAGCTCTTCAATTCTCTTGGATAATTACGCTCTCACCGTGATGGTAGTACAAATTGTTGCGCATGGTTCGCCATTAGGAGAGATAATATCAAGTTGGTAAACTAACTGACGCATAGACATTTTATGAAACAAAGCCATACTAATGACAGTCCGAACCATTTGCTCCATGAGGAGTTTTCGTTTTCTTATCATTGCAAAACCCAATTGTGCTAGTGCTTCATCAGAAATGGCTGAGTCTAATAGTTCATTTAGTTCGATAAATTCACTAAAATTGTTTTGTGATACTTATACCAATTTGATTAAATTTCTTCCCAACTCAGAGCTATGCTCAATGTTCAGTAACAAGGCGAATTTGTTTAGGTCTAGCACTCTAAATTAAATAAATTCAACGACGTTAGTGAGCA
>JAOPTQ010000055.1:0-57808 GCA_051531915.1 Colwellia sp. | reverse complement strand
ATCAATAACGCAGCTTGTAAGCCTTTACCTTTTATTAGATACTCGCCCTTTGGGAGCTTGTTCTATGCCCATTAACATCATTAAATTTATTTGATTTAGAATGACTAAATTTAAACAAATTCGCCTTGTTATTGAACATTGAGCATAGCTCTGAGTTGGGAAGAAATTTAATCAAATTGGTATAAGGTTTTGCAAAGTCGCTCGTCCCTGAGCGGTTAATCTTTTTGGGCAATGTTTTCTGAACAACACTGGAAAATTAAGTCATTAACTTTCTCTGATAATGTAGTCAAAGGCAGACAATGATGCTTTTGCCCCCTCACCCATCGCGATAACAATTTGCTTATAAGGTACGGTTGAAACATCACCCGCGGCAAATATGCCCGGCGCTGTGGTATGGCATTTTTCATCAATAATGATTTCACCATGCTGGGTTCTTTCCATCACACCGTTTAAAAACTCACTGTTGGGCATTAACCCTATTTGTACAAATATACCGGCCAAGCTTTGTTGTTTAAGCTCACCCGTTGCTCTGTCTTCAAAGGCAATAGCGACCACTTTACCATTTTCAGCAATGACTTCTTTTGTGGCAACATTTTTAATAATTGTTATTTTTTCATGAGCTTGTGCTTTATCAACTAAGACTTTGTCGGCTTTTAAGTCGGGTAAAAATTCAAAAACAGTCACATGATTGACCATGCCGGCTAAATCTAAAGCCGCTTCTATGCCTGAATTACCACCGCCAACAACGGCAACATCTTTACCTTTAAAAAACGGGCCATCACAATGAGGACAAAAAGCGACGCCAGAGCCAATATTTTCTTTCTCTCCTGGAATGCCTAGCTGACGCCATTTTGCACCTGTTGCCACAATAACGGTTTTAGATTCAATAACTTCACCACTTGATAAGTGCAGTTTTTTCCATGTGTTATTGGCAGCGCTGTTTGTCTCAACTTTGTCAACTCGTAAAAATTCTTTAATGGTAATGTCGTAATCACTTAAATGAGCCTGCATATTACCGGTTAATTCTGTGCCGGTAGTTTTAGGCACAGAAATTAAATTTTCAATGCCAACGGTGTCTTTAACTTGACCACCAATACGGTCAGCAATCATAGTCACATTCAAGCCTTTTCGTGCTGCATATATAGCAGCGGCCACACCCGCCGGACCGGCGCCAATCACGGTAACATCTTGTAAAGGTAATTGTTCTGCTTCTGAGGCATTAATAATATAAGGAAATCGCTCAATAAGTTTATCAACAAGTTGTGCGGTATCTATTTTACCATTAGCGAATAATTCACCGTTTAAATAAACACTTGGCACCCCTTGGATATTACGTTCATCAATTAAGCTTTTGAATAATCCACCATCGATCATCTCTGAACTTACTTGTTCATTTAATAAGGAAAATTGATTTAACGACTGCACAACATCAGGACAATTATGACAGCTTAGCGAGATAAACACTTCAAAATGCAAATCTTCAGTGATATTTTTCACCATGTTAGTTAAGGTGTTATCAAGTTTAAGCGCGGTGCCAGATGACTGTAATATCGCTAAAATAAGTGAGTTAAATTCATGCCCACTTGGTATGCCAGAAAAATGAATGCCGTTGTTTTTACCGTCTACTTCTAAATAAAAAGTGATAGGGCTACGTAAATTATCATCACGCTCAACCAAGTGTAGATCTTCTGATACGGAACAAATTTGCGTTAAGAATTCTTTCAATTCTGAACGTTTATCGTATTCACCAGTTTGTAGCACTAGCGATACCTTGTTAGTCATGTTTTGTGTGTAAGTTTTTAATGCATTTAAAATATCGTTGCTTAACATAGCGTTACCTTTTTGTTGGTTTTTTGGTGATTTATTAATGAAGAAAAGCGGATAAGTTAGAAAACTGCTTACCCGTTAATATGAAAACTTAATGCTTCCTTTGTTTTTCGATTAAGTTTAGTCGGCTATACATTACCGACTAAACTTTAGTAGCCAAATTTTACTGACTAGATTTTTCCTACTAGGTCTAAACTTGGTGTTAATGTAGCTTCACCTTGCTCCCATGCTGCAGGACATACTTCGCCGTCATTTTCACGAACATATTGTGCCGCTTTAACGTTACGTACCATGTCTTTTGCACTTCGGCCAATACCACCGGCATGAATGTGTGCTACTTGAATAACACCGTCAGGGTCTACTAAGAAAGTACCACGGTGTGCCATGTGATCTTCTTCAATCATTACGTCAAAGCCGCGAGTGATGGTGCCTGTTTGGTCACCAACCATTGGGAAATTAATTTTACCAATAGCAGGTGAAGAGTCATGCCAAGCTTTATGTGAAAAATGCGTGTCTGTTGATACTGCATATACTTCAACATTTAACTTTTGTAGTTCTTCATATTGGTTTGCCATATCTTCCAATTCTGTTGGACAGATAAAAGTAAAGTCTGCTGGGTAGAATAAAAATATGCCCCATTTTCCTTTCACGCTTTCTGATGTTACTTCAACAAACTCGCCGTTATGGAATGCTTGTGCGTTAAATTCTGGGATAGTTTTGCCTATTTGAGCCATGGGTATTTCCTTTTTTAGTTAACATTGAAACTTTATATTTCGTTGGGTTTAAAAAGCACGTTTGCTTTCGATGTGTGTATAGTAGAATTAATTTAATGATTGGTAAAATTGATTAAATAGATATTAATATTCTAAAAAATTGAACATAGATAAGTTGTAATAGTGTGTAAATAATATGTATCAAATATAAAATGTTTTAAAAAAAACATGCTAGATCAATGAAAAATGAACCTGCTGTAACTACAATAATTTGAGCGCATTTATTAACAATTAATATTTATATTCGAGGTGAAACATGTCTAGTAAAAAATTAACAACGGCTGCCGGTTGCCCTGTAGCTGATAATCAAAATGTCATGACTGCCGGTCCACAAGGACCTCAACTATTACAAGATGTTTGGTTTTTAGAAAAATTAGCACATTTTCATCGTGAAGTTATCCCGGAAAGACGTATGCATGCCAAAGGATCAGGGGCATTCGGTAAGTTCACTGTTACCCATGATATTAGCAAATATACCCGAGCCAAAATTTTTTCAAAAATTGGTAAAGAAACAGAATTATTCACTCGTTTTACCACGGTTGCCGGTGAGCGCGGCGCAGCCGATGCCGAACGAGATATTCGTGGTTTTGCCGTAAAGTTTTATACCGAAGAAGGCAATTGGGATTTAGTCGGTAATAACACCCCAGTATTTTTCTTACGTGATCCATTGAAATTTCCCGATTTAAATCATGCGGTAAAACGCGATCCTAAAACCAATATGCGCAGTGCGACTAATAACTGGGATTTTTGGACTTCTTTACCAGAAGCATTACATCAAATTACCATTGTGATGAGCGATCGAGGAATTCCTGCTAGTTATCGCCATATGCATGGCTTTGGTAGTCATACCTTTAGTTTTATCAATGCTGATAATGAGCGATTTTGGGTTAAGTTTCATTTAAAATCTCAACAAGGTATTAAAAATCTTACTGATGCTGAAGCTGAAGCTATCGTAGGTAAAGATAGAGAAAGCCATCATCGAGATTTATTTGAATCTATTGAAGGTAATGACTTCCCAAAATGGGATTTAAAAGTACAAATAATGCCCGAGGCTGACGCTAATAAAGTGCCATATAACCCGTTTGATTTAACTAAAATATGGCCGCACGCCGATTACCCATTAATTGATGTCGGTGTGATGGAGTTAAACCGTAACCCAGAAAACTTTTTTGCCGATGTTGAACAATCAGCGTTTAACCCCGCAAGCGTAGTGCCTGGAATTAGCTTCTCTCCAGATAAAATGTTGCAAGGTCGATTATTCTCATATGGCGATGCCCAGCGTTATCGTTTAGGTGTAAATCATAATCACATTCCTGTTAATGCACCACGTTGTCCAGTTCATAGTTATCACCGAGATGGTCAAATGCGTACCGATGGTAATCAAGGTGCAACTATTGGTTATGAGCCAAATAGCCAAGGAGAATGGGCTGAACAACCTGATTTTTCAGAGCCGCCATTAGATTTAGAAGGCTATGCAGCACATTGGGATCATCGAGAAGATGATGATTACTTCTCTCAAGCAGGTGATTTATTTAGATTAATGTCGGTAGAGCAACAACAAGCTTTATTTGATAATACCGCAGGTTCAATTGCGAGTGTTCTAGATGAAATACAGCAGCGACATATCAAACATTGCACCGCAGCAGATCCTGCTTATGGTGACGGTATTAAAAAAGCGCTAAGCCAGCTTAATACTAAATAAGCCTAATTTGGATTGAGAAGTTTTTAACTGTTTGATAAAGCCAACAGCACCGAGTGTTTTCGTTTAACAGTCGGTTTATGTTGGCTTTTTGTGTTTTTGTTTGTTGTTATCTCAATCGTTGGAAAATTGATAAATATTGACTGGTCGTACTCTTTTTATGTGTAGCTCAAACTTAATCAAGTGCTCTTAAATATCAGGGGGGTAATTAAATTTGACAGGTAGCAATATAGTTCAGGGCTGACGGTAGCGTTTGTCTCTGTACGATTACTTTTAGCCATAAGCTGACATTTAGCCTTTAATTCAAAGGCTAAATACACGCACCATTAAGACATTAATATCATCCCGAATTGAATTTGGATTAGTTTTTATATCAACAACGTCAATTTTTGTTATTTGTGGAAATCATTTTTATGCTTTGGGTCTATAATCCTTATATCATAAACTTAAAGTATAATTGTACTGACTTTCGGATAACCTATCACCTATTCTGATTACATCAAACGTATCATGAGAACTAGTTTGGCTTTTAGATTTATGATAAATTGTTCGATCTTCAACAATTGCAGTGGGGGTTAAAGCATATTTACTATCCCTATCAGGGTTCCCATTGTTAATTTCCTTTCCGTTGTAAAATTGGTTGAAAATGGCTTCAATATTATCAATTGTAAGACACTTATCTCCCAGATGATTCGGGTAGCATACGGTTATGCCATTCTTGTCCATTATGTTGAAATTTGCATATGGGTCTTTCAGAGTGATCGAATTATCATGATTGATAGAATAGTTATTTTTTTTTAGGAACCCGTATACATCTGTCCATGTAGAAAAAGCCTTTCCTTTTGAGCTATCAAGGAGATCTTTAAACTCTTGTATTACATCAAATGAATTAATGGAACTAAATTCAACCCCATATTGAGATTGATTAAGTGAGATAGAAATGTATTTTCCTACCATAAAGTCCAAGTTGTTTTTTTCTTCATATAGCTTATGTAACTTGTCATATTTACGCTCAAGCTTACGGAATGGGAATAGTTTTGTTACCCATAGAGAATTATTTAATTGAACTCGATATACTTTATAGCCTTTCTTAGTTTCGCCAATGCCTGTTGCGGTAACTTTATATACACTATCCATTTTATTCAAAGCGCTCCATTACCCAATTTAAATATTGTTTTTCATATTTCTCTGAGAACTGAAAATTGGATATAGGCTCATTATTCAGCTTAGATATCATCATTGAAATAATTGTTTCACCTTTGATTACATCAAGTACTAAATCTTTGATATGCTCAAGAAACAGTAATAAGTTTTTATGTTCTACATTGTCAAATCCTTCGATTGAGCCAAGAGTAGTTCCATGAATTAATTCATTTCTTGACTCTCTTGCTTGAGTCAATAGTTCTTCAATACCCTTATTTAGCTTTAATGATTCAATTGCTCGATTTAGGTTTTTGTATTTCTTATGGATGGATTGAACTAATTCATTATATTCATCGGCATTTAAAGTATAACCTTTCACGATAACTGATTGAAATAAAGGTAATCTTGCTAAAGCTTTAGTAGAAGTATCAAATCGTGTCGCAACAGTTAATGCTCGGCCTAAAATTGCAAATATCTCATCAGAAAATTCCGTTCTGTCAAAATTATCAAATATTTGATTACTCATGATCTTTACCTAAAGAAACAAAACTTTTTATTATTATATTCTCATTAATATCCCACAATTCTAAAAAATTAGAAAGCATTTGAAAAAATGAAATATTAATGTCTTCAATGCACACTGATAAGTCCTGAAACTGAAAATTTGAAACGTCTGCTTTCGTATCTAAGAGGACGTTAGAATCGATAATTTTGGTTCATGAAAAGGGTCAGCTTTGTGCGCTTTGCTGACATTAGCTAATGGTTGTTCTTTAGGTCAACTGGTACCACAAAGCGGCCTTAATTTCGGCTGGGATTTATCACAATGAATAGTCCGCTTAGCCACCAAAACCGACATAGAGGCTTTAAAATTAATGTTTAGTAGCTGATTAATGCAACTGAACCTTTTATATTTTATTGATGTGGTTTACTAAATATTCATCATGACTTATAAGGATTAAACTTCCATTAAATTCATTAAGAGCGTTTGCTAATACGCTTTTTGATTCTATGTCTAAATGATTATCAGGCTCATCAAGTAGCAATAAAGGTAGCTCCACCTGATGACTTGCAATTAGTATCATCAATCTCATTTTTTCACCTCCACTAAGTTGAGCTGCTTGCGTATAAACTTTATCACCTCTAAACCCTATCCCTGCAAGGATAGTTCTTAAAGCTACTTCATTTAAGTCTGTACAATATTTTTCCATACATTCCAGCATAGTTAACTGATGCTCTAATAATGAAAAGTGTTGATCACAATAAAATATTTTAGCATTTAAATTAATCCTGCCACTTCTAGGCTTTAGTTCACCTAAAATAATTTTAAAAAGTGTTGATTTGCCACTCCCATTTTCACCAACTAAGTGAATTTTTTCATTGTTAGTCACTTTGAAGTTTAATTTTTCTTCAGAGCCATATGGTAGCACTATATCTTCAACGAACAATTGCTGTATCTTTTTACTTTTTTCATGGTGTATTGATAAAGAGAGTGGCTTTACATTCTCTTTTTTCTTCAATAGATCGGCTTGCTTGCTGTCAATATTCTACATCTTCGCTCTAGCCTGAGTTATTTTGCTTGAAGCCGCTCCTTCAGCTTTATTTTTCTTACTATCCAATAGCACTTTAGCCTGACTACCACTACTCCTTAGTTTATTGCCTTGTGAAGCCCTCTTTTACGCTTTTACTTTACTTTTTTGCATTTGATTCAGTACGTTTTTCTTCTGCTTTTTTAAGTTTAAAAGCTTCCTCTCTAACACTTCATCATTACTTTGCTTTTCAGATAAGTAATCACTGTAGTTGCCATGAAAAGATGAAAGCCCAAGAGAAGATAATTCATAAATTGAATCAACCTCTTGCAGTAATTCACGGTCATGACTTATTACGAACACATCACCTGTGAAGGTTCTCATTTGATTGATTAACCACTGTGTTCCTTTTTTGTCCAAGTGATTACTTGGCTCATCTAAAATTAAAAGCTTTGCATCAGATTGAAAAAGCTTACAAAGACTCAATGTAGTTCTCTCTCCGCCACTAAGTGATGCACACAATAGTTCAAGGTTATTAGGTAAGCGTAACCTTTCGAGAATTTTTAACGCATCACGCTTAATTTCCCAATTATCACCGATTAGTTCAAAGTCTGATTCGTCATAACTTCCTTGTTCAATACGGTGTAGTGCAGCTATTTGTTTATCAACACCTAAAAATGATGCAATAGTTTCATCATTTTTAAATGATATAGAATTATTCTGATTAAAACTTTGAACTGATACACCTAAAGAAATAGTGCCATAAGTAGGTTTAATGTCTTTGGTCAATAGTGAAGCTAATATCGACTTTCCCACACCATTTCGCCCAATAAGAGCTGTAACTCCTTGAGGTAGGGTGAATGAAAGGTTTTCAAATAGCTTTCTGCCATTGTCTAAATGATAAGAGAGTTTATTTACTTGTAATGTAGGCATGAACGACCTCCTGTTTAAAGCAGGAAAGTGTTTATGCTAAAGGTTCATGTAAGTATTTGATTAAATACTTATTTGTATAAAAAGAAGGTTTGAGCACGCCCACTAACCCTGTAGTTCCAAAATTAAAAATTAGATTACAGGTATTAGATGTTCATTATGGCGTTGACCCCAACTAAGGTTGATGGGTACATAATATACGAGTTTTATTTTGACAAATATAGGTAATTACAAATTTATACAATCAAAATATGAACTATATTGAGCTTGCAGGAGGCATCAAACAATTAATCCTGATTGATTATCGCCTTGACTGGCGAGTTAGCCACCACAGCGGTCGTTCATAGCCTAATTATTAATGATCACTTAGTGCGCTAAGCTGACATTAGGTATTGATAAGCTTCATACATTCTTAGAACGGGAAGAGATATTAAAACAAAGAACAGCGATCACAATTTTTCTCTATAATAAACGCTTTCATTTCGAACCCATCTCTACTTTATTTCTATTCAAGAAAACTTATTAAAACCATAAAGTAAGGTTTAGAGTTGACTATAGATATTTATATGTAATACTTGTTTCATTAAACATTTTAAATAAGTTTCGTGAAATGGTAAGTAAGATTCAAGGTATTAATACCCCTCCAAAAAAACCGACTGATATGAGCTCCGTATTCGAGATATATCCTCGTGTAAATGCTCGCGATCACGGGTTTGATAGTAAAGGTAATTACCTTCATTGGCATGATTTTAATTTTAGAGCTAAGGAGTTTACAGGACAAGAAAAAGAACTAGCATGGCATGCTCTTAAACTTCAGCGATCTATTTCACCAATCTCATTGCTAGATGAACATGACAAGTTATTCAACATCAGTAGTGTGAGTTTACAAGCAAAACTATATAAGATTGACAAAGAAGTAACCCTCGAGCACCTTCAGCTATCTGAGAATGATAGAAAGTTTCATCTGGTTAAAGGAGTATTGATGGAAGAGGCAATAAGTAGTGCACAGTTAGAAGGCGCAGCTACTACTAGGAAAGTAGCAAAAGAAATGCTAGAAACTGATCGGGAACCTAGAGATATGTCGGAGAGGATGGTTGTAAACAATTGGAGGTTAATTGAAGCGGCATATGATTTCAAAGATATAGACCTCACGCCTGAAATGATCATGAAGTTTAACGAAATAGCCACTGATGGAGTAATCGAGAATGGTCACATTGCAGGACAGTTCAGAACGGATGATGTTCTAGTTAGAAATATATCAACTAACGAAATAATTCATGAGGCTCCGCCACCTGCCAGTATTATGAAAATAATTAATGGACTTTGTGACTATGCAAATTCAGAACATGGTTCAGGTAGCGATTTTGTTCATCCTATTGTTAAGGCTTGTATTCTTCATTTTATGATAGGTTACATACATCCATTCATGGACGGCAATGGAAGAACTGCTAGAGCGCTGTTCTATTGGTTTATTCTCAAACATGGATACGAGAACTTTAAGTACATATCGATTTCTTCATTACTAAAAGATGCGCCAGCAAAATATGTAAAGAGTTACATTTGCACCGAAACAGATGAAAATGATCTGACTCATTTTGTTGATTATCAATTGACGGTCATACTTCAAGCCTTGGAAAGGTTTAGTAATTATATTACTACAAAGCTGGATGAAACTAGAGAAGCGCTTGAACTGCTAGACAGTTCCCCATTGAGAAAATGTTTACAATTGCAACACATCACTATTTTGAAGAAAGCACTTCAAAACCCTGGTAGAACTTTTTGGGTTAAAGAGATTCAGACTGACTTTAATGTGTCCCATACATCAGCTCGTAAGTATTTAGATAGACTCGTTGAGATGGGGCTGCTAGTTAAGTACAAAAAAGGTAAAGAGAATGGCTACATTTCGCCATCAGACTTGAAAAACAAGCTTAGAATTAAAAGTTAATTTTATACAGGGTATCCTGACACAAAAATTACCCATAAATGATTTTCACTAAACATCCGCAATGTGGTATTAGTTAGCATTTTGAGATGAAATTGCCAAGGGCAGCAATGAGCTTAAAGCGGACGTTAGGATTAACGATCTGACTAATGCCTCCTTAACTAGATATCACTACCATTGTCGGCTCTAAGCTGACACTCTTAAATCAAAACCATAATAACTAGTTCAAATACTTTGAGCCATTGATTTACTAGCCTTGCTTAATTTTCTTTATATAAAATAGGTCGTTCAATTAATACCTCTTTGTTATTTTTTGAGAGTTAAGTAAAATAGTTAGCCTTTAACAGCTCTGTAAAGGTTAGCGATGAAACGCGTTGTTTTATATATTTCAGATAAATGCCCCCATTGCCGTGAAGCGCAAAAATACTTGGATGATAATGGCATTAAATACCGATTAACAAATGCGAAAATGCAGCGCGGTAGAAAAGAGCTTGACGCTATAGGCGCTCGTTCTGTACCAGCCCTTAAAATAGGTAATGAAGTCATGATTGGCTGGGATCTGAAAAATTTTAAGAAGCTTTATGGCTCAGGTTAAGCAGCAGAGTTAGATAATTAAGCAACCAATAAACACAAAGTTATAAGCATATAGTTTTTCATATTGATTAAGCGGTATAATAACCAGAGATCATGTTAACGTAATAAATAAGTAACTTTAGAGGTAAAATATGAGTAAGCAAAAAAAGCCAGTAACTAAAGCTGGTATGGGTGAAACTGAATTAGGCCGAGGCGAAATTAAAAATAATTTTTTAGCCGCGTTAGTGACATCAAAAGTTTATAAGATGCAGGTGGTAAAAGCTAAAAAAGGTAAAGGCTCGTATCAACGTAAAGCGAAAAATTTAAGACGAGAGTCTTATTTAATGGCGGCTTAGAGTTTACTCATAGCCACTATTAAATAAGACTTTTAGCGTTCAAAATTAAAATAGATTTATTGAGCTAAGCTTACTTTAAGTCAAAACGATCTAGCTGCATAACTTTAACCCATGCGGCTATAAAGTCGTTAACAAACTTATCTTTAGCATCATCAGAGGCGTAAACTTCTGCAATAGCTCTTAACTCTGAACTAGAGCCAAAGATTAAATCTACCGGCGTTGCTTGCCATTTTAACTTACCCGAAGCACGATCATGACCTTGGTAAATACCAGCCGTTTTCGCATCTTTCGTCCAAACGGTAGACATATCTAATAAGTTCACAAAAAAGTCATTAGTTAATATACCTGGTTTGCTAGTAAACACCCCGTATGATGAACCATCATAGTTAGTGTTAAGTGCGCGCATACCACCAACAAGTACTGTCATTTCAGGCACATTTAAGCCAAGGGTATTTGCTTTATCTACTAACATTTCTGCTGGTGACATATAGCTTTCTTGTGTATAAAAGTTTCTAAAACCATCCGCTTTGGGTTTCAAGTAATTAAATGATTTAACATCTGTTTGTGCTTGTGTTGCATCAGCACGACCGGCAACAAATGGCACCTCAACATTAAAACCTGCTTGCTTGGCCGAATTTTCTATGGCTGCAGCGCCAGCTAAAACAATTAAGTCAGCTAATGACACTTGTTTCTTAGACGATTTTTTATTGAATTTAGCTTGAATTGCTTCAAGTTTTACCAATACCTTGCTTAACTCTTTCGGGTTATTTACCGCCCAATTATTTTGTGGCGCAAGATTAAGACGAGCGCCGTTAGCACCACCACGCATATCAGTAACACGATGGCTAGATCCTGCCGCCCAAGCAGTTTTCACTAATTCAGAGGTTGTTAAACCAGCGTTAAGAATTTGCTTTTTAAGCTGAGCAATATCTTTAGAACTAACTAATTTATGCTTAACCGCAGGAATAGGATCTTGCCATGAAAGCACTTCACTTGGCACTTTTGAGCCAACATAACGCGCACGAGGCCCCATATCACGGTGAGTTAATTTAAACCAAGCTTTACCAAAGGCTTTATCAAACTCGCTAGGATCTGCTCTAAAACGTTCAACAACTTTTCTAAAGCTTGGATCTTCTTTCAAGGCAATATCTGTAGTGAACATAATTGGCGCATGTCGCTTATTAGGAATATGCGCATCTGGCACTAAGTTAGCAGCAGCTTTATTGTCAGGGACCCACTGTTTTGCGCCCGCAGGGCTTTTCGTTAATACCCAATTAAAGTTCATTAGGTTATCTAAATAATTAGACGACCATTGCGTTGGGGTAACTGTCCAAGCACCTTCTAAACCACTGGTGATAGTATCAGCGCCAACACCGGTGCCACATTTATTTTTCCAACCTAGACCTTGCGCTTCAATTTTTTCAGCCGCTGGCTCTGCGCCAACACAGTCACTTGGTTTTTTCGCTCCATGGGCTTTACCTAAAGTATGACCACCAGCTATCAAAGCAACAATTTCTTCGTCATTTATTGCCATACGACCAAACGACATTCTGATATCATTAGCGGCTAAAAGTGGATCAGGCTTACCATGAGGCCCTTCAGGGTTAACATAAATCAAACCCATTTCTACGGCGGCAAGTGGCCCTTTTAATTTACCTTTTTTATCACGACGCTTGTCCGTTAACATGTTAACTTCAGGCCCCCAATAAACTAGATCAGGCTCCCAATCATCACTACGTCCACCGGCAAAACCAAAGGTTTTAAAGCCCATAGACTCAAGCGCTACGTTACCTGAAAGCACCATTAAATCTGCCCAAGATATTTTACGACCGTATTTTTGTTTAACCGGCCATAATAAGCGACGCGCTTTATCTAAGTTGGCATTATCTGGCCAGCTATTGAGTGGATCGAACCTTTGCTGACCACCTGATGCGCCACCGCGTCCATCATGAACACGATAAACACCAGCGCTATGCCAAGCCATACGGATCATCAATGGACCATAGTGCCCCCAGTCTGCTGGCCACCAAGCTTTTGAATCGGTTAGTGTGGTTTGAATGTCTTTTTTAAGTTGAGTTAAATCTACGGTGGCAAACTCTTTAGCATAATTAAATTGCTCACCATAAGGGTTTGATTCATCATCATGTTGACGTAACGGGCTTAAATTTAGTTGCTCTGGCCACCAAAATTGATTGGTCTTTGCTGCTTCCGCCGAAAGCGCAGAAGTAGATACCAACATTGACGACAGCGCAAATGAAATTACACTAGCAATAGGGAGTGTTTTCTTTAACATTATCTGTTCCTCTCTCAAAGTATTTCTAAATGAATTTTTATCTCTAAGCTACTTCAAGATCTGGTTTTGTACCTTGAAGTGGATTGACGATAAGCATAGGGTTTGTAGGGATATTTTTATAATTGATTGACTTGAAGATAATGTTCTGTTTTTTTTATGATGGTTTATTCAAAAAATAGATTACACTGGCGCCTATATTCAATAAAACATATCGTTAAAAATATGATCTCATTAAAACAATTACATTATGCATTGGCGATTGAAAAAACCTTACATTTTAAAAAAGCGGCAGAGGCATGCAATGTGTCGCAATCGGCATTAAGTACCGCAATAAATGAACTTGAAAAACAGCTAGGTACAATTATATTTGAGCGTAATAATAAGCAAGTATTGGTGACCAACAATGGGCAATTAATACTTGATAAAGCCAAAAAGGTAAAACAGGAAGTAGACGATCTACTGCAAGTATCGAAAATAAATCAACAACCTTTCACAACACCTATGACACTCGGCGTTATTCCCTCTATTGGTCCCTACCTGTTACCCAAAGTATTACCTGAGGTAAGAAAACAATATCCGAGTTTCAAGCTAAGAATTATCGAAGAACAATCGCATGTTTTGGTTGATAAAGTGAGAACGGGCGATATTGATGCCGCTATACTTGCTTTGCCCTATCCAATAGAAGGCTTAATGAATTTTGATTTTTGGCAAGAAGACTTTTATTTAGTTTGTCATAAAGATGAATGTTCGAGTGCATTACAGGAAATTACCAGTGAAGAGTTAGAGATTGAAAAGCTAATGCTCTTAAAAGACGGTCATTGCTTAAAAGAACACGCATTATCGGCATGTCGATTACAAAATAAAAAACAACACTCCGATTTTGACTCAGCGAGTTTACACACGTTAATTCAAATGGTTGCGGGTAAAATGGGCACAACGTTAGTGCCACAAATGGCATTAGATCAATTGATCCATAATGAATCAGAACTTAGGGCTATTCATTTAAATGAACCGGGTCCGCACAGAACCATTGCTTTAGTCATTCGACCTAATTATGTTAGAACGAATGAGTTAACAAAGCTAAAAGATATTTTTACCGAGCAATTAGTAAGTAAATGCTGTGTAGATTAATTATTCACCCGCACTTTTAATAGCATAAGACCATGATTTAGTTTTATAGAACCATATTATCAATTTATATTATTTTACTGAAGCTAGCTTATAGATAACAATAGTTTCATCTTAACTCAGCAAGGTGATTAACATGAAAACTATTTTCAACAATATAAAAGCAATTTTTAACATAAATACAAAGAAAAAAGCGTTAGTTAACTGTAACTACGCAAATAATTATTATGGTGATCAATATTGCCAAGTTAAGCGACCTACCTAAAATCATCAGGTTAGCTATCTTAGCCTTAAAGTATTTATTAATACTTTAAGGCTAAACTATTCATTTACTAAATTTTGAATAATTACAGAGCTTCCTATTTACATAAGGTTCAGGGTAAGATGATCGGCATCGAATAATTAATATCAGTTTCATTAATTAGGTGTTCTATCTTATACGTAGATAAAATTGACAAATACAAGGCATTTATTTAAATAACTAGTTGTTCTAATTATTAAATAAATAACGCAGTAGTTGGTGATTTTAACAAGTAGAAGTGATCACATAGTTAGTGAGATTGGTATAATCTTAAGTAATCATCGACATGACCCTTGCTAAAGACCATAAGCGCTTTCCCGGTCGGCCTCAACAAACAACGCAAGTAAGAGATGCGCTTATTTGTCATGCTCGAACCTTATTCATTTACCATCCTTATGAAAAAGTATCAACACGTATGATTGCCAGTCATGCAGGGGTAAATATGGGCATGATCCGCTATTATTTTAATAATAAGGCTGGCCTATTCGAAACCATGTTACGTGAAACCTTAACTCCTACTCGGCAAGTAATTGCAGAATGTAGTATTGAAAGGCAGGATGATTTTTTTCTGACCTTTATGAGTGCATTTTATCAAGCAATGGCGAAACATAAAAATTTTCTACAGTTTGTTAGAAAAACAATGCAATTATCCGCCAACATGCCACAACGCCAAATAACTGAGCGAGTGATACTTGAGCACATACCCTATTTGCAAGAAAAATTAAAAAAAGCACTGAGTGTAGACGGCGTTTTGAAAGAAGGTGTCGATATTAACTTTACTTATTTTACGATACTAAATTTAATGATGTTTCCATTTATAGCGCCACCAGAAATATTGAAATTACATAATATAGTCATCGATGATGACTTCCTTTTTAGCTTGCTAAAACACAATGCAAAACTTATTAAACAAGGGATTATAAATTAAGATGAAAACTCAACAAACATGGTTCGTTCAATTAAAAATCTTTTTTAAAACTCATCCTAAATTAGTTTTTTTTCCTGTTTTATTGCTTGGCATACTGGTGTTAATTTTAAGTATTGTGCTAAAACCTAAACTAGCGATCACCGCGGGAAATGGCTCTGTTCGAGTCGTTGATATAATGCCACTAAATTTAGTCAATGTTTCCCCAGAAGCTACGGGCTTTGGTCAAATTAAACCCAAACATCAATGGAGCGCAATAGCAGAAGTAACCGGAGAAATAATTTACCAATCGCCACTACTTTCTAAAGGTAATTTTATTAGTGCCGGTACACAGTTGCTTCGTATCGACCCACTTAAATATGAACTTGCGTTGGCTCAAGCACAAGCCGATTTAAATAGTCGCCAACTGCAACTGGCCAAATTAGATCAAGAACAAATAAATCTCGCAAAAAATTTAGAGATTGAAAAAAGTCGATTGCTGTTAACACAACAAGAAAATATCCGATTATCTAAGCTACATAAAAAAGGGCTTTATTCTCAATCAAACCTTGATGAGCAATATCTAAAATTATTAACGTCAACAAAAACCGTGCAAGAAATTAGTCAGCAACTTTCACTGTTTGCAAACGAAAAATCAGTTGCTGTTGCTCAAATCAACTTATCTAAAGCCAGTGTTGCCGAAGCTAAACGATCGTTAGAAAAAACCACCATATTAGCGCCACGAGATATTAAGCTTGCACAAGTAAACGTAGAGATAAATCAAGTCATTAGCATCAATGAAACCATGATAATTGGACATGCATTAGAAGTGATGGAAGTTGAAGCGCAAGTGTCTATTAATGACATGCACACACTTATATCAAGCTTAAACCGTTGTGCTGATTGCACCGTTGTTAAAGCAGAGGTACTTAAAAACATAGAGGCCTCAATTATTTTAAGTAGTGGCAACATGACACAAACTTGGGCAGCAAAAGTGACGCGTATAAGCGAAACTATTGACCTAAATCAGGCAACCGTAGGAGTTATTTTAGAAGTAACTCAAGATCTAACTCAACTTGAAATGGGTAGACCGCCATTATTAAATGGTATGTTTATAAAAGCTAAATTAAAAGGACAAAAAACATCGCATTTTGCGGTGCCAGAAAAGGCGATTCATACTAACCGAATCTACATAAAGGATGAAGAAAACAAGCTTAAAATTGTGCCCATTACCGTGTTATATCGCACTGAATTACACACGGTTATCAGCGGAGAAATAACTGTTGGAGAAAAAGTAGTGCTCAATGATCTTTTACCCGCCGTTGCCGGTATGAGCCTTGCAGATAAAATCAGTACAGAAACAGTTAGTGTAGGAGCTGATAAATGATCGCTTTTTTTACTCGCCACCCTACAGCCGCAAACCTAATGATGCTCTCGTTGATTTTAATTGGCTTTGTCTCATTACCTGATATTAAAAGAGAAACTTTTCCTGAGTTCACGCCGATGTATGTTGTGGCATCAATCGTTTACCCGGGCGCATCGCCTGAAGAAATTGAAGAAAGCCTTTGTTTACGTATGGAAGATGCGGTAGATAAACTTCCCAATATTATTGAAAAGCGCTGTGAAGCTTTAGAAGGATTCGCCAAATTAACACTTAAGCTTGATGAAAAAGCAGATATAGGACGTATGACGTTTGATATACAAACACAAATTAATGCCATTAATGATTTTCCAGATCAAATTGAAAAGCCTATTGTTGAAGAGCTGAACCGAAATGATCCGGTGGTAGATATTGCCATTAATGCTTCACTACCTTTACCTGAATTAAAAGCGTATGGCGAGTCATTAAAACGAAAATTACAATTAGATTATGGTCTCGATTTAGTCGAAGTGAGTGGGTTTTCAGATCATGAATTTCGTATTGAACTAAACCTACAAGCGATAAAACAAATGGGGCTTAGCGTTAATGATATTGCGGTGCAAGTGGGTATGCAGAATATTCAATTACCTAGTGGCAGCCTTGAAACACCCGAAAAAGAATTTTTAATACGCTTTGAAGGTCGCCGTACTAGCGTAGAAAAATTGGCTGATTTAGTGGTAGGCGCCAGTGCTAACGGCGCCATTATTACCCTTGCAGACATCGCAACAATAACTGATCGGTTTTCTCTTGATGAAAAAAAGATTCTTTTTGATGGGCAAGCTTCCGTCATTATTAAAATTAGTAAAAATAAACAAGAAGATGCGTTAAGAATAAAAGAAAAAGTACAAAAATTTATTGACGATGAACGACAAATTATTCCTAACGGTGTCTCTATTTCATTAACCAATGATATGTCATCAGTATTGATGGATCGCCTTACTATGATGCTAAAAAATGGCTGGCAAGGCATTGTTTTAGTGTTCTTAACTCTCTGGTTGTTTTTTAATATACGTTACTCATTTTGGGTAGCCGCAGGTTTACCCGTCGCCTTTTTAGGTGGATTTTTTTTAATGGCACAATTTGGCTTGTCAATTAATTTAATGTCACTTGTCGGTTTGTTAATGGCTATTGGCATTATGATGGATGATGCCATTGTAATAGCTGAATCAATCGCTTCTCATATTGACAGAGGGCAAAATATAGATGAAGCGGTTATCAATGGTGTGAATAAAGTATTACCCGGTGTTGTATCGTCATTTTTAACAACAGTTTGTGTTTTTGGTGGTTTGTTATTTCTTAGTGGTGAAATGGGCGCGGTGTTAAAAGCCGTACCTCAAGTATTACTGTTAGTGCTAAGTATCAGTTTAATTGAAGCTTTTTTAATTTTACCTAATCACCTAAACCACTCGCTGCATGCAGAAGCTAAAAAAAGCGAAACTAAAAAAAGTGAGTCGCATGCTTTTAAACGCATATTTATTGATAAATTTGAACATTTTCGTAATAACCGTTTACCCAATGCAGTGAAATTTTGTGTACATCATCGGTATGCGTTTATGGGCGGACTTATTGCCCTGATGTTTATTTCTATCTCGCTAATTTCATCGTCTTTGGTACGTTTTACGCCCTTCCCAGAACTAGACGGTGATCTTGTGGAAGCGCGTATTATTTTAGCGCCCGGAGCTACACTTAAACAAACTGAAAAAACCATGAATATTCTTGTTGCTGCGGCTAAAAAAACTTCAGCTAATTTTAGTCAACTATATGAAAATGGCTCGCCCTTAATTCAGCATATTACTCATCAGTATGGGAGTAATGCCGACGCTAATGAATCAGGCCCACACCTTGCCACCATTCGTATTGATTTACTCGGCGCCGAAGAAAGAAACTCACTCATTGACGAGTTCATTGCGGCTTGGAAAAGTGAAGTGGGTACATTGCCTGATCCTATCTCATTGGTCTTTAAAGAGCCAACTTTCGTACCCGGTGGACGTGATATTGAGTTAAGAATAAAACACACAGAATTGGCATCACTTAAAGGCGCTTCGGTGAGAGTTCAACAATACTTAAATAAATTTGACGGCGTGTCTGGGGTAATGGACGACATGCGCATGGGTAAAGAAGAAATTTTAGTTTCAGTACGCCCCGGTGCTGAAAGTTATGGCATTAATGGGCAACTTATAGCCAACCAACTACGCGCCGCATTTTTCGGACAAAGAGCCGATCAAATTCAAGTTGGTGTTGAAAACATTAATATAGAAGTAAGGCTTAACAAAAAGCAAGCGGGCGATCTTAGTCAGCTTGCTAACTTTCCGATAATTACCGCTGAAGGTAATCAAATTCCCTTATCAAGCTTGGCAAATTTTGAGTTTACCCGGAGTTACGTGCGAATAAATAGAATTGACGGCATGCGTAGTTTAAGTATTTACGCCGATACACAAAACAGCAAAATATCTTCCTTTGAAGTTATTAATGACTTTAAAGCTAACTTAATGCCTGAGTTACTTAAGAAATATCCTGATTTACGATTTGATTTTGAAGGCCAAGCAAAAGATGCCGCAGAAACAGGAAAATCAATGGGGCAAGGATTATTTATTGGGTTATTTGCAGTGTTTGTTATTTTAAGCTTTCAATTTAAAAGCTACTTAGAACCCTTCATGGTTATGCTCGCTATTCCATTAGCATTCATTGGCGTAATTTGGGGACACTTTTTATTAGGTCACCCGTTAAGTATGCCAAGTATGATGGGTTTTGTTTCTTTAGCTGGCATTGTCGTAAACGACTCTATTTTACTAGTGCAGTATATTCGGCACCATATAGATGACGGCGATGAAATACACCAAGCGGTGGTACAGGCAAGCCGAGAACGTTTTAGAGCGGTATTTATTACCTCATTAACCACCGCAGCAGGTTTATTGCCTTTATTATTAGAAACAAGTTTACAGGCACAAGTTATTCAACCTTTGGTTATCTCTATTGTTTTTGGTATTTTTGCCTCAACTTGTTTAGTGTTATTTATGATCCCCTGTGCCTATGTAATATTGTCAGATTTTGGGCTAACAAGACCGCATAATAATGAAGTACTTGCCTAATCGGTATACAACGATAATTTATTAATACGCTAAAAAGCACTAAGCCTCAAGGCTTAGTGTTTATCTAAAACCATATACCCTTATAAAAAACATTGCTATTTCATATGGATATGGCATAAATATACTCATAGAAATTAATTTGTAACGTTGAAAAGGAATTACGTTTTGAGGGAAAAGGAAAAACTGGAAGTACATATAGAATGTGATACCAAGCTAATGAACCTTTTTCGACAAGTTGTAAAAGCGTCTGAAGATGATGATGGTTGGATAAAATTTAAAATATGAGAATTTTGCTTGATACAAATATTTTCATTCCCATGGAAGATTCATCTATTAATTTAGATGATCAATTAGCAACTTTACACCGATTATCTCAGCTAAAACTTGAATTATTAATTCATCCTGAATCGCAGAAAGATATTCAGCGTGATAAAAACGAATCTAGAAAAAAAGCTATGTTATCTCGTTTACGCAAATATATGTTATTAGATTCACCTGTTTGTTTAGAAGAAGAGGAAGAAAATACTTTATTTGGAGCACCAAAGAAAGAAAATGATAAAGTCGATAATCGTATTTTATATGCATTGTATAAAGATTGTGTGCATATTTTAGTGACAGAAGATCGTGGTATTCACAAAAAAGCTAAAAAATTAGATTTAAATGAACGTGTATTAACGATTGCAGAGTTTGTAAACGGTTTTAGCCACCTTGAAAATCGTGATTGTTCCCAACATCCAAGTATAGAAAATGTATTTTGTTATCAACTAAACCTCGATGACTCTCTTTTTTCTTCATTAAAGCAGGGATACGCAGCTTTTGATAAATGGTTTGCAAATAGCTGTAAAGAAGGTCGAAAGGCGTGGGCTTCATTTAATGATGATAAATATTTAAATGCAGTTTGCATATATAAAAATGAAAATAATCCTATAGTTACAGTTGATGATAAAGCTTTGCGTGGTCAAGTTATAAAATTATGTACTTTCAAGGTTACGAAAACTGGTGTTAGATTCGGTGAATTATTACTGAAACAATCTTTTATGTACGCAATTGAAAACGGTATAGATTACATTTATCTAACTATTGAACCCAAAAAACATGAAGAGCTTCGTTCACTTGTTTCTAATTATGGTTTTATAAAATATGGTATAGATAATAAAGGAAGAGATGATGTATTTATTAAACAATTCACTAAATCAATTCCAGCTAAAAAGCTTTCACCATTAGATTTTGCTATCAGGTATTTCCCTATGATGCAGGTATCTTCAAATAATGCGTATATAGTTCCTATCAAACCAAGTTATCACAGGATATTATTTCCTGAGGCACAACATCAAAAGTCTCTTTTTATTGATCAAGAAAATGCGGCTGGAAACTCAATACGTCAAGCTTATTTGTGTAAATCACCAATTAAATCAATTAAATCAGGGGATATAGTATTTTTTTACCGTTCAGATGATTACAAAGCAATTACATCATATGGGGTAGTAGAACAATTTATTATTGAAAGTGAACCTGAAAAGATCTTACAATGGGTGGCGAAAAGAACTGTTTATACATACAGTGAAATAAGTTCTATGGCAGGTGGTGATGTAAAGATTATACTTTTTCGGGTAGTTCATCATTTAAATAACCTTTATTATTTTGATAAAATGATTAAAGATAAGATTATAAATGGCTCTATTCAATCAATCACACAGTTATCGACAGATAAGCTGTGGAAATTAATTAGCGTGGTAGGTATCAATGGTCGTTTTGTATCCGATTAAACCAATCTATATTGATAGAATATTATCTGGTGAAAAGACGTGTGAATTAAGAAAGCGTTTACCAAAAAAATCACCTCAGTATATTTTGCTATATAGTACTTGGCCTGTAAAGCAAGTCGTTGGCTATGCATCTGTTTTAGAGACATATAAGAAATGTGTTCATAAACTATGGAACCAAGTTAGCTCATATGCAGGAATAGATGAAGATTCTTATTTTGAGTACTTTCAGAATGCTGATAATGCATGTGCATTGAAATTTAATAAAGTTTATAAATTTTCAGATCCTTTTAATTTATCTGAAATTAGAGAAGATTTTAAAGCACCTCAATCTTTTTGTTATTTAAATAAAGATATATTTGAATCTATTATGAAAAAAGAGGCTATAGAAGTTTAATAATGAAAATAATATTTGTAGCAGGTGTGCATGGAGTTGGTAAAGGAACAATATCTAATATTCTAACTAATAAATATCAATTAGAAGCGTTTTCAGCTTCTAGTTTAATAAAAAATGAAAAAAAATCGAAAGTAGATATTAATAAAGTTGTTCAAGAACCAAAAGAAAACCAGGACCATTTAAGTAATGCGATTAAAAAACTGACTACTCATTCTTCAATCATTCTTCTTGATGGCCATTTTTGCTTAAATACTGCTGATGGCATATTTAAAGTATTAACTTCTACATTTGAGTCATTATCTTTAGACGCGGTATTTTTAATAACTGAAAAACCTTCTGTTATTTTTGAAAGGTTATTAAAAAGAGATGGTAATTCAATGGGGGTTGAGTTAATCGAAGTACTTCAAAAAGAAGAAATATTGCAAGCCAAATTTATTACTAGTTATTTGAAAATCCCTTTAATTATCAGTAAAAGTGGTAACATGAAGAACTTGGAAAAATATTTAAATGGTCTGTAATAAAGGGGTAGATGACAAATGAAAATATCAATCATTATTGATCCCCCTTTATTTACCCAATACCAAAAAGTGAAAAAAACAAAATGGCATAATCACGGTTAGCGCATTTTAATCCCAGATTGGTAGTATTCAAAAATTAGTCTCATTTCAGCAAACTAATAAAACTGGAAAATCTCTCTTGAACTTTAAAATTGAGACTCCGCTTTAACTTCATTGATATGCAAAATTTTACTGTTTAGCATCTATTCTATCAATGCCGATTACTTCAAAAAGTATCTCAAAATACTTAGGGATGTAACCGACTTTATCATTTAACGCTTTCTATATGTTTAGCAACTAAGCCATAATTACTGTGATTAAGATGCTGACCGCGCTATACCAAGCTCTAAACCTCGTAGTTCAGCAAGCCCTTTGATTCTGCCAATACATGAATAACCGGGGTTCGTTTTTTTAGTTAAATCATCCATCATTTGATGACCATGATCTGGGCGCATGGCAATTGAACGTTGATACTTTTTAGATATTTGGTGTAGCGCTTTAACGACAGCGAACATGTCAATGCTACCATTAAGATGTTCAGACTCAAAAAAATCACCATTCGCTTCACGTTGGGTATTACGAAGGTGAGTAAAGTGTATACGTTCACCAAAACGTTCTATCATTTTCACAAGGTCATTTTCAGCGCCAATACTCAATGACCCCGCGCAAAAACATAATCCGTTGGAAACATTAGGTACACGTTCAAATAATGTTGCTAGATCCTTTTCATTACTAACAACTCTTGATAAACCAAACATACTGTATGGTGGATCGTCAGGGTGGATCACTAACTTAATACCTAACTCATCAGCTAGCGGGCAAATTTCTTGTAAGAAAGAGACTAAGTTATCACTTAATTGCTGATGATCTATATCGGCATAACCTTGAATTTTTTTAAGAAAATCTTCAGAGGTAAAGCTTTCTTCACTGCCCGGTAAACCGGCAATAATATTACGTGTTAACAGTGCCTTGTCTGCATCCGTCATTGCGGAAAATTTTTCAGCGGCTTTAGTGACAGTATCTTTACTATAGCTTTGCTCTGCATTAGGGCGTTTTAATAAATAAAGGTCATAGGCGGCAATGGCGACAAGCTCAAATTTTAAGGCTTTAGCGCCATTTTCTAATTCAAAACTAAGATCACTTCGAGTCCAATCAAGTAATGGCATAAAATTATAGGTCACCACTTTAATATTGCATTGAGCTAGATTTCGCAGACTTATTTTATAGTTTTCAATATACTGTTCAAAGCCTAAACCTTGGGTTTTTATATCTTCATGTACTGGTAAACTTTCCACCACAGTCCATAACAAACCTGCTTTTTCAATGAGTTCTTTATGGTTATTGATAGCATCAACAGGCCAAACTTCTCCATTAGGAATATGATGTAGGGCGCTGACTATTCCAGAACAACCTGCTTGTTTGATATTAGCCAAGCTAACTGGATCTTTAGGGCCAAACCAGCGCATGGTTTGGCTCATTAAAATGTTAGTGTTAAATTTCATAAATAATAATTTCTTTAGCTGATTTTATGTTGCGATTCAAAGACATCCTGATTCAGAATGTCTCCATTATTTTATTAGGTTTAATTGGTATCACCAGGTGCATTTTTAAAGCTTAGCGATTGATAATATTCTAATGTTTTCTCTGGTTTTTCTAAGCCAGAAGGAATCTTGCGTTGTGAGAATGTTTGAAAATATAACACACTCGCGTTACGCCACCACTTTGCTTCTTTGACTTGAATTTTTAAGGCCATTCTTACTTGATTAAATTGATTGGCATCAATTTTATCTTCTAATGAAAGCCAGTCTTTTTCCATTTCTACTACCGCAGCCGCACCTGCGTAATAGTGCTTCACTAATTCATTCCATAGCGTATCACCAGAGGGCATTTTAAAATCCCATGGTAAATGATGGAACCAAAGTAATAATTCTGTTGGCGTGGTTTCTGGTTTTTCAAAAATTGTCTGCCAAGGTTTTGCATATTGTGATACGCCATTTTCACCGGTAGATGTTCTATTAATACCAATACCTTGTTTATCTGCACGATGATAGTAAACAGGGTTCCAATCAGCTCTGCCTAAATTATCAACCCAAGGACCTGGACCATAATGATGCCCTGTAGCCATTAAATGGTGAAGTCCTAGTGGTGTCATATAATTAACGATGTGTTCTCTAGAGCCCATCATCATAGATTTTATTTTAACAACGGAGGCTTGATCTTGGCTTAGTGTCATCTTGATCCATTCATCGGCAATATCTGCTGAATTTAATTGATTATCCCAAGCTAAACGTCCAAAGGCATACCAATTTGCTTGTCCAAAAATATGACCTGTCCAATTACGATCACTACCTATGTTAGCAACACCAGCCATTACAGAGAGACTATTATTGTGTAAGGAACCATCAATAACTTTTGCTACCGTTGAACCTTTACCCTTTACTAAGGTGTCAGTATTAAGAACTTCTTCATATAAAGTGGCTAAATATGCTAAGTGGGTACTAAAACCTAAATATTCTTGAGTTATTTGAAACTCCATCGCTAAAGGGGTATTTGGCATAGCACCAAACATAGGGCTAAAGGGTTCACGTGGTTGGAAGTCTATTGGTCCATTTTTTACTTGGATGCTGATGTTTTTAGCAAATTTACCATCTAAAGGTACAAATTCATTATAGGCCTGTAAAGATCGTTCGGTTTTATCTTCATGTGAGTAAACAAAAGCACGCCAAATTACATTACCGCCATGTGGTGCTAATGCTTTAGCTAACATATTAGCGCCTTCGGCGTGAGTTCGGCCATAGTCACCAGGTCCGGGCTGACCTTCAGAGTTTGCTTTGACTAAAAAGCCACCAAAATCAGGTATTAAGTTATATATTTCTTCAGCTTTGCTTTGCCACCATTGTTGAACATCAGGGTTAAGTGGATCAGAAGTACTGAGATTACCTATTTGCTGTGGTGAACTAAACTTAATTGATAAATAAACCTTAACCCCGTAAGGGCGAAAAATATCAGCTAAAGCTTGTACCTTATTCAACCACTCAGGGGTTAATATTAGCGAGTTAGCATTTACATTATTAATAGCTGTACCGTTAATGCCAATAGAAGCATTTGCACGAGCATAATCTGTATAACGTTGTGATTTATAGTCAGGTAATTTATGCCAGTTCCAAATAGATTTTCCCGCATATCCTCGCTCTGTGTGTCCGTTTAAATCATCCCAATGATTAAGCATTCTGATTTTTGTTTTTGGTACTTCAACAATATTGAGTGCGTCAATTCTCTCCCCAGTTTGTAATAATTGAATAAAACGGTAAGTACCGTACAGTAGACCAATATCCGTATTCGCGGTAATCATAATGCTTGGAGTGTTTTTAGTACCTAGGGTTTTAATAATAAAACCCTCATCACCTAAATCTTTAATGTTACTTTTTAATTGGTATTGCTTAATTAATGGATAGTTTGCTTTAGCTATTATTAGGCCATTTGGTATTGATTTTTTGACTAACTGGTTTGTTGATTTATATAAATCGATATCAACTTGCGATCCTAATAAGTTAGGTAGAGCGAGTTGTAACTCTTGATTAATAGCGGTAATAGTGTCTGATTTACCAACAACATTTACTTTAGTCAATGTTTTTAAATAGGTTTTTCTTAGGTGAACGTTATTAACACCGTCATACTTGAGCCATAAACGATAACCATCTTCACCAGAAAATTGATTGTTACTATAAGTTAGTGGACTGATGAAACAGCTTAATATAAGCGTTATTATAAACACTATTTTCATTGAAATTCCTAATTATATAAAAGTGGTGTAGTAAGTTTTCTCCGACATTTAAGCATTTTTTTCTATGCTAACGATGTTTTAAAATAAAAACGAAATGACAATAACAAATAAAATAATAAAAATGGCTCTGCTAGCTTTAAG
The DNA here is from genome assembly GCA_051531915.1 of Colwellia sp. Lineage (GTDB taxonomy): Bacteria > Pseudomonadota > Gammaproteobacteria > Enterobacterales > Alteromonadaceae > Colwellia. The sequence continues at coordinate 31,262 of JAOPTQ010000055.1, read as the reverse complement.
TGTTGCCGCATGAATAAGCAAGACGCGTAACCCCTTCCGTAGAACTCTACATAAGAATTCAAGCTTGTGAAAATTGCTTTTATCACATCAGCAAAACTCAATATAAAACAACCGCTTGAGTTTTCAACAATAATTGGTGGCAATAGATCCATAAAAATATTTAAATAAAAGTACTGTTTATCCCCTCCCCTATAAAATATTTTCAATAATAATTTTTTATAGCTAATTCTATTTTAGCTATTGTTTATATCATTTTTCATACACTTTGCATAAAAAAGCAACAGGATAGATAAATAAAATAATGATGACGGCTCGTTTTTATCTGATACAGTTGTTTTTGACTTTGATGTATACAAGAATACAAGAGCACAAGAGCACGGATTATTATTTGTACTTAAGAAAATAAGTAATATCAATGTTATTGACAAACAAATTATAACAAAACAATAAAGCACAAAAGGAAAAATACTTATGTCTAATAAATCACTTGTGATAAGTAAAAAAAGCATGCTTGCCTTAAGTATCTCAGCGGCACTTACATTAAGTGCCGGCGCTGAAGAAACTAATTCAGCTGAGACGGTTAAAAAAGATGAAGCAATAGAAGTTATTGGTGTTACTGGTTATCGTGGTAGCCTTTTAAATTCAACTAACGCTAAACGTGAATCTAACGGTTTTACCGATGAAGTTTTCGCCGATGATATAGGTAAAATGCCTAGTTTAAATTTAGCTGAATCAATAGCGCGTATACCGGGGGTGAAAATTGGTCGTACAGTAACTGGTGAAGGTCAGCAAATATCAGTTAGGGGTTTAGGTTCAGAATTTACCAAAATGGTTGTTAATGGCAATTCAATGGCAGTAGCCTCTACCGGTGATATAAATGCAAATAGTAACGGCCGCCAAATTGATTTGGACATGTTTCCAACAGAATTATTCACAGGAATATCAGTGGCTAAAACAGCAACGGCTAGCCAGATAGAAGGTGGGGTTTCAGGGTACATTGATTTACGCACCGCACGTGCTTCAGATAAAGGAGAAGGACATAATATTAGTTTTTCTGTAGACGGCGAATATAACGATAATACTGAAAGTATCAACCCTAAAGCTGCTTTCACTTACAGTTATTCTAGTGATACCTTTGGCATATTAGCCACTATTATTAGTAAAAAAGGTACTACCGGTGTAGATGGTTATGAAACTGTCGGTAATATTGCGCAAACAGGTTGTATCGCTGCCCAAGAGGGAAGTGGTTGTTTAAATGAAGGTGAATCAGGTACCTTCCGTTATAACAATAGAGCCACTGCCGATTATATTGCGAAACATGGCGGCAGTATTGGAGACTTAATTGATGTCAACCAAGTCTCAGGATTAACTGATGCACAAATTCTTGGTTTTGGTATGCCCTACATTGGTCGTACTATGACAATGGAAAGTGACAAAACAAATTTATCATCATTGGTCTCATTCCAATATCAGATCAATGACGATATGGAATTTTCATTCGACTGGATTAATGCTGATGTTGAAAAAGATTCTGTTCGTACGGAGTTTATGCATATTTATCGTCGTAACTATGATACTCCAAATATATTAAGTAACATTGAGCTAGTCGATAATGGCAATGGCGATCGTCTACAATCAGGTACTTTTTATGGTAGTCGACCTTGGGTAGGCTCTCGTGACTACGAGAATGATTTATCATTTTACAGTATTATGCCAAGCTTTAGTTGGCAAGTTAACGATAATTTTTATGTCGATATCTCTGCAAGTAAAACCTCGTCAGATTTTGAAGAAGATAATCCATACGGTCTTTTTTATGTTGCTGAAGGCACTATGACTTATGATAATAATGGTGCTGTTCCCTCAGTAAATCATAGTGCACTAGATAATTATGATGATTATTTATGGCAATCATTGCGCTTTTCTCATAAAGAGCGTCAAACTGAAACAGACGGTATACATATAGACTTTGAATGGGGTGAAGATGCGAGTAGTAATGGTATTAAATTTGGTTTTTCTTCTGATACCACGGCAACTAGCCAACAAGTATTTCATGCTGATGACTTAGCTGCGCATTTAGAAGCTAATGGCTTAGATGAACTTGAAAATAATATGGGTAGTTTTATTACTAATGTTAATATCGGCAGTAGTTATAAAAGTGAATATAATGGTTTAACCAGTTTTGGCGATTTAGATTGGGAAAAATTTAAAAATACTATTAATTATAATAGTATTGCCAATGCGGTTGGTACTTCCACTGAAATAGAAGAAGAAGTTACTGCTTTTTATGTTGAAGTTAATACGGAAACTGAACTTGCAGGACAGTACCTACGTACTAATGCCGGTGTGCGTTATGTAAGTACTGATCAATATGTTGCAACCATATCAGGTGAAACTAATGAGGAATACAAGCGTGTTTTACCTTCATTCAGTGCCGTTTATGATGCAACTGATGATGTGAAATTACGTCTAAGTGCTTCTAGAAGTTTAACCAGAGCAGATCCAGGATATATGTTTCCAAATTCAGCTTGGAGTGGCTCGGGTATTGAAGCTGTTAGTGCAGGTAATCCAAAACTTTCTCCTTTTGAGTCAACTAACTTTGATATAGGTGGCGAATACTATTTTGGTAATATGGGCTATGTAGGTTTAACTTATTACCGCAAAGATATTACTGGTTTTACCCTTAATGATGTAGTTCAGGTTGATTTTAATGATTTACCTGAATGGGGGATGGATATAAGTGATTTGAGTAAAACTCAAGAAGACGAATTGTCACTTTGTCAACCTAACTGTGTTACTAGTGTTACTACTAGAGTAAATACTAAAGGTAATAGTACATTAACTGGTTGGGAAGTGGTTTGGGTGCAACCTTTAGACTTTATTGTTGAGGGCTTAGGTTTTAATGCCAGCGCAAATAAAATTAAAGATGAATCACCGGAAGGTGCCGAAATTACGGGTGTTTCCGATTCATATAATGCTACTGTTTATTACGAAAATGAAATATTTCAAACCAGAATAACAGTGAATCATCAAGATGGTGGCTACCAGTTTAATTCATGGGGGTCTGATATTAATGGCAGAGATCGTACTCAAATTGATTTATCCGCTAGTTATGATTTGCCAGTACTACAAAATTATAATTTAACGGTGACATTTGATGCTTACAACCTGACTAATGAAGATATTTCTTCAAATATTGAAGAAGATGATACGCAAACGTTTAACGCTTATTTTCCAGGGGCTACATACTCACTTGGTATTCGAGGTTCATTTTAAGAAAAACAGCTAACTAAAGCGTGTTCTTTAATGCTTAAGCCCTGACATTAGTCAGGGCTTTTTTGTTTGCTCTGCGAAGTTGACAAACAACTTGTCGAGAATGTGAAAAAACAAACACATAAGAAGGTAGATAATTGGCCAAACCATTTTGAATTTGTTCAAAACTATTGCAAATCAGACATTGATCAGATCTATTTAAGTTAGCGGCTTAATTCTTGGTTTTTTGATGAAATAGCATCTCAATATTTAGGTGGGTATGACTTTTAAAATCAAACTATTAGATCGTAACGGTACTGTTTTTGGTGTCATCAAGACTTAAAAATAGTCTCAAATAAGACCTTTTTACTAAAACCATATTGAATAAGTTTAATGTATATTTCTTAAAATTATTTTTTTTTATCATGCCTATGCACTTAACTCAGGTAAGATTGTAAAATCATAGAATTGACTTGTAAGTTGCCCTTTAGAGCATCAAGAAAGGCGGGCTGAAGCCCGACCTACATTAGTTCCTAAGCAATCTACATAGCCATATTCTTTTTTTATTAATATTTCAGGACGGGATAAGGATAGTAAAAATGCACCAAAAAATTAATGGTGCTTCTTTCGTTGCGATGTCGATCGCACTGACTATCTTTTATTGTTACTATTGAGCATAAGCACCGATATAAGGTTTATCGTTATTGTTATTTATTAGCTGTTTAATATCACTCGGTAATTTAACTGCGGATTTCGTTCCGGCAAAACTATGCAAAAGCTGAAAGTTTTTCAGCTGAGCACTTTTGAATAAACTCTCACCGTAATTGATAAAACTTGTACTATTGGTGGCATATTCACTTTTGGTTTTATGTAAATCAGCCGTTGTGGCAAATGTTGACTCACAGTTATCGCCAAGTTTTTGCCCTAACCAAACAACGGGTGAATCATTATTATTCATTTTTACATAACTGTTATAATCCAATATAGATAAAGCAGGTTCATTTAATTGCTTACATAAAACTGGTTTTTGCCAAATGAATAATAATGGCCGTTCAAAATTGTTATCACCGACCATCATATTATTCACAAACTCGTGATTTATTCTTTTTTCAACTGCTGGTCCGGTAGTGACGTGCCAGCCAAAATGATCGGCTTGTGCTCCACGGGTATCACGACCAAAAGTTACAACACTATTTACAAAGGTGTTGTTATACACTTTCACATCAGATGAATTTAAAATTAATATGCCATGATCATTATTAACAAAAACATTGCCGGCAACTCGGGCACCTTTTGATATTTCAAAGAAGAAAGCATTTCGGCTAGGCCAAACACTTTTACCGGAAAATTCGGTGTTAAGGTTGCCGATATTTTCAAGCCAGTTATTGGTGAATACACCATCTTCATTACCCACATCGTACCAAACACCATTTGAGTTAGGGTGGTCGATCACTAGATTGTCGTTAAAGATCACATGATGAGTTTGGTTAAATATTTTAACCGCGGCTGGATAATAGCCCGTAATGTTTTCAATATTGTTTCGAGTAAAAATATTTTTCTCAAGTAATACATCGCTTGAAGCCACAACGTAAAGACCTTCAGTGCTAGTATCACTAATTTCACAATGGCGCATAGTTAAGTTATCGCCAAGTATAAAAGCGCCTACGCGACCAGCGTAAGATATAGTACAGTTCTCAAATGTTGTACCAACAACATCTTTGCCATGCTCAGATCTTTTTGATTTCTTTTCAGGGTAATAACCTTCAATATCAATTACATGGAAAGCATATTGGCTAAAAGTAATACCACGAATGGTTGGTCCTTTACCGTCAGCTTTTTTACCATTGACCTTATTTGGGGTAATAATTAACCCTTGATTAAATGCGGTGATTTCAACTAACTTATCGGTAGGATCGGTTGTAATATAAACGGTTTCAGTTTCATAATCGATATAAAAGCTATCATCATTTAGCCCTCCTAACCAACCAACAGACTGTAAAAAGCGGCCATTAATAAAAACCATATCGTTATTAAATTTATGTAAGGGCGTTTGTCTTCCTGCCCATTCTTTGCGCCACCAATTGTCGGGGCTCGCAGGAAAAAGACGTGACCACTTTGTGCTCCATAAGCTAGGCATTGCGCCTTTATATTTATTGGGTACTCGGTTTTCCCATGATTTGGCTTCAAATGTACCTTTAATAATGGGTTGCTCATCTTGATAAGCTTGCATGATAATATTTTGGTTTAACTTTAGATTGCCTGTTCGGTATACCCCTCCCCTTAAAATAATGGCGTCACCACTGACTACTTTGGCAATAGCAGCTTCAATGGAGGTTGGTTGTTTTAATGAGATGCCCGATACACTTTTTTTACCATAGGGCGAAACGTAATAAATAGTCCCTTTTACCGTTGGTAGTTGATAGTTTTGCTTAATAGGGCCATATAATTCACCAGAAGGTTGAGCCATTAAATTATTGCTTATAAAAAAACTAATAAACAATAGACTGATAATCTTATAAAAATTATTCCTCCACAAATATTGAGTTACATGTATTTGCGAGTTTTTGTTATTTTTAATATTCATTATTAGTTGTTACCTTTTAGTTGTAAAGTAAGCCGTGCTATTTTTTAACCCTTCGGAAGTTACTGTAAGTTTTATATTCCCTGCCTGTCCTTTTTTGGCTCGCACAATGACAAGCGCTAAGCCATTGAATGCTTCACGTTCGGTGGATTTAAATGAGACAAAACTTGTGGCATCACCATTATCAGTGGCAACAATTTCGCCACTGCCTTCAATATAAAAGTTAAGTTTGTTTTTGGATCTAGGTACTACAAGGCCATTTTCATCAAGTACTTTTACCGTGATAAAGGCTAAATCTACACCATCAGCACTAATAATTTCTCTATCAGCACTTATTGCTAATTGTGCAGCTTTGCCGGTAGTTTTAACCACATCAGTTGCCCACTTTTTGCCATTTTTATAAGCAATCACCTTCAGCTCGCCTGCTTGGTATTTAACATCATCCCAACGTAGTCGGTATTGGTATTGGGCTTTTTTCTTACGTCCTAGTGATTTACCATTTAGGAACAACTCTGCTTCGTCACCTGAGGTAAAAACATGTACAGGGGTAACTTTACCAACGCGATCAGGCCAACTCCAATGAGGAAGAATATGTGCCATAGCATAGTTTGGACGCCAGTGCGCTTGGTAAAGATAGAAACGGTCTTTTTTAAATCCCGCTAAGTCAATAACGCCAAAATAAGAGCTGCGAGCACCATAATAAGGTGTTGGTTCACCCAAATAATCCCAACCACTCCAAACAAAACCTCCCGCTACATAGGGATGTTTTTCTAATGAGCTAAACACTTTATCCGCAGAAGAGCCAAACGGTGTGGTATACAATTCGTAGCCACTTACTTGCATATTTTTAGGATCACCGCCAACGCCATCACTAACGGGCGCGGTGTTGCCTTTCACTACCGGGAAGGTATATTCGCCACGAGAGCTAACAGCGGCAGCATTCTCACTACTTAATATGACCTTGTTAGGGTAGGTTTTATGGAAAGATGGGTATAAAGGTGGCGTATTAATGCCTTTTAAATGTGAGTATTCGGGGGCATTACGAATACCTTCACCTTGATAGTTTAAACTAATACTACTCACCACATCGGGTAATGGCATAGGCGGTTTAGCATAGTTCATACCTGAGGCGGTAGGACGAGTAGGATCTTCTTCTAATACAATATCGTTTAAACGTTTGCCGACTTTAGCACCTGCGTCGCCAGTATATTGTTCGCCCACTTCGTTACCTATGCTCCATAAAATAACAGAAGGGCTATTACGATCACGTCGAATGAATGAACGCATGTCAGCTTCACTCCATTCTGGGAAAATCAAATGAAAATCAAGAGGCGTTTTTTTACGTTCCCAAGCATCAAAAATTTCATCAACCACGAGAAAGCCCATTTTGTCGGTTAATTCTAATAATTCTCTTGCCGGAGGGTTATGTGCTAAACGGATAGCATTAACACCCATTTCTCTTAATATTTCTAATTGACGCTCAGCAGCGCGAACGTTGAAAGCAGCCCCTAAAGCGCCAAGATCATGATGTTGGTTAACCCCTTGAATATAGATATGCTCATTATTAACAAAAATACCTTTATTAGCGTCAAAATGAATGTCGCGGATGCCAAATCGAGTATCTAATTGGTCAATAACCTTATTATTTTTCTCTATACGGGTAATTGCTACATATCTATTTGGTGTTTGTGTGGGAAAAGGCCCCCAAAGTTTTGGGTTATCTATGATTACAGAACCAGAAATTTTTGTTTGTTTTCCTTGTGCTACTAGCGTTTGTTTAGGCGTAATACTGGCGATAATAGCTGATGATTTATTGCCTTCAGCATCTAGTTCAAAAATATCAGTAATTACTTGTATTTGGGTATCTTGCTTAGCATCATTATCAACAGTAACTGTGAAGTCTATTGTTGCTTGAGCATTTGACACTTCAGGTGTCGTAACGTGTGTGCCCCATTGTGCAATACGAACAGGGTTTGTTTTGGTTAACCATACATTGCGGTAAATGCCGCCTCCGGGATACCAACGTGATGATGCCGGCGGGTTATCAACACGAATAGCTAATTGGTTTTTACCGCCTAAGTTGATGTAAGGGGTAAGGTCAACTTGCCAAGAAGCGTAGCCATAAGGCCAACCACCGACTAAATGACCATTTAGCCAAACCATGGCATAAGACATAGCGCCGTCAATATCTAATAAAATAGACTTACCCGCATCTGCTTCAGGAATCTCAATAGCTTTACGATACCAAGCCACACCGGGGCTAGGTAAACGTCCCATGCCGCCACCAACAGGCGTATCCCAACCTTGATAAAAAGGGCCTTCAATTGCCCAATCATGTGGTAATTGCACTTGTTGCCATTGGCTATCATCAAATTTATGTTGAACAAACGCAAAATCACTACCGGGAGATTTACCGTCAGGACGTTTAGCATGTTTGCTTGGATCTTTAATAAAATCATTGGCTGTTGGTAATATCCAAGATTTTAGCACTTGCTGCTTGGTTTCTATCGCAACGGCTTCCGTTGGCATAGCATCGGCGGCTTTACCATCTTCATCATCGTCAAATGTTGGTCTAACGTCATAAATAAGTGCGTCAGATTTTTCGTCAGCGCTATATTTTTTGAAGCGCCAATCATCATTAAGTAATATACGCTCACGAGAGACTTCTTTTGATATATCTGTCAAATTAACGGGTTTTTCAGGCAGGGAAGCTTGTTCTGAACAAGCCGAAAGCATCATAACCAACCCTCCTAATAGAAGAATGTTAGTGAAAAAACGTTTTTTATTCATTGTCTTATCCTTTGAACGATTAGGTACTCGTGTTGCCTAGCCGCATTATTAATGTCACAGAGATATAACAATGAGGTAGTTAGCTTTACAGTTACAGTATGAATATTTGAACTAAGAATACTATCCTAGTTATTGTCAGAAAGACTAGTTTGATACTGTTTTTCGTAACAAGCATATTAAAAAAAGATAATCGTTTAGTTTGCTCAAGCTAAACGATGAGGAAGGTAAACAACAAAGGAAGAAGTTTTAACGTTTTAAATTAGTTTGGAATTGGATTCGTTTGTTTGATAAGAAGATCCAGTTCATGATCTTCAAAATATTCAGGGTGCATTTTTTGCATTGGAGCAAGTACTTTTAAAATTTCTTGTAAATGGGTGGTCATGCTTATTATAGCTTGTTTACTTTTACCCATTTTAATATTTTGAATAATGGCTGTATGCTGTTTTAAAACCTTTTCGTATTCCCCTCCCAACCTTTGTAAGCTTAAATTACGAACTCTATCTATATGCGCTTTTTCATGTTGGATCAATGTGGTAATACGATAAAAGTGACTGAAATCAGCTAGTTTCTGATGAAACGCATCATCTAAATATTGAAAACTCAATGCATCGTTTTGTTTTGCTGCTTCTTCTTGTTGAATTATGATTGCTTCGCATTCTTCAATCAATTCAGGGGTGTGAAATTTTGCGACATGAGTGATGATCGCAACTTCTAACGCTTCACGTATAAAACGCGCTTCCAAAATTTTAGTTAAGCTAAGTTTTGATACAAAAGTTCCGCGTTGTGGTCGAACTACAATCAACCCTAAGTTAACTAGTCTTGCGATAGCCTCTCGTACGGGAGTTCGACTGATGCCAAATTGCTGAGCTAAACCATTTTCAGGTATTTTTTGCCCAGGTAAAATCTTCATAGAAACTATATTGTCTTTTAGAAACTCAAAAACTTGCTCTGAAGTAGGTTTGTCATAATCAATTTTAATGGGATCTGGAAGTGTTTTTTTAGTCATCTTGCCGGTTGTTACAATGTAATTAAATGCTTTTCTTGTATTTGTAGTGTATCACTTTGAAGTATTAATTAAATCCTTAAAATTACTTCTTATAGTCTCGTTAAAAAAAACGCCTATATTTTCAGCGATAATATAGGCATTTTTCATGATGTTTTTTTAATCAAGCTTATTGATTATAATAAGTTCAATTGTAATTGTTCACAAGCTTCTCAAACGTCATTCCCGAAGTATCTAATCGGGAATCTATGATATTAAAAAACGGGATCTTCGTTTAAAACATCTAGAAGATGACGTAAACAAGATTTGGTGCTTTGTAAAATCATCATGAGCTGAATAATTACGTTCAATTTACAATAAGTTCAATAACGAGTCCTGATTATTTTCACATAATACAGTATAGCTATTTGTCACCGCTTGTAAAAACTGTTCATCAGACTTTAACGGTGAAAACATATCTAATGAAAGAAACAGGTTCAGGTCATGCTGTGCATCATCGTTACACTGTGAACCAATGTTTAATAAAGCATCTTTTAAAGGATCGATAAGTTCAATATCACCTTTACTTCTTTTAACAATAAAGCGCATCCATGCTGCAACGGTAAAACAACATTTTTCAATAGGCTGATTATTTTGCAGGTTAGTACTGATCACAGGTAAAATTCTCATTGGTAATTTCTGTGAACCATCCCAAGCTATTTGTGCTAATAAATGTCTTATCTCAGGGTTGCGGTAGCGTTGTATTATGCTTTGGCAATATTGCTCAAAGTCCATACCTTGCGGAATATCAAACGAAGGTTTTATCTCTGTCGCTAACATCTTTTCGATAAAAACAAGTATTGGCGCTTTATGTATCGCATCACATACCGTTTCAATCTCTAATAGGCAACCAATGTACGCCAAGGCAGAGTGAGTGGCATTGAGTACGCGTAATTTTGCCATTTCATAACCTTCAACGTCTTTGGTGAAAACCGCCCCAACCTCACGCCAAGCAGGAATATCATTGGGCAGAATATCTTCAATAACCCATTGGGTAAAAGCTTCTCTTTTGATTGGCCAATTATCTTGGTAATGAAAGTTTTTCTCAATATCTTTGCCTAGTTCTTCAGTGGTTGCTGGTGTGATTGAGTCAACCATAGTGCAAGGACAAACAATTTTCTCATCTATAAATTGTGCTAACTCTGGGTTGATGTGCTCGGCGTAAGCTAATAAAGCTCTTTTTAGTTTTTTGCCATTATCACTGACGTTATCACAACTAATAATTGATAATGGGGCAATACCTTGTTCTTGACGCATTTGACATATTAAAACCAATAAACCAACGGTAGACTTAGGTGTTGACGGGGTTAAAAAGTCCTCTTGAATAACAGTATTATCCTTGTCTAGCTCACCATCAGCATTCAAGTAATAGCCTTTTTCAGTGACCGTTATAGTGACTATCTTGGTTGTTGAGGCACATAAACGCGCTATGGCTTTGTCAAAGTCTTCTTTATAGCAAAGTACTTCTTTTATTGAGCCAATAATAGAGGTTTGCGCTGTTTTGTCTAACTCAACTAAGGTGTAAAGACCTTGTTGTGGTTCAAGCATTTTTTTGACGTGGTTACTGTAAAGGTCTACCGCACAAATGCCCCAGTTTCCGCCTTTAAGATTTAAGGCTTGCTGAGTAAACCAGGCTTGATGCGAGCGTGAAAAAGCACCTGGGCCAAGGTGTACAATACCTACTTCGGTTGTTTCTCTGTCAAATTCTGGACAAATTACTTTTTTGTCTAGCTGCGCTAATGTTTGATTAGTTAATTTCATCATAATTAATTACTCTGTTCATTTTTTGTTTTATAAATGATTGTTTTATAAAAAATTTACTTAATATAGGTGTTTTTAACAAGACCATAAGTAAGTTGATAAGCGAGTTCGTGAGCTTGGCTTAGTGATAACCGGTGCTCTGCTACTAAATTGGCTAAAAATCGACAATCCATTCGTCTAGCAACATCATGTCTAGCCGGAATAGATAAGAAAGCGCGGGTATCGTCGTTAAAGCCAACCGTATTATAGAACCCTGCGGTTTCGGTTATTTGTTGACGATACCTTAACATGCCTTCTGGGCTATCATGAAACCACCAAGGAGGACCTAATTTTAAACAAGGGTAATGACCGGCAAGTGGTGCAAGTTCTCTTGAATAGGTAGTTTCATCTAAGGTAAATAATATAACCGTTAAAGCCGGGTTGTTACCATATTTATCTAATAGAGGTTTTAGCATTTCAACATAACTGATTGGCTCAGGTATATCGGCTCCTTTATCAGTACCAAATTGACTCAGTATTTGAGCATTGTGGCTGCGAGCAACGCCCGGATGAATTTGCATCACCATACCATCCTCAATACTCATACCTGCCATTTCAGTTAACATTTGTCCACGGAAAATATCCGCTTCTAATGGGGTTGTTGTGCCGGCAATACATTTAGCAAATAAGGACATACATTCATTTTTAGTTAAATCTGAAGTACGGGCTGTTTTATGTCCATGGTCAGTTGCGGTAGCACCTTGATAGCGGAAAAATGCTCGGCGTTTTTTTAATGCCGCTAAATAACCTTCCCAATCTTGAGTGTCTTCACCCGTTTGCTCTGCCATGATTACTAAATTATTAACAAAATCAATTCCGTCTGGGTCAATAACATCATCAGGGCGAAAAGAGGTGATAACTCGTTGTTCAAAGCCAGTACCTTTTAATGCTTCATGGTGCACTAATTTATTGGTAGCGCCTTCAGTGGTGGCGATAAGTTCAATATTAAATTTATCTAACAAAGCTCTCGGTTTAAATTCAGCGGTGGCTAATTGCGTATTGATCGTATCGTAATAATGGTCAGCAGAATCTGCATTAAGCTCACAGTCAATATTGAATATCTGATAAAAAACATAATCCATCCAAAGACGTGAAGGTGTGCCATGAAATAAGTGGTAGTTTTTCGCAAAAATATGCCAAGCAGCGCGGTAGTTTGTTGAGCTTTTGCCGCCATCTACCCTAGCAATGCCTAAGTCACCTAAAGATACCCCTTGGCTATAAAGCATACGAAATACATAGTGATCGGGAATCAACAGTAAACTAGTGGCATTTTCAAAGTTAGTATTTTCAGCAAACCAACGAGGATCAGTATGTCCGTGAGGACTAATGATCGGTAGCTTGTTCACCTCACCATATAATTCTTGGGCGATAGACCTTGTTTGAGATTCAACAGGAAATAGACGGTTATCATCTATTAGCATATTGGAGGTAGTCATTATTACTCGGTTCTCTATTTGGAATTAGGAAATTAAGACGTTATTAATAGCAAATAACGTCTTCAAAAACTCATAGATGAATAAAATCATAACTTCAATGCAATAAAATATAATCAAATAAAAAGGGGAAATGGTCAATAATTGTTTCGCTTAAATAATGGTATGTTGGGGCTGTTTCTTTTTATATTGTCAGCCAAACAGTTGAGCATATTAGCTGCGGAATACTTTCATAAATATAATTTCATGCCTATGTAGATAACTCATGCACCAGGTGTAATCGTCATCTTCGAGGTGTGTTAATCGAAGATCTAGGTGTTTTTATACTTAGATTCCCGTTTAAGACACCACGGGAATGACGAACCTGAGTGAAGTACATAGACACGTATAATTTTAAGGTTTTTAAGAAATGAAAACAGTAAAACAGATAGCAAACTTTTCTTTATTTTTACTCCTTTTCTCATCAACAGTATTTGCTGATGTTAGTTTACCTCGTTTAATTAGTGATGGCGTTATATTACAGCGCGATAATGAAAATTTGATTTGGGGCGGGGCTGAAAACGGCGAAAATATTTCAGTAAAGCTTGATGGTAAATTAGTTGCCAGTTTAGTTGTAGACAAAAAAAATCAAACTAAGCTTTGGTCATTTAAACTTGCGGAACAACCCGTTGGTGGACCACATAAAATTGAAATAGAAGCTAATAATAATGTGGTTATCAATGATATTTATTTTGGTGATGTTTGGCTTGCTTCGGGTCAATCAAATATGCAGTTACCTATGGCTCGCGTTAAGGTTAAATACCCGCAAGAAGTTGCTCAAGCTAATTTTCCACAACTAAGGCATTTTGTTATACCAAGAAAGTATAATTTCGAAAAACCAAATATGGATGTTGAAAATGGGCAATGGCAATCTGTTAACAGTAAAACTATTGAAGAGTTTTCAGCGGTTGGTTATTTTTTTGCGAAAGAAATACATCAAAAACATCAAGTGCCAATAGGTATAATCAACAGTAGTTATGGGGGATCTCCAGCAGAAGCTTGGATGAGTGAGTCTGCGTTAAAACAATTTCCTAAGTATCTTGAAAAAATAGCTAAATATCGACAAAAAGACTATTTGAAAAACTTAATTGCTAGCGACAAAAAGCACAGCGATGGTTGGTATGAAAACCTTAATGTAACGGATCTTGGCTTAACTAAATCAGGCAAGCAAGAAAAGTTCTGGTATCAGTTTGATTATAATTCGAGCCATTGGCAAACCACTGAATTGCCATCATTTTGGCAGGATACAGGTGTTGAATTTAAAAATGGTGCTATTTGGTTCAGGAAAGAATTTCAATTAACTAAGGCTGAAGCAAGTCTTTCTGCGCTATTAAGTTTAGGCAGAATTGTTGATGCAGATACAACTTATGTTAATGGCGTAGAGGTTGGTAATACGACTTATCAATACCCTCCCCGTAGATACTCTGTTGAGAAAAACATTTTAAAAGCAGGAAAGAATACCATTACGGTACGGGTTATTAGTAACTCAGGTAAAGGCGGTTTTGTTAAAGAAAAACCCTATTTTATAAAAATAGGAGAAAGAAAAATTAACCTCGAAGGAATATGGCAGTACAGAGTAGGTAGCCAGGTTTCCGCGCTTGCCGGGCCTGAATTTCAAAGCTATGGTCAGCCTTTAGGTTTTTACAATGCCATGTTAGCGCCGTTATTAAAAACAACGATAAAAGGTGTTATTTGGTATCAAGGTGAATCGAACACTGGTAGAGCACAAGAATATAGCCATTTGTTTCCTGCGATGATTAGAGATTGGCGCAAACAATTTGCTCAAGGTGACTTTCCTTTTATTTATGTTCAACTTGCTAATTTTCTTGAAGATAAAGAACAACCAAGTGAAAGTAATTGGGCTGAGACACGAGAGGCTCAACGTAAAGCATTAAGTGAACCCAATACAGCGATGGCAGTAGCTATTGATATAGGTGAATGGAATGATATTCACCCATTAAATAAAAAAATGGTTGGTGAGCGTTTAGCGCTTGCAGCACAAAAATTAGCTTATGGAGATCTCCATGTTGTGTATTCTGGCCCTCAAATTAAGGCAATGACAGTTAATGGTAAAAAGGCTCTGTTAAGTTTTAACCTTTTTGGTAGTGATTTAGCACTTAGAATAAACACAGAAGGAAATTCGAAATTACGTGGTTTTGCAATAGCCGCTAGCGATGGTAAATATGTGTGGGCAAATGCCAAAATAGTCAATAATAAAATTCATGTTTGGAATGATAAAATTTTGAACCCTACACAGGTTCGTTATGCTTGGGCTGATAACCCGAGTGAAGCAAATTTAGTTAATAAGGCTGGATTACCGGCATCTTCATTTCATATAACTAAGTAATAGTTATTTCCGACTAAATACCTACCACACCAAAGCATTTAAAGGATTAAGTGCTTTATTGAGCGGCTGAATAGAAAGAGCAACATTCCTTAATAATTAGCTACTTTTATTCAAGTAAACATTCTATTTATAGCGAATAGAGATATTTCATAACTTCAATGTAATACAGAGTAAAGGACATATACTTGTATACAAGATAGCATATGAAAAAACATTCAGGTATGTGAAATGAAAAAAAATAGTGTTTTGTCGCTAATGTTAGCTTTATTACTTTCATCTTGTAACTCAATTAACGTTGAAGAATCATCACTTACGCTCATTAAACAAGAGAAAACTGAAATCGTTAATATTGGGCTAAAAAATATTGTCGATTTTCCTATCGGTGTAGCTGTTCCTGCTGATCCCTATCCTCATAGCTTATTAAAAAGTTCAGATCGTCAAGCCATAGTGAATAAGCATTTTGATAGCCTAACAGCAGAAAACATTATGAAAATGATGTTTTTACAACCTGAACCTAAAAAGTTTACTTTTAAACATGCAGATGCTTTGCTTGATTATGCAGAACAAAATGAGATGATTGTGCACGGTCATGCGTTAGTTTGGCACACTCAATCACCTAAATGGATGAATGAATTTTCTGGCACAAAAGCGGACTTTAAGAGCATATTATCTGAGCATGTTTCAACGGTTGCAAAACATTTTTCAGGAAAATTAGCAAGTTGGGATGTAGTTAACGAAGCTTTTCTTGATGAAGGCAGTGCGCAACAGCCAAATAAATATAGAGATACTATTTGGTATAATAATATTGGTGCAGAATATATTGAAATGGCTTTTCATTTAGCTCGCGCTGCAGATGAAAATGTTGATTTATATTATAATGACTATAATATTTCTAATAATAGCAGTAAGTTAGATCGTGTTATTGCTATGCTTGATGATTTTAAAACTCGCGGTGTTCCAATTGACGGTATCGGTTTTCAAGTTCACATAAATACTGACACCCCTAGTATTGAGAATATTAAAGCTTCTTTTGAAAAAGTGGTTAAACGCGGTGTTAAAGTCAGAATTTCTGAATTAGATATTTCGGTAAACCAATCAGAACAATACGTTAAATTAACGGCAGATATTTCTCAAGTACAACGTCAACGTTACGCTGAAGTTGTTAATGCTTATATAGAAACCGTGCCTGCACATTTACGCGGTGGTATTACCGTGTGGGGAATTACCGACAAAGATAGTTGGATACCTGGATTTAAAAAGCGTGCAGATTGGGCGTTGCTATTCAACGATGACTTTACTGAAAAACCTGCTTTACAAGGCATGGCTGAAGGACTTGCAGGTATAGTTCCTGCAAATAAAACAGTTTCATTTGACTGGTTTGAATATCAAGGAAAAGATGAAGTATTTGCAGCCCCTTTATCTCAAGAACAATATCAAAACCCCATCGTGGCAGGTTTTTTTCCAGATCCGAGTATTACCCGTAAAGGTAATGACTACTATATGGTCAATTCTTCTTTTGCTTACGCTCCAGGTGTGCCGATTTTACATAGTCGTGATCTGGTTAATTGGAAGCTTATTGGTCATGCATTAACCAATTCAAAGCAACTAAACTATAATAATTTAGACCTTTCCAAAGGAGCCTATGCACCGACAATTCGCTATCACGACGGCTTATTTTATTTAATTAATACTGCTGTTGCTAGTGGCGGCAATTTTTTTGTTACCGCAGAAGATCCCTCTGGAGAATGGTCTGATCCCTATTGGTTACCTGAAATTGGAGGGATAGATCCTGACATATTCTTTGATGATGACGGTAAAGTATATATTGCCCATAACGATGCTCCAGAGGGGGAGCCGTTATATCAGGGACATCGCGCAATTTGGTTGTGGGAATACGACATGGAGTCGAAAAAAGTCATTAAAGATTCTGGACATGTCATTGTCGATGGTGGTGTTGATATCAATAAAAATCCTATTTGGATTGAAGGACCGCATATTTATAAGATCAATGGTTGGTACTATTTAATGTGTGCCGAAGGCGGTACTGGTGATCAACATTCAGCGGTAATTTTTAGAACTAAAAGTTTAAATAAACCATTTACTCCATACGCAGGCAACCCCATTTTAACTCAGCGAGATCTTGCAAAAAATCGTAGTAACCCAATTACCTCAACAGGCCATGCAGATATGGTTCAAACACCAGAAGGTGAATGGTGGGCGGTATTTTTAGGCACCAGGCCTTATGATAAAAATTTATATAATACCGGTAGAGAAACTTTTTTGTTGCCCATTACCTGGAGTAATGAGTGGCCGCATATTCTTGAACAAGGTAAGGCGATCCCCTATCTAATAAAAAAACGAATAAAAAAACCGACGACCAACAATCAATTAGTTGACTCAGATACCTTAACGGGGAATTTTATTTGGCGTGATGAATTTTCTGCAAATAAACTAAATCTTCATTGGAATAAGCTACGTAATACATATCAAGGTTGGCTGCAGTTTGATAAGGATAAAATTCACCTAAATCCTTCTCCCGTTAGTTTACAAGCCAAAAACCAACCAGTGTATTTGGGGCGTCGTCAGCAACATATGACTTTCGAAGCTTCAACGGCATTAATATTACCAAAATCCTCTCAAGTTTCTGCTGGGATAGTTGCCTTTCAAAATAGTAAATATCATTACTATTTTGCAGCACAGAAGCTAAATCATGGTTATAAAGTGTTTTTAGAGCAGGTTAATAATGGCAAAGTGACTGAAATTAAGAGTGTTGAGATTGATGCCATTGCAGGGCAACAATTAGTGTTTTCAATCAGCGCTAATAAAGGTGAAATTTCTTTTACCTATCAAATTGCAGAGAAAAATAGAGTCAATTTTGCCGAAAGCCTTGATGCAACGATGTTAAGTACTGAGATTGCAGGAGGTTTTGTGGGTACAACTTTAGGCATTCATAGCCGTATTGAAGGTGGTCAAAAATAACATGTTTAATTTTTTATTTTTTAAGGTAAGGCGCAGCCTTGCTCTGGTACTTTTAGTCATATTATTACCTTTGCAAATAGCCGCTGCTAGTAATGCAGATTATATTAGTTTACAGCAAAATAATAATAATTTTCCATTGGTGTCAGTAACGGGAGCTGCAACGCTTTATGTTGATAAAGATGATCATAAAGGGGTTCGTCATGCCGTTAAAAATCTACAAACAGATATTAGTAAAGTCACTGATATTCAAGTTGAAATTAGCCATAAGAACAACCTGAGCAAAACGTTAGTTATTATTGGAACCCTTGGTAAAAGCGCCTTAGTTGATCACCTAGTTGCAACAAAAAAATTAGATGTTACAAGCCTTAAAGGACAATGGGAAGCATACAGAATTCAAGTGCTAAATAACCCTTTACCGAATGTAGAACAAGCGCTAGTGATCGTTGGCAGTGATAAGCGTGGTACTACTTTTGGTGTTTATGATTTAAGTGAGAAAATAGGCGTTTCACCTTGGTATTGGTGGGCTGATGTTCCGGTTAAACGCAGTGAGCAACTTTTTGTTAAGCAAAACACTTATTATCAAGACCAACCTAAAGTTAAATATCGCGGAATATTTTTAAATGATGAAGCCCCGGCATTAACTAACTGGGTAAAAGCCAAATATGGCGATTTTAATCATAAATTTTACCAACATGTTTTTGATTTATTACTGCGTTTAAAAGCTAATTTTCTGTGGCCCGCTATGTGGAATAATGCGTTTAGTGATGATGATAAATTAAATATGGTGCTTGCTGATGAATATGGCATTGTTATGAGTAACTCTCATCATGAGCCTATGTTATGCGCCGACAAAGAGTGGAATCGTCGTGGCGAAGGCAAGTGGGATTATGGCGTAAACTCAAAAAATCTTTATCAATTCTGGCAAAAATGTGCGGCGCGTAATAAGCCTTATGAAAGTATTTACACATTAGGTATGCGCGGCCAACACGATACCCCAATGAGTGAAAATGAAAATATAGGTTTGCTAGAGAAAATTGTAACCGATCAACGAGAAATATTAACGCAAACATTTGATGAACTGGATATTAGTGATGTTCCACAAGTGTGGACGCTGTATAAAGAAGTACAAGGCTATTATGAAAACGGTATGCGTGTACCTGATGATGTCACCTTACTTTGGTCAGATGATAACTGGGGTAACATCCGTCGTTTACCCACACCCGAAGAGCGAAAACGCAGCGGTGGCGCAGGTGTTTATTATCATTTTGATTATGTTGGTGGCCCGCGTTCATATCGTTGGATTAATTCCACGCCCATAACTAAAATTTGGGAGCAAATGAATTTAGCCTATCAATTTGACGCTAAACAAATTTGGTTAACTAATGTTGGTGATTTAAAGCCAATGGAATACCCAATAGATTTTTTCTTGACCATGGCTTGGGATCCAGAAGCATTACCAAAAGAAAAATTGCTTGATTACAATATTTCATGGGTAACGCAGCAATTTGGTAGTAAATATTCAGCGGAAATTGTTGATATTCTAACGGGTTATACTCGCCATAATGGCCGACGTAAACCCGAATTAATGAATGAAAACACCTATAGCCAATTAAATTATAATGAGGCTGAACGTGTCTCAGCTGAGCTACAAGCATTAGTAACTCAAGCAGAGTACATTTATAAAGAATTACCGGAAAATAAACATTCAGCATTCTTCCAATTGGTTTTACATCCAATCAAAGCCAGCACTACCTTGTTTGAATTATACAATAATGTGGCTAAAAATCGATTATATGCAACACAAGGAAGAGCAAGTGCTAATGACTATGCTGAATTAGCAAAACAGAATTTTGCCAATGATACCCAGTTAAAAGAGCAGTATCATCAATTAAAGGATGGTCGTTGGAACCATTTTATGGATCAAACCCATATAGGCTATAGCCATTGGAATAACCCACCTCAAGATTTATTGCCTTGGTTAGCAATCAATTCGCCGGCTAATGTTGCTGATATGGGTGTGGCTACTGAAGGGCATATTACTTCTTGGCCTCAAACTGGCAACTTATCTTTAGATTCCTTTAGTCCTTACGGCCAACAACAGCGTTATATTGATGTTTTTAATAAAGGTTTAAGCGCGTTTGATTTTACGGCAACAACCTCTGATGAATGGATCAAAATTAGTAAATTAAGTGGTACGGTTACTAAAGATATTCGAATTTTTGTTAATGTTGATTGGTCAAAAGCTCCAAAAGGAACATCAACGGGGTCAGTTTTTATTAAAGGCACCGGTTGGGGTGGTGCAAAGGTAAAGGTGGTTGCGGTTAATCCTAAGAAAAATACGGTTAAGGGCTTTGTTGAGGCGGATGGATATATTTCAATGGAAGCGGCTAGCGCTAAAGCTAAACCTTCAAAAATAACGTCACCTAATCAACCTCAAGCCAGTTGGCAAGAAATACCCTCTCATGGCCGAACGCATTCGTCTATGGCGGCTTTTACTTCAAATATTGATCATAGTTTTGAGGATCCTAAAAAGGCACCTTATTTAGAGTACGATATTCACTTATTCAGTCAAGGTCGTATTGAAATTCAAACAATAGTAAGCCCTACGTTAGCCATTGTACCAAATAGAGGTTTACGTTTTGCTATCGGTTTTGATGATGAAGAGCCACAAGTTATAGATATTTTGAAAGACAGTGAGCATGGTGATTGGCAAGAATCCGTTAGAAATGGGGTTCGTTATGCTATTAGCCAGCATAATATTTCTCAGGTAGGCGCACATAAGCTACGCATTTATATGGTTGATGTCGGTGTAGTTATTCAAAAAGTAGTCATCAATACGGGTGGTTTAAAGGCATCATATTTAGGGCCAAAACAAAGTCAATTCATTAAATAATAGTAAGAATAAATATGACAACTAAAACAAATAATGTAATTACTGCCAGTACCGCAGAAGGTACAAATACAGTAGAAAGAAACAATGTAGGAAATTATCGATACAGAATTTTAGCACTCTTAATGTTTGCTACCACCATCAACTATTTCGACCGTAGCATCATTGGTGTTATGGCGCCGACATTAGAAAAAATGTTTGGTTGGAGTAATACCGATTACGCCAATATTATGATTTCATTCAAAGTTGCCTACGCCCTTGGCATGTTAACTATGGGTGGCATGATTGATAAATTAGGCACTCGCAAAGGCTATACCCTATCCATATTAATATGGAGTATTTTTGGCATGCTACATGCGGTTGTTAGACCGGCATTTAGTGTCATTGGCTTTGCTGCTGCACGTTTTGGTTTAGGCTTTGGTGAGTCAGGTAACTTCCCAGCAGCGGTAAAAACCGTAGCTGAGTGGTTCCCTAAAAAAGATCGAGCCTTTGCTACCGGTATTTTTAATGCGGCGACGAGTATTGGCGCCATTGCCGCTCCTTTTGTTGTCGGTGCAATTGTGTCAGTGGATGGTGAAAATTGGCAAATTCCATTCTTAATTACCGGTGCATTAAGTGCACTTTGGATTGTTTTATGGTTACGTACCTATAAAAAACCTGAAGAACACCCAAAGATTTCTAAAGAAGAATTAGCTTATATTCAAAGTGATTCAGTAGAAGAATCAAGCGAATCTTTACCTTGGAAAGAAGTGGTTAAAAAACGTCAAACATGGGCGTTTGCTGTAGCGAAAATTACTGATGCCGTGTGGTGGTTCTATTTATTCTGGGGTGCAAAATTCTTAGCGGATACCTTTGGCGTGAATATTAAGAATATCGCTATCCCATTCTTTATTATCTACCTACTTGCTGACATTGGCAGTATTGGTGGTGGTTATCTGTCCGGTTACTTCATGAATAAAGGCTGGACGGTAAATAAAGCCCGAAAAATGACCTTGTTGTTTTGTGCCTTAATCATATTACCTGTGAGCTTTGTCGCGATTACCGACAACAAATGGATAGCTATTTTACTGATTGGTTTAGGCTCAGCAGGTCATCAAGCTTGGTCAGCAAACATCTTTACCTTGGTCTCTGATGTTATGCCGAAGAAAGCGACAGCATCGGTAGTAGGCATTGGCGGCATGGTGGGTGCAGTTGCCGGTATGGTTGCTGATTTCTATTTAGGTTCAACGCTCGACCAAGCGGGTAATAGTGGTTACTTTTGGGCATTTTTAGTCGCAGGTTCATGTTATTTGGTTATTCTTGGCATAGTTCATTTAATCATGCCAACAATGACACCATTGGATGAAAATTTAGAACCTGTTAAAGAGTAATGTTTTTATATCGTATAGTATTATTTTAAAGGAAGAATATTTTGAAAATTATTGATGCAAAAGTCATTGTGTGTAGTCCCGGGCGTAATTTTGTCACGCTTAAAATTATCACAAATGAAGGTTTGTACGGCATTGGTGATGCGACATTAAATGGTCGTGAAAAAGCGGTTGTTTCATTTTTAGAAGATTATATTGTACCAATGCTTATTGGCAAAGATCCTCACCGCATAGAAGATATATGGCAATATTTATATAGGGGTGTTTATTGGCGTCGTGGCCCTGTCGGTATGACAGCTCTTGCCGCAGTCGATACCGCCTTGTGGGATATTAAAGCCAAAGCCGCCAATATGCCTCTCTACCAATTATTAGGTGGTCGTAGCCGTGATAAAATTATGGTCTACACCCACGCTAACGGTGTTGATTTAGCATCAACCCTTGATGAAGTGGGTAAAGCTATTGATAAAGGCTACAAAGCCATTCGTATTCAGTCTGGTATTCCAGGGGTTGCGGGAACTTATGGTGTTTCTAAAAAGGGTGAGAAATATGAACCCGCGAACGCCGACTTACCTTCAGAAGATGTTTGGTCTACTGAAAAGTATCTGAACTTTGCGCCAAAACTTTTTGCTGAAGTACGTAAGCAATATGGTGAGGATATTCATTTATTACATGATGTTCATCACAGATTAACCCCGATTGAAGCGGCACGATTAGGCAAAGAGTTAGAGCCCTATCATCTATTTTGGATGGAAGATCCAGTACCGGTAGAAAACCAAGAAAGCTTTAAATTGATTCGTCAACATACCACAACCCCTATTGCCGTAGGCGAAGTGTTTAACTCAATTCATGACTGTCGAGAGCTTATTCAAAATCAACTGATTGACTATATTAGAAGCACTGTCGTTCATGCCGGTGGTATTAGCCATCTGAAAAAAATTGCCGACTTTGCCAGCTTATATCATGTTAAAACGGGTTGTCATGGCGCTACCGATTTGTCGCCAGTTTGTATGGGTGCAGCCTTGCATTTAGATTACTCAATTCCAAATTTTGGTATTCAAGAGCACATGGCTCATAGCGAAGAAATGGAGTCAGTGTTTACTCGAAACTATGAGTATGATGATGGTTTCTTTACGCCAGGTGAAGCGATAGGTCATGGTGTCGATATTGATGAGAAAGAAGCTAAAAAGCATCCCTATAAAAGAGCTTGTTTACCGGTAAACCGTTTAGAAGATGGAACGTTGTGGAATTGGTAATTCACCACTTTCTTACGAATTGAAAAGAAAGCTGATTTATTATGAAAAGGTAGTGTTTTAGCTACCTTTTTTCATGGTGTTTACTTGGGCAAGGTTGACAGGCTTTGCACTTACCAAGGCAATAGGCATGACTTCTAAAGCAGCTAGCTTTGTTATTCAACATCATGACGCTATTGTTGAAACATCTATTTATTAGCCGTCTATTAATGAACGACTGATTTAGGAGATACAAGTATGTATTTTAATATAAATATTTTTAAATTGATTAAACGGTGTGGCGCCGCTTTATTACTCGTTGTAGTGATCTCATGTAGTACTACGCAGGATACGGACGAATCTACGCAACATTGGACAACATCTTGGGCGACTGCCACAGAAGATATCAGAGAAGGCTTCTGGATGTCTAAAGGTCATTTTCCACCTAAACCACTTAAAAATGACACTTTACGTATGTTTATGCGTACCTCCCTTGGTGGTGATACATTAAGAGTAAAATTTTCTAATGCCTTTGGTAAAAGCCCGTTGACTATTCAAAACGTGCATATTGCCATGGCTGACCAACCCAATAGCAGTGCAAGTAATGGTAAAATAAAAGCGGAAACCGATACCGTTTTAAAATTTAAAGGTAATAACGGGATCACTATTCCAGCTGGTGAAACTATTTATTCTGATGCCGTAGATTTTAAGCTGCCTGCTTTATCTGTTGTTGCCATAAGCATTCATTATGGTGATATTGATGAAAAGCCCATTACCGGACACCGCGGCGCACGCACCACTTCATTTTTTGCTAAAGGTAATGTAGTTTCAAAACTAACCATGGATAGCGCTGTAAAAAAAGATGTTTGGTATACTGCTACAGGTATTGAAGTGATGGCTTCGCCCTCAAGTAAAACCATTGTTACTATGGGTGACTCCATCACTGATGGTTACGGCACTAAGTATAATTATCATACCCGTTGGACTGATTATTTAACAACCCGTTTGGGTGAAAACTCAGCGACTATAAATGTTGGTATGGCCAATGTTGGTATTGGCGGCTCTAGCTCTGCAATGGGTGTTGAACGTTTTCAGCGTGATGTTCTCGATTTAAATGCGGCGCATTGGCTCATAATCTTTATTGGTGTAAACGATATTGTTTATGGTGACAATCGCCCTGCTCCTTTTGTTATCGACAATTATAAGGCGATGGCGAAAAAAGCACATGAGCAAGGCTTAAAAGTTTATGGTGCAACGATAACTCCGATGGGAAGTCATGCAAGTTCAGAGAAAGAAGCAGTTCGACAAGCGATAAATAATTGGATCCGTACTACAGCGATTAATGAGGGAATATATGATGGCGTGATTGATTTTGATGCGATTGTTCGCGATCCAAATAAACCAACGTACATGTTGCCAGCGTATGCTGTAGATGACTTACACTTAAATATTACAGGTTATAAGACGCTAGCAGATTCGGTTGAATTAAGCTTGTTTGCTGAGCGATAAGAGCTATATTTACCTCTTGAATGGGGGGAGAAGGCTATTACTTTTCCTCAAGTTCTCTAACTAGCTTTTCTATCTAAACTAGCCACCATTAATGAAAAAAAGCACAGTACTAGATTAAATAATGGTATTTGCATATCTAAAGGAAAAGAGTAGATAATGGAAACTGCTGGTATCCAAATCGCCCAATTAGTAATTAAAGTAACCGGCAGATGAATAGTTAACAGCGGCTTACCAATGGCTAAGCGAGTTTTTTGCCAATTAAAGTTATGATCAAGCCATAAATAGCAAATGGTAATAAAAGGGCATGATACCAATGCGGTGGCAATGAATTGATCAAAGGCGACTTTTTTAAAAATGGTGCTGATATCATTACCATTACCAAATAAGGTTACTTGGTATTGATAAAGAAAATCCACATAACAGCCTATTATCGCCCACAGTAGAGCAATAAAGAATAAGCGATAAACAAAAAGGTTGTTAATATGACCTGAAAATCTGCGGTATAGGGTTGGTAAAACCCCGCCAAATAATGATGTTGCAATAGCGCTATACAAGATACCGTATTCTTTTTTCAACTCACCTAAATGAACAAAATACGATTGTGCTGTGCTTGAATACAAATAAGCTAGTAATAAGGTGACAGCAGTTATTTGTAAAAAAATAGCTGGAATTAAATTTTGCTTAAAAGTGTGTTTAATATTGTCAGTGATATTCATGGTAATATGTTAAGCATACATAGGGGCTTTTTAATATTCAAAATTAAAGCCAAACTCTGTAAGCTCTTCATAAACATTGAGATCAAATTGATAGAGATTTGCGGCACGATGAGCAACGTTATGCTGTTTTTCATGGCAATTTATTAACAAATTCATTTTTAATATTTTTCGGCGAAAATTAGGTTTGTCTAACTTAACGTCTAATATGGTTTCATAAATCTCTTGAAGTTGTAACAAGGTAAATTTTTCGGGAAGTAAACTAAAACCGATAGGCTCGTGACGAACTTTATATTTTAGGTGCGTTAAACAAGTATCAACGATCTCTTGATGATCAAACACAAGCTCCGGTAAATCTCGAACGTTAAACCAGTGTAAATCTAAAGTGTGTTTTGGAATAACTACCTTTGCTTCTTCAAATCTTACCAGTGAATAAAAAGCTACAGTGATAATTCGCCTTGGAGGATAACGGTTTACATTACCAAAAGCGGCTAATTGATCTAAATGGAAATTTTTAACCCCTATTGTTTGTTTTAGCACGCGATCTGCTGCAGTAATAAGGTCTTCATCAGATTTAACCCAATGCCCAATTAGCCCCCATTGATTAGCCGCTAAACCGTACTTGTATTTGGCTAAAAGGATTTTTAGCTGATTGTCTTGCATCGAAAAGATTAAGTTATCTACTGATAAATTATCAATAACTCCTGCGGGTAGGCGTTCTTCTTGAGCTTCTTTTTCTGTTACAAGCATATATACTATATTCGTATCTAATAAAATAATTCTATTATATCACACTTAATAATATTACTTATTATTAAGTGTGATTTTTAAAATATATCTAGCTATATTTTTCGAGTGAGTACATCAGCTAAGTCATTGTTATAATAGTGTTTATTTTATTACCATCTTGTTTAGTTGTATTCTGGTATACAGGTGAAAATAGTGTTTTTTATTTATTCATTTATATAGTTATTTTTTGATGTTGTATTTTTGACTATAAGCTAAGGTTCGTGTATATTCTCACTATTACATTTAGTGATAGCTATTCATTGTTAAGTATAGCTTTAATTCATCTTTAGGAGTTTCAAATGGCAGCTACTGTAATCAGTGATGCTGAGCGCGTTCAGGCAAATGATCTGGGGCGAGCAAAAAATTTAGTGCCCAATTCTGAGCCTTTGGTTAAAAATATGTATACAGCAGATCCATCGGCACATGCCTTTCAAGATAAAATTTATATTTATCCTTCTCATGATATTGAAAGTGACCAACCAACAGATGACGAGGGCTCGCATTTCGCAATGGAAGATTATCATGTCTTTTCATTAGATAATGCTGATGGCAAAGTGGTTGATCATGGTGTGGCATTACATGTCAATGATGTTCCTTGGGCTGAGAAACAAATGTGGGCGCCTGATGCGGCAGAGAAAGATGGAAAATATTATTTATATTTTCCTGCACGTGATCATCAAGGAATTTTTCGTATTGGTGTTGCTGTTGCTGATAATCCTGCAGGCCCATTTGAAGCTGAGCCTGAAGCAATAAAAGGCAGTTATAGTATTGATCCCGCAGTATTTCAAGACATTGATAATCAGTATTATATCTACTTTGGTGGTTTGTGGGGTGGTCAATTACAAAAATGGCGCGATAATAAATATCTAGGAGAAGATACTTACCCAGAAAAGGGTGAGCCGGCACTTGGGCCATTGGTCGCAAAGTTATCGCCAGATATGTTAAACCTTGATGAAGAAGTGAAAGAAATCGTTATTCTCGATGAAAATGGTGATGATATTACCGTTGAAGATACTGATAGACGTTATTTTGAAGGCCCTTGGGTGCATAAGTTTAAAAATAAATATTATCTATCCTACTCAACAGGTGATACACATAAAATTGTCTATGCCACTAGCGATAACCCATATGGGCCATTTACTTATCAAGGCGTTATTCTAAATCCTGTATTAGGGTGGACAACACATCATAGTATTGTTGAATTTCAAGGGCAGTGGTATTTATTCTACCATGACTCTACTCTTTCCGGTGGGGTTACTCACTTACGCTCTGTTAAAATGGCACCGCTGCAACATAATGACGATGGTAGTATCGTTACCATAGAGCCTTATCAAAATACAAAAGAAGATTAACCAATAAACTTCCTGAAAAACATAGTGTTATTCAGGAAGTTTTTACCTACGTATAAGATAGATCACCTCAATTAACAACCTAGCGCCAAGGCTTTTCGTTTAGCCTCAAATTCGCTTCGCGAAGAGAGGTATATTATGAACTTAATGTAGGTCGGCATTTATGCCGTCAAATTGAGTCGTTTACATTAAAAAATCTCTGCTATTAGTTTAGCCGAGATTTTTTAATGTTATTAGTTGGCTTTTTGTCGTTGTCTCAAAATTAAACCCATTAAGAATAAAGGCAACCAAAAAATTGCGCCACCACCGGATGACGATTTTTCTGCGGGAGGCGGCGTTGATATATCTTCGTTCACATCGATGATATCAACAGTAATGGCGACAGGCTCGTTAAAGTCAAAGTCTCCTGAAATAGTAATGCTTAAACTATAAGAACTGATACTTTCAAAGTCTAATGTTTGACCGCTGGCCAAACTAATCATACCCGTGTTATCTATACTAAAAGGGCCCGCATCTCCTGAAAAACTATAACCCGTGATTTTACCTAAAACATCAGTGACTTCAATAGTACCAACGCTAGATAAAGCCGGTTTATTTTCACTGATTGAAAAACTTTGATTGGGTAAAATTGTTGGATCTTGATTAGCAATATATGCACGAAGCCATAATAGCGAAGGGCGTTCGTTACCGTCATTATCAATTAAATAAGCGCCTTCTGAATCTCGCCATAAACCTGGACGCCATCCCCATAAAGTTATCCCTTTAACAGCCGAATGTTCCCAGAAAAGAGGAAAAATCCTTTGGTATTCTTCCAATTGAATAGTATCGTCAATACCGTCAATATCTAATTCTGTGACATAAACATCTAAGCCTGTATTACCAAGTTTATCTAAGTTGGCTTGCATATTAGTGAGTGAATCACCGGTTGAAAAAGCGTGTGCCTGAAAGCCTATGGCATCAAGTAAATTGCGGTCTTTAAGTAAGTTGATAATGTTGAGGTAAGTGTCTGTATTTGTTGGTGAGTTAATAATGCCGTAGTCGTTAATAACGAGTTTGCTGTGAGGAAAATAAAAGCGTGCTAATTCAAATGATTTTATTACCCAATCATAACCGGTATCACCGTCGCCACCTAGGGCGTCAGCATAGTTTGCTGCAACAGTAGTACTATATTTTATAATTTCGCCATTAGGTGGCGCATGAAGAATTTCATTAACTACCTCAACGTAGTCTATATCGTCATATCGTGCAGCTACTTCAGCAAACCATTCTTCTATTTCTTCGCGTTTTTCTGCCGTCGTTAATGAACTAATCCAACTGGGTTGTTGGCTACCCCATATCATTACATGCATTTTAAAAGGTAGGTTATTATCTTTAGCAAGTGCGTAGGCTGCATCTAACTCTGTCCAATTCATTACGTCACGTACTTGTTCAACTGCTCCCCATTTACCCGCATTTTCAGGTGTGACTTGGTTCCAGTAATCAGTAAATTTTTCTATCTGATTTTGGCTGTAGATATTGCCTAAAAACTTCTCTTGCTCAAATGCTTGTGCTTTCATAGCCATTGCGTTTGAAAATATAAGTATGATGACGAGTAATATAGAACGAGAGGATTGTTTTATGATTAAATTTTTTATTCTGCTCATATTAATTATGGAAACTGTTATTAAATGGTAATAACAGTTTCCAATATATATAAGTGTAATTCTATTGCGTTTAGTTACGATAAGATTATGTTTTTAATTATTTTTTTATCACTATTTTATTATTATTACTCTATCTTTTTAGCTTTACAGTTTTGATCAATATAATCTTGATGGGAAGGCATGTAATCAGCAGATTTACGCATCACACTGAGAATATTATCCATTTTTTTTGTTAATTGTTCTTCTGAAAAAATATCGACAAAAGGGTGATAGGCCTGAGGAGTAATTCCTTGACCATTCATCAGCTGAAACCAGTTCTGATAATCAAACAGTTCATTGTCTTGTCTAAAAATATGACCATTCTTCTTAAACAGTGCTATTTTTTGCATAACAGAATTAGGGACACTCATCGTGCGACAATAATTCCAGAAGTCAGTGTCATCTCTTTGAGTGATATAATAATGAGCGATTAAAAAATCTCGGATGTGCTCTAGCTCTGTCTTTGTTTGTTGGTTAAATTCATCAATATCCTCTTGAGCGAACTCCATATTTGGAAAGAAATTAAAAAGTCGTTCTATTAATGATTGAATTAAGTGTAATCCAGTGGACTCTAATGGTTCGACAAAACCGGCAGATAAGCCAATAGCCAAACAATTTTTTTTCCAAACTTGCTTGCGATAGCCTGTTTTAAATTTAATTAATTTTGGCTCAGATAAAAGCTTACCGTTTATGTTGTCTAATAAGATTTTTTTAGCGTCATCATCACTCATAAACTTACTGGAATATACGTGACCATTACCAACCCGGTGCTGTAAGGGAATTCGCCATTGCCAACCGGCTTTATGTGCTGTGGCTTGTGTATACGACCAAGGTTCTTCAGTATTTTCAGTTGCTACCGTTATTGCTCTATCACAAGGCAGCCAATGTCCCCAGTCTTCAAATTCCACGCCTAATGTTTCACCAATAAGTAATGCTTTAAAGCCTGTGCAATCAATAAAAAAATCAGCATGATGTTCACTCCCGTCATCTAACGTTAATGACTTAATTAAGCCATTATTATCTTGGTTTACTTTTGTCACCTTTCCTTCAGTATGTTGTACTCCCCATTTTTTAGATAACCGACACAAATATTGTGCAAATAACGTGGCATCAAAATGATAAGCATAGGCAATGTCTGATAAAGGGGAGTTTCCCGCATTGATTGAAGTCATAAAGCGCTTTTCTTCGCTAGCGATAGCATTAAGAGTATAGTCTTCAAATTTCTCGGCTTTACCTAAGGCATGCATTTTTAACCAATACTGGTAAAATTTTATTCCGCCAATATCTTTTCCTGACTCGCCAAAAGCATGATGATATTGGTTACCAATTTTATCCCAATTAATAAACTTAATACCCATTTTAAAGGTGGCTTGTGTTTGTTTGATAAACTCGATTTCATCTATGCCAATGAGTTGGTTAAAAAAATGAATTTGCGGAATAGTCGCTTCGCCAACCAGCAGTTTTAGGTGAAATA
>JAOPTQ010000054.1:0-963 GCA_051531915.1 Colwellia sp. | reverse complement strand
AGGTTTCACCTAAAACTGCTGCAAAGTTTACCGTGTGGGCCGTCCCAATATACGGTCTCATATTCATTTCCTGCTTTATTAGTTCTTGTTTCAATTGTGGGCGAGTTGATATCACTTCTAAATTGAATGTAATCTTTAATATAGTTATTTAAAACATCAGAGTCCGTTATGCTTTCGTGAAACTTGATTGAAGCAAAAACACCAGCACTTGGTATGAACCAATAATAGGCAGGTTTGCCCCATATTATTTCTTCTTCAGCAGCTTCGTCTGCATTAACAAGGTCGTTGTCGCTTGGTGATTGGTTGGCTCTAAGACCATAAACACTTCCATCATTAGCGTTAATGCTTTTCCACAATGTAATTAGATAATCGCCAGTTGATTCATTTTTTGAAATATCTTTTAGGTAAACTGTTTTTCTTGTCTTGGACTTATAAGGTGCAGTTTCTGACAACGAATCTCTTTCAGAGTGCCACTCTGTCAATGAGTTTAAAACTTCTTCGATAGTTATTGGCTCGTGATAGTCAGTACCTACTTGGTAGAACCCTAAATTGGTATGCCTAAAAAAAGTAACAATTCCTTCGCTCATATATCCTGCTAATAACTTTATTAATTATTCTTATTGCGAGTGAATATACACTAAGAAGTTTAAAATTGTCTATTTAAAAAGTCCGCTACATTGATCTTTCACATCACTTTTTAGTATGATTAATACATTCAACAAGTTATGCGACTATGTGGTTTGTAGTGGAAAATCTCTCGCTCACCGCCATATACAAAAAAGAATAGGTTCTCATCTAGCCTATATTTCTCTTTCTATGACAGAACAAAGCCCTAAATAATAGTCAAATATAATACTCTAAAATCATAATAAATTTATATCGGTGTTTAGCTTTACAAAGGCAACCTTTACCTTTTATTAGATACTCGCCCTCTGGGGACTACCTAACTCTTATACACAAATA
>JAOPTQ010000053.1:256-58493 GCA_051531915.1 Colwellia sp. | reverse complement strand
AAGAACTTAATCAACTTGGTATTACATATATTCTATGAATATTCCCATAAAAATAACTAAGCCGACCCAATGATTATGTAAAAAAGCTTGAAAACAAGCTTGTCGCTCTCTATTAGCAATCAACATTTGTTGATAACTAAATAAACCGGCAGTGATCAATAAACTTAATTGATAGGGCCAACCAAAAGCAAGCATATCGCCGATAGAAAAAAGTATTACCAACACCATCAACTGAAGGAAACCAATCACTCTTTTATCATTTTTACCAAATAAAATAGCGGTAGATTTAACACCTATTTGCAAATCATCTTCTCTATCAACCATGGCATACATAGTGTCATAAGCAACTGTCCATAATAAATTAGCAACAAATAACCACCAAGCTATCACCGAAATTTCACCTTGAGCCTCAGAAAAGGCCATAATCATGCCCCAACTAAAGGCCGCACCTAATACTACTTGTGGTAGCTGAGTGTAACGCTTCATAAAAGGGTATGATGTCGCTAAAATTAATGCCACCACAGACAAATATATTGTTGGCCAAGTTAAGGTTAAAACCAAAGCTAAAGCTATACCAATAAGTACGCCAAATAAATTAATAGCTTCATTTTTAGTGATCGAACCAGCAACAAGCGGTCTATTTTTAGTACGTTCAACCTTGCCATCTACTTTCATGTCGGCTAAATCATTAATAACACAACCGGCACTGCGCATAACAAAAACCCCCAAACTAAAAACAAGGAGCAGGTGTAAATTTGGAAAACCATCACTTGCTATCCAAAGCGCCCAATAGGTTGGCCACAATAACAAATAAGTGCCAATAGGCTTGTCCATACGCGTAATTAATTGTATCGCATGCCATTTTTGTTGTAATTTAGTAAGCATCTTTACTGCCTGAATGATTACTCGATGAAATAGCGTCAGCAGAAGGACTACTTTGATTTAAAATTTCTTGATAAGCAAAAGCATTCGGTAAAAACACTTCAGCAACCATTAGCGGTTTTTTCTCGAGCATAAAAATTGAACGACGGCCCCAAAGGTATTGATCAGCATTCATTTGTAAATGCTTTGCTAACTTAGCCACTGAACTTTTATTATTAAAAGCCGATATTTCAATGCTTTGACGTTCTAAAGAGGGGTTGTTGAACAAAACTTGACCAAGCGATTGCGTACCTAAATGGGCTAATTGTTGTTCGTCGCCGGTTAAACTAGACAAAGGTAATAAACTACGCGCAAAGACTTGAGGCTGTTCATCACAATAAAGTAATACTTCACGCACTAATACTTCTTCGCCAGCCAGAATAGCGCCACAAGCTTCATCAGGATGACAACGATGCAATTGTTGACCAAGCAGCTCTACTCTAAATTTCTGACAATGCTGCTTAAGACGGGCTGTTAGTGAGCTTTTGTCAAGTAACCAACTTAATAAATTATCAGGAAGCTTGCATAAAGAAGGCTCAAACCATTGATTGGTTAACGTGATTGGAAATAATAAATGTTGCTGGGTCATGGTTATGTGTATGTATGTATATATTCAATAAAATCGTTATTATGATAACAGGCTTTATTGCGAATCGCATGCTAGCACTAAGATAAATGAGTTTAAAAAGATAAATAAAATGTTAAAAAATATGCCTGCAAAATTATAAAATCAGGTTATGATATGAGGCATGCATCCAAGTTGTTCATTATAAGCACTGGTTTTTATGATTAAATATTTAATAATTATTTCTTGTTTACTTAGTTTCTCTTCAGTCAAGGCAAGTGATTATGCCTATTATGGTTTTGAACCAGACATAGTAACTAACTATGTTGCCGTTAAAAAGAAAATGGGATATGTGCGTTTAACCATTGAATTAATGGTAGAAAAAGGGGACTATTTAGAAATAGTTCAACACCATTCTCCTTTATTACGCGATGCCATTATTAATATTATCGGGCAACAATCCGAAGCAAAAGTAAAATCAATAAAAGGCCGCTCTGAAATTCAATTACTCTGCGAAGAACAGGTTAAAGAATTATTAAAGAAAGAAACCGGACAAGTATTAATCAAAAAATTATTGTTTACTCAATGGCTCGATAACTAAGCTGAATTTTAGTGACGGTAGCGAATAGTGAGTTACGACGAGTTACGCGAAAATTTCACCTTATACACCGCTAATAAACATCCTGAAATTAAACCCAGTAAATGTGCAGTATTGGCAACATTTACGGGTAATAAATCGACAAAACCTAAAACGAGCCAAAATAGCATAAAGCCAATAATCGGTGTCGGTAACGATATTCCTTCCTCTGGCGCTAAATGTCCTATCCACCAGACAAAACCAACTAAAGCATAAACCACACCAGACAAACCGCCAAAGTTAGCGCCTGAAATAAGAAATTGCCCTAAATTAGAAAAGATAGCGGATATTAATAACAAATTAATGAGTACGCCTTTACCCAATTTTTTTTCAATGCTGCCACCTAGTTGCCACCACCACATGGTATTAAAAACAAGGTGTAACCAAGAAAAATGAAAGAATGCAGGGCCTATTAAACGTATGGGTTGTTGTAAAAACCCCTCAAAAGACAGTGAGGAATAAAATTTTAAATGAGCAAATATAGGTCTAGCCCACCCCATATTACTGGCTAAAAAAATTAACCAACATAAGGCAAAAACCAGTAGTGTTACTATGCCGGCATGAGCAAAAAAATTCTCTTTAAAGTTGGCAAGTAAACTAGAGCCGCCTGAAGAAATTTGTACTGCATCACCATGCTGCCATGCGGCTTGTTGGTATTTAGCATGATAAGGCTGCTTGATAAAAGCCTCAAATTCAGTCTTAGCTTTGGAAAATTCATCCTGTTGACAATACACTAAAAAAGCTTTTTGTTGCGGCTCTTCTACTTCAACAACTTTAGCCTCAATATTTATCGTTATAAGATAGTTAGCAAATAATAAGGCGGTATTATGCTCATTTAATTGCACTAAAGGTTGTAATTGCTGCGCTTGCGACAAATGCTCTTGTTCAGTCATAAATTTATCAACGTGACACTTTATCTGGATATTGTGCTAACCACTGAGTAAAACCACCATCAAGTGAATAAACGTGGGTAAAATCTTGGCTAATTAAAAATTGTGCGGCTTGCTGGCTTGAATGACCGTGATAACAACAAACAACAACCGGCGCATCAAGGTCTGCGGTGCGCATAAAATCAGCAAGTGACTCATTGGTTAAATGAATGGCATCGACAATACGACCATTATTAAAAGAATTTTGATCTCGAATATCAGCAATAACATGAGTTTTATCTGGTAAAACATCATGTAACTCTTGCACTTGCATGTGCATAAAGCACGCTTGGTTATTTGACACGAATTACGTTTCCCAATTTAAAATAACTTTACCCGACTGACCTGAGCGCATTATATCAAAACCTTGTTGAAAATCATCAATATCAAAATGATGAGTAATAATAGGCGATAAATCTAACCCTGATTGAATTAAACTGGCCATTTTATACCAAGTTTCAAACATTTCTCGACCATAAATACCTTTAATGGTTAAACCTTTAAAGATAATTTGGCTCCAATCTATTGCCATATTGTTGCCCGGAATACCGAGCATGGCAATTTTACCGCCATTATTCATACTGTCTAACATGCTAGTAAATGCCATAGGAACTCCTGACATTTCCAAACCAACATCAAAGCCTTCCGTCATACCAAGTTCTTGCATAACCTCAGTAAGGTTTTCATTACTGACATTAACGGCACGAGTCGCGCCCATTTTTCGCGCTAAGTTTAAACGGTATTCATTAATATCGGTAATAACAACATGGCGAGCACCAACATGTTTTGCTACTGCGGCAGCCATAATGCCAATGGGACCGGCGCCCGTAATTAATACATCTTCGCCAACTAAATTAAAAGAAAGCGCGGTATGCACAGCATTACCAAAAGGGTCAAAAATAGCCGCTAAATCATCTGAGATTTCATTGGGTAATTTAAACGCATTATAGGCCGGGATCACTAAATACTCAGCAAAAGATCCCGCTCGATTAACGCCAACACCAACAGTGTTTCTGCACAAGTGTGTACGACCGCCACGACAGTTTCTACAATAGCCGCAGGTGATATGACCTTCTCCTGACACGCGATCGCCAATAGAAAAACCTCTCACTTCTAAGCCAATATCAACCACTTCACCGGCATATTCATGACCAACAACCATAGGTACAGAGATCGTTTTTTGCGACCATTCATCCCAGTTGTAAATATGAATATCGGTACCACAGATTGCAGTTTTTTTTATTTTGATCAGTATATCGTTATGACCCATAGCAGGTTTGTCGGTATTAGTTAACCAAATACCTTGCTCAGGTTTTAACTTTGATAATGACTTCATGGCGTTTTACTCTTGTCTTTTAACTTTTTTTCACGGTTTTTCTCGCAGCTCACAACTCGTCACTTATATAATTGCCATTTCTTTACCTATTCGAGTAAAAGCTTCAATGGCTTGATCTAACTGCGCTTTGGTATGCGCCGCTGAAATTTGTGTGCGAATACGTGCTTGATTTTTAGGTACAACAGGAAAAGAAAAACCGATCACATAAATGCCTTCGCTTAGTAAACGATTGGCCATAGCGCTAGCCACTTTAGCATCTCCTAACATCACCGGAATAATAGCATGATCAGCACCGCCGCACGTAAAGCCCTCAGCCTCCATGTTACGTCTAAAATAAGCTGCATTATCTTTTAAAGTTTTACGTAAATCACCGCCATTGGCTAATAATTGCAACACAGTCAGAGAAGCATTAACAATTGACGGCGCTAAAGAGTTTGAAAATAAATAAGGACGAGAACGTTGGCGCAACCATTCAATCACTTCTTTTTTAGCCGAAGTAAAACCACCGGAAGCGCCACCCATTGCTTTACCCAAAGTACCGGTAATAATGTCAACCCTACCCATAACATGACAATATTCATGACTGCCACGACCTTGTTCACCAACAAAACCGACGGCATGAGAGTCGTCAACCATAACCATGGCATTATATTTATCGGCTAAATCACATACACCTTGTAAATTAGCAATAACACCATCCATGGAAAACACACCATCAGTAGCAATTAGCTTGAAACGCGCACCTGCGGCATCGGCTTCTTTTAAACTTTGTTCTAATGCCGCCATATCATTGTTCGCATAGCGAAAGCGTTTAGCTTTACATAAACGAACGCCATCAATAATAGAAGCATGATTTAAGGCGTCACTTATAATAGCGTCTTCGACGCCCAATAATGTTTCAAATAAACCGGCATTGGCATCAAAACAAGAAGAGTATAAAATGGTGTCTTCCATGCCTAAAAAATGACTAATACCTTGCTCTAATGCTTTATGAATATCTTGCGTGCCACAGATAAAACGTACTGACGCCATACCAAAGCCATGCTCATCTAAACCTGATTTTGCCGCCGCAATTAATGCGGGGTGATTGGCTAATCCTAAATAATTATTAGCACAAAAATTAATAACTTCTTCACCGGTACTTACGGCAATTTTAGTTTGCTGAGCGGTGGTAATAACACGCTCAGCTTTATATAAACCGTCGGATTTTACTTGTTCTATTTGCGCTTGAATGTGATGATGAAAATTTGCTGACATAGCGACCTCAACAATAAATGAATTAGGATCAATGAATAGACTTTAACCACTGGCTTATATCTTTATTCAAGCCTTTATGAATTTTTAATAACGATACATTAGTATTATTGCCCTTAAATATTTGCATTTTAGAGTAACTTGAACCATTCCAAGCAAATAGCTCTTTTACCGTGCTATAAGTTTCTACATGATATGACGAATTAATAAAATAACTGGGAATATCAATTAAATTTTTATAACGCTCTTTATCGCCATAAGTCATTTCTGGGGTAATCATCACCAGTGATTTTAAGTGAAATTTTTCAGCCAAAGCTACCGCATAGGAAGCAGAGCAACCACTGGCAATAATAGAAGTAGTTTGGTGTTTATCCATCTTACTCAGTAAATAGTGGTAACTCGACAGTAAATCTTCTTGCCAGAAAGAGGTTAAAAATGAAATTTCATTTTGGTAACTGACAATATCAGTCGCTTGTTTTTTTATTTTTTTTTGTGAAAAATGTTCAGAAATACTTTCGCCATAACCCCGAAAGTCTACTGACAATACATGCAATCCTTGTTCAGCTATGCTTTTCGACAGTTGAGTGTAGCTTACTCGGCTATGCTGGCAATCATGAAGAACAATAACTCCAGATGAGTCTTTTTTACCTTGATAATAATCAGCCGCTAACATAAAATTTTCATCGCTTTTCGCTTTAAAATGTACGGTGTTAAGGTTCTTTTTTTTCACTAATGCTGTTGATAGCTCAGTGGTAGTGCTTTTCGGTAATTGCTGAGCTGATGCGATAGAGACATATAAAGAACACACAAAAAACAATAGCAAAACTAATATTGCTTTTTGGTATCGCTGCGATGTTAGGGGCGGTGTTAGATGCTGTAGTCTGTGCGCCATCAAGTTTAATTTAACTGCCATTTTAATAACCCTATTTATAGAGGTTTCTATTTATCTTAAATAAATTAGGTATAATCTACCCATAAATACACTATAGAGCAATGTATGTTCGCCTTGCTAATTTATCGATTTTTTTTATTATTGTTGCTGCCTATTGTGCTTTTAGCGTTATTACTTCGCTCAAAAAACAATAAAGCATATCGCCAAAGAATCACTGAGCGTTTAGGTTTTTTCCCAATGCCCGCTCAAACAGGTGGCATTATTGTTCATGCGGCCAGTGTAGGAGAAGTCATTGCCTTAAAGCCTTTTATTGAACAGCTACTACAGGCTTATCCAAACTTGTCAATTACGGTAACCACTTTCACGCCAACCGGCTCAGCACAAGTTAAAAAGCTTTTTAATAACAGCGTACAACACGGTTACTTACCTTTAGATATTATGCCCTGTACACAGTTGTTTTTACAGAGATTAAAACCAAAACTAGTTATTTTAATGGAAACTGAATTGTGGCCAAACTTTATCGCCCAATGTGCGAATAAAAAGATAAAACTACTACTTATTAATGCGCGGCTCTCTAAAAAATCAATGGTGAGCTATCAAAAATTACGCTATTTAATCGTTCCTACCTTAAACCACTTTGATAAAATATTGACCCAAAGCCAAGATAATCTTGAGAATTTTTTACATCTAGGGGCTGCGCCTAAAAACTGTTTAGTTTCAGGTAACTTAAAATTTGATAGTAAAATAAATAGTCTTATTGAACAAAAACAAGCGGAATTAAAAAAGTTACTACCAAGCACTCGAAAACTATGGCTAGTGGCAAGCACACACGAAGGCGATGAACAAATAGCTCTTGAAGCCTTTAAAATAGTAGAAAACTTATTCCCACAGTTATTATTGGTTATTGTGCCACGCCACCCAGAGCGGTTTACACAAGTAGCACAGTTGGCTTTACATCATAATTTTACCGTCGCCAAACGCAGTGAAAGCACCAAGGTAACGAAGCAAAACATTTGGTTGTTAGATACGCTAGGTGAATTAATGGCGACTTTTTCATTAGCCGATATTGTTACCATGGGAGGTAGCTTTAGTCATATTGGTGGGCATAATCCGCTAGAGCCAGCACTATTTAAAAAGCCTATTATTGTCGGTAGTGACATGGGTAATTTCACCGAAATACTGGCACAACTACAGCAAAAGAGCGCTATTATTCAGTTGCCTGCTGTTTCAACGCAACTCAATTCCATTCAAAAAAGCACTCGACAAGCGCAGCAATTAGCACAGTCGGTGATTCATTTATTACAACAGGAAACGCTTCAAACAACACTTGGTTATAACGCTTATCAAGTGGTACTTGCAAATCAAGGCGCAAGTGAGCGCACATTAACGCAAGTAAAAGCGTTGTTATAATGGTGTTATTTAAGCGGGATTAACCTAAAGGAAAGCTATTGAGACATTCATTAACCACCAAAAATAAACAGCTTAAAATTTTTCAAGAAAAAAATAGTTACTGTATTTATGATAGTGATGAAATATCAACTTTTGAAGTAGATATGCTTAATAGTGATTTTTGGCACCAGAAAAATGCCATAACAGGATCTGCACAAGGGCGAGGAACAACTTGGTTTGTTCAGTATAATGAAAGTGCCAATGAACAAGCAAAACATTGGGTGTTGCGTCATTATTATCGCGGCGGTTTAATAGGAAAATTTAACAAAGACAGCTACTGGTTTTCATCACAAGAAACAACCCGTGCAGCACAAGAATTCTCACTGCTTGAACATATGCAAAAGCTACAGTTACCTGCGCCTAAACCTATCGCATATAGAGTAACTCGCCACGGTTTATTTTATCGGGCAGATTTACTTAGTAGCCGTATTGAGAATGCTCAAGATCTTGTTGCAATACTCTTAAAGCAAAGCTTATCGGATGATTTATGGTATAAAATAGGATATGTGATTAAACGTTTTCATGACCAAGGCATTTATCATCATGATCTTAATGCGCACAATATATTAATTAGTTTAATCAATAAAAAGAATGATATTTACTTAATAGACTTTGATCGCTGTGAGCTGCGTTCAACTAATAATGAATCGACAGAAAATTGGCGACAAGCTAACATGGCTCGATTACAGCGCTCTTTCATCAAAGAAAGGAGTTTATTAACTAACTTTCGCTTCTTTGATAAAAACTGGCAAGTGTTATTGAAAGGCTATAATGGTGCCCCAACACAAAACGAAGGTGTATCTTCCGAGATTGTGCTAGAGAAATAAAATAAAACCTATTGGCACCTTTGCTGATACATTTCACGTGCTTTAGCTAATTCGGGTAAAGCCTTTTCTGTTGTATAAGGGCGTAAAATAACCAGTATTTTCAACACACCTTGATAAAAAACAGCATCCGTAATATCAGTTACAATGTTTTGTGTTTGATAAAAGCTCAACCAAAAGGTATTGATAATACGTAGAATGCTGACAATATCAGTCAATTCATCATCTTCAAAACTAATAATATCTGCTGCTCTAAGGGAGATTAATAACTGGCTAACACGTCCGGCGATAGCTTGCTGAACTTCAACATACTTCTCGCGCAAACTAGGGCTTTTGTCTAAAAGTACCGGTAAATTACTATAGAAAAAACGGAATTTCATCATATTTTGAAAAACCGCATCCATATATAAAATAATGGCATCTAGCGGTTTTACATCACTCGATACTTGTGGAAACGTATCAAGTAACAAGTTACGGGCATATTCTTCATAAATAGACAAAATAATGTCTTCTTTATTTCTAAAGTGATAATACAGATTACCGGGGCTAATACTTAAATGAGCAGCAATATGATTAGTGGTGATGTTACGCTCTCCTTGCTCATTAAATAATGCAATACTGGCTTGAATTATTTTATCACGCGTTTTCATACTTTCTTCTTCTATTGGTTAATAATTTGGGACTATAAGATTTTCTTATCATACTACCAAAATTCAGTAAACTTAAAGCTTTTTGAGTAAATACTTTAACATTTATATTTCCTTTAACAATAGTTATTAATCTTCACTCGGCTCTTATCTCATTTATTAGGTTAAATTTTATCCTTTTAATTCTCGCTGAATCTAACATCTTGAGGTAAAATGGGGCTTATATTTATCAAACTAGCATATATTTATGAGTATAAAAGCAATTTATCCTGGCACATTTGATCCGGTTACTAACGGACATTTAGACTTAATTGTGCGTGCAAGCCATTTATTTAGTGACGTTGTTATCGGTGTTGCTTCAAGCCCAAGTAAAAAGCCACGCTTTGATTTAGCACAACGTGTCGACATGATTGAACAAACAATAAAAGACTTACCTAATGTGAGTGTTGTCGGGTTTAGTGGTTTATTGGTTGATTTTGCCAAAGATCATCATGCAAAAGTACTTATTCGAGGCTTACGTGCGGTATCAGATTTTGAATATGAATTTCAATTAGCGAATATGAATCGCCGTTTATCGCCTGATTTAGAGTCGGTATTTCTAACACCTTCTGAAGGTAATTCATTCATTTCGTCAACCTTAGTCAAAGAAGTTTCGCTTCACAATGGCGATGTTAGTCAGTTTGTTGACCCTATTGTAAAAAAAGCACTTGAGCAGTTTTCTTAATACGGAACAACCACCATACTTGCCTCAATGCATGGGGTTTAGGTGTTTTTTCTAAAATTTGTACTACGCTTTACTCAATAGGGTATAATTTGTTCAACAGTCAATTAACCATATAAATGATTATTCAAAAATATTTAACTCTTATCACTATCATACTCTTTTCATTGCTTAGCTTTCGCTCAACAGCTAGCACTGATCGTATTGTTACTTTTGATGATGTCAAAGCGCATTATATACTTGAAGTAATGAGTCACATTACTTGGCCAAATGAAAATCAAATAACACATTTTAATATTGCCATTTTGGGTAACGACAAACATTTATTTAATGCACTTAACAGTAAAATAACACGTAAAATTCATCATAAAAGCATTTCAATTGAGCTGCTTGACCAACTTAATCAAACTAAAAATAATGTTGATGTTATTGTGGTTAACAAAGGCCAACTATCGCTTGCTAATCAAATAAGTCAAGATTATAAAGATGTGCTTGTTATTAGTAATGGTAGTACTGACAAGAATAATCTTATGGTTGGCTTAATCCCTTACGGAAAGACAATTAAGCTTACCCTAAATAGAAAAAAATTAGCTAAGAATGGCTTTAAAATAGCAACTGTTTTGCTTGATTTTGCAGGCACAAAAACAGATTTAAAAGAACAATTAGAGGAAAAAGAAAATGATTTATCTCAAGTACTTCTTAAGGTTAAAAATAAAGAGGAGCAACTTAAGCAATTAAGCGATTCCTTTATCTCGAATAAAAACAAGTTTTTAAAAGTTCAAGCCACATTAACAAAACAAAACCTTCAACTGAAAAAAAACCAAAATCAATTGAACTTACTTAAAAACAGTGAACAAAATATTAGAACTAAATTAACCAAGCAAAAGAAAAATTTATTAGTACAAGAACGACTAATCATTGAAAAACAAACATTGCTTACAAAACAAAATATTGAACACAAGCAGTATCAAACCAAATTGCAGCAGTTATATTTCGATATATCCGAAACAGAAAAAAAATTAACCCGTCAAACGCTTAAACTAGAACAAAAAAAAACTATTATTGATCAAAAAGAAAAGAGAATACTAAGTCAGCGAATTTTTCTCTATATTGTTGTGGTTTTTGCTTTTATTTCACTTTTTTTCGCCTACACAACTTTCAGAGTAAACAAAGTTAGAAATAAGGCAAATAAGAAACTTGCAGATTTAAATGTACGGCTGTACGAGCTAGCAACCACTGATGGCATGACAAAAATATTCAATCGTAGACATTTTTTAGAGTTAGCTCAACGAGAGTTAAATCAGTTAAAACGCTCTAATAATCCTAGCGCGGTATTAATGATAGATATCGACCATTTTAAGCGTATTAATGATACTTATGGTCATGCTGCCGGCGATCAAGCAATCATTAGCCTTGTTAATATTCTCAACACCAATTTACGTGATTATGATATTGTTGGTCGAGTAGGCGGGGAAGAGTTTGCTATGTTTTTGCCCAATTGCGAGATAAAAGTTGCGATGAAAATAGCTGAGCGTATACGAGAAAAATCTGAAGAACTCATTATTGTTTTTCAAGAAAGCAAGATAAAACTTACCGTTAGTATTGGCGTAACGGCCCGCATGGAAGATGAAAATGATATTGGTTACTTAATCAATAAAGCAGATAAAGCGTTATATCAAGCAAAAGGCTCTGGCCGTAATAAAGTTATACTATTGTAAATTTATTACCCCCAAAAAAAACAAATCTAGTTCTTTTGGCATTGAGGGCAAAATACTGTCGCTCTGCCTGCTTGTTTTATTTCTTTCAATTTTTCTTTACAAATGAAACACGGCTGGCCACCTCGACCATAAGCCAATAGCTCTTGTGCAAAATATCCAGGTTTACCGTCTGCTTGAGTAAAATCTTTTAAAGTCGTGCCACCTTGCGCTATTGCATGAGCTAAGGTTTGCTTAATATGCTGAGTTAATTCAAGATAATGTTTTTTTGAAACTTTACCTGCTGGTTTTCTTGGGTCGATCCCCGCTTTAAATAAACTTTCATTAGCATAAATATTACCAACACCGACTACGACATGGTTGTTCATGAGAAAAGTTTTTATTGGTGCTGTCTTATTACGGGACTTCTGATATAAACAATCTTCTGTAAAGTCAGGAGATAAGGGCTCAGGACCAAGTTTTTTAATTAATGGGTGTTCATTAATATCTTCTGTGACCCATAAAACAGAACCGAAACGCCTAGGATCATTGAGCCTCAGGGCTAAGCCGTTTTCTAATACTAAATCAAAATGATCGTGTTTGGTGACCGGCGTTTCTTTGTCAATAACTCTAATCGTACCTGACATGCCTAGATGTAACATTAATATGCCTTTCGAAGTCCCAAGCAAAAGGTATTTAGCACGGCGATGAATATAAATAATAT
This sequence comes from Colwellia sp., assembly GCA_051531915.1. Taxonomy (GTDB): domain Bacteria; phylum Pseudomonadota; class Gammaproteobacteria; order Enterobacterales; family Alteromonadaceae; genus Colwellia. Next base: position 45,900 of record JAOPTQ010000053.1, on the reverse strand, counting down.
TTTCACCACAAATGTCTGAAATTGTCGGAGTAATTGGCCAACGCATTTTAGCATTACGGACAACGACATCACTGACCTTTTGGTTTAATACATGTGGCTCTATACCACGTCGGCAAACTTCGACTTCCGGTAGCTCTGGCATGTTATCTCTTTTGAAATGAAAATATTAAGTTATGGATTTGATATAAATTGTGGTAATAGCTGATTCGACATTGCAGCGGGTAAGGCTAGCCATATTTTTTTTTGGTGATTAAAAATCAATAACTGATCAATTAACGGGTACAATGAAAACCTTTGTTTTTGTTCAACACCGGCAATGCTAATCGTGACTTTGGTGGCAATATTATCAGCGATTAAAATGTCATCCGCTTGTACTAAACCGCTACTTTGCTGCCAAGAGAAAATTAATTGCTCTATTTGCTGCGTTGTCGCATTGGTAGGCCGTACTTGCCAATGTCTGCCATCACGCTTAATAAATACTTGCTTACCCGTTGGCGAACTTGTTTCTACCGTTAAAATAACACTGTGCTCAGGCAATACCCATTGGTCGCTAGTATGACTTGATTGGCTCTTTTCATCAGGAAACAATTTATCATTCGTGGCATTAATCATTAAGATAATGATCATCACTGAAAAGATAATAACGTTATTCCAAGCTGTGCGAGATAGTTTCATGTAGGATTATTCTCGTTGTAATATTATTAGTCTAAACTATGATAATAAATTATTTGTCCGGTTGAAAGTTTCGTATTGATTTCCTCGTTCTTAGGCAATAAAAAACCCGACCTAGGCCGGGTTTTTAATAAACTAAATATTAATTACTTAATTTTAGCTTCTTTATACATTACGTGTTTACGTGCTTTGGGATCAAACTTTTTAATTTCCATTTTTTCTGGCATAGTCTTTTTATTTTTATCTGTTGTATAAAAATGACCTGTACCGGCACTAGAAACTAAACGAATTTTATCGCGCATAATAATTTCCTTAAAAGTTAAACTTTTTCGCCACGGGCACGAATGTCAGCTAAGACAACATCAATACCTTTTTTATCGATAATACGCATTCCTTTCGGAGTTAAACGTAATTTAACGAAACGATTTTCACTCTCTACCCAAAAACGGTGAGATTGAAGGTTTGGTAAAAAACGACGACGAGTCGCGTTTCTTGCGTGAGAACGGTTGTTCCCTACGACTGGTTTCTTGCCTGTTACTTGGCAAACTTTAGACATTTGAGTCACTCCAAAATTAATTTAGCTCGAGCTATTATTTTTTCTAAGAATTTCCCTAAGACCGTCGCCTCAGGATCCCGAAAAAGGTGGCATATTATAGAGAAACTGAATTATTAATGCTAGTACAAAGTAAAAAATACTCTAAAAAACGTTTTTCTATCGAAAAATCATTAGTTTGCATATTCTTAAATAAAGAAAACCCACTTTTTAGGTGAGCTTTTGGTAGAAATTCGCTTATTTGTTAATGATTCTAGGCGTAAAAAGTCAACAACTCAATGAGTGGTGAGTAAATATCAACCAATTTTAGAATCTAATAGCTTTTTGAGCTGCTCATGTTGTTCTTTATTACATAATTCATCAATTAAAATACGAAGAATATGCGATTTGGCTAAATCACTACCTAACGACAGTGTTCGCAGTTGATCAATCGCATCTTCGCTTAAAGTAAAAGTCGCACGTCTGAATTTTTTATGGTCATGCTCTTTTGGGTTTTTGTCTGATTTTTTCTCTTCATATAAACGTTTAGCTTCAAGTATCGCTTGCTTAAGTGTCAGTTTGGTTTTGGCATCTTTACTGACAATTTGTGGCGTGCCTTGAGCATAATTTTCTGCATCAGCAATAAATTCGTCAATTGTAAAAATTTTCTTTTTCGCTTTACCGTCCTTAGTTTTTTTAAGATCAGTTAAACTCATGAGCATTATCCGGTTTCATTGCCATTAACTCTTCTGCAATCGCGATCATTTCAATAGCTGCTTTTCCATTTTCATCCAGTTCTATAACTGATGAACCTTGCTCTTCACTATCGTCGTAAATATTTCGATTAAAGGTAACTGCATTGAGTACATTAATACCAAAAGATTGACAAACCTCTTTTGCTTCCAAAATTCGTCCGGCTTGATTCGGTAAAGATGGGCATTGAGTAATAACAAACGACGCCATCATTTTAGGATTAACCATTTTACAAGTACTTAGCATATCTTCCATATGAGGCACTGTTTTTAAATCTCTACGTTTAGGTCTTAATGGAATAATAACGTGGTCTGCCACCGACATGGCGGCTCGTAATGCCAAATTGTCTTGACCACCACAATCGACAATAACGTAATCATAATGTTGACCTAAACTCAGCAGGTCATTTCTAATTTTACCATACAATTGAATACAGTTAATGGCAGGAAGTGAGGGATCACTATTACGTGCCTGAATCCAGTCTGAGGTTGTGCGTTGGGGATCACAGTCAACCATTAGCACAATGGCTTTTTTATTCCGGGCAAAATATACGGCTAAATTTTGTGCAAGGCAGCTTTTACCACTACCACCTTTCTCGCCACCCACTAAAATCATCATATTATCTATTCCTATACTGCTTACTCATGTTTCACAAAAAGTATTTGCGCAATAAAATCCTATTAAACCAATATCCAGACGCTTAATTATAGTTCAATTCACTCGAATTGCTTAAGGAGCAATTAAGTCAAATATACGATTAATTAAGCTTCTAACCTTAAGGCTATTTCAAACCAGCCATTACTTTGTTTAATACAACGTAAAACACTACCGTAAAGGTTTTGGCTATTAGCGCTTGCTGATTTAAACGTAATGGTTACTTGAGTGTTTAATGGCAGAGCTTGATCGCAATCAATTCTCAAGCCGCCACGAGCAAAATCAAGACACGCTATTTTTTTAGTGATTTCTTGCCCTATTTCATCGGTCCAAACAATATCAACCAACTCTTTTTCCATGTCTAAACGAAATGATTTACGGCGATCTTCCTCATCAATACTGCTTTCGGTCATAAGATGATCCTTCTTGTTTTTATTAAAAGTAACTGGCATTGCACTATTTTTCAACCTAAATTACACATCAATCCCTATTTCTCCATGTTCGGCAAAGGAGTAACACTGGTGTCCAGCCACAATGATATGATCTAATACTTGTACATCTATTAGCTGTAAAGCTTGGGTTAACCGCTGCGTAATTTGTTTATCGGCAATGCTTGCTTGTGCAACGCCTGACGGATGGTTATGCGTTAAAACAACAGCAGCGGCATGATGCTTAAGTGCATACTCAACAATAATACGCGGGTAAACCGCCGCAGCGTTAAGTGTGCCAAAAAACAAACGCTCAAATTTCAATATTTGATGTTGATTATCGAGAAACAATACCGCAAAAATTTCACGTGTTTCGTTTCTCAATTCACTTTTTAAATAATTTCGAGTGGCTGCAGATGAGGTTAACGCATTATCTTGCTGAGCAAGCTGTTCACTTAAATAACGTTTAGACATTTCTAAGCATGCTTGAAGTTGTACATACTTGGCTGTACCTAAACCGTGATGTTGACAAAATTCATCTTGAGTTGCTCGATATACATTAGCAATACTGCCAAAACTTTGTAATAACTGTCGCGCTAAATCAACCACGTGGCAACCTTTAACACCTGTTCTTAAAAAAATAGCGAGTAACTCAGCATCACTTAAACTTTGAGCGCCTAGATTAAGTAATTTTTCACGCGGCCGTTCTAATTTAGGCCAATCTTTTAGTAACATTTTTTGTAACATAAGTGCTTCCTTGCATAATTTTTAGTTAAGTCTATTTTTTCATCGTAATGAGTAGAAATCGATTCTTATTTTTCAATAACATCAAATAAATGCTATCTTATTAGCAACATTTATAAGCTTAAGATTAGCAGATTATGCAAATTCTTCAGGATAAAAAAATTCTTCTCGGTATTAGTGGTGGTATTGCTGCTTATAAAGCGCCTGAATTAGTACGCAGATTAAAAGAACAAGGGGCTGATGTTCGTGTAGTAATGACAGATAGCGCTAAAGCCTTTATTACGCCATTAACATTACAAGCCGTTTCTGGAAATTCAGTATCTAACAGCGTATTAGATAGCCAAGCTGAGTTAGCCATGGGTCATATTGAACTTGCCAAATGGGCTGATTTAATAATAATCGCCCCCGCTACTGCAAATACCATTGCCCGTATTGCGGCCGGTATGGCTAATGACTTATTAACAGCCATTTGTTTAGCCAGTGCTGCGCCTATTGCTATTGCTCCTGCCATGAATCAGCAAATGTGGCATGCACAAGCTACTCAAGCAAACATAAAAACGTTAGCACAGAGAAATGTCACTATTTGGGGACCCGGTAGTGGCGAGCAAGCCTGTGGAGATATTGGCTTAGGTAGAATGTTAGACATAGATGATTTAGTCATATTAAGTTGTGACTTATTTGCGGATAGCTTTTTAGCCGGTCAACATTGGGTGATAACCGCAGGACCTACGCGTGAAGCCATAGATCCCGTCCGTTATATATCAAATCATAGCTCTGGAAAAATGGGTTATGCCATCGCTCATGCAGCTTTACGAGCCGGGGCAAGTGTTACCTTGATTTCTGGCCCAGTATCAATAGCGCCGCCAATTGGCTGTCAGCTTATTTCGGTTATTAGCGCAGACGAAATGCATAAACAAGCATTAAAATTTGCATTGCAAGCCGACACCTTTATTGCCTGTGCCGCGGTTGCAGATTACCGTGTTGCCAATATTGCCAAGCAAAAAATTAAAAAAACCAATGAAGCGATGCAGCTTGAATTAATAAGAAATCATGACATTGTTGCTGACGTTGCTAATTTAGCCAATAAGCCCTTTATTGTTGGTTTTGCTGCAGAAACTCAAAACATTGAACAGTATTCTCGCGGTAAACTGGTGCGAAAAAATTTAGACTTAATTGCCGCCAATGATGTTGCTAAATCGGGACAAGGTTTTAACAGTGACTACAATGCCATAACACTTTATAGCGCAATTGATAAAACAGAAATTCCTTTGGCAAGCAAACAAATTGTCTCACAAAAATTAGTCATACTAATTAATCAACACTTTCTTGCCTTACAAAATAAATAATTACAAAGAGATAAATCCTTTATGACCGACAATCAAAGTAGCGCGCAAAAACCCAATAGAAAACAACAAATTTTAGAGTGCTTAGCGTTAATGTTACAAAGTAGCCCCGGACAGCGCATAACCACCGCAAAGTTAGCGGCTGAAGTGGGTGTTTCTGAAGCAGCGTTGTATCGTCATTTTCCATCAAAAGCACGTATGTTTGAAGGTTTAATTGACTTCATTGAAGAATCTATTTTTTCTCGAATTAATTTAATTTTAAGTGATCATAAAGAAGCCTTAGTTCGGTGCCATCATATATTACATGTATTGCTTATTTTTTCAGAGAGAAACCCCGGCATGTGTCGAATATTGTCTGGCGACGCATTAATGGGTGAAAATGAGCGATTACGCTTACGTGTACATCAATTTTTTGAAAAATTAGAATCTCAATTTAAACAAGTTTTGCGCGAACGAAAATTACGAGAAGGCAAAACATTTTCTATTAATGAACAAGCCCTAGCCAACATTTTAGTTGCTTATGCAGAAGGAAAAATTAGCCAATACGTTCGTTCAGGTTTTGATAAAAAGCCAAGTAGTGAATTTAACGAGCAATGGCAGTTTTTAATGGCAAGCAAATAACAAAAAATAGCACCAAACAACATTAATTAATAAAACAAACGTGATGTTTTGTGCCATTGTACAGCTAGCTAAATAGACGTAATTTTTTAAGGAAAAATGATGAGTACATTATCCCATCTCACACCGACAAGTTTATGGCAATTATTTGAAAAAATTTGCAGTATTCCTCATCCATCAAAACATGAGCAAAAAATATCTGCTTGGATTCAAACATGGGCAACAGCGCTTGGTTTAGCCGTGAAAGAAGATGCTGTGGGTAATATATTTATTAAAAAACCGGCAACAAAAGGAATGGAAGACTGCAAAGGTATTATTTTACAAGCACATATGGATATGGTGCCACAAAAAAACAATGATACTAACCATGATTTTTTAACCGATCCAATCAAACCCTATATTATAGACAGTGGTGACTGGGTAACGGCAGACGGCACAACTTTAGGTGCTGACAATGGTGTTGGCTTAGCTTCAACATTGGCCGTTTTAGCCAGTGACGAACTTGTTCATGGGCCATTAGAAGTGTTAGTGACTATTGATGAAGAGGCTGGCATGAGTGGCGCTTTTGGTCTTGAAGCAGGTTGGTTAGAAGGTGATATTTTAATTAATACTGACTCAGAGCAAGAAGGCGAAGTGTATATGGGCTGCGCTGGTGGTATTGACGGCTCAGCCACTTTCAATCTCACTTTTGAAGATACACCGAATGACTATCAAGCCTTTAATTTATCCATTTCAGGATTAAAAGGAGGCCACTCAGGGGTTGATATTCATACTGGTAGAGCTAATGCCAATAAACTGCTTGTCCGTTTTTTACTCAACGCATCGAGTGTTTTTGATATCCGCTTAACAGAACTTAATGGCGGTAGTTTGCGTAACGCTATCCCACGAGAAGCCAATGCTAGCTTTGTTGTTGCAAAAGCCGAGGTTGAAGCACTTAAAGCGGCTGTAGCACAATATTTATCAACTATTAAAAGTAATTTGAATGTTATTGAGACTGATCTTGAATTACTCTTAATTTCACCTGAAGATTTTGATCAATGTTGGACTAAGCCAACTCAACATGCCATTTTACGTGCACTGAATGCATGCCCTAACGGTGTTATGCGCATGAGTGATGATATTGAAGGCATTGTAGAAACCTCTTTAAATTTAGGCATTATACGTTGTAAGGGAACTAAATTTACTGCCATGACCCTAATTCGTAGTCTACATGATGATGGTCGTTTAGAAACTCAACGTTCGGTGCAATCCGTGTTTGAATTAGCGGGTGCGGATATCGTGTTTTCTAGTTCTTACCCTGGTTGGAAGCCTGATACAAGCTCTGCTATCATGAAAATAGTCAGTGATACTTATCAAGACTTATTTGATAAAAAACCGGCCATTATGGTCATTCATGCCGGTCTAGAGTGTGGTTTATTTAAAACCGCCTATCCTAAATTAGATATGGTCTCTATTGGTCCAACCATTAAATTTCCGCACTCACCTGATGAAAAAATAGAAATAGCCACTGTCGAGCAATATTGGCAATTATTAACGTCTGTATTAGCAAATATTCCGAAAAAGTAGTCAACTAGAAAGCAATAAATATTATGCATAAAAAAACCACTCAACGAGTGGTTTTTATTTTAAATCAGTTTGTTATGCTGTTTTTAATTCCAATCGAGCACGTGCTTTGTTCATGTAAGCACGCATTAATTGTGAAACAACAAGAGCGACAATAAATACGCCAGAGAATATTTGCAATGTCATTTCATAACTGCCTGTTGTTGTTCTGATATAAGCCGTAATTTGAGGACCCGCTAAACCTGCAGCAGCCCAAGCGGTTAAAACATAACCATGAACCGCACCTAGCTCTTTTGTGCCAAATAAATCGCCGATGTAAGCGGGTAATGTAGCAAAGCCGCCGCCATAACAGGTTAAAATAGTATAAAGCACAACTTGGAAAAGGATCACACTAGTGATGCTCGGTAGCACATAAAATGCTGCTATTTGTATAACGAAAAACACCATATAGGTACTAGGGCGTCCTAAATAGTCAGATAATGTAGCCCAACCTAAACGACCAATTCCATTGAAAAACGACATTAAGCCCACAACACCAGCCGCACCTGCAGCAGTTAAACCAATGCTTTCTTGTGCAAGTGGTGACGCAGAATAGATAACGGCAATACCACAAGTGATGTTAATAAACATCATTATCCAAAGACCATAAAAAGGTGCAGTTTTAACCGCTTCATTAGCGGTTAATTGAGTTAGATCTTTAACGACTTTTTTTTCACCTGACTCGACAGCTGCTTTCATCGCATCGGGCATCCAACCTTGCGGTGGACGTTCAAGATAATATGCTGAAACAAACATAATCACTAAATAAACACTACCCGTAATAAACCAAGTGTAAGCAATACCATCACCTTCAATCGTAAATAATTCAATAATATAGTTAAATACTGGTCCGCCGACCATCGCACCAAAACCAAAACCCATAATTGCTAGGCCAGTTGCGAGTCCTCGGCGATCAGGGAACCATTTAACTAAAGTGGATACAGGGGTGATGTAACCTATACCTAAGCCGATGCCGCCTAATACACCGTAACCTAACCAGATTATATACAGATTTTGATACAAGGCTCCTAAGCCAGCTATTAATAAACCACCACCAAAAAAACTTGCTGCTAACATACCTGATTTACGTGGTCCGTGTTTTTCAACAAAGTGCCCCATAATGGCTGCCGATAGACCGAGGAAAAAAATGGCAAAACTAAAAGTCCAAGCAATTTCATTATTTGAGGCTGATTCAATCAATTGTCCAAGGGGTTTTTTAAATACACTGAACGCGTAAACAGAGCCGATTGATGCGTGAACACCTACTGCAGCAGCAGCTATTAACCAACGATTTTTCATTATATTTTTCTCTTTTATTATTGTAATTGGTTATAATTTAAGCGAATTGGTTTCTCCTTTTTTTGACTTGGATCAATATTTTTGATGGTTAATTAACCACATTCATAACCTTAGTGCTTATCTATCTACACATTGATTTGGATCAATGTTCAAAATTATTTATCAATTAGCATCAATAACACCTGATAAAGCTCAATAAATAATCAATTTGTGTTATAGCTTTTTCAGTTTTCAGTGGTAATTAAATATAATTATAATAAAAGGTTGAACACATGAAAGCAGTGACATTAGTCAATATTTGCGGTAAATCCCAGCCGGATCGATTAAAATATTTAACCGAAAAATCACTTCAACTGGGTGCTAATTGGTTGAATAGTAAAGTTAGCTATCTCGAAGGTTATGTATCGGCTCTTATTAAAATAGAAGTGGATTATAATCGGCTAGAAGATTTAAAAGCACTCTTTACGCAATATAATGATATTACGGTTAATTTCTCTGATGTATCCTTTGAATCCATTACTAAACAAGCTGCGATAAAACTAGTGGTCGATGCCGAAGATCGACCTGGCATTGTCAATGAAATAACGCAATTATTTAGTGATTTAGGTGTAGAAATTCTTAATCTTAATAGCCAAAGTCTCTGTGCTGCCGGTTTAGGAAACACCATGTTTACCGCAGACATCACACTCTCTTTGCCATCAACACTAAAACAAAGCGATTTAACTCGCGAACTAGCATCATTGAGTGATGATATTGTCGTGACCGTGGTGGAATAAAATAGCTTATACCAATCTCACTAAATATGTGATCATTTCTACTTGCTAAAATCACCAACTACAGTGTTATTTATTTAATAATTAGAACAACTAGTTATTCAAATAAATGCCTTGTATTTGGCAATTTTCCCTGCGTATAAAGTAGATCACCTAATTAATGAAACTGGTATTAATATATCAAAGCCAAGACTACATGATTATCTATACCGGTATACCATTTAAGGTGCTAGTATAGATAACTCAGAATTCATTGCTAAATTCAAACCACGTTTCAACATATTGAAAAAGATAAAATTATTTGTTAATTGATTTTTACTCTCTTGTATTAGGTTAAACAGTGCTTATTAGACTAAAGTAACGTATAGTATTTAGAGTAGATTTTTTATTCGATTAAAATTGATTAATAAAGGAAACTGTCTATGATTCAGCCAGAAAAAATAATAATAGCTGATGATCACCCTTTGTTTAGACAAGCATTATTAGGTACATTAAAAACAAAGTTTACATACACCCAATGGTTAGAAGCGCAAACTATTGCGGAACTTGAGCAACAACTTAAGTCTAATAATGATAGTGATTTATTATTATTAGATTTGAACATTCCTGGCGCACATGGTTTTAATACACTGATACATGTGCGTAATCACTTTCCACAAATTCCTGTGGTGGTGGTGTCTGCCCATGAAGATCACGATACTATCAACCAAGCGGTACAATACGGTGCGGCTGGGTTTGTGCCAAAATCAACACCGGTTGACGATATTTTTAGCGCGATTATTTCTGTATTATCGGGAGATATTTGGTTACCTAAATCTTTCCAAAAAGCTCAAGAAAGTGGTCAAGGTGGCAACAATGACATTGCTCAGAAAGTTGCTAGCCTAACACAACAGCAATATCGAATTTTAATGATGTTTGCACAAGGTATGCTGAACAAACAAATTGCTTATGATTTAAATGTTTCTGAGGCAACCATTAAAGCACACGCTACTGCTATATTTCGTAAACTAGATGTTCGAAATAGAACGCAAGCCGTTATTGTTATTGGTCAATTAGATTTAACAGAAAAAAACTTTGATTAATTATTTGATTATTAAGGGGCTGTAACTAGCAACTAATTAGTATAATCAGCTTGTAATTTTTTCGCTAATTTTGCGCTCATCATCGCTCGTAATGCGGCGGGTTTTACTAATTTACGCATAAAACCTACATCAGCATTGTTGGTTTTTTCTTCAATACCAGTTTCTGTTGTTGCAGTAATCAGTATGGCAGGCATTGTTTGCGGACATTGATTACGCATATCGTTAATCAGTGTTAAACCATCTATTTGCTTGCCTTCTTGAAAACCTAATTGATAATCAACGAGTAAAATATCTATTTCATTTTTGTGATTGGCAAACTCTTGTAATGCACTCTCTCTTGAGTCTGCCGCTAAAATATTACAATGCCATGCCGATAACAATTCAACCATGCCACTAAGCACATCCGGATCATTATCAATACACAAGACTGTAATATCTTTTAAGCCAATAAAAACATTTGGTTTTCTCGATTCTTTTGACATCGCTTGTGCTGGCATTCTGTCAACAGTGATAGAGAATTTACAACCTTTCCCTTCTTTTGACTGTAACTGCAACGGGTGTTTTAACAATTGGGACAAGCTTTGGGTGATATTAAGCCCTAATCCCAAGCCTTGTCCTGATTTATTACCCGAGGATTCTAACTGAGTAAACTGTTCAAACACAATCGTTTGCTTTTCAAAAGGAATACCCGGACCATTATCTAAAATTTGTATTACAACTTTATTGCCAAAGACACGAGCACCTAATAATACTTTACCCGATCTAGCATACCTAAAAGCATTTCCTACCAAATTTTGAATGATACGACGCAGTAAATTTCGATCTGATCGGATCCACGCTTTAGTCGCAACTAACCGAAAATCTACCCTTTGTTCAACAGCAAGTGCCGAAAACTCTTGTGCTAAATCATCAAATAAATCATTTAAAGCAAAGCTTTGTATATGCGGTTTAATATTACCACTTTCTAAACGAGCAATTTCTGCTAACTCGGCTAACAAATCATTAGCCGCTTTTAATGAGTGGTCAATGTTATCAACTTGCCGTTGTTGCTCGGCGCTTAATGAATTTTGCTCGGTTAATGCAGAGGTAAATAAACGAGCTGCTTCAAGTGGTTGCATTAAATCATGGCTGCATGCTTTTAAATATTGGCTTTTCTTAATATGTGCTTGTTCTGCTTTTTCATGGGCTTTTGCTAACGCCTCATTGGTTTTTGCTAAGGTTAATGTGCGTTCATACACCCTTGTTTCTAAGTCAAGATTGGCTTCTTTCAATATCTGCTCTGCTTGCCTATAAGCGGTTATATCTGAAAATAACATGACAAAACCACCATCGGGCAATGGGTTACCTTCTATACGAATCGTTTGACCATTAATATGCTGGCGCTCTGAACTGTGAGAGCTACCTTTACGCAAAAAATCCAAACGTCTATTAACCAAATCACTCACGTCACCTGTTCCACAAAGACCACGTTTAACATTATGACGAATAAGATCTTCAATCGGACTACCCACATAAACCAACACTTGAGGATAATTAAAAAGATCTAAATATTTTTTATTCCAAGCAACCAGCTTTAAATTTTCATCAACAATAGAAATACCCTCACTGGCATTTTCAATCGCACTTTGTAATAAGTTTTGCGAAAATTGTTGTCGCTGACTTGAAGCATCTTCCACCAAAACAGCTAGTTCATCTAAAGCAATATCTCTACCGTCTAAGGCAGAAGACAGTACTAACCTAGCTGATGAAGCGCCCATTACCATGGCTAAGGTGTTCTCTGTATGTTGCAATAACAATTGATTGTAAGTGGTATTTCCGACCACTTTTTTATGGGTAGAAGATAGAAAAAAACTGAAGCTTGATTTAGCTTTTTCTACGCCAACAAATCGTGAGGCTAGCAGCTCTAATTCTTCAACATCTATTTGACGCTTCTTTTGAACTTTCAATAATGTAGGAGACTGCCATTCTAAAAACAGCGATGCTTGAACTCGCTCTTGCACACTTTGTCTGCTTATTTGTGACAACGCCCACATTACTAGAATATTTGCCCCTAAACTAAACAAGGTGGCTGTTGTTTTTACCGGTAAAAAACCTTCTGAAAAAGGAGAAGAATAAAGCCCAAACTGGGGTAAAAAGTTCAAACTCAACCAAAGACAAAACCCAACAAGAATACCACCATAAACGCCCATTAAGCTCGCTCGTCGCCAATAAAATGCGGCGATTAATGCCGGTGTTAATTGAGCAAAAGCGCCAAAAGCAACTTCTCCTAATGAAGATAACGTATCCGGAGATGCCATGATAAACACGCCATAACCCAGTAAAATAACAAATAAAACCAAAAATTTGCGAATATTTAAGAGTCGTTGACGAAAACCATCATAATCTGTTTGCGCTACTTTTTGTGTTCGGTATAACAAAGGGAAAACTATTTCATTACTGAGCATAGTGCTTAACGCAATACTTGAGATTATCACCATAGAGCTTGCTGCCGACACTGCGCCTAAAAAGGCAAATAGCGTTAACCAAGTTTGCTGCCCAACACCGGGAAGAAATAGCACGTATGTTTCGGCGGGAACGGTATCACCTAAGAGTAATTTTCCGGCTAAACCCAACGGTACTGCAAAAAAGGCAAAAACTAATAAATATAATGGAAAAACACGTCGACTAAGCCAAGTATCTTTTTGATCTTTAAGTTCAACAATCATGACTTGAAATTGGCGAGGTAAAGATAAAAATGCCGCCATAACAATCACTAACATAGCCACCATGGCGCTAACATTACTAAAATTCAATTGCTGTTCAAGCTGTATATTGGCACTTGCTTGCTGCCAAATATCCATAGGTGAATCAAACAATATAAAACAAACAAATAATCCAACCGCTAAAAAAGCAATGATTTTAACCAGTGACTCAAAAGCAATGGCTAACATAACGCCAGGGTGGCGCTCGGTGACATCAATATGTCGAATACCAAAAACAACAGTAAACCCTGCTAAAACGAAGCTGACTACTAAGCCAATATGCCAACTCTTGGTTGGTAAAAAAGAGGCACTTTGATCTATTTGTAATTGTTGAAAAGAATACACCATGCCTTTTAACTGCAAAGCGATATAAGGCATGGTGCCAATTAAAGCCACTAAAGTAACGATAATGGCAAGATTGTGTGATTTGCCATAGCGCGCCGCTAATAGATCCGCAATAGACGTTAAGTTGAGTTTTAAGCTGACTCTAATAATGCGTTGAATTAACGGCCAAGCAAACACGAAGAGTAATATTGGCCCTAAATAAATAGGTAGATGAGAAAATAAATTCTCGGATGTTTGTCCTGTTGTCCCCAAAAAACTCCATGAAGTACAATAAACGCCAAGTGTTAGCGCATAAATAACACTTTGACCTTTGTTGGCTAATTGATGACGATATTTATCTCCTAAGTAAGCAATCAAAAATAGCAAGCCAATATAAATCAAACTTATACTAACTAACTGCCAATTAGGAAACATAGCCACACCCTACTTATTATTGTTATACCTATCTTACAATAAATTTTTAAATAAAAAACAAAGGAATATACCCAAGCGCTAAAAACTTTGTTAAAATCCGCCGCGAACCAAGGGGTGCGATTTTTTATTTTTCTAATAAAAAATTGCTGAGATGCTCAAGCAAACCCTTTGAACCTGGACGGGTATCGTTTTTCACTTCAAAACGTGAACAAGCGAAAATCCGGCGTAGGAATGGTTAGTAATGAAAATTACACAATTTTATAATCACCTCCACTGCCGGATCCCATAATTAAACGATATTAATTTATGAGATCTCTATGAAATTTACAAAATCTACCCTTGCTTTAGCAATTGCTACGAGCATGATCAGTGCCACTAGTTTTACTGCCTTCTCTATTGAACATGAGCCAGTTGAACAAAAATCCGCTGAGCAAAATGCTATTGAAAGAATTATTGTTACCAGTGATTTTCGTCAGCAAAATTTATTGAAAACACCGGCCTCTCTTTCTGTGTTAACCGATATTGAAATCAAGCAACGTAACGCTCAACATCTTGAAGAACTTATCGCTATTAGCCCCAATGTTAATTTTGCCAGTGGCTCACAGCGTGCTCGTTATTATCAAATTAGAGGCATTGGTGAGCGCAGTCAGTTTAAAGAGCCTATTAATCCATCTGTCGGTATGATTATAGACGGTGTCGATTTTACTGGCAGTGGCAGTATTGCTACGTTGTTTGATGTTAATCAAGCTGAAATTTTTCGAGGCCCACAAGGTACTCGTTTTGGCGCTAATGCTATTGCGGGCATGGTTAATATCACCACTAATGCTCCTACTGATGATTTTGAAGGTGCCGTACAAATTGATGCGGGCAATTACAATAGCTATGGTTTAGGTTTGATGTTATCAGGCCCTGCAACCAGTGATGTTAATTATAGAGTTGCGGTGAAACAAAATAACAGTGATGGCTTTATTGAAAACACCTACCTAAATAAAAGTGACACTAACAACCGAGATGAATTAAGTGTTAGGGGTAAGTTGTCTATACAAGCGTCTGATAAGTTAACAATAGATTTAACGGCTTTCTATTTTGATTTTGACAATGGCTACGATGCTTTTTCACTGGATAATACGCGCGAAACTTTATCTGATCAGCCCGGCTTTGATACACAAAAAACAAGCGCTTTAGCAGCTAAAATTACCTATCAAGGCTTTGAAAAATTCACCTTGGTTACGCTATTAAG
Source organism: Colwellia sp. (assembly GCA_051531915.1). Taxonomy (GTDB): domain Bacteria; phylum Pseudomonadota; class Gammaproteobacteria; order Enterobacterales; family Alteromonadaceae; genus Colwellia. The sequence continues at coordinate 30,660 of JAOPTQ010000053.1, read as the reverse complement.
TCATGCTGATTCTGATCTTGCTTATGGTTATGATGAAGATTGGGCTTATGGCGAATATGAATGGCGCTCTGATGATCCGGTATACCAACCAGATCCTTGTATAACACTTTCAGGTTGTTTAGCCGAGTATGATGGTTATTCTTCAGTCGATAACTACTTCCGTGATAAATCGACACAAACAATTGAATTTAGAGCGTTATCAACAGCAGGACACGAACTGTTTAGCGGCTCAACAAGCTGGGTTGCCGGGCTATATTTCAAAAATGATGATGAAAATTTACAACGCCAATACACTTATTTAGCTAGCGACTTTTCCTCAAGCTTTGACACACAATCCATTGCCATTTATGGGCAGCTAGATAGTCAACTAAATCAACAATGGTCTTTAATTGCTGGGATTAGAATTGAACAGCGCGATGCTGACTATGTAAATTCTGATGATTATTCTAATAAACCAGATGATACTATGGTTGGCGGAAAATTAGTGCTTAGTTATCAGCAAACAGATAACAGCTTTTGGTATGGTTCTATTAATCGTGGCTACAAAGCTGGCGGTAACAATACTGATGGTAGTTTACCTGCTGAATTACGCAGCTTTGATCCTGAGTATTTAATCAACTATGAAATCGGTTATAAAGTCTCTTTATTGGATAATGCCGCCTTTATTCGTACCGCAGTGTTTTATATGGATAGAGAAGATATACAAGTTAAAAGCGCTAAAACAATTGCTCGTGATGATGGCAGTGCTGAATTTGTTGCCTACCTTGGCAATGCCGCTACTGGATCAAATCAAGGCATAGAGATAGAAAGTGCTTGGCAAATTAACAATACCATCAACCTATATGGTTCATTAGGTTTACTTGATTCAGAATTTAATGATTTTGTGAATGCTGAGGGTGAATCGTTAAATGGTAGAGAGCAAGCACATGCTCCTAATTATCAATTCAATGTTGGTGTTAATTTTCAGCCAAATGAATACTGGTTATTTAATATGTCGCTTGATGGTAAAGATGAATTTTATTTTTCGGACAGTCATGATGAAAAATCTGACTCGGTTGCTTTACTTAATGCTTCGCTAAGTTATTTAAAAGAAAACTGGCAGGTAAAATTATGGGCACGTAATCTAACCGATAAAAACTATGCAAATCGAGGATTTTATTTTGGTAACGACCCAAGAGATGGTTACGCCGCAAAGCAATATACTCAGCTTGCTGAACCTTTAGTTTTTGGTGTTACACTCGATTATCAATTTTAATTTATAACTGATTTATTTGCGCTCATTTGTAAAGGGCATTTATTGCCCATTATCGTACAGCGCTGTAAGGAACAACCATGCAAATATCAATAGAATTAAGTCTGTACCCACTAGCAGAGCAAGATTATAAAAGTGAAATTTGGGCTTTTATTAAACGCCTCCATCATGTTGATGGCTTAACCGTTGTGACTAATGGCATGAGTACACAGGTTTTTGGTGAATATGATTTGGCCGTGAACAAGGTGATGAGTGAAATAAAACATATTCACCAAACGTTAGGAGCGGCAGTTTTTGTTTGTAAATTTATTGGTAGTGATTGCTCTGAAGTTGAGGCAGAAAGCTAATGTCGGCAATATTGACATATTTTCAGAGTTTACCTTTACTTGAATTATTAGCCATGACGTTGTCTTTTGCCTATGTCATTCTTGCGGCTAAAGGTTCACTTTGGTGTTGGCCTGCGGCCTTTATTGGTACCGCTTTATACGCTTTTATTTTCTATGATGTGCAATTACTCATGGACAGCGTTCTGCAAGTGTATTATTTACTTATGGCCATTTATGGTTTTTGGGCTTGGCAAAAGCATCGTTCAACAAACAATGAACAAATAACGCCCCAGTTAATGGTTATTTCTTGGCCAAAAATTTGGCATGTAAAAGTTTGTTTTATTTTAACGATCATTTCCTTCGTTTTAGGCTATGTTATGGCCAATTACACCGATGCAGATTTTCCGTACATTGATGCTTTTACCACTGTTTTTGCCGTATTTTCGACTTATTTAGTTGCACAAAGAGTGTTAGAAAATTGGCTTTATTGGATCATAATCGACTTTGTCTCTATTTTTATCTATTTTGAAAAAGATTTATTACCCACCGCTAACCTATTTATTGCTTATGTTATTATTGCTATTTATGGTTATTACCAATGGCATCATATCTATAAAAAAGATCAATCATCGCCAAAAGTAATAGCACCTGATAATGCCTAATAACATATTACATTCGCTTTCTTTGTTAGCTTGTTTTAAGCATACAACCGCAATTACGCCGATTAACAGTGGGTTAAGTTGCCTATGTTACCAAGTAGAGGCTGATGGTCATGTTTATTTTGCTAAATATTTAACGTCCCGTACAGAGGCGGAATTAACAATGGTTGCCTCCGAACAAGCAATAGCGCCGGCGGTGGTTTATCACAACTCACAGTGGTTAATTACAGATTTTATCAAAAGTGATAATTTAGCCTTCCTATCAACATTGAAAACGGCATCCTCTCATTATGATAAAATAACTATTGCGACTAAATTACTCGTTCAATGCCACCAACTTAAAGTACCCACACAAACATTAAATCCGGCCAATATTATCAAGAATTTGGTTGATGAAAATAATTTTTCATCTTCACAACAAATACAGCTTTCACGCATCACGGGTCAAATATTGCCACAAGTTATTAATGGGCAAAATGAGGTTTTTTGTCATGGTGATTTAAATTTTAGCAATATCGTAATAAGCCAAAATTCTACAGCATATTTAGTGGACTATGAGTGTGCCTGTGCTGCACCCATTGAGTTTGATTTAGCAATGTTTATCGCCATTAATAATTTATCTGCAACTGATTTAACCGAAGTTGTTACTCAGTATAAAAAACAAAACTCTGATGCCATAATTAGCATGGCTAAAATTGATGATTATTTATTGTTTTGTTATTTTATCAATGGCTTATGGTATTTAAGTGCCTACAAAAATCAATTGGTTATTGCCGAACCATCCAACGTAAAGGTGTTAGCGCTTAAACAATTAGCAACACAACAATGGCAAGCATTTGATTTATTCAGTGCAATACAGCACAAAAATTCTATACCTCACCTTTGTACGCTATTTAATCTATAGTTGCACACCTAAACCACATTAATGAACGCCTTGCAAAAATTCTTTAGTTCTAGTAATTTATCTTCAATTATAACTCTAAAAATATATGTAGGATTTTATTTATGTCTGTTGAAACTATCTACAAGGTCACTTTGTACCCTTTTATTAATGAGTCTATTGCTAGCCTTAAAGCAATGGCACACCTTTCGGGATCTTCTGCCGATGCTTTTATGGATCAAGTTGACGATTTTCGTTTTAAAGGTTATGCCGTTTGTTCAGAAGTAACTGGATGTATTGATGGCGTGATAATGATGCACCACTACCCTGAAACAGCTGTTGCAATAGGCAATTCAGTGTGCGAAACCATGTTCGATGAAAAATATAATTATACAGAAATCAATGAAGAATTGAGTAACGCTTTAGCTGAGTGGGGTAATACCATTGTTGGTCGCTCTACTGATTTATTGAGTCGTCATAATTTAGAATTCAACTTTTCTAGCCCTTATTTTATTCATAACTTTAATGATATGGAAAAATATTTAGAAGGCGTAAAAGAAATTGTGACAGTGCCAATTACCGTTGAAGGGGTTGGTCGTTATTATTTCAACTTATTGGTGCGAGATGTTCATTTTCAAACTGCGGGTGCTAAACGTGAAGAAAGTACCGGTATAGCCAATCCTCATAGCAAACCATTACCAACAAGCAGTAAAGTAATGCTTGTTGATGACAGTGCGATGATACGCAAAGCCTTAAAGCGTTTTTTGAATAATTTAGGCTATAACAATATTGTTGAAGCCAATGATGGTTCAACCGCTGTCGCCATGATAGAGAGTGAAGCGCCTGACTTTATGTTTATGGATGTAGTGATGGATAAGATGAATGGTGATGAAGCGTTAAAGGTTATTCGAGCACAAGGGTCTACTGTGCCGGTAGTGATGTTGTCATCAGTTACTGATCAAGCGTTAGTCAAACAATGCGAAGAATCTGGTGTTTCAGGTTTTATATTTAAGCCTATTCAAGCAAACAATGGCGCTGAAATTATTAAGTCTTATTTGAAAATTGCTTAAAATCTTAAAACGGCGATATAAAAAAGTCAGCTCAGGTAATACATGAGCTGACTTAATACTTTACCATGCTAATCTAATAGCACTTGTCTGCAAAATTTACAGTTCTACGCAGTTTAAAGTAATGCTGGAATTCCCGGCAGCATACCGACAGCTAACATAGCAATAGTACAAATAATCACCGCTAAACCAGGAATAATTAAACGGTCAGCTAACGACAATTTACTGGCTCTTTCTTTATCGCCAATTAAACCATTATTATCAAGCAACATTGTTAATGCCCAAGCAAGTACTGGGTTAGCTACAATTGAAGCAAAAATACAAATACCGGCAGATTGCGAGTCTTTAGTATCACGAACCATTTGCATGCCCGCTTCTAATAAGGGTAAGAAAACCCCGACTAATAAAGCAATAGACATAACCGGACGCCATACAGTGATATCCATTGGATAACCAAGTACTGCCACGACAATACATAACACACCTAATAAGATGGCACCGGCTGGAATAGGGCGTTTAGCAATAGCGGCAGGGATCATGTATGTTCCCCACGATGAGGTAATGTTACCACCACCGACGGCAGTACCCACAATTTGGCGTAAAGAACAGGTGGTCATGGTGTCATCAACATCCATTAACACGTCTTTCGCTTTGGCTGGATAATTTAGTTCTTGGAAAATTCTATGTCCTAAAAAGTCAGGTGACCACATAGCAACGGCTAAAATAGCAAAAGGTAGCGAAGCAATAAAGTGGGCTAAATTAGGTAGCCCTAACTGCCATCCTTCTGTGGTAGAACCCCACCAGTACACAGGGTTTAAATTAGGTAAACCAGGTTCGGTGACAAATTTTAAATCTAAGCCTGCACCTAATATAAAGGCAATAACAACAGCGCCAATCGAACATAAAGGAATTGCTAACCAACGCTTACCTACTTTTGCCAAATAAGCATAAAGAATAATGTTAACCACTAAAATAATAAAGGCTACATAGCTTAGCGTGTAATCTAGCGCGTGTTTAGCTTGCAAGCCTTCAGCCCATGTAAATAAACTGCCAATTTGGCTCATAGAACCCATAACACCAAGATAAACTAAAAGGCCACCAGCAACCCCTTGCCCGGTTAGATTAACAAGCCGAGATCCGCCTTTAAAGTAACTGAGTATTAAACCAAAAACGCCTAATAAAATGGCTAAGGCTAGAGGGTGAGCACCCGCTAATGCTATAGCGCCAATAAGCGGGATCATAGGGCCATGATTACCCGCTAAGTTAGCTCTTGGATTAAAAAAGCCAGAGGCCATAATACAAAATAATAAGGCCGGAATGAGCATTTCAACACGAACGACTTGAATAGCAAACTCTGCACCTAATGTCACATGATCCCATTTTTCAGTTAATCCTGCAGCCCATGCAGCCATAACAGCAGAATACATCACCGTAATACCAATGGTACCAGCAATGGCGGGCACTAAATCTTCCCATTCAAAACGGAAATCACGACCAGGTAAATTTAATCCCCAGCGTTTAGGCTTCATAATTTCTAATTCGTGATCAAGATAGTCAGAGCGAGTTTCAAACTCTTTGCAAGGCTTATGCAGCGCTTGATAAGTCGTATTTTCTTTGGAAGTCATAAGTGTTTACTGTGTATGTGGCGTTAAGAGCAATGAGTTTGAGTAAGTTTAATTAAGTACTATTCATTAAACTTTTCATCTACCATGCTATTTAAGCTCAGTTTCTTAATTAAAATGTATTGAAAAAATAAAAGTCTCAATACTTGATGGGAAGGTTGATTATAACCTAATAATAAATTGATTTTATGTATGAGATCAACAAAAATGAAATAAAACTACAAAAACGTTGTTAAATTACTCATTTTCAATCTTGATTTAATTATCTTTTTGCCTATAAAAAAGCTGTTACTTCCACGGATAATCTCACGCTATAGGATATTGGAAATATCTATTTATTTGCTTAAAAATGATCTATGTCATAAATGTAATAATTAGTGTATTTACTTTATTCGTAAATTACGCTCTCATACAGAGACTTGTTACTTCTGTTTTGTATCGTTTTTATATTCGGTTACAAGAATAACTTTTAGGATGAAATATATGAATATTGCTTTTATGGTCTCTTTTGCTGGACCAGACAGCGCTGATTTATTGGCTGATTTAGCAAAGTTTACTCATGATAATGAAGGAAAGTGGTTAAATAGTAAGGTAAGCTATTTAGAGGGTTATATTGCTGCCAATATTAAGGTCTCTTTGCCCGCAGAAAATGCTGCCATTGTTAAAGCTAATTTTATGGCTAAAAAGGATCTTACCGTTAAGATAGAGGATATCTCTACTGAGTACCAAGCTCCTAAAAAGCCGATTAAATTGACCATTAAAGCAAATGACCGCCCGGGCTTGATTTTTGAAATCACTCGCTTAGTTAAGGAGTTTGGTGCTGAAATAGTTCACATTGAAACCCACAGGCTACAGGTGCAATCAATTAGTGGTACCGTGTTCATTTCCGATTTAGTGTTAAATATTCAAGAAGATTCCAATATTGAATTACTCATGTCAGAAATAAAAACCATTGAAGATTCGCTTATTATCACTCAAGAAAGTTAATTTTTATATAACAAACAGCGTATATCTATAAAGTACGCTGCTTGTTATTCTGATTTTATATCTACTTTCTATATTTTTTCGTCGTTATATTTTGTTGTTTTGAGCAAACTAGCCCGTTAAAAACGTTCTTTTTTCGCCTGATAGGCCTGTTTAATATGTTCGATTAATAATCTCATTTTTTGTGACTGATATTTAGAGTAAGGATAAACCGCATAAATACCCAATGATCTTGGCGTATAATTAGGCAATAAAGCCACTAAACGTCCCGACATCAGATCCTCGTAAACAGAAAAACGTGATACATAAATAATACCATTACCTCGTAAAGCGGCTTTACGTAATGCTTGAGAGTTGTTGGTCGCAAAGTTGCCCGAAACATGTACATTCACTTCTCTATCACCTTGTCTAAAGTGCCAATAATGTCCTTGGTTGGTATAAACTAAACAATTGTGATCTTGCAATGCATCTATCTCTTTTGGCTCACCATATTCTTTTATATAGTCAGGGGCACAGCACACTGCCCAGTTAGATTTTATCAGCGTTTTGGCAATCAAGCTTGAATCAGACAACTCTCCAGTACGGATAGCAAGGTCTAGCCCTTCCTTTACTAAATCAACCAGTCTATTTTCTAAACGCATTTCAATCATTAAGTTAGGATGTAACTGACAAAAGTCAGAAACAATTTCTGCCAATAGATCTTCACCGGAAATAGTAGGCACTGTCATTTTTATAGTACCTGTTAGCCCAGTACTAAAATTAGTGACCTCATTTACTGCATCGTTAACTTGCGCTCGAATCGATTTAGCATGGCTGTAAAATACTTTACCTGCCTCGGTAAGATTTAATTGACGCGTTGTTCGATGTAAAAGTTGAACTTCTAATTGTTTTTCGAGATGAGAAATTTTTTTACTTAGCGCTGCCGAAGAAATGCCTGCCAATTGAGCTGCCTTATTAAAAGACTTTGCTTCAACGACTAAAGCAAATAACGTTAATTCATGGGAATTAATCATCCATTACCCTCTTTTTGGAAATAATAAATTAATAATATAGCTATTTTATTAATAATAATAGGAGAGTAGACTTATAAACATAGTCAGTTATTGACCTATCGCAATGAAATGAAATATAGAGACAGCGAAAGGTAGACAAGTGATTGATAGCAACTTATATTTGCTATCAAACAATAAATAAATAACAGCTACACTTTTATTAAATTTATTAACAATGGAAGACATCATGCTTAACGATTCAAACACAAATGCTTGGAGTGGTTTTACTCCGAGTGAATGGCAAGAACAAGTCAATGTACAAGATTTTATTCAAAAAAACTATACGCCATATGAAGGTGATGACAGCTTCCTCGTTGGTGCAAGTGAATCTACTAATATTTTATGGGAAAAAATTGCTGCGGGTATCAAAGTTGAAAATGAAACTTTAGCCCCTTTAGATTTTGATACTGACATTGTTTCTACCATCACATCTCACGGCGCTGGTTACATTAACAAAGATTTAGAAACGGTTGTTGGTTTACAAACTGACGCGCCATTAAAACGCGGACTTGTTTGTAACGGCGGTATCCGCATGGTTGAGCAAGGCTGTAAAATTTACGGTAAAGAATTAGACCCTGCGATTGTAAAAACATTTAGTGAACACAGAAAAACACACAACCAAGGTGTTTTTGATGTATACACCGGCGATATTTTAAAATGTCGTAAATCAGGTATTATCACCGGTTTACCTGATGCCTATGGTCGTGGTCGTATTATTGGTGATTACCGTCGTGTTGCTTTATACGGTATCGACTTTTTAATGAAAGACAAATTCAGTCAGCAAAAATCTTTAGAGAAAGATTTATATAATGCGCTAGACCATGTAGAGTTAGAGCGTGTTATTCGTTTACGTGAAGAAATATCTGAGCAATATCGTGCTTTAGGTCAAATTAAAGAAATGGCTGCTGCCTACGGTTTTGATATCAGCAAACCTGCTGGTTCTGCTCAAGAAGCGATACAATGGACTTACTTTGCCTACTTAGCCGCTATTAAATCTCAAAATGGCGCGGCAATGTCTTTTGGTCGTGTATCAACATTCTTAGATATTTATATTGAACGTGATATTGCTAACGGAAAACTTACCGAAGAACAAGCACAAGAATTAATTGATCACTTAGTCATGAAACTTCGTATGGTGCGTTTCTTACGTACTCCAGACTACGATGAGTTATTCTCTGGTGACCCAATTTGGGCAACAGAATCAATTGGTGGCATGAGCTTAGACGGTAGAACGTTAGTCACTAAATCTAACTTCCGTTTCTTAAACACGCAATACACTATGGGCCCTAGCCCAGAGCCAAATATTACGGTTTTATGGTCAGACAGATTACCTACTAACTTTAAAGAGTATTGTGCAAAAGTTTCTATTGATACCAGTTCAATTCAATATGAAAACGATGACTTAATGCGTAACGACCTGCAATCAGACGATTACGGTATTGCTTGTTGTGTAAGCCCAATGGTTATTGGTAAGCAAATGCAATTTTTCGGTGCTCGCTCAAACTTAGGTAAAACCTTACTTTATGCAATAAATGGCGGCGTAGATGAAAAATCAGGTGACCAAATAGGCCCTAAAATTCCAGCGATTACCAGTGAATATTTAGATTACGATCAAGTAATGGAAAACTTTGAACGCATGACCGACTGGTTAGCTAAGCAATATGTAACTGCGTTAAACTGTATTCATTATATGCACGACAAGCATAGCTACGAAGCTTCTTTATTAGCGTTACATGACCGTGATGTAAATCGCACTATGGCTTGTGGTATTGCGGGCTTATCATTAGTTGCTGACAGTTTGTCTGCGATTAAATTTGCTAAAGTTAAACCTATTCGTAACGAAGCCGGCATTGCCGTTGAATTTGAAACGGAAGGTGAATTCCCAACGTTTGGTAACAACATTCCAGAAGTTGATGACATAGCTTGTCAGTTAGTTGAAGGTTTCATGAAGAAAATTCAACAAAACCCAATGTATCGTCAAGCAACGGCAACACAGTCTGTGTTAACGATTACATCAAACGTAGTTTATGGTAAAAAAACAGGCTCTACACCAGATGGTCGTAAAGCAGGAGCTCCATTTGCTCCAGGCGCTAACCCAATGCACGGTAAAGATTGCAAAGGCGCTTTAGCGTCAATGACATCGGTAGGTAAATTACCCTTTAAATATGCTAAAGACGGTATTTCTTATACTTTCTCTATCATACCAAACGCACTGGGCAAAACTGTTGAAGCTAAGCGTTCAAACTTAGCGGCATTATTAGATGGCTATTTTTACCATGATGATAATACCGAAGGTGGTCAACATATCAACATTAATGTTTTAGACCGAGACATGCTAATTGATGCCATGGATCACCCAGAGAAATACCCTCAGTTAACCATACGTGTATCAGGATATGCTGTTCGCTTTAATGCGTTAACTAAAGAGCAACAAAAAGATGTTATTAGTCGCACATTTACTTCTGCAATCTAAAAATATGATTTTTGTTTATTAGCTCTATTGTACTTAAGTGTTTTTATCATCTTGAGAGGCGAATTTATTCGCCTCTCAATTCCCCTTGTTCAGTTTTTGTTGTCAAAATAACCATTGTAATCCATAGTTAACAACTGACTGTTTGCACGTAAGATCACACTTAACTCAAATGTAACTTTTTTTATTTTATAAACCTTAGGAGAGTATTATGGCCGTTAGCACTATTGCTGAACTGGAAGCCTTAATTGCACGAGTAAAAATTGCACAAACAGAATATGCAACGTTTTCACAAGAAAAAGTTGATGAAATATTCCGTATTGCGGCATTAAAAGTGTCAACCCACCGTATCGAACTAGCTAAAATGGCAGTAGAAGAAACTGGCATGGGAATTGTGGAAGACAAGGTGATTAAAAATCATTTTGCTTCTGAATTTGTTTACAACAAATATGCCGATACTAAAACTATCGGCGAATTATCACGCAATGATAACTTAAACACAGTGACACTTGCTGAGCCTATGGGCATTATTTGTGCGATTATCCCGACAACTAACCCAACATCAACGGCTATATTTAAAACCTTAATGGCGCTTAAAACGGGTAATGGGTGTATTATTGCACCACATCCCCGCGCTAAAGTGTGTACCAACTATGCGGCGAAAATCGTCTTAGATGCCGCTGTTGAAGCCGGTGCACCAAAAGATCTTATTGGTTGGATTGACGTACCGTCACTTGAACTTACCGACGTTATCATGAAGCATGAAGACACTGCTGTTATTCTTGCCACGGGTGGTCCTGGTATGGTTAAAGCGGCTTACTCTTCAGGTAACCCCGCTATTGGTGTTGGCGCAGGTAACACGCCTGTTGTTATTGATGAAACTGCCGATATCAAACGTGCGGTGTCTTCAATTTTAATGTCAAAAACTTTTGATAACGGTATGATCTGTGCTTCTGAACAAGCAGCCATTGTTGTTGAATCAAAATATGACGAGTTTAAAGAACGCCTTGAAGCCTATGGCGCGGTTATTTTAAATGAAGCAGATGCTGAAAAAGTAGCAAACGTTCTTCTTATTAACGGTGCGCTTAACTCTAAAATTGTTGGTCAACCAGCACATGTTATTGCAGCGTTAGCCGGTGTTAAAGTGCCAACATCAACAAAAGTTTTAGTTGGTGAAGGTCTAGAAGTAACGGTAGAAAATAACTTTGCTCATGAAAAATTATCACCTACATTAGGTTTGTTTAAAGCTAAAGATTACGATGACGCTGTTCGCCAAGCGCAAATTGTGCTTGATATTGGTGGTGTTGGTCATACTGCGGCACTTTATACCAGTCAAGATGCAAATTCTAAGCGTATTGATGAATTTGGTATTAGAATGAAAGCTTGTCGTATAGTTATTAACTCACCTACATCACATGGTGGTATTGGTGATATCTATAACTTCGGTTTTGCTCCTTCGCTGACGCTTGGTTGTGGTTCTCATAGTGGCAACGCTGTTTCTGAAAATGTAGGTCCTCAACATTTAATTAATACCAAAACTATCGCGAAAAGAGCAGAAAATATGTTATGGCATAAACTACCCAAATCAATCTATTTCCGTCGTGGTTCATTACCCATCGCAATGACTGATTTAGAAGGCAAAAAACGTGCGATGATCGTAACCGATGGTTTCCTTTTCGCTAACGGTTACATTGATGATTTACGTACTATCCTTGAAAAACAAGGTATGCAGGTTGAAGTATTCCACGAAGTTGAAGCGGATCCTACGCTGTCTATCATCCAAAAAGGTGCAGCAGCTTGTAACGCATTCAACCCAGACGTAATTCTTGCGGTTGGCGGTGGTTCACCTATGGATGCCGCTAAAATTATGTGGGTTCTATATGAACACCCAGAAACTAACTTTGAAGATTTAGCCATGCGCTTTATGGATATTCGTAAGCGTATTTATAAATTCCCTAAAATGGGTGCAAAAGCTGAACTAGTATGTATTACTACTACTTCGGGTACGGGCTCTGAAGTAACGCCATTTGCAGTTGTTACCGATGATAAAACAGGTAAAAAATATCCTTTAGCTGATTACGAACTAACACCAAGTATTGCCGTTGTTGATGCAAACTTAGTGATGGATATGCCAAAATCTTTATGTGCATTCGGTGGTTATGACGCCGTTACTCATGCTATGGAAGCTTATGTTTCAATGCTGTCTAATGAGTACTCTGATGGTCAAGCACTTCAAGCACTTAAAATATTAAAAGAATACCTACCAAGTTCTTATAAAAATGGTAAAAACGATCCGGTTGCTCGTGAAAAAGTACATAATGCCGCTACTATCGCCGGTATTGCTTTTGCTAACTCATTCTTAGGTGTGTGTCACTCAATGGCTCACAAATTGGGTAATGAATTCCACATTCCGCACGGTTTGGCCAATGCATTACTATTAACCAACACTATTCGTTTTAATGCGACTAACAAACCAACTAAGCAAGGTACATTTTCTCAGTATGACCGACCTAAAGCTCGTGCTGATTACGCAGAAGTTGCTAATCACCTTGGCTTTACTGAAGGTAATACTGAAGATAAAATTAACGCCATGTTAGTTTGGTTAGATGAGTTGAAAGTTGAGTTAAATATTCCGCTTTCAATTAAAGACGCCGGTGTTAATGAAGCTGAATTTATGGCTGCTGTTGATGATTTAGCAGAGCAAGCGTTTGATGACCAATGTACTGGTGCTAACCCACGTTACCCATTAATTTCAGAATTAAAAGATGTACTTATTGCTTCTTATTACGGTAGAGATTATGTTGATCTTATTGATACTGATGATGTGACAGCTGAAGTAGTTGATATCGTAGCAAAAAAAGAAACCAAAAAAGCTAAAAAAGCCTAAATTTCAATTTTTACTTTTGTTTCTAGTTATACCAAATGAATTAATGGATTATTTCATTTGGTATTAGTGATTAAAAAACACAAAAAAGCCTGCAATTGAGCAGGCTTTTTTTTACTGTTATTTTGTATGGCTTTAAAGTATCACATTGATCTTGTGTGAGCTTAAAAAGCTAGCTAAAGCATCCATCGATGATTTAGTTGGGGGCTCTAAATGAGAAAGTTCATATTCTTCATCATACTCTTTCCATTTATAAGTGCCTAATTCATGATACGGTAATAGTTCTAAACGTTGCACATTTTCCATCGGTGCAATTAATTTTGCTAATAATTCAGCCGAGCCTAAATCATCAGAATAGGTTGGCACAACAACATAGCGTATCCACGTTGGTTGATTGATTTCTTGTAAGTGCAAGGCAAATTTTATCGCGTATCGGTTACTTACTTTCGTTAACTCAATATGGCGTTTATCGTTCATTTGTTTTAAATCAAGCATAACAAGATCAGTGACTTCAAGTAGATCATCTATTTTTTTATTGTGCTCGCGAACAAATCCGTTGGTGTCTAAGCAGGTGTTAATCCCTTCGGCCTTACAAGCTTTAAATAGCTCTGTAACAAATTCGGCTTGTAAAACTGGCTCTCCGCCAGATACCGTTAAACCGCCATCACTCGCTTTGAAAAAACGTTTATAGGGTCTAATTTCCTTCATAAGCTCAGCAACGGTAATTTCTTTACCGCTATGTTCGTCCCAAGTGTCACGGTTGTGGCAATATTTGCAACGCATTAAGCAGCCTTGCATAAACACAATAAAACGAATGCCTTGTCCATCAACAGTTCCGCAAGACTCTGTTGAGTGAATACGTCCAGTTTTCATAAAGTAACTTCTAATAATAAGGGCAGATAAACGTTCCTCATTATAAAATAAATAGGGTCAGAGTAAAATACTTTATCCTCAGCGCTAAGATTAATTGTCAATATTGCTAAAAATTGATAAGCCTTATTTAAAATGAAGTCTAAACTCGTATAAATTTATATCACTTAACCGTTTTCGTATCAAACTCGGCGATATATTGACCACCTTTTATTTTGGCGATAATTCTTAATTTATGACTTGCGCCTTTATCACTAATTAACGCTTTTAAAGGTGTTTTACTTTGCCAGTAATAAGCGCTTTTTTGCATACCCAAAGGATATGAGGTCGGCACATTGCCTTTATCAACTAAAAACAAGGTGGAACTGTCTAAAGGAAAGGTTGAATTAACTTCTGTTACGCCATTTTTATCAGAAATATTTACTTTAAAATCGCCTGACTTCAGCACACAACTTTGATTGATAATATCGCAATCTCCTTCAGGTACTAATTGAATTATTTTTGTTTTAGCTGCTTTATTCTCGTTGTAGTAGTCAGCGCCAATATAGCCTAATACCGCAAGAAAAGGGGCAACCATAAAAGCAACTTTAAGGTGTCTATTCATGTTGTTTTTTCTTTTTTAAATGATTGGATTTTCTAAAACAATTAGAACAAAACTGTTTAGAAAAATAAAGGCTAGACGACATTTTATTAACAATTGCCGACTAGCCTTTTTGTTTTTTAAGATTTACGTCGAAACTCGTCACTTAAGTCTCGAAACGAGTAACTCGAAAACTAAACCTTAATGATCGTGAGCTGCACTAACAGCACCTGGTATACGCATATGTTCAACCATCTCTTGAATATGTGCTGGAGCAGGACCTGTTGACTTAAGTACAGCAAAAGCTACACCGAAGTTAACTAATGCACCCACAGCACCAAAGGCGTTAGGTGAAATACCCAAGAACCAGTTAGGTCCCATGTCACCTAGGAACGAAGTTCCTGGAATAAACATAATACCTTTATGTTGGAACACGTATAACATGGTAATACCAATACCAGAACACATACCGGCAATGGCTGCTGTACCGCTCATTTTCTTAGAGAATATCCCCATCATTAATGCTGGGAATATACTTGATGCCGCTAAACCAAAGGCTAGTGCCACAGTACCAGCGGCAAATCCTGGCGGATTCAGCCCTAAGTAACCTGATACCAGAATCGCAATAGTCATCACGACACGCCCAGCCAACAATTCATTTTTCTCTGACATGTCAGGCGTTAGCACCCCTTTCATTAAATCGTGCGAGATGGATGAGGATATAGCAAGTAATAAACCGGCTGCGGTTGAGAGCGCTGCGGCTAAACCACCCGCGGCAACAAGTGCGATTACCCAATTAGGTAAATTCGCAATTGCAGGGTTAGCGAGTACCATAATGTCACGGTCAACTTTAACCATTTCATTGGTCGCTTTATCAGCAGTATATTGAATTTTTCCATCACCATTTTTGTCTTCATACTTTAAGAGACCAGTTTTTTCCCAGTCTTTAAACCATTGCGGACGCTCAGCATACTCAAGGTTTTGACCGGCTGCAGGTTCAATAGTATTCATCAAGTTAAGACGAGCCATAGCGCCAACTGCTGGTGCAACCGTATAAAGCAAGGCAATACAAACTAAGGCATAACCTGCTGAAGCTCGAGCAGCTTGTACTGAAGGTACAGTAAAGAAACGCATAATTACATGAGGAAGACCAGCAGTACCAATCATCAATGACATGGTATAAGCGAACATATTTAATGTGCCGCCTAAATTAGCCGTAGTGTATTCTTTAAAGCCTAAGTCAGTAACAACTAAATCTAGTTTATCAAGTAAGTACATGCCACTGCCATCAGCCAATGTGCTACCTAAACCTAATTGTGGGATTGGGTTGCCAGTAAGCTGTAGCGAAATAAATACCGCTGGAATCGTATAAGCAAAAATCATCACGACATATTGGGCGATTTGTGTATAAGTAATCCCTTTCATACCACCTAATACTGCATATACCCAAACAACGAACATACCAACATATAAACCATCATCGTATTCCATCTCTAAGAAGCGAGAGAAAGCAACACCTACACCTTTCATTTGACCAATGATGTAAGTTAGTGAAGCGATGATTAAACAAACAACCGCCACAATACGGGCTGTTTTAGAATAATATCTATCGAAAATAAATTCAGGAACGGTAAACTTACCGTGCTTACGCATGTATGGTGCTAAAAGCATTGCCAATAGTACATAACCACCGGTCCAACCCATTAGGAAAACTGAGCCACCGTAACCTAAGAAAGCAATTAAACCCGCCATTGAAATGAATGACGCTGCACTCATCCAATCAGCGCCAATCGCCATACCATTTTGCAATGGTGTAATACCACCGCCGGCAACGTAAAAATCACTGGTTGAACCTGCACGAGCCCACCAAGCAATAGCAAAATACAACGCGAAAGTACCAAAAACAGCGATGTAAGTGTATAGTTGTAGTTCTTCCATTTTTAATCCTCCGAGTGATATTTTTTATCAAGCTTATTCATTTTGGCTCCATACCAAAAGATTAAGACAAGAAATGAGTAAATTGAACCTTGCTGTGCAAACCAAAAACCAAGTTTGTATCCACCAATGCGAATTTCATTCAACGGTTCAACAAGAAGTAAACCTAAGCCAAATGAAACCGCAAACCAGATTGCAAGACATATAAAGATTAGGCGAAGATTCTCCGACCAATAGGTTTCTTTATTTTCCACAATAATCTCCTAGCGATGTAGCGTTTTTATATTTTTAGTACTCAATTAATTGAGTGTATACGCTGTTAATTTGTAATAATTATCGAAAAGGTAGTGTATTTATTAGGCCAAGCTTATTGCTGGCTAAAATAGATACTACTAACGATTCTTTAATCACACTAGCAAGCTTTTTTTCAAGCTGATATTCAACTTTAGTCTAGTTCGACACTTCTATGGTTGACTGAACAATCAGACGCCTCTAAATTATGACCTATCTTATTGAGGAAGCTGTCGATGTCAGCATAAATGCTCACCAACATGTGACCTCTTTGTAAGTAAGACTTTGGTCTTACACATAAAACTCTTAAGGTTATAGAAAAAGCATGGATACAGAACTTTCTGAAATTACGGCATTTATACAAAGTATACCGCCCTTTGATATATTACCTTTATCAGTGCTAGCGCAATTAGTACGAGATATAAACATCAGCTATGTTCGAAAAAGTGAAGCCCTGCCACCGCAAGGTATTAATGATTCCCGTTTATATATTTTACGCAAAGGCGCTATCAGTTGCCTGTCTATTGAAGGTGAATTAATTAGTCGTTTAGCCGAAGGTGACTTGTGTACCTCGTTTTGTAACGACAGCTTTTATTGTACCGAAACCGATCAGCACAAACATACCTATAGAACGGATGAAGACAGCCTAATTTATAGCGTGAGTTGTGAATTATTGCGTACTATTGGCGATAAGTTTCCCAGTGTGAGTGATTATTTTAGCCATAGCTCTGCACAACGCCTTAAAACTAAAATGGTGCAAGTAAATGAAGAAGCGATTATTGCCTCTACATTAATGAATACTAATGTCAGTGATTTTTATCACACGCCTGTTGCGCGAATTAGTTGTAAAAAAAGCATTCAGCAAGCCGCAATTCAAATGACAGAGCAAGGGTTTTCTTGTTTAGTGGTCATTGATGAAATTGAGGTTGATAACCATAAATCAGCAGACATTCCTGTGGGTATTGTTACCGACAAAGATATTCGTCGTCGTTGTGTTGCCGAAGGCTTAGACACTTCGAAAGCTGTCAGTCAAATAATGACCAGCAATATGAGCACTATTGATATTAAAAGTAATGCTTATGACGCACTAATGACCATGACCTCAAAGCATATTCATCATTTACCGGTAACACAAAATGATGCAGTTGTTGGCATGATTACGGTCACTGATTTAATGAATAATGAAGGTCATAATGCGGTTAATTTATCGAGTATTATTCACAAAGCAAAAAGTATTACTGAGTTAAAAGAAATTAGTCAGCTACTACCAAAACTACAAATTCGCTTAGCTAAATTAGGCAGCAGTTCAGATCATGTTGGTAAAAGTATCAGTGCAATTACTATGGCCTTTACCAAGCGCTTAATTGAAATGGCGGAAGAAAAATTTGGTCAAGCCCCCGTGCCCTATGCTTGGCTTGCTGCGGGTTCACAAGCACGGCAAGAGCAGTTAGCGCATTCTGATCAAGATAACGGCATCATTATTTGTGATTCAATGAAACCTTATGACGATGCTTGGTTTGATGATTTAGCAAATTTTGTTTGTGATGGCTTAGCAGAATGTGGCTTTATTTATTGCCCCGGCGATATTATGGCGACTAACCCTAAATGGCGACAACCTCAGCGTATTTGGCAGAAATATTTTAACACTTGGGTAGACACACCAAGCCCGAAAGCACTGTTAAATAGTAGCGTGTTTTTTGATTTAGAAACCATTTTTGGCGATAAATCTTTACTTGATAATGTTCGTAAAAAGGTACTAAGCAAAACCAAAAACAATAGCTTATTCATTGCACATTTATCAAAAAATGCGTTAGGTCTACGTCCCCCTTTAGGTTTTTTCCGTGACTTTGTGCTTATTCAAAATGGTAAACACAAAGCCACTTTAGACTTAAAACACAATGGTATTGCTCCTATTGTAGATTTAGCGAGGATTTATGCGTTAGCGGAAGGTATAAGCGCTGTAAATACCATCGAGCGCATTCAAAAAGCTGCGGGTAGTGCTTCTATTACAAAATCTTCAGCTGAAAACTTAATTGATGCTTATGAGTTTTTAGGCGTTTTACGTATTAAACATCAAGCCGCTAAATTACAAAAAAATGAAGAAGCAGATAACTTTTTATCACCAAAAGATCTTTCAAAACTAGAGCGTGAACATTTAAAAGATGCCTTCAAGGTGATTAAAACATTACAAGACTCAAGGCAAGCAACTTTCTAATGGCTATTACTAATCACCCGTTAATCAACTGGCTTGTTGGCTACGAAGCCAAACGAAAACAGTTACTCAAAAAAGTGCCTAAAGGTGCCTTGCATGATTTTTTATCGGTGCCGTTTCCTGCGTTAGACACGCCACTAAATAAATTAGCGATTCTGGCGGTTGACTTTGAAACGACTGGGCTTAATGCTAAAACTGATAAATTACTCAGTGTAGGCTTTACAGAGATAAGTGACTTGCATATAACACTGGCAAATAGCTATCATCAAATTATAAAAACCAAGGCTCAATTAGAAGAAAGTAATGTTATTATTCATCAAATTACGGATGAACAAAAAAACAAGGGGCAAGCTTTACGCACCGTTGTAGAACAGCTATTAAAAACACTTGCGGGTAAAGTTATGTTAGTGCATTTTGCTCGCATAGAGCGGCAATTTTTAACCGAAGCATGTATTGAACTCTATGGTGTTGCACCTGTTTTTCCGATGATAGACACGCTAGTGATTGCCAAGCGTCAATTAGACAAGCGTGACATTGCTTATGATCCTTCCGAACTGCGCTTATCAAGCCTTAGGAATAATTTAAATTTACCTGAGCATCATGCGCACAATGCGCTTAATGATGCCATTGCTACCGCAGAATTATTACTTGCCCAAGTATATAACCATTCACATTTTAATAAATTACAATTAAAAGATATTATTCTTTAGTTTTCATGGTGTTGCTCTTTAATTGGGGTGCTTGTTTTTACTGTGCGGGGGGGGAGTTGTCTTTTTTGGCTGTAAGTTTTTGTTGTTTTTAAGTGGCTCATTTCAATTAGCGTCAAAGAGGTTATCATCTATGTACTCCTTGAGTTACAATCAAAACAAGCTCAAATAATAATTTCATACCAACTGATAGGAAAATAATGAACTCATTATTAAAGGTCGGCACCACCGGCACCCCGCTTTTTGTTTTCAATAAAAAAGAGTTCTCTAACTGGCTAAGTCAACAAAATGAAAAAACACAAAACTGGTTCAAACAAATAAATTTTAACCGTGACGGTTTAGCGCTTATTGTCGATGATCAAGGTAATTTGGCACAGGCCATTTTTGTGGTGAAAAACGCCATTAAAAGCGTCAAAAAAGATGAAAGTGATTACTTTGCTTGTGGTGAGTTAATTAAAAAGTTACCGGTTGGTGAATATCACTTACAAGCAAAGGAAGAGGTACAACAAGCAATATGTTTTTCTTGGTTAGTAGGCGCTTACAAATTTGATAGGTACCTTTCTAATAAAACAGATAAAACATTACCGTGCTTGTTTGTAGATAATAAAACCATAGTAAACAGTGCTATTAAATACGCGGAAGCAACCGCTTTAGTGCGTGATTTAGTGAACACTCCCGCCGCTGATATGATGCCAGAAAACTTAGGGCAAATTGCGATAGACATGGCCAAAAAGTTTAACGGCAAAGTAGAACAAATTATTGGAGATAACTTACTCACAGAAAATTATCCAACCATTCATGCCGTTGGTCGAGCAAGCGTACATGCACCAAGATTAATCGATTTAACTTGGGGTAATAAGAAACATCCCAAAGTAACTTTGGTCGGTAAAGGTGTTTGTTTTGATAGTGGCGGTTTAGACTTAAAACCCGCTGCTGGCATGCGTAATATGAAAAAAGATATGGGTGGCTCTGCACATGTTTTAGGTTTGGCACAATTAATAATGGCTCATGATTTACCCATTAATTTACGGGTATTAATTCCTGCGGTAGAAAATGCTGTGTCAAGTAATGCCATGCGTCCCGGTGATGTTATTACAACAAGAACAGGCACTACTGTTGAAATTGACAATACTGATGCTGAAGGACGTTTAGTACTCTGTGACGCACTTGCCGAGGCTAGCCAAAATAAACCGGATTTAATTGTCGATTTTGCGACCTTAACTGGTGCAATGCGTGTTGCCTTAGGTACAGAATTACCCGGATTTTTCTCTACCAGTGATCACGTTGCCGCAGGTATTACCGACGCGGGTAGTAAAATAAGCGATCCGGTTTGGCGCATGCCTTTATATAGCGCTTATAAAGATTTACTAAAAAGCACCATTGCCGATATGACTAACTGTGCAAGCACCCCTTTTGGTGGCGCTATTACTGCAGCATTATATTTACAAGAATTTGTTAATGATGATATTAACTGGGTTCATTTTGATGTGATGGCTTTTAACGTTCGTGCCTTACCGGGGCGTCCTTTAGGCGGAGAGGCCTTTGGTATTCGTGCTGTGTTTGATTACTTGCAACTTAACTATACCCGTACCACTTGAAGATGCAGGATTCAGCAATAAGTAAATGAGTAAATGCACTTTACTCAGGAAAACTGTTAAATGTAGGGGGTTACATTTTGGTAGGTAGACACGAGCGTAGCAAGGCTCGATGTTTGCCTGCTTAATGCACTTTGTCGAGGTAGTAGGCATAGACTAAAGTATAGCTTATTTGTTCAAATTTTAGACTTAGGTCTAATTTCATTTCCTCGCCATAATCTTTACCTTATTTGATGAGAATCAAAATAAATATAAAAACTTAAGATAACATTACAATTTTTACAACTGGGGAATAGATAATGTCAAATAATTCAATAAGTAGCAGTAAAAAAGCACTCTTAGTTACCGGGCTATTAGCCATAGCGGGCTCTGCTAATGCAGGTTACACATTAAAACTGTCTGACGATGATAGTTTAACGTTTGGCGGTTACATCAAAGCAGATGTACGATATGTAGATGGCAATATTGCCGCAACAGATTACTGGTATGGTGGTGGTACGGTACTTAGCGAAGACCAATCTAATTTTGGTATTGCTGTCAACGAAACGCGTTTTAATGCTAAGTATGTTCATGGTGACGTGACCGGCTTTATAGAAATGGACTTTTATGGTGATGCTGTTTCAGGTGGTGGTAACGAAGTTATTTCTAACTCATCACAACCTCGTTTACGTCATGCTTTTATCAAATACAAAGACGTACTTATTGGTCAAACATGGACCACTTTCCAAAACACTAGCTCACTTGCTGAAGCTGCCGATTTTGGTGGTCCCTTAGTTGCGTCAGGATTTATTCGTCAAAGTATGGTTCGTTATAGCAATGGTGGTTTACAACTGTCTATTGAAAATCCTGAAACTTACGGTGGCTACCGTGGTGATAAAACCACCCGTGATGATTCCGTGCCTGATTTTATCGCCAAATATACTTTTAAGGGTGACTGGGGTAATGTTTCTGTTTCCGGCTTAGCAAGACAACTTAAAAGTCTCACCAACGAAAGTGAATCTGCCTTTGGTTACGGTATTGCTGGTCGCATTAAAACCTTTGGTAAAGATGATTTTCGCTTTCAACTCCATGGTGGTGAAGTGGGTCGCTATGTTGGCGTAACCGCTTCAACGGATATGGTTGGTGAAGAAGTGGAAGATACTACCTCAATTATGGTTGCCTATCGTCACTTTTGGACTGAAGATATGCGCAGCTCTGTATTTTACGGTAATACCGAAACAGATTTAACCGACAGAGATCGCAGTCATTGGGGTGTGAATTTGTTCAAAAACTTCACTAAAGAACTTTCTTTTGGTGTAGAAGTGGGTAATTTTGAAATGAGTGAATCAGATGCTGATTCAAATTATGTTCAGCTATCAGCTAAATACGTTTTATAGAAAGGCGTTTACTACCTGCGTTTATTAACCCTTTACGGAGTTGTTTTATGTCCATGGATGGACGGTATTCAATACATGCAGGATGCATATTTGCTGTGTTTTCTATATATAATAGGGAAGCTTTGGCTTCCTTTTTTAACGGAGCTGAAAAATCCACGCGAAAAACACACTGACTAATAGTTAGCCTAATACTAAATTGATCCCCACTCAGTGAGAAATTTATTCAAATTGAGATAACTACTATTTTCTTGAATCTATACTACACTGAATAAATGTAACTCTAATTAACCTAGATATAAATTTGGCCTAGTAAAAAGTTATATCCATGAAAGGAGTAATTTATTGCTCTTTTTTTTAAATTAAAATTCAAGTTATTAAGTATATTAACGTTAACAATGGATGCTAAGTTACCTACTTAACCCTATAATCATAAGAGGTTTTTATGGGATTTTTAAGAAGATACACTATTCAGCTGCGCTTTACCTTGCTTCTCATTTTAATGTTAGCGGGCTTGGCCATTTTAAGCTCAATTAGCTTATCAAAAGCTTACCAATCATTATTGCAGCAAAAATATAGTGCTAATCAACAAGTTGTTGAAACAGCCTATGGCGTTATAGAACATTTTTACCTGCAGCAAAATGAAGGTGTATTAAGTGAGGATAACGCTAAAAAACAAGCCTTAGCAGTGCTTAAAAGCCTGAGATATGACAAAGAAAATTACTTTTGGGTCAATGACTTTTCACCAACAATGCTCATGCACCCCATTAAGCCTAAATTAAACGGCAAAAGTGTCGCGGCGGTTAAAGATCCTGATGGTACTGCATTATTTGTTGACATGGTGAATGTTGTTCAAGCTAAAGGCGAAGGTTTTGTACCTTACAAATGGCCGAAACCGGGCGTTGATGATCCTGTTGATAAAATCTCTTTTGTTAAAGGCTTCACACAATGGCAATGGATTATCGGCTCTGGTACCTATATTGATGATATTGAAGTTATTTTTTCCTCTCAACGTAATACGTTACTTATTTACGCTCTGATCATAACCATTATTATTGCTATGTTAGGCTACTTCATCGGTAAAAGTATTATTGTACCCACTCACCAAGCTTCAAATTTAATGAAAGAGATTGCACAAGGGGATGGTGATTTAACTCAGGTTTTAGATCATAACGCTCAAGATGAAATTTCACGTTTAGCGCATTATTACAACGAATTTACTAAAAAAATGCGAGAGTCATTAGTTGATGTGGCAAACAATTCAAATCTTGTACTTGAGCATGCTAAATCAGTGGCGAGTGTTAGCGACAGCGCTCAGTCATTAACGCAAAGCCAAAATGATATTACCACACAAGTCGCTACAGCTATGGAGCAAATGACGGCACAAATTCGTGAGGTTAGCAATAATGCTAATGCCGCTGAGCAAGCTGCCAATGATGCAAGAAACAACACTTCACAAGGTAAGCAAATAATCTCCAGTACTATTGAACAAATGCAGTCGCTTTCAACAAATATTGATGGCGTTTCACATGTTATTGATAGTTTGGCTGCTGAAAGTGACAATATAGGCTCTGTACTTGATGTTATCCGTGGTATTGCAGAGCAAACTAACTTACTCGCCCTTAATGCAGCCATTGAAGCTGCTAGAGCGGGTGAGCAAGGTCGAGGCTTTGCAGTTGTTGCTGATGAAGTTAGAACACTGGCCAACAGAACTGAACAAAGTACCAATGAAATTCAGCAAATGATTCAAAAATTACAATCGGGCGCGCAAGAAGCGGTAACGGCTGTTAAAGTGAGTCAAGATATTTCTAGCCAAACTGTTGAACAAACAAGTAAAGCTGATGACTCTTTATCTGAAATAGATAAATTAATGGAATTAATATCAGATATGAATACGCAAATTGCTCGAGCCACTGAACAACAAACTCAAGCGGCTAACGAAATAAACTTACGAATTAATGATTTAGCTAGCACTACCGATCAATCAATGACAGCAACCGACAAACTCAATGATGCCAGCTTACAGTTAGAGTCAAGCAGCCATAGCATGTCTGAAGTAGTCACTCGCTTTAAATTTCAATAATTAACTTGAGTTAGAGATAAACAACTTGAATTAGGACTAAGTATAAAAAAAGCCAGTGCTTTGACACATTGCAAACACTGGCTGAACCATCAAAATTTTTAATCGAATAAGTTAAACGGGGAGTTTAAATTTATACTACTTGAAGGTGCGCAAGAAGGCACTTAGCGGTTATGTGTCCTGAAGCATAATCGCTAAGTAACTACCTTGCTATTGACTAAAGCGCCTGAGAGAGCATTCACTTGCCTTAATCAATAGGTAAATGATAATCATTCTTATTTATGTCGTCAAGCCTTTTCTTTAATTTAGCGGATTATTTTTTCAGTTTAGCAAAAGCATCGGCAAAGGCATTGCCCATCGCGGCATTCTCTACTTTTTTCGGCTTAGCTGTTTGATGTCTTTTATCCGGTTTATTCCGTTGTTTAGCGCTTGAATTCTGTTTTTTACTAGCTGTTGGTTTATGGTTTACCGGTTGAACATCAGAGTTTGCGCTAGGATCATCTAAACGCATTGTTAAACTAATACGTTTACGTTGCTCGTCAACCTCTAACACTTTTACCTTCACAATATCACCAGCTTTGACTAACTCGCGAGGATCTTTAATAAACTTATGGGTTATAGCTGAAATATGCACTAAGCCGTCTTGATGAACACCAATATCAACAAAAGCACCGAAGTTTGCTACATTAGAGATAATACCTTCTAACACCATGCCAACTTTTAAATCTGCGACCGTATTAATGCCTTCGGCAAAAGTGGCCGTTTTAAATTCGGGTCGAGGATCTCGGCTTGGTTTTTCCAGTTCTTTAACAATATCTTTGATGGTAATTTCGCCAAAAGCATCGTTAGTCAACGCACTAATATTAAGCTGTATTAATTGCTCACTATGATTGAACAAGTTATCAATAGAAAGATTAAGCTGCTTAATCATTTTCTCAACAACAGGGTAAGTTTCAGGGTGAACGCCTGAACTGTCTAATGGATTATCGCCATGAGTAATGCGAAGAAACCCTGCTGCTTGCTCAAAGGCTTTTGGCCCTAAACGAGCCACTTTTTTGAGTTGATTTCTGTTGGTAAAACGCCCTTGGCTATCTCTATAACTAACAATATTATTTGCCATGGTCTTATTTAAGCCAGAAACACGCGTTAGTAATGCTGCTGAAGCGCTATTTAAATC
This sequence comes from Colwellia sp., assembly GCA_051531915.1. Taxonomy (GTDB): domain Bacteria; phylum Pseudomonadota; class Gammaproteobacteria; order Enterobacterales; family Alteromonadaceae; genus Colwellia. Next base: position 4,644 of record JAOPTQ010000053.1, on the reverse strand, counting down.
AACACCAACTGCATTTACACAATCTTCAACAACATTATCAAGACTTTGACTTAATTTACTTTGGCTAACATCATGTTGATATTGACCAACACCGATGGCTTTAGGGTCAATTTTAACTAATTCCGCTAATGGATCTTGTAAGCGGCGAGCAATAGAAACTGCGCCACGAATTGAAACATCTAGGTCAGGAAATTCATTAGCAGCAAATTCAGATGCTGAATAAATAGATGCGCCGGCTTCACTAACCAACACCTTTTTCGGTTTACTTTTACCTTCATCTAACGCCAGTTGACTTATAACATCTGCAGCTAATTTATCACTTTCACGTGAGCCCGTGCCATTACCAATGGCAATTAATTCCACCTTATGCTGTCGGCAAATATTCACTAACGTACGTACCGATTTATCCCAATGATTTTGTGGTGCATGCGGAAAAATAGTCGCGGTGTGTAATAATTTTCCGGTGCCATCGACAATGGCAATTTTACAGCCAGTTCTTAAACCAGGATCTAAGCCTAAAGTTACTTTAGCGCCCGCTGGAGCTGCCATTAACACATCACTTAAATTACTGGCAAAAACGTTAATTGCCTCAATTTCAGCTTGTTCGCGCAAAGTCGTTAAAAATTCAGTGCTTAAACTAACGCTCAATTTATTTTTCCACGTTAACCGAACGACTTTTGTTAAAAAAGCTGCCGCCGCTTGGTCAGTGAGTTTCAGCGTCAAATGTTCATTAATAATTTGTTCCGCGCTAGAAATAGTTAGCACTTCTTGTTGCGGATCAATCTCAATATGTAATTGTAAAAAACTTTCATTTTTACCCCGTAACATTGCCAACATTCGATGCGACGGCACAAACTTTAATCGCTCGCTGTGCGCAAAGTAATCACGATATTTAGCTGCTTCTTTTTCTTTTCCTTTAGCAACTGAGCTAGTGAGGTTAGCCTGCTTTAACAGATGACGACGTAATTTTTGCACTAAATTAGCATCTTCAGCAAAACGCTCTGCCAAAATAAATGCAGCGCCATCAAGTACGGCTTTAACATCACTAAAACCAAGTGTTGTATTGATAAATTTTTGTGCTTCTTGTTCTGGCTCTAACTGCCAATTATTAAATAAATTATTGGCCAAAGGTTCAATGCCGGCTTCTATAGCAATTTGTCCTTTGGTTCTACGCTTGGGTTTAAACGGTAAATATAAATCTTCAAGTCGGGCTTTATTGTCGGCTTGAGCAATAAGTTTACTCAACTCAGGGGTTAGCTTACCTTGCTGATTAATACTGGTTAAAATAACGTGTCGGCGCGCTTCAATATCTCGTAAATACACCAAGCGTTGTGCCAAATGGCGTAAATGACCATCGTCTAAACCTTGGGTGACTTCTTTACGGTAGCGAGCAATAAATGGCACAGTTGCACCGTCATCTAATAAAGAAATTGCGGTGGTAATTTGGGTGGTTTTAACATTGAGTTCTTGAGCAATTTGCTCAGCAATAGGTAACATTGAATTGCGATTCCAGCTTAAATAAAGTATAGATTAAGGAGCTTGATTGTTGGTGGTATTAAAAATTACGGCAAAAAAGCTAAATGAGAAATTAGCCTAATTTAGCTTCTAATTCGGCAACTTTCGCTTCAAGATCAGTTAATTTTTTTCGTGTTTTAATCAATACTTGGGTTTGTACATCAAATTCTTCACGAGATACCACGTCTAATTGCGACAATTTACGTTGTAACACCGCTTTAGTTTTATCTTCAATGTCATTTGCCATGCTTTTTAAACTTGGCGGAATAGCTTCAGTGACTTGTTTGGCTATTTCTTCAATCTTTTTAGCATTAATCATCATAAATTCTCTTTTAATTTCTCTTGTTGGTATTGTAACTGTTTTGCCTTCGAGTAAAAACAGGTAAAATCAGCGACAATTAAAAATTATCACTTACGTAGCTATGAAACTTAATCCCGGACAAAATGAAGCGGTAAAATATGTAAGTGGCCCTTGCCTTGTGCTTGCCGGCGCGGGCAGTGGAAAAACAGGGGTTATCTGTCAAAAAATAGCCTATTTAATTCAAAAGTGTGATTACAAAGCGCGTAATATTGCCGCGGTAACTTTTACCAATAAAGCCGCGCGAGAAATGAAAGAGCGTATTAAAAGAATGCTCGGCAAAGACTTAACTCGCGGTTTAACCGTGTCAACGTTTCATTCACTTGGATTAGATATTGTTCGTCGTGAAATTAAAACCTTGGGTTATAAACCCGGTTTTACTTTATTTGATGACCAAGACTCCTTGGCATTACTCAAAGAGCTAACTATTGACGAGCTTGACGGCGATAAAGATTTATTGAGTAAATTACAAAGTATGATTTCTAGTTGGAAGAATGACTTACTATTGCCTGATGCTGCACTTAATATGTCAACTGATGCGAATACTCAGGAATATGCTGAGTTTTATCAACGCTATCATCAACACATGAAAGCTTATAATGCCTTAGATTTTGATGATCTTATTCTTATTCCAACGCTGCTACTTAAAAATTATCCGCAAGTTAGGGAGCGTTGGCAACATAAGATTCGCTATTTATTGGTGGATGAATATCAAGACACCAATGCTAGCCAGTATGAATTGGTGAAACAAATTGCCGGAGCGCGAGCCCGTTTAACCGTGGTAGGTGATGACGATCAATCTATATACTCTTGGCGCGGCGCTAAACCACAAAACTTGGTATTATTAGGCCAAGATTTTCCACAACTAAAGTTAATAAAATTAGAGCAAAATTATCGCTCTAGTGGTCGCATTTTAAAATGTGCCAATGTACTCATTGCCAATAATCCGCATGTTTATGATAAAGCTCTTTTTAGTGAGCTTGCCTATGGCGTAGAGCTACGAGTGTTACAAGCAAAAAACGAAGAGCATGAAGTTGAGCGTGTTATTGGCGAATTAATTGGCCATCGATTTATGAATAGAAGCCAATATAAAGACTATGCGATGTTGTATCGAGGTAATCACCAATCGCGTTTGTTAGAAAAAGCGCTAATGACCAATCGAATTCCTTATAAAATAAGCGGTGGTACTTCATTTTTCTCGCGGGCTGAAATTAAAGATGTTATGGCCTATTTACGAGTGCTCGTTAATCCAGATGATGATAATGCCTTTTTGCGTATTGTTAATGTGCCACGTCGTGAACTAGGTCCAGCAACCTTAGAAAAACTCGGTAATTACGCAAATATGCGGCAAATAAGTATGTTTGCCGCCAGTTTTGAGTTGGGCTTAGAGCAACACTTAATGGGTCGTGGGTTAATGAAACTACAAGCCTTCACACAATGGTTAGTGAATACGGCAGATCAAACCGAACGTGGTGATACCGCCGCAGTACTGCGCGCAATGATCAGAGAAATTAATTACGAAGATTACCTCTACGATACATCACCTAGCGCAAAAGCTGCAGAAATGCGCATGAAAAACATCACCGAATTATTCAGTTGGGTTACTCAAATGTTAGAAGGCTCTGATGACGAAGAGCCGATGACCTTACCGCAAATTGTAACTCGCTTAACTTTGCGTGACATGATGGAACGTAATGAAGATGAAGATAATAGCGACCAAGTGCAGCTAATGACATTGCATGCGTCAAAAGGCTTAGAGTTTCCTTATGTATTTTTAATTGGTATGGAAGAAGGCTTACTGCCCCATCAAACCAGTATTGATGAAGGCAGCGTTGAAGAAGAGCGCCGTTTGGCTTATGTGGGCATTACTCGTGCACAGCGTGAATTAATATTTACCTTTGCCAAAGAACGCCGGCAATTTGGTGAGGTTTCTCGCACTGAAGCAAGTCGATTTTTACATGAATTGCCACAAGACGATCTTAACTGGGAATTAGGACAAGTAAAAAAATCTGAGCAGCATAAAGAAAACTCGAATAAACAAGGCGTTGCCAGTTTACGGGCGCTGTTTAAAAAGTAACAACCTATACCCGTATATGTATCTGGCTCAGAAAAAGCTTGGCATTCACTGTAGGGGCGATTTCAATCGCCAAAATAGAGCAAAATAGAGCAAACTAAGCTATCAGGCNNCTCTACCGTTGATTAACAACAGAACCATTAAAAAAAGCAAACCCATAATAGCTTAGTCACCTGCATAGCCACTAAGCACTACTGCTTCAATGCAAGAATGGCAAACAATACGCCAATTGCTAAACCTATACTTGCTAATATTATTTGGTTTTGACCGAACATTAAAGCCGCGCCAATAACTGAACCTATAGAAAGTACACTGCTTATTAATCGTTGATTATTACTCTGTTGCTGTTGCGTTAATTGCGTGATTAATAACGTTTGTTGGTGATGTCTTTCTTTATCCATTTTTAGATAGTCGTAAACAAGATCGGGAATTTCAGGTAGT